>JBBSDF010000056.1:0-19931 GCA_038249665.1 Chitinophagales bacterium
AAAGTAAAGAAAATAAGGGAAAGCCTGCATCATTGTTCGCTGATAAAATATTTCTTTCACTTTTTTTTGCAGAGCTGTTCAACAAAAAAGCCGCTTCTTTTGGAAAGCGGCTTTTTAAAATTCTTTTCTATTGTATTATCCTTTGCGTTCTTTTTTGAGAGGTGATTTGGGCACAGTTTGCTTTTTCACAGGAGTAGTGCTCATGGTACTGGCATACTTGATGGCTTCATAAGCGTTGATGATCCCGCCAGTTTTTGCTAATTCACTCATGTCAACTTTTTCATCCGTACCTGGTTTGTTTACTTTTTCACCAGGAGATTGTGCCGTTTTTTCAATAGCTTCTTTCACCTGTTGCGCTGTAAGATTAGGATAGTGCTGCATAATAAATGCGGCCACACCAGCTACCAGTGGACAAGCCATACTGGTACCACTTGCATCGCCGTAAGTATTACCGCCTGGAATGGTAGAATAAATACCCACACCTGGAGCAAACACATCTACCTGCTCTTTGTTGTAGTTACTAAAGGATGCCGTTAATCCACCATTTTTTTCATTGCCACTTGCACCAACATTAATTACATTGGTTGCTTTTCCTTTTCCATTGGCATAGGTGGCGTTAGGATACGCTGCTTCCTCGCCTACATCTTTTGCATCGTTGCCTGCTGCATGTACCAATAAAACGCCTTTGCTTTCTGCATACCTGAATGCATCATCTACCCATTCCTTTTGTGGAGAAAAGCCTTTGCCAAAACTCATGCTGATAATTTTTGCACCGTTGTCAACCGCATAGCGGATGGCCAGGGCAATATCTTTATCGTGTTCATCTCCATCCGGTACTGCACGCAACATCATGATGCTTACGTTGCTCACAACACCATCCATTCCTTTTTCGTTGTTGCGAACCGCCGCAATAATACCGCTGCAATGTGTACCATGAAAAGGCGTGTTGGCCATAACATCGTTGTTACCGTAAAAACGATCATTGATGTCCATTTCGTTATCGCCTACAATATTTTTTCTAAATTCTTCCGGGGCTTGTGCGGCAGATGTTGCTTTCATAATTTCACCTTCCAACTGATCTAATAATTGTTGGTTGGTAATATCGTAGTTGTTGTTGGCTTTTGAAATGTTTAACATCAATCCTTTCACCATTTTACCATCTGCATTGGCCGGTGTAAATTCTTTTAGGTCATTACCGTTGTATGCTGATTTGCCTATTTCTTTTCTGATGGCAGAATCACCTTTAACGAATTTTGGGAAAAGCTGTGTCATGTATGCCGCTTCTTCTTTATTTACTCCTTCTACTGTTTTTTGTTTGGCAAGCACAAACATGTCGTATTCGGCTTTTTCTGATGCCGAAAGACTAGCCGCTTCCACCTCTTTTCCATCCCACTTCGCTTTTAAACTGTGGTACACCCGTGCGCCTTCATAGCTGTCTTTTTTTACATTCCTTCCATCTTTTCCACCCAAAAAGTTCCAGCCGTAGATATCATCTACATAACCATTTCTGTCATCGTCAATTCCATTTCCTGGAATCTCTGTAGGATTTCTCCACAAAATAGGTTTTAGGTCTTCGTGTAGGGTGTCAATACCACTGTCAATAACGGCCACCACAATTTTTTTGCTTTGTAAATTTTTGGATTTAACAAATTCGTAGGCTTTATTCAAACTTACTCCCGGGAAACCGTCTTCCTTTTGATCCAACAAATGCCAGTCTTTAGGAACTGCGTCTTTTTTTGTGGCAGTATTTCCTTGTGCCATGGTCACCCCAGCCATCAACAATGCTGCTAAAAGTAACTTTGCGTATTTTGTCGTCATACTTTATTATTTTTTACGAAATTAAATGGTTTATTAGGTTTGTTGAACACTCAAAGCAACAATTTGGCTAAATTTTATAAATCGAAGCGGATGCCTTGCGCCAAAGGTAACTGGTTGGTATAATTGATGGTGTTGGTTTGCCTGCGCATGTACACTTTCCACGCATCGCTCCCACTTTCCCTGCCGCCGCCGGTTTCTTTTTCTCCACCAAAAGCTCCGCCGATCTCTGCCCCCGAAGTACCAATATTTACGTTGGCTATTCCGCAATCACTGCCTGTAGCTGATAAAAAGCCCTCTGCTTCGCGCAGGTTGTTGGTGATGATGGCCGAAGACAATCCCTGAGGTACACCGTTTTGCAGGGCAATGGCATCCTCTATATTTTTGTACTTCATGATATATAAAATGGGCGCAAATGTTTCATGCTGCACGATTTCAAAGTTGTTGTCTGCTTCTGCTATACATGGTTTAACATAACAACCACTTTCATAAGCCTTACCTTTTAATACCTTTCCTTCTACTAAAAATTTACCCCCTTCTGCTTTGCAGCGTTCGATAGCGCTCAGATAGGCTGCTACTGCATCAATATCGATCAATGGGCCTACATGATTTTTTTCATTCAAAGGATTGCCAATCTTTAATTGTGCATAAGCATTGGCCAACAACTCTTTTACCTTGTTGTATATTTTTTCGTGGATGATGAGTCTGCGTGTAGTGGTACATCTTTGGCCAGCGGTACCTACTGCTCCAAATACCGCAGCAGTGAGTGCTATGCCAAGATCGGCGTCTTTGCTGATGATGATAGCGTTGTTACCACCTAGTTCCAACAAACTTCTTCCTAGCCTTTGTCCAACGGCCGCACCAACGGCTTTGCCCATACGGGTACTACCGGTGGCGGATACCAGCGCAATGCGTTGATCGTGGCTCATCCATTCACCCGCTTCTCTTTCGCCGACGAGAATATTGCTTACACCTTCCGGCACGTTATTTTCTTTAAAAACTTTTTGTATAATTTTTTGACAGGCGATGGCACACAAAGGTGTTTTTTCACTCGGCTTCCAGATACAAACATCTCCGCAAACCCAAGCCAGCATGGCATTCCAGCTCCCTACCGCTACAGGAAAATTAAAAGCTGAAATGATACCCACAATTCCCAACGGATGGTACTGTTCGTACATGCGGTGTCCGGGTCTTTCGCTGTGCATTGTGAGGCCGTGTAGTTGCCTGCTGAGTCCTACCGCAAAATCACAGATATCGATCATTTCCTGCACTTCGCCCATTCCTTCTTGCAGGCTTTTTCCCATTTCGTAACTTACCAGTTTCCCCAGCGCCAGTTTTTTATTCCTGAGTTCGTTGCCGATCTGGCGCACTACTTCTCCTCTTTTTGGAGCAGGCCAACTGCGCCATTCTGCAAAGGCTGTTGTTGCAGAAGCCATTACCAGTTCATATCCTGCCATATCCGCAGCGGTTACCCGGGCTATTAATTGGCCATCCACTGGCGAATAGGAATGTATCTTTTTTCCCTTGTTGTTGATCCATTTCAATCCGGTAGAAACACCGGCATTGCTGGCATTGATGCCCAGTTCTTTTAATACAGCAATCATATCATTTATTATTTGTGCTGCAATTTACGTTAAACTGTGCTTTCGCCATTTTAAAAAGATAGGTTCAGTCCTGCTGTGGTCCAGCTTTGCGGCATTTTACTGCCCAGCAAATCACTGTACCTAACATTGCCAATGTTGTTTACCGCCACAAACAGATTAAACTGCTTGAACTGGTAGGCTGTTTTTACGTTTACCAGCCAATAGTGCGGACTTACAATTGCGTTGATGCCAGGTGCCTGCCTGGGATTTCTTTCTTTGTAGATGCTGGTTATGGCTGTGTTTAATTTTTTATAATGGTAAATAATTGTTTGCTGCAAGAGGGTTTTGGCATGTGAAATGATGTAAAAAGAGGGCACCGCATCTGAACTGCTGGATCTCAAAAAAGTGGCAGCTATATTTACATAAAGTTGCGAATGTTGATGAATCTTTTTTTGATAGTTGAGCTCTATTTCCAAGCCGCTTGTGTATACTTTTTTAATATTTTTTGCCAATGCATAACTCCCGGTGGGTACCAGATTTTCTTTGCGGGGCATATCGGCATAGGGCGTGGCTACATAATCGATCACGTTGTTTTGATCCCTGTAAAACCATGCGGCAGAAATTTTGAGATGGTTGAAATACAGATCAGCACCCACCTCGTAGCTCCATGATCGTTCTGCCTGCAAATCAGGATTGCCAATGCTGCCTCCTGTTACAATAGATTTGTTGTAATTATTGTACCGCTCTGTAAAATCTGCACTGCGAATAGCCCTGCCCGCATTGGCTTTTAAGCCCAATTTACCTGTTCGATAGAGTAGGTTGGCCTGAGGCAAAATTTCTGTGCCATAGTTTTTGTCATGCACGATTCGAAGGCCTGGATTCACCGAAAACTTTTTGTATTTGTAAACAATTGATCCAAATCCGGCAATATGTTGGTTTTGATGATTACCCCGGTCATTCGACCGGATGGTTCTCTGCTCGGCCATGATACCGGCATTGTAAAAAAAAGAGGAACTTATTTTTTTGCTGTGCACATATTGTAAGGTGAATAAACCAGAAGTATTGTCGTTGGCAATAGCCGCAGGATTAAATTGATAAACGTCATTGGTATTTTTATAGGCGATGTCAATTTCGTCGCTGCCGTTGTTGGTTTCCCTTTTTAGTTTAGCGTGGCTCCACCAGGTACGAACCCTTTCTACTGCAGTGTCGCTGGCAAAGCTGGTGTAAAAGTTTTGCGCAGCAAAATCGCGATCGTCGTAACTGCTGTGTAGCATGGCTTTCCATTTGTTGCTCAACTTTACAGCGGCGTTGGCGGAGAATAAATGGTTATTGAAATAACCACGATTATTACCGCGAAGCAATTGACCATCTGCATTGGTGGTTTGCCCTGCAATGGAATAATTTATCTTTTCATTGGTTTTTTGAAAACCTGCATGGGCCATCCAATAGCCATATTCACCTGCTGCAATACCTGCGTTTCCGGAAAGTGCTTTTTCTTTTTTAAACTGTGCAAATGTTTTGCTGATGATATTGATCACTGCACCTACGGCTTCTGATCCATAACCTGCTGCTGCCGGGCCTCTGAGAATTTCTATCCGCTCAATTTGCGATGTAGCGATCGGCATGTAGCCTGAGAAATGTCCGGTAATGGGGTCGTTGATTTTAATCCCGTCAATCAGCACCAAAACTTGTTGGAATGTACCTCCCCGTACCACAATATCGGCTTGCGCACCAGCAGGCCCTCTTTGCTGTATCTCAACAGAGGCGGCATACTTCAACAGTTCGTCTAATGAATTTACGGGCAATCTTTCTATAAGTTTACCTTCAATGACAGTGATAGAGCGGCCCGTTTCTGATACTTTTTGATCGATGCGGGAACTGGTGATGCTGAGAGGATCTAATGCGATGATTTCTTGTGCCCTGGCAGGCAATACCATAGCGCCTAAAAGGTAAGCAGTTATAAGAAGTTTCAAGAGATGTTGTTTTTGAGCTGCAAATGTAGGGGAGACTTGCTAACAATTCGTGTTTTGTTTCGAGTTAATATTGCTCGTTTTCATTGGGAAAATCACCACTTTTTATATCCGAAATATAATGCTGCACAGCATTGGTTACCTGCTCACCCATGTTAAGGTACTGCCTTAAAAATCTCGGTTTAAAAGAAGCATTGATGCCTAGCATATCATGCATCACCAGCACTTGTCCATCACAATCGCCGCCTGCACCAATACCAATGGTAGGAATCACTAAGCTATTGGATACTTCTTTGGCCAATGCTGCAGGAATTTTTTCTAACACGATAGCAAAACAGCCAGCTTCCTGCAATAACATCGCATCCTTTTTGAGTTTTTCTGCCTCCGCTTCTTCTTTGGCCCTAACCGTGTAGGTCCCAAATTTATAGATACTTTGCGGCGTTAAACCCAGATGACCCATCACCGGTATTCCAGTATCCACAATACGTTTTACCGAGTCTGCTACTTCTGCGCCGCCTTCTAATTTGATGGAATGCCCGCCCGTTTCTTTCATGATGCGGATAGATGAATGCAAGGCTTCTTTTGCATTGCCCTGGTAAGATCCAAATGGAAGATCTACCACCACAAAACAACGATTCACCCCACGAACTACCGAACTGGCATGGTAAATCATTTGGTCGAGGGTGATGGGGAGCGTAGTTTCATGTCCGGCCATTACATTGCTGGCACTATCACCCACTAAAATGATATCGATGCCTGCAGCGTCAAACAATTGAGCAAATGAAAAATCATACGCCGTGATCATGGATATTTTTTCTCCAGCCGCCTTCATCTTTAGCAAAGTGTTGGTGGTGATCTTTTTTACTTCTTTATGAACAGACATTTTTTTATATTTTATTTCAATTAGTATGTTGGTTGATGACAATCAAATGGCTACTTTATTTTTACTTATTGTAAATGTACCAACAATTATTTTGCTTGAATAATTTTAAGAAAAGGGGACGGTAATTCATCCACTTTGCCCTGATGCGTTTTGTTCGACCAACATTCGATTGACAAAATATTTGAATAGATTTTATTATGAGAGGAGATGTAAAACCATTCCTGCTCCAGCATTACAAAAGGTACATTGGTGAGAGGTATTGGGATGTCTTTCAAATCTGTTTTTTTATACTCAATGATGGCTCCTTTTTCATTGTACACCGGAACCTCTACAACGCTACTATCGAGTAAAAACATGCTAATATCTTTTATTGAAAGCATCGTTAGCGAGGAAGGATCCTGCAACAGCATATCTTTTTTACCCAGATAGGGCCAGATAGCTTCCAGTAGGTTTTTTCCATACATCGGTTTTAACAAAGGGGTACCGGCAGTAAGGAGGTTGAGCATGTATTTTTTGCTACTCTTACCCAGATAGAGGGCTTTCTTTTTCCATTTTTTTTTAATGGTCGGATTTGAATTAAAAGCTGTTTGAAAAGCGTTGCTGATACCCAACTCCATTCCCATGGAGGTGACCACAAAGTACATCGGAGATACCCATGCAATGTGCGACCGCAGCCTTCCGTCTTCCACAAAAATCGCCTGTTGGATGTCTACCAAATTGTTCGTGAATGGATTGAAGTACCGGTCATCGTACAACTGATTCTGTGCAGCAACCATTTCATCTACCACATTTCCGGTGCTGTCTATTACTTTCAATATTTTATTCGGGGATATTCTTTCTTTTACAGAATCAACAGTTACTTTTATTTGCGTATTGTGATCATAATCAGTGAGGCGAGCTTCGATCTTGTTGTTCACCAATTGGTCTCTCAGAAATAGGTTTAAATTCAATTCAGTAAAACGAAAGGTATCATTGGCATACGCAGCCCATTTTATTGAAGATTTTTCTACAAATGGTAAGTGTGCATGTTGGGTGAAGCCAGTTGCTGTTAAAAACAAAAACAGGCCGCAAAGAATAGTTTTTCGCATGGCGTTTGTTTATGGGAGGGATTACAACAAATACAGGAGGTTATTTTGAAAGTTTTACTTCGTTCCATAAATGTTTCACCAATCCGTCTGCCAAACCAATTTTGGGAACATAAATTTCTTCAGCACCTGCCCATCGCATCGCATTGATATAAATAAAAATGGCCGGTAAAATTACATCTGCTCTATCTCTTCTTAAATTGTATTTAACCATTCTTTCTTCTAAGCCAAAAGCTTCCAGCTCTTTGTAATAGTTACGTAATAATTCGAGCGAAAGTGGTTTACCATCTTTTTTCTTACTCAACGAAAAAACTTTATTGATGTTTCCGCCACTACCAATTGCGATCACTGCTTTTTGTCCCCGGGTAAAGGCCCTGATAGTGTTTCTCATTTCTTCCCAATGCGTTTCCGTAACCATGTTTTTCAACAAACGGATAGTACCAATATTGAATGATTGTTTGAACACCAATTTTCCGTTGGCGAAAAAAGAAACTTCTGTACTACCTCCGCCCACGTCCACATACATGTAGCTGTTTTGCTCGTTCATGTTTTCTGCTACATGATTTTCATATACCAGATTGGCTTCCATATCTCCAGATATCACTTCTATCTTTATTCCGGTGGCTTTAAAAATAGCTTCAATAATTTCGCCGGCATTGCTGGCATCTCGCATGGCACTGGTTGCACAAGCTTTGTAAGAGCTGACACTGTAGGCACTCATCAGGTTTTTGAAGGCTTTCATGGTGTCCATGAACATGGTCAATTTATCAGGGGATATATAACTGCTTTCAAAAACATCAAAACCCAATCGAAGCGGAACCCTAAAAAGGTTGAGTTTGTTAAACACAGGTTTGTCTGCCCCGTTGTCAATCACTTCAGTAATTAATAATCTTGCTGCGTTACTACCGATGTCTATTGCTGCCAGAATCAATGGATAATATTTTCGTTGAATTAGATGAAGCCGCCGTATTTCGGCTAAAATACAATAAAGCAGCTTCAATCAAAAATATAATAGCCGACACGCCATTAGATGTATTTTTTTTGATAGAGGTATTGATAAATTTCTACCTGCGATCTTACTTTGTTTTTGTTGCGGGGATTCACATATTGGTTTTCCAAATCGTTGTCTAATATCCTGGCTTTAATATTATCTTTAAGTTGTATATTGATAAGGTCGATGATCTCTTTTTTGATCTCTTTTTCTAAAATAGGACAAGCTGCTTCAACCCGATGATCGATATTGCGCACCATCCAATCGGCAGAAGAAATAAATACTTTTTCATCTCCATCATTGAGGAAGATCATCACTCTCGCATGCTCTAGATACTCATCTACAATGCTAATGGCCTGCACGGGTTTTTTGTAATTCTTATTTTCTGAATACATGCAAAAAATACCCCGGATCAGCATTTTAACTTCTACGCCTGCCTTAGCTGCTTCTTCCAGTTTTGCGATCAATTGTCCATCGCTGAGTGAATTTAATTTTAAAGTAATGGCGGCCTGCTTTTTATTCCTGGCATTTTTTATTTCACGGTTGATGAGTGCTATCAGTTGTTTGCGCATTCCGGTTGGACTTACCATCAAAGTTTTACATCCTCTTAAAACACCGATCCTGGTTTTTGGATGCTCCAGATAAGTAAACATCCGGTTTACGTCCGCCATAATTTTTCTATCCGAAGTCAGCAAACAATGATCACCATAGGCCAGGGCTGTTTTTTCATTCAAATTTCCGGTGCTCACAAATCCATAATGAGTGGTTATATTTTCAACTCTTCTTCTAATCAGGCAAAGCTTGGCATGTACTTTCATATTTGGTACACCAATGAGCACTCTGGCGCCTGCTTCTTCCAGTTCTGTTTTCCACATCAGATTTGCTTCTTCATCAAATCGGGCTCTTAATTCCAACACTGCTGTTACTTGCTTACCATTTCGAACAGCATTACTAAGGGCATTGATCACTTTTGATCTGGAAGCCAATCGGTAACAGGTTATTTTTATACTCACTACATAAGGATCGATGGCAGCTTCCCGCAATAGGTCAATCACACTATCGTAAGAATGGTAAGGGAAATTTAGCAGCACATCTTTTTCGAATATCAGTTTGGTAACGCTGTCTTCATTTTTCAACAAAGGATGTGTGAAAGGTCTTTTTCGGTGACTTTTTTGAAGTTGTCCTACTTGCGGAAAATCCATGAAGTCTTTAAAATTGTGGATGCGGCTTCCCGGAATCAGGTTTTCTTTTAAACTCAGTCCCATCCTTTTTACCAGATAGGTGAGAAGGGCAATGTCGATATCTTTATCAAATACAAATCGAACGGGTTTACCTTTTTTTCTATTTCTGATTCCTTTCTCAATTTTCTGAATCAAGGAAGTAGATACTTCATTGTCGATGTCGATCTCTGCATCCCTTGTTACTTTGATCAAATGTGCGCTGAACTGATCGTATTTGAAAAAAGAAAAAATAAGGGGCAAACAAAACCGGATAACGTCTTCCAATAAGATAATATATTCTTCATCGTTTTTAGAAGGCAATATTAAAAATCTTCCCAATCTTCTGGAAGGAACGGATACCAATGCAAAGCGCTGCGGTATGGTTTTGTCTTTTCGCGAAAGTTTACAAGCCAGGTAAATGGATTTATCATTTAAAACCGGGAAAGACTGTATGCTTTCAATCATCAACGGTACTATGTAACTTCTAACTTCCTCTTTGTAATAATCCAGCACAAATTTTTGTTGCGCCAGGTTCAATTTTTTTTCATTAATGACGTGAATGTTCTGCGCCCTCAGTTCCTGTTGTATGTTTTTCCAGATGCGTTCAAATTCTATTTGCTGTTGGTTTACTTTTTCTTCAATTTCTTGTAAGATCATTTCTGGATTCAGCTCCAGGTGCATTTTTGCTTTGTTGCCCAATTCGATCATTCTTCGAAGCGTGGCCACCCGAACCCTAAAAAATTCATCGAGGTTGTTTGAAAAAATACCTAAAAAAAGGATGCGCTCTTTGAGCGGAACGGTTTCGTCTGCCGCTTCCTGCAATACACGGCCGTTAAAGGAGAGCCAGCTAATGTCTCTGGCAATGGTTTTACGTTTAAGCAATGCAAATATTTTTAGTGATGTGCTGGTTTTACACAAAAATATTGTAATGCATCTTTCTTCAATATTAATTTTTTGCTAAAATTTAATTTCCTGGTGGATGTATTCCTACAAATCTTCCCTGCGCTTAAAAATCAACCTTGCGTTTATGCAGCTTCGTTAGTGGGCGAAGTACTGGCACTTTCCTTATGTTTATTCAGGTAGGGCAAAAGCAGCAAGGCGATCAACCCAATGACCACCACAATGATCGTATTGGCACCCCATAGCAACCAACCAAAAGCTTTTCCCTGAGGGGTGGCAACGCCATAGATCAACAAGGTTTGCGCCACAAAAACCGGAAAAGATCCCATGCCTCCAGGCGTGGCGATCATGGCAAGTGTAGAAAGAGACAATACCGAAAAAGCTGCGAAAATGCTTAATCCATTGGTAGCTTCCATAGCAAAAAATCCGATATACACTTGCAATAAGTACATAGTCCAAATGAAAAAAGTGTGTAGCAAAAAAAGCCGCCTCTTTTTCATACTGCGGATGGTTTTAAATCCAGCACCAATGCCAGTTACAAAACCGCTCAGTTTTGCGATAATCCGATTCTGAGGGAATTTGTTTACCAACCATTTCAACAAAAAAACGATGCCAAATATCAACGCCAATACCGTACTTATTTTTAGCCAGATCGGCATGCCTTCCCCACTGCCCATGGCTCTTAACTTTCCCGATACATAACCGCCGATCAGATCAATTTGCAGTAAAACAGTGATGCCTATGAAGATCAGATAACAAATAAAATCAAAAGTTCGCTCTACCAACACAGTCCCAAAAAGTTTGTCGATTTTCAGTTTTTCAAATTTTGCCAGGAGGCTGCATTTGAGCACTTCACCCAGTCTGGGGATGGCAGAATTAGCAAAATAACCGACCATCGTTACTGCAAAAACATTTTTGAGGGCTGGCTTGTATCCAAGTGGCTCCATGATCAATTTCCAACGCATGGCCCTGCTTAAATGACTGAGCAGGCTCATTACCACTACTGGAACCAATAGCCAGTAGTTGGTGTTACTCAATGATTGGTAGAATTCTTTTTTGTCAGCAGCATTCATAGAAGTGAACTGCCACCACACCAAAAAGATTCCTGCTCCCAAAAAAAGCACGTACTGAAAAATAGAAACTATTTTCTTTCGCATATCGGTCGCAATTTACAAAGCCCCTTTCATTAGTGGTGGAATGATTCGGAATTTTAAATTAAGATCAGGTTGTCGATCAACCTTACTTCCTTTAAATAAGCAGCTGCTAAGGCTACTATTTTTTGTTCACCATCCCACTCATTGATCTCTTGCAAGGTATGAGCATCGGCAATGGCCACATAGTCTACCACGAAACCTTCTTTTTCCAACTCCTCTTTAGCTGTTTTGGCCAATGAACTTATATTGCCCACAGCTAATTTGGTTTGGACGGTTTTCAAACATGATAAGATCTGTAGCGCTTTTATTTTTTCGGGTTCGCTCAACCGCATGTTTCTGCTGCTCATGGCCAGCCCATTGGGCTCTCTTACAGATGGGCAAACTACGAGTTGTACAGACTGTTCGGTGAGTGCTATCATTTTTTGTACGACCATACATTGCTGGTAATCTTTTTGTCCCATGAACATAAAATGGGGTTCCACCGCTCGTAATAGTTTATCTACGATCCTGCAAACCCCCTGAAAATGACCCTTTCTGAAAGCCCCTTCTAAAACGGTTTCTATAAAACCAAGATCATAATGCAGCACCGGATCGCCAAAAGGATACATTTCTTCTACATCGGGCAAAAATAACACATCACAACCCGCAGCTTCCAGCATATCGATGTCTTTTTCTATCGTGACCGGGTATTTGTAAAAATCTGCTTTGTTGTTAAACTGTGCGGGATTAATAAAAATGCTGCAAACCACCCATTCAGTCTGTTGTTTGGCTCGTTCTATCAAAGAAACATGTCCGGGATGCAGTGCGCCCATCGTGGGAACGAACCCAATTTGTTTTTGGATAACAGGTCTGTTATGGATAAGATGCTTTAAATCTTTTATATGTTTTACGATGATCATGAAAGCTCTGTTTGAACGGTGTGTATGTTTGGGTAAACGACTATTGGAGAAAAATCAGTACTTTTGCACCTCATTTCAAAAAATAGCTGGGATTTTACGCACTAACATAGCAAATATGTCTACAAAGAAAAGAATTTTATTCATTGCCAATGAAATGTCTCCTTACCTGGAACTGACAGAATTTGCAGAAATCGTCAATAAGTTGGCAGTGCTTTCCAATGATAACAATATGGAAGTGAGGTGTATCATGCCAAGGTTTGGGGTGATCAATGAACGTAGACACCGCCTGCATGAAGTAGTGAGGCTTTCCGGTATCAATGTTACCATCGACAACGACGATTATCCGCTCGTAATCAAAGTGGCTTCTTTGCCCAACGCCCGTTTACAGGTTTATTTTTTAGACAACGAGGACTATTTTAAGCGCAAATCAATTTTTACGGATGAAGCAGAGAACTGGTTCGATGACAATGGTTTAAGAACAGTATTGTTTTGCAAGGGTGCTTTGGAAACGGTTAAAAAATTCGGTTGGCCTCCAGACATCATTCATTGCAGCGGATGGATGACTGGTTTAATTCCGATGTACATTAAAACTGCTTACAAAAAAGAACCTGTATTCAGCCACAGCAAAATTGTGTACACCATTGGTGAAACCACCTTTAAAGAAAAGCTAGAAGAAGATTTTATTAAAATATTGGCCATCAATGATCATGTAACCAAAAAAGATCAGGATGTTTTCAAAGATTTAAACAACTTCGCCATGTTCAGAGGCGGGGCTACGTATGCCGATGCAGTTACTTTTGGGGCAGAAAAAACAGACAAAAAATTAGAAGAAGAATTTGCGAAAGTGAAAGGAAAGAAGATTCTAAAATTCAATCCTGAATCTGATTTAACAGACTATTTACAATTATATTCCGACCTTTCAAAATAGAAAAAACTAATACTGTTCCTTTAAAAAATTATTTGTGTTTAAAAGACTTTTACCAATAACCATACTTGGTTACTTATCATTGGTTGTATTTAACTGGGGATGTTCAAAATTAGATACCACCAACCTCGGAGCTGATCTGATACCCGCAGTAGATAACGTGAATACCTTCTCTACCACATTAGACATCATCACTACTCAAGGCAGATTTGACGACAGTTTTAAAATTGCCAGAGCAGAAAATCATTTGTTGGGTATCATTAATGGAGATTTTTTGTTTGGTCAATCTAAAGCAAATATCTACCTGCAACCTAAACCTTCTTTTTATCCTTATTTTTTCGGAAATGCTGGCGACACGCTGGTGATGATAGATTCTGTAGTGTTAACCCTAAGTTACCAGGGTTCGTGGGGAGATACTACTCAACTGCAAACATTAAACGTGTATGAGTTCAACGATACTAATTTCGGCGACTCTGTTTTTCAGTTCAAAACTATTAAATACCAACCACCGATGTTGGGTAATTTGTTGGCAACAAAAAGCATCGACATTCGCAGACTGAGAGACACCGTACGTTTTGGAAACGGCAAAGATTCTTCTATTAATCAGATACGGATCAAGTTATCGGATGCATTTGCGCAAACACTCGGTGGGAGAGATAGCACCAGGGCTGGCATTGGTAACAACAATGCTTTTTTTAGAGATTCTATATACAGAAAATTGTATTCAGGTTTAGCGGTCGTTCCTTCAGGAGCCTCGGGCAATGCGTTGATGTACATCAATATTGCAGAGCCAAAAACGAGATTAGAAATTCATTATAAGAAAAAAGCCAATCAAACGGGGAAATTAGATACAACTTTTACGACGTTTAATTTACAGACAAACGATTTTGCAGCTTTGATTCCTTCAGGAACTGCCAACAACATACAAAGAGCTTGGTCTGGAAATGTGTTGAATCCTTCCCCTGATGCCTTGTACTTGCAAACAAGTCCGGGGACTTTTGCCAATTTGCGCATACCGGCACTAGATACTTTTCGCAATGCGATCATACACCGGGCACAGATCAGTATCGAGCAAATACCAGATAATCCAATACTGGATTCTATTTTCTCGGTACCACCTTTTGTGTACCTCGATTTAATTGATACAGGCGTTACAAAGTGGAAACCTTTGTATTTCGATCTGAACCCGAATGCCAGATATGATCCTGATTTCAGAACGGGCTTCCCTTATTTCCCAACAGGCGATATAGACTACACCTACTTTGGAGGATTTGCCCGGAAAAAAACCAATGCCATCGGCGAAAGTGTTTACTACTATGACCTGAACGTTACGCGTTACGTTCAGCACGTTGTAAAAAAAGATTTTCCGAATTACCAGTTTAGGCTATTCCCCGGTAGCAGGGTATTGTACCCACAATTCAGCAACGCTAATTTCATCGCAGGCGAATTGCCACTGGATAATCCAGTAGGTTTCGGCCGAATCAAAGTAAAAAGTGGATCGCATCCCGATAACCGGGTGAAGATGCGAATGGTGATCATTTGGTCAAAAATTTAACCTGTTTTATAAAAAGTTCTTCTGAGCAATCCAAAAGGACTTTGTTCGTTTGTATAACGACCTTATATTTGCACATTAAAAAAATTACTATGGCATATTTATTTACATCAGAATCTGTTAGTGAAGGACACCCTGATAAAGTTGCAGATCAGATCAGTGATGCACTAATTGATAATTTTCTGGCTTTTGATCCTACCAGCAAAGTAGCTTGTGAAACATTGGTAACTACCGGTCAGGTTGTACTGGCTGGTGAAGTAAAAAGCAAGGCCTATCTGGATGTGCAGGAAATTGCACGAGGTGTGATCCGTAAAATCGGATACACCAAAAGTGAGTACATGTTCGAAGCCAATTCTTGTGGTATTCTTTCTGCCATACATGAGCAGTCTGGCGATATCAACCAAGGTGTGGATCGTAAGAAAAAAGAAGAGCAAGGTGCTGGCGATCAGGGTATGATGTTTGGCTATGCTACCAACGAAACGGATGATTACATGCCGTTGGCATTGAATTTAGCGCATAAATTGCTTGAAGAATTGGCTGCGCTGAGAAGAGAAAACAAACAAATTAAATACCTGCGCCCAGACGCTAAAAGCCAGGTAACCTTAGAATACGACGATAACAATGTTCCTGTAAGAATTGATGCCATTGTAGTTTCTACCCAGCATGATGATTTTGGACAAGATGATAAAATGCTGGCCAAAATTAAAAAAGATATCATCAATATATTGATTCCAAGGGTGAAGGTGAAATATCCAAAATATGCCCATTTGTTCAATAACAAAATCAAATATCACATTAATCCCACGGGTAAATTCGTGATCGGTGGACCGCACGGAGATACCGGTTTAACGGGTCGTAAAATCATTGTAGATACCTACGGTGGTAAAGGCGCCCACGGTGGTGGAGCTTTTAGCGGTAAAGATCCCAGTAAAGTAGATCGTTCTGCAGCTTACGCCACCCGTCACATAGCCAAAAATCTGGTAGCAGCTGGTTTGTGTGATGAAGTACTGGTACAGGTATCTTATGCCATCGGCGTAGCACAGCCTACCAGTATCAACGTGGTTACTTATGGTACTGCCAAAGTTAAAATGACAGATGGTGCCATCGCTGAAAAAATCATGGGCATGAAATGCTTTGATATGCGCCCGTACTTTATCGAACAGCGTTTAAAACTTCGCAATCCTATCTACAGCGAAACTGCTGCATATGGTCACATGGGTCGTAAAAACGAAGTCGTAGAAAAAATCTTCACTTCTCCCGATGGAAAAACGATCAAAACAAAAGTAGAACTGTTTACGTGGGAAAAACTGGATGCAGTGCAGGACGTGAAAAAAGCTTTCAAACTGAAGTAAGTTATTCTATATACAAATTTGTAAAAACCATAAGCCCATGCTTATGGTTTTTTATTGGTGGTATTTATACCTAATTTTGCAAAGTGAAAAATTTCAGACATCAACATCATCGTCCAAAAAAAAATACGCTCATCGTGGGCCGCACGGCAGTCATTCAAGCCATGAAAGAGGGCAAACAATTAGAAAAAATTTATTTGCAAACCACCGTACACGGGGAAGTAATAGATGAAATCAAAAAGTTGGCAGCCGACAATTTGGTGCCCATCAGCAAGGTGCCTGTTGAAAAACTAAATAACCTCAATGTGAGCAATCATGAGGGTTGTGTGGCCATGATCTCTAAAATTCAATACCAGGATCTGCAACAGGTGATCTCTTTTGTAGTAGAAAACGGTGAAGTTCCTTTGTTTCTAATTTTAGATGGCATCACCGATATCAGAAATATTGGTGGCATTGCCAGAAGCGCTTACGCCATGGGGGTGCAAGCCATTATTATACCCGATAAAGGGGTAGGCGCGCTCAATGAAGATGCCATTCTTACCTCTGCTGGAGCTTTGGAACAAATGGCTGTTTGCAGGGTGCAAAGCTTGATGAAAGCAGTAGATGATCTGCACCTCAACGGTATCAGGGTTTTCGCCAGCGAAATGACCGCTACCAAAGAAATTGCAGCCTGCAATTTTGCGGATCCCTGTGCTATTATTATGGGTGGAGAAGAAAAAGGGGTGTATCCTGCTTTGATGAAAATTTGCGATGAAACCTGTAAAATACCTATGCCTGGTGCATTTGATAGCTTAAATGTGTCTGTTGCCACCGGGATAATTTTGTATGAAGTTGTTCGCCAAAGGGGTTTGGAGAATGCGTAGCATCCAGGTTGTTGCAATGAATGAAACAATAAGCAACCACTTGTATTTAAAGATAAATTGTAAACCATTTTTCAAATGTCAGCAACTGAACCACCAAAAAAAGCACTGAAGCTGATCGAATGTCCAAGGGATGCCATGCAGGGTTGGCCCCACTTTATTCCTACCGTTCAAAAAGTTGCCTACCTGCAGCAGTTACTTTCAGTAGGTTTTGATACGCTCGACTTCGGAAGTTTTGTTTCTTCCAAAGCCATTCCTCAAATGGCCGATACACATGAAGTAATCAAACAATTGGATGTATCAGGCACCCATACCAACTTATTAGCCATCATCGCTAATGAAAGAGGTGCACAAGATGCTGTTCTCTACGAATCAATTCATTATTTGGGTTTCCCCTTTTCCATTTCTCCTACTTTCCAACAACGCAATACTAACTCCAGCATGGAAGAATCTCTTAAAAGGGTGGCGGAAATCCAAAACCTCTGTTTAAAAAATAACAAAGAACTGGTAGTTTATATTTCTATGGCATTTGGAAATCCGTACGGCGATGAATACGATGAAAGTCTGGTTTTTGAATGGGTGCAGCAGTTGACAGACATGGATATCAATATCATTTCTTTAGCCGACACAGTAGGGTTGGCTTCACCCGATCAGGTGTACCAGGTTACGTCGCACCTCATTCAATGGCTGCCTTCTGTAGAAATTGGGGTGCACCTGCACAGTACGGTTGCTGGCTGGAAAGCGAAAACAGACGCCGCTTTGCGTGCAGGCTGCCAACGTTTTGATGGAGCGCTCAAAGGTATTGGTGGCTGCCCCATGGCGGATGATGAATTGGTGGGGAACATGGATACCGAATTGTTGATTCCTTACTTTGAATCAAAAGGTTTGTTGCAAGGACTGAATCAGGATGCACTTCTAAAAAGTAGTGCCATGGCTGCAGCAATTTTTATGGATCGAAATGCATAAGCATCGTTTTGTCAGCTTATGTTGCTGCAACTTTACATTATTAAATCTGAAAAACAGCCCATGGAGTTTCGTTTAGAACATACGCCCAAACCTTTTGCCATCAAAATAAAACATACTGACCGGCTGTTTTTGGCTGGCTCTTGTTTTACAGAACAAATCGGATCGAAGCTGGCTGCACACAAATTTCGCATCATCGAAAATCCCAATGGAATCCTCTTTAATCCGGTGAGTATTTCTACATCTCTCATCTCTTACATCGAACGCAAACAATATATCCGGGAAGATTTGTTTTTTCAAAACGAACATTGGGGCAGTTGGGATCACCATACGCGTTTTTCGGCCCTCACTGCTGAAGATTGTTTACAAAAGATAAATGCTTTTACCAGCGAAGCGCATAGTTTTTTACAAGAAACAGATTGGTTACTGCTCACTTTGGGATCTGCATTTGTGTACGAACTTCCTTCCAAAAAAATAGTGGCCAATTGCCACAAAGTACCTACTGATAAATTTACCAAACGTTTGTTGAGTACAGAAGAAGTAGTGACCACACTCGATACATTGATATACCGACTCAAGCAATTCAATCCGAAAATAAAAATCATCTTTACTATCAGTCCGGTAAGGCATTTAAGAGATGGATTTGTAGAAAACAGCCGTAGCAAAGCCACGCTCATCAATGCGGTGCACCACATGGTAGATAAATTTGAAAACCTCTTTTATTTCCCAGCCTATGAACTGGTGATCGATGATTTACGCGATTACCGTTTTTATGCAGAAGACATGGTGCATCCTAACTATGCGGCTACCAATTATGTGTGGGAAAAATTTACAGAAGCATGCGTAGAGGAGGATTCCAGGCAGTTGATGAAAGAGTTGTATACGTTACAAGCCGCCTATTTGCACAAACCATTTCAGCCGTCATCAACCGCACATCAAAAATTCCTTCAAAGCAATTTACAAAAAGCAACTGCTATCCTTGCAGCCTATCCATATATAGATCTCAAAAAAGAAATCCTTTATTTTGAATCTTAATGCAGCAATCAAAGTATTTTTTTTCTGCACGCTATCTTATGCCTGCCGGCAGTGGAGTCTGCCGATAGGCCGATAAATTTTGTTTCTTTTTGTTAAGTATTCAGCAGTGGAAACTCCAAACATGGTAAAGTAACTTTAAGAAAAGAGGCGAAAAAAATACAGATCATGTCTTCGAAATATTAAAGCGGTGGCTGTTTTCGTTCATCATCAAGGAACAAATGTTGAGTTTACAGTAGAGCGAAAGCTCCATCAGGGTACCGCTTCCAAACGGGGTGTTATCGTTTGGCTGGCTACTTTTTTGTTTCTTTTCATCAAGGAAAAGATAAAAAGCCCGCGGCAGGCGATAGAAACATGCGAAGCAAAAAACATATGGTAAAATCAATCTTGTTAACCTATCCATAGCCGTTGGTTAAAAACCATGCGGCGGAGCCCTCTTTTTATTTCGAAATAAAAGCCCGTGACTAACATATTCGAATACACAAAGTTTTATTCCTTCGAAATGAAAGACATACCCGAATTTGCCACAAGCCATCAAGACAAACACACTACGAAGCTGAAAGCCGGGCCTCAGAAAAAGTTGCGTTAAGAAAAATAAGAGGAGGGATGTAAAAATGAAATTAAAGCTACAGAAGCTTTGAACTATTCTTAGTTGGTAAGTCGCACGTAGCTTGGATAAATACAAATGTTTGAACTTATTTCATTTTACGCCCAACGAATAAATTTTAGCTTTTTTTTCTGCAGCCCTTG
>JBBSDF010000057.1:0-19747 GCA_038249665.1 Chitinophagales bacterium
CATCCCTCTTCAATATTTTCTTAACGCAATTTTTTCTGAGGCCCGGCTTTCAGCTACGTAGTGGGGTTGTCTCGATGGCTTGCGGCAAATTCGAGTGGGTCTTTCGTTTCGAAGGAATAAATCTTTGTGCCTTTGAAATATTAAAGCACTGTCTGTTTTCGTTCAGCATCAGGGAACAAATTTTCAGTTTACAGTAGTATCAAAGCTCCATCAGGGTACCGCCGCCGAACGGGGTGTTCTCGTTTGGCGGGCTCTTTTTTTGTTTCCTTTTTGGAGAAGCAAAAAAGAAAAGAAGCCCGCGGCATGCACTGGTAAGAAGCCATGTAAAACTTATCTAAAAAAAAACAAGGCACCATTCCGTGCCTTGTTGCTTCGTTTCCGAAGGTAAATGTTATGATACAGGTTTGTATCGGGGTATATTAAAGGACAATTACTGACTGAGTATGCGTTTTACCTGCTTCGTCTGTTACGATCAACTGGTAATTACCGGCAGGAGTGGTGGTTGGCAGTGGCATCGTTTTTAGAAGATGATTACCTTGTACCATCACCATGTTTTTATACAGCAATATGCCGCTATTGCTGAACAGTGCTACCTGATAACTTCCTTTTGGTTGCTGTACAAATTGTACGTTCATTTTTTTGTTGACTACCGGGTTGGGGTAAACGCTGATGTTGCCCAGGCTGCTGGCCTTGCTACCAGCTACTTTTACAATGGCACTATACTGAACCTGACCGCCCACGCTGTTGGCCCTGATGCGGTAAAAATGATCTATTGAGGGCGCCTTGTCGTATAACTGATGATACTTTCCTGATCCATTATTGTTGGCATTGGGTATTACGGTGGCGATGTTGCTAAAGTTGCTGCCATCTTCACTGTATTCTACCGAATAATGTTGGATGTTCATTTCTTCTTCTACATTCCAGTTGACCAAAACCTCATTGTTTTTTGAAACGGAACGTACGGCTGCAAGTGAAGTGATGGTGACGGGCAAAACTACTGCTTGCTCATATACGATAGTGAAACGATTGGCAGCGTATGATGCAGGGGCGTTTATGATCGTAAAACTATACTCCGTTTCGCCATTTAAATTTAAGGGAGTCAGGGTATTGGTATACGCATCTCTCAAATAAGCTACTCTTCCCGTTGCTTCGAGTAGGTCTGCATTGATCACCCATTTGTAGCTTTGTACTCTTACACCCGTAAGATTCAACCGAACGGTATCGGTTACTATAGGTGCTTTTCTACGATCTGCTACTAGTAAAATATTGTTGATATTGAGACTTACGTTTTCGCTGGTGTTGGCCACTTTAGTAATATCATATGCATCTACCGCATTGCTGAATGACTCATCAAAATTGATCATCGCTGCATCCAATAAACTTGTACCTGTGTACAATGTTGCACGCAACATCGGACTGTTCATACTTGGATTACGAGATACCAATTTACTACCAGTTTGTTTGGCTGATTCCTGAAACCGGATGCTACCACCCTGTGCTGCTGCTTTCACCAAAAAAGCTTGACCAGATTCGATCGTATTCATCACCGACAGTTGTGCATCGTAGCTTCCACCGCCTGGAAAAATTATATAATCATTGCCCATTTTAATCATGGTTTGATAGGCTCCCAAACCGTACGACCCACCTGCTTTTGGATCCCATAAATAAAACACTTCTTGTAAACCGTTGCTAATAATATTGTTCACATTAATTCTAGAAGCGTAAGGATTGCCAATTACTTTGAATTGGTTGGCAGCTATGTTGATGTTTGGTTGTGTACCGGTGTACAATTCTCCAGTGGTACGAACGGTAGTATTAGATATTGTATTAGATCGGTTTCCACGCATGTAAACCATGTACCCACCATCTGTTTTAATATTGTTGTTGGTACTGCTGATGCTTACATAAGTGCTGGTAGCAGGATCGAACATTTTTACAGTGGGACCACCCGGAGTTAATATATCAAATCCGTTGGATGCCCAGTTGCTTCTATTGTCGCCAATGATAGCGCCATAACCCGGTACCGGATTTGCTCCTGCGGTGCTGGCATTTTCTTGCCACGACTGTTTAAATGTTTGTGTACTGTTGGTTGGGATAGCAAGTAATCTCCATTTTCCTCCGAAAGAAATAAATCTTTCTACATTCACTTTACCAATAATTTTATTGCCAGCGTTTGCACCGTTGTTGGTAATATCTGTTACGTTAGCAGTTGCTGTGGCTGTAGAAACTAAGGTTAAACGATCGGCGGTATTAAAAGTGGCATTGTTCACAGATCCAAAACCGAGTTCACCTGCAACTTTTAAAGTGTCGGATGCAACGTTTACAGATACTGTTGTATTGCTGATCAATATATTGGTAAATAAAGTTGGTTTGGCCAAGCTGATGATTTGTGCAGTAGTTCCGTTAAATTTTACCGTGCCTAAGCCTGGCGTAAATGCGCCGCTGTTGGTGAAATGACCCGTCAACGAAAGAGTATTGGCTGCGGTATTTACGAGGCTGCCATTTACCAGGATACTGATATCGCCGTTTACTTGTAATGCCCCTGAATTGTAAAGTAAGGTACCGTTGCTGTTATCATTTCCTACCCGTAGCAAACCAGCAACGATGATGTTGGAAGCTGCTGTAATATTCATTATGCCACCGGCTATAAATATGCCAGCTTTGGCAATAATATTTTGTCCGTTGGTATTAAACGTTCCTGCTGAAACCCATGAAGGCCAAAAATTGTCATCTACGGTAAGCTTGCCATCTGCAGAAATAATGCTACCTGCAGGATTATTGAGGGTTAAAATATTTAAGGAAGAATTGCCGGTACGAACTGTTTTTCCTGCGCCAGTCATATTTACATGTGCACGTGAAGCGGTACCAATTGCATAGCTGCCATCGATAGCAACATTTCCTGCAGTAGTTATTTTTGTGTAATTAGCTTCCCAGTTTACATTATGGGTAAGGGTTCCGTTGGCTGCTACGGTTAAATTACCGGCAATGGTATAGTCTTTATCGGCGGCTAGTAGAACCAAGTTACCTTTTGAAACCAGCAGGTGGCCAGAAATGCCAAACGCAATGGTATTGCTGGTTACTTTACCAGGATTATCTATTTGAAGATTTGCTTTTGTAGTAATAGTCAGAGCATCACCAGTAAGCTGATCAACAATTCCGTTGTAAATAAAGTTGGATGAAGCGGTGTAGGTGCGAACAGCGGTTTGTACGTTGCCTGATGCTCCAGAAGTAGTTACACCCATGGAAGAACGAATGCCTAAAGTTGCATTGGCAGACAATGTGAATGTATTGCCTGTTACCACAGTATTTTGGGCAGCCATTTGAAGGTATGCGCCAGCATTCACCGTAAAATTAATATTGTTTGAAACAACCCCACCTGATGTATATAATTGTTCGGATCCCGCACCATTAAAAGCAATAGCGCCTGAGCCCGTACTGGTTTCGGTAATAGTTCCTCCAATGTGCGAAAAATTACCAGCCACTAATAAGGTTCCTGATCCGGCACTTTCAGACATTCTAAAATCGCCGGCATTGATGGTTACATTGCCTTGCACTGTAAGCGAAGAAGATGCAGTAGAACCGGTATTCACATAATTGCCATTGCCACTTTTTACAAAGTTCCCTGCTACGCTTACCATTCCTGTTGCAGCACCTCTACTTTGATAAAAGTTGCCTCCCAGAAGTTCAAAATCTCCTCCGATGATCATAACCCTGCTACTACCAGAAGCGGTTAGGTTGAGAGAGCCTGCGCCAATAGTTTTGATGCTTGCATTTCCGCTGCATCTTAGGTCGGTTGTCATTTCAAGGTTGTTAGCAAGGTTAAGGTCGAAACTGACATTGCCAAATTGCCGATCCATTGCGAGTGGATAGGTGGTGGTGGTTCCGGTAATAACCAAATTTGAATTTGGATCCCAGGTGGCAGTGGGTATCGAGCCTGCATTTAAGGCATGTTCATATGTGCCGCCATTTGCAAAAATGAGGTTGTTACCCGGAACAATGCTACCGGGAGTGCCACCACTACCCGATTGATTTCTTAAGGTACCGTTCACTGTGGTAACGCTGTTACTTGCATTAAATGTTGCCACACCTGATGCTACATCAGTTACAATAAGTTTTCCGGCAATATTCATGGTTTGGTTGTTACCGCTAAAAGCAAGGGTTAAGTTTCTATTAGAAGATGATCCATTTAATGTTAACACTGTTGCGTTACCAATCGTGCTTCCAGAATTATCTATGGTTATGGTTCTTGAACTACCAGAAGAAGTTAAGCTAACAGCAGCGGAATTACCAATAGTAAGTTTATTGATGGTTGCATTTGTATTCACAATTATATTGGCGTTGATATTGATAACCACATCATGTACAGCGGTTGGAACGATATTTAATGACCAGTTGTTTCCGGTGTTCCAATTATTACTGGAAGAGCCATCCCAGGTGTTTGTTTGGGCAAAACCAGTAGTAATGATCATGAATTGAATGATAAAAAATACGCCGGTAAAAATGGAGACTGATCCGTTGTTGGAGGGTAAAGATAATTTCATACTTGGTTAAATTGTAAATATTAATAAATGGCTTTCTTAAAAACATGGAGTGTTTCAGAAGAAATAAAAAATTGAAAAAGTAAGAGAGATTCGATCAGACCGCATTGATGTAATGCAGCAAAAAAGTGTGTAAGTGTAACGGATAGTTTTTATTCTACAACTGGTAAACGATTAGGGCGTTTTTTCGATTGCGGTGCAAATATAGTCTGAGAATTATTACTACAAAATCTATTTTAGTAAAAATACGCGGAATCGCCACGTAATTTTACCCATACCGGCCTTTATGCAATGATTTTCAATTAATTACAGATTTGTCAATTAATTTGAAGGTCTGATTTTATCAGCCGAATACGGTGTTCAAATTTTTAGAATATATAATTTAGGGTAGTAAAAGATGGAAATAGAAACGAGCTCTTAGTGTAGCTGGTTGGCTCAACGCATCAAAAAAAGAGGCACTTTTCAGTGCCCCTTTATGGATTGTAGGATCAATACAGATTCTTGTAAAAAAAGTTGTTTTACAAAACGATCACCTGCTGCTGGTGCAATTTACCATCGGGCGCTTGTACCTGTAATTGGTACTTGCCGCCTGCAATGCTGGCGGGCAGCTGGATGGTTTGGGTGCTGGTATTGTTGTTTAATGTTAGTATTTTTTGATAAACCCTGGTACCGTTGTTACCCAATAAAATCAGTTGGTAATTACCAGCGATGCTTGCAGAAAATTGGATGGTCAGTTGTTTATTCTGCACCGGGTTTGGATATACGGTGATGAGGGCGTCTGTTTTAAATCCACCCACTTTGGCAATGGCACTGAATTGTACCTGACCGTTACTGCTATTACCTTTGATGCGGTAGAACAAATCGGTTGAGATTTTATCCAAATCGCTAAAGCTGTAGGTAGCGGCGCCGGCGTTGTTGTTCTTGGGAGCCACCAGGGTGCTGATGGTTTCAAACGACGTACCGTCTGCACTTCTTTCTACCTGATAACCGTCCATATTGATCTCGTTTTCTACCTTCCATTGCACGGCAACAGAGCGATCATTGTTGCGCTGGGCAGCAATATTGGTAAAACTCACCGGTAAAACAACCGACGGTTTGAACACGATTTTGAAACGATCGATGGCGTAGGATCCGGGGATGTTTTGTACATTAAATTTGAGCACAGTTGTCCCGTTCATGTTTAAAGCTGTGCTGGTATTCATGAATCTATCTATGAACGATGCTTCCAGGCCAGGATAATCCATATTATTTAAAGCCAGTTCCCATTGATAATTCTGTACCCTCATTTGTTTTATTTGAAGGTGCAGTGTATCATTGTAAGCAGGTGTATATCGGTTGTCAATAACTGATTCATTAGACGAGGTATTCCAACTAACAGTCTCACCTACGGTTCCCATTTTCTTAACATCCTCCTCGGTATATTGATTAGAATAATTTTCATTAAACAAAGCAGCAGCTCCATCCAGCAAAATTGCTGGATTAGATCCTTGCGGTGCCAGTTTTAGGTTAGCTAACAAGCGGTGATTGCCGTTGCTGGTGAATGAAGACAAATTACTACCTGCAATTTTATCGTTTTCTTCAAATGTGATGGTTCCAGTAAGAGTTGGACTGGTGTTTCTCACCATTACCGCCATGCCTGATTCTATGAAATTGTTTGGTGTGAAAGCGGGTCCATATAAGGTACTGGAAAGTAGGTTCACATAATTTGCGCCGTCGAAGAAGAACGTATTGAATGCACCCAAACCATAAAACCCTCCTAAACTAGGGTCCCACACGTAATAAGTGTTACTGATTTGAACCGTTTTGTTAATATTTCTCATATCAATCCTGGAAGGATATGGGTTTCCGATGGTTGCAAATTGGTTGGCGGGAACTGTAATATTTGGTAGTGTACCTCTATTAATGGTACCTACTGTTCTAAATTTCGTGGGCTTCGATCCAGGGAAAGTAACCGTCCTATCACCAGCAACGAATACAAAATAACCTCTTTCGGCACTGATGGGAAGTACATCGGTATTGGCTACTGCATCCCAGTTGTCGGTAGTTGGGTTATACCTTTTTACAGAACCGTTGTTACCTCTTGCATCAAAACCTAAAGTATTTGCGGAAGTAAATCTAGGGTCAACGGCCAAAAAGCCATGGCCTCTAAGCGTATTCGTATCTGCACCATTTTCTTGCCAGGAGTTTCTTACAGTTTGACCAACACGATTTGTAGGGGCAGACAGCAAACGCCATTTTCTAGCATTCATTAGGTAACGTTCTACGATAAAGTCGCCAGTGATGACGTTTCCAGAGCCAAGAACGCCGACTCTTGCAGTCGCTGTGTCGCTCGATGCGAGCACCACAAAATCATTCGTAATTAAATCAACTGAGGATTCTGCAAAAAGAAGTTGATCTAGTATTTTAAGTGTGTCAACTCCTGTAATGGTTATAGTTCTGTTACCAGGATTACTTAATTGCAATGTTGAAA
Source organism: Chitinophagales bacterium (assembly GCA_038249665.1). GTDB lineage: Bacteria > Bacteroidota > Bacteroidia > Chitinophagales > Chitinophagaceae > Ferruginibacter. The sequence goes on from JBBSDF010000057.1 coordinate 7,009, forward strand.
TACTTCCTTCTAAAAAATTAGCTCCGGAAATTGATTGATTTGCATTACGCACCAATTCAATTGTTCCGAAACGTGCATCAATTCTACCTGACCCCAACGTTAAAATATCTTCAAAAACCCTCAATCTTCCGCCATTTTCAATAACCAGTGAGGCTGTTCCTGCAAGCGTAATATCTCTGCAAATAGCAGAATCAGCATTACTTACGTATACTGTTGATCCTGAAGGGATGAACACGTCCCTTGCACTGGCTGGCTTTGCACCACACCAGTTATAAGCATCTTTCCAGTTACCAGTAGGACCGCCTACCCAGTTTGAAGTGTTGGCGTTAGTTGTTGGTCTTACATCAAGAATCATTGAAACTCCAGTAATATTTCTTTCGCAACTACCATTGAATATTCTCGTAATCGATAATGTTCTGCCACTAAGTGCCAATGGTAAAGTTCCCAAAAAGAAGGACCCTGCACCACTGGCGTCGGCATCTACACCGCTCGCTATTCTATTGCCGCTGCCTGTTCCTGTGCCGCTAATGTTATAAAAAACTGTGTTATTAATACTATTAGGTACCAAGCCGGTAACATTCATGATAACCGCATTTTCACATTTGAACAGTCCTTGTGCTACGCCTGTAACAGTTGGGTCTGAAAGTATGATAAACGCACTATCCACACTCTCGCAATTTCTTCCTTCTAATGCGGTTAAGTAGTACCAACCTCCTTGTGCATTTAAAATGATGGGAGCAGGATCAGTAGAGGTGAATCCACCTGGACCTGCCCATGCATAAGTGATGGGGTTTTGTCCGCCCGTTAATGCCGCTGTTAATTTAAGGGTGTCATTTAAACACAAACTATTACCTCCGTTACCAATAGTGGCACCAAAGAACTTAACCGGAGGCAACTTACTAAATGAAATATCATCCAAACCAAAGTCATTTCCGCTATTACCAGGTACGAGGTTCACGATCTCGATAGGGATGCGGTTGTTTGAGGAATCTCTCGGACCAGAATCCCATTGTCCATAAAAGCGTGCCCATCCATAATTAGAGTTATTACTCACTCCAGGAGGAAGTATGGCGCTATCTCCCACCAAAATATTATTAACCTTGAATCTCATGATAGAGAAAGGAGGCTTGTTATTTAAACTCATCGCCCAAGCGGAGAAATAATACCTTGTATTTGCCTCTACAGTCACGGTATCGAACCAAACTTTTCTGGCTGAGTTCTCCCCATTAATGATCATAAAGTTCCCCGTTTTACTGGTATGATCTCTACCCCAAAAATCATTATGCGTATTTTTAGCGTTGGCTGCGACCGTGTAAAAGCCATTGTTTTGCGGGTTACTGGGATAGCCTCCACCAGGAGGTCCCCAAGTATAGTTAGTATAGTAACCTACGTCTTTACCCAATGAGAAATCGCCGTTGATTAAGAGCTCTTCGCCCACATTTACTGATTTGGTGGTTCTACAACCATTGATATCAGTAGCGGTAAGACTAAACAAACCTGATTGTTGAATGACAATGCTGGTCGTAGTAGAATCTGTACTCCACAAATAAAAGGGAAAAGTTGTATTCGTTGGAGTAAGTAAAACCTTACCGCTATCCAGTGAACAAAAATCCTGATCGATGTCAAATACTGGTGAAGAAAAAGCCTGTGTAGCAATTTTTACCGTGTCTAACAGTTTACCAGCACAGCCCGAAGCAATATCAAATGCCCAAACGTGGAAGGTAGTTACAGGATCTACCAGGTATCCTAAAGGAACTTCGAGATCCAGATCATCCCCTACTCCAGTAAGCGTATCACCAACCGGGGAATCGTCAAAATCATTGCGTAAAACGTAACGAACACCTGCATCTGCATTGGTAACCGTGATCTTAGCAGTATTTCCAACACAAACCAATCCGAAATTAGGTGCAACCGATTTACCGCCATCAGGTGTGGTAGCAACGGTTGGTGTACCTGTCATGTTAATACCGCACAAGGTTGTGCTATTGGTTGCCAGTACATTGAATGTTGTAGTTGCAAACAAAGTTCCGGTAGGCAAAGCGATTGCACCACCATTTCCCGCAACTGGTGCACCGATCGCAGCATTGTTAGCATTATTTCTTAACTGGTAAGTAACTCCAACAGTAGAAGAAGATAAATTTATATTGGTGCTGTTACCATAGCAGAAAGTACTGGAAGCTGCGGTAGCGGTGAAAACAGGGGCTGATAGCACCACTGTGAGCACAGCTGCATTAGATTCGTTGCTGGCATTGTAAGGGTTTGGAGAGATATTGTTAGCACTTCTCAGCGTTGCATTTCTATAAATGTAATACGTACCCGCTACATTAAATGGGGCTGTAATGGTTGAAGGAGTAAAGGTAGCAGATGTGGCACCCGTGATATTGGTTCTGGCTCCACCTGGTGTAGTACTATAACTCCACTGGTATGCTGGTAAACTTAAACCTACCGGTAGAGTACCCGGAAATACGTCACCACTAATTTGTACGACTGCACTTCCTTGGCAAACTGTTTGGGTAGTGTTAGTCGCAAGTTGGTTAGCTAAAACCTGGGTGAAGTTTAGAAAGCTGATTTGATTTCCGCCTGCCCCTTCATAAAAATCAAGTTGCAAATTGCTTAAACCCGTTAAACTCATCAGAATTCTTGGTAGACTGGCATATCCTTGGTCCATCCAGTCTGAATAAATCAGCACGCCATCAACGGATAATCTAGAACCATCATCAGAACCAATATCAGCTATCCACAGCCCTCTTTTGGTTGAGTTCATTCTATATCTTATGGAATAATTACTGTTGAGTGCACTTGCTCTGACAGTCCCAGCAGATCTTACCGAAAAACAGGTAACATCATTATTTCCGCCGAAAGTTTGGTTAAAGCTTTCAGACTCGGTATAGTTTCCAAGATAATTTAGAAATGGGTTTGTAAATACGGTTGCTGCATTTGTTCCGTCGTAAATATGGCCAATCCAACTATCGGAACCCACTATGGTTTGATCGTCTTCTGTATTACTTCCACCCACGACTCTAGCTCGCACAATTAAAGTAGCTGGTAACAACGATGAACAATCTCTTCTTTTATTGATAAGAACCCTCAATTTACCACTTACGGGAGCTGTGAAAGAAACAAAAACGTTGTTGGTTTGAGTAAATACATTTCCAACATTACTTGAAGAAAAGGCAATGGCTGGATTTGCCGGAAAGGCTTCATCGTAAACACTAATGGTGAGAGGGCTTGCAGGGTTTGTACTATTGGCAGTATAAATTCTATACACTAAACCTTTTACTACATCTAAAGTAAAATATTGGTTAGCAGCAAAAGTATTTGACACCAGCGAATCACTTCCATTTACAGAAGTAATATCTGTAATACAACGAATTATATTTATTCCTGAGTTTGTGTTCGCATTGTAAGGGCAAGCAGTAATTGCGGCAGCTGCCTCCCCCACTTGGAATTCGCCAAACTCACCAACCCCTAAGCCTGTTGCTTGAATGCTTGTAGCACTTTGAACATTCGAAGTTGGAACAGACCATGTAGAAGGAACAAAGCGGTTTACCCTGAACAAAGCTGTATTTGCACCTCCATCTAAGTCAGTACTATTAAAATTAAAAGTTGCATTATAAGATGTAAATCCAGTAACACCGGTGTTGCTAATAGTCCAGTATCGATTAGCACTTAATGAAGGATCAATTTCAGAGTTGCTAACTTGTGGGTGATCTGAGCCAGTTGTATTAACTGTGATATTACCTGTAGCATTTGTTGTGCCAAGGAAGTTTAACAAAACTGGAGCATAAGAACTGTTATCGCCCACCTCAAAGTTCTTGGAAGCTGTAGATCCTGCTATACCCTTTCGCAAATTCCCATTTACATATTGCCCTGGGCCAGCACCCGTCACAGTGGCAGCATTCCCTAAAATTAAAGTACTCATCACACCTGTGATGATTCTCCCGTTCACAAACGTTAATATTCCGTTTACAGTGGGACTTACCGTAAGTGTTACTCCCGATGTATTATTAATTGTTAGGTTGTTGAAAGTGTATGCAGTTGGAATAGTCTGTGCCGCCGAGCCATTGTAGACAATAGTAGAAGTAGTACCTATAGTAAAAGTTCCCGCACCCACGATTGGTGAACCTGCTCCAGCGAGGGAAAGAGTATTCGCACCAACTACTAAAGTCGATCCAATGTTAAGAATGTTATTTACTGTGGCTGAACCGCCTAGCGTCTTTGTATTTCCCCCGCCAGTCTGCAAGTTGTAATAAGTAAGGCCTGGAATTGTCTGTGGATTGTTGACAGAGAAAATTACTGTTGAAGTCCCTGCATTGAAATTACCTGCCACCACCAACGGCGTTGGAGTACCACTTAAAGAGAGCGTAGTAGACGCAAGATCTATAGTAGATCCGGTATTAACTGTAAGCACAGTAGTCACAGTGGTATTTCCTGCCAATGTTTTAGTCCCCGAGTTAGCAGTTTGTAAATTAGTGTAAGTTAATGCCGGAATATTTTGATTGCCGCCTCCATTAAATGAAACCGTTCCAGCTAACGAAGTAACAGAGCCGGGAGTTAGTATATTTCCAATCCCTATTATGCCAGCATTAGTTCTGGCTCCACCTGTTAGATTAAGGTTGTAATAATTGGCAGCGGTAATAGCAGTGCTCGAAGAGCTACTGTAAAAGACAGTAGAGGTGGCTGCGTTAAAAGTGCCTGCAAGCGTATGCGCCGCCGTACCCGTAAAAGTTAACTCTTGTGCGGATAAATTAAAATTAGCATTAAGAGCTACAGTGAGAACATCCGCCACTTGAACATTACTAACAAGGGTGACAGCGGCATTAGTATTGGAAATAGTTAACCTACGAAATGTGGTTATAGAAGATCCCCCTATAGACTGTGCAATGGTGCCATTAAAAGTTGCTGTATTTGTGCCTGTAGAAGTAAAACTGCCATTATTTGTCCAGTTTCCTTTAATGCTCAAAGTCCCTCCTGTATGATCGAGTGTTCCGCCGCTATTGATGGTAACACCTCCATTAAAGTTATGAGTACCACTCGAAATGTAGGTACCTCCGTTTATAGTTGTCAAGCCAGTTACAGTAAGTGTGCCTGTATTCCCATTGAAATTCCCTGCGCCTACTTCATTCGTAAAAGTGCCGTTGGTCAGCATTGCAGAAGAACTGATTTGTAACAGAGCTGCTCCAGTATGAATGACATTGTTAAAAGGAATTGAGTTAGAGTTGACATTTTGTATTACGGCGGTACCGTTAAAATTGACAGTACCAGTGCCTGCAGTGAATGTAGCATTCGCACTGGTCCAGTTTCCTGAAACTGTAAAATTGCCCGAAGGAGCTATCATGTTCGTGCCGGCTGTGCTCAAAGTAAAATTACCAACACTTAGGTTCCCTGAGCCTCCCATAAATGTTCCTGCACTGAGATTGAATGATACAGTAGCCGTTATATTCAGCCCATTCGGGTCAAATGTACCGACACTATTCGTTAAAGTATTATTAACCACTAAGTGATCTGTAACCAATTGAAGAATCGAAGAGCCGTTGTGTTGTAAACTGTTAAATGCTGATCCACCTGATTTTAAACTTTGTGTTCCTGACGGTTTCGAGAAAAAAACTGTTGCTGTTGTTCCAGCTGAAAAAGTTCCATTATTCGTCCAGTTACCTGTAACTGTTATGTTGCTCATACTTGCTAGTAAAGAGGATCCTGAAGCTATGGATATATCAATGGCGGACGCTGCAGCTGTTAAGTTGACATTGTATCCTCCTTCAATAAATACATTGTCATTCACTCCTGGCACTGAAGCACCTGGTGCCCCTCCTGAAGTAGCAGCCCATGTAGAAGTAGAACTCCAGGGGCCAGAGGCTACCGAAAACCTATCCAATGCAGACCCTGCCAATGACAAAAACAGGAAAAAAAAGAGTACCGCAGTCTGCTTTTTGAAAGCCGTCCTTTTAGTAGTTGCGAACAAAACGTTCGATGTTTCAGGGTTAAATTGTTTCATGCTTCTTCTTTAAGTGATTTAAACGATAAGCGGTTTTGACAATAGGATAACAGCATATCAATTAAATGTCCGACAAGCGGACATGCTGGATATAAGTTAAGAAAAGATAAACCGGCATGTGTGTATCTAAGGTTTTATTTAACGGAATTACTCCGAAATAACAAAACAGTCAGGTTGTAGTTACAGGTTAGGGGCTGTACAGCAACAGGAATTAACATAGAAGTAGAGATTATTAGACGGGATTTCGGAAGATATGAGGGACAATGGTAACTATTTAAACGCGTTACAAGCGCAAATATTGCGAAATTATCTGACTTTTCACCCTTTTTTGGGTAAATATTTAAAAAATAAAATAGCCCCCCGGTTGGGGAGCTACTTCATATATTGGTTTCAGAGGGGTATTTAAAGTACGATGATTGTCTTCACTAACACACTCGCATCAGGTGTGGTTACCTGCAAACGATAGATCCCCGGAGGCATTTGTGCCGGCAACTGGAGGGTTTGTATTTGTTGGGTCCCTGCAATTTTAAGCTGAGGCAACACAAATTTTTGTCCATTGTTACCAATCGCTACCAACTGGTGCGTTCCCGAAACTGTATTGTTCAATTCTAATTGCATACTCCTACCGGAAATCGGATTTGGATAAACCTGAATGTCTGCCTGGTTCGATGCCGCACTCACCCTGGCAATTGCGCTGAACTGCTCTTTTCCACCGAGGCTAATGCCTTTGATTCTGTAAAAATGAGTGGCGGTGGCTGTTTGCACATCTACTGTTTGGTAGGTTTTGCTGCCCGCGATACTGCTGGGCTGAATGGCGGCAATGTCTTTAAACAAACGCCCGTCTGCAGAATGCTGCACCAGATATTGTTGCAGGTTGATCTCGTTGTCCACCGAAAAGCTGAGATGAATGTTTTGGCTTTTGCGGCTTGCATACAAACCAGTGAAGTTTACAGGCAATGGAGCAAGTATGATATTACGGTCAGCATAAATGAGTTTAAAACGATTAGCAGCCTTTGATCCAGCATGCGTATTCACAGTGAAATCAATGTCGGTGGTGTCGTTTAAATCAATCGGATAATCTTGGTTTAAGTAACTATCTCTTACAAAACCTAATAAATCCTGATTGTGCAAGTTTTCCGCAATCACCTGAATGCGGTAGTTGCGTTGTTGCATATTCCACATACGGAAATAAGTAGTGTCGGAAGTGCCGATCAAACTTCTGCGTTCGATCACCAAATTGGCCGTGGTACGTAAAATACCGAAATTTTCGCCAAAATTGCTCATCTTCCAGATATCGTATCCGTCGATGGCATTGCTGTAAGTTGCGCTGTAATTGGTCATATTGCCATCCAACAGCGTGGCTCCATTGGCGTCAACAATGTGGAGATTGGCCCTCATACGTATCTGTGCCAGGCTACTATGCGTTTGGGTTAAACAGATAAGGATCATGGACACATACATGAACAGGTATGGTACCAATTTTTTGGTAAAGTTTTTCATTAGTGGACAGGTTTATGTTTTTCTAAAAAAGGATCATTTGAATTGGATACAAATATTGTCCTTATTTCAACGTTAACATTAGCAGAACATCCAATAATTTGTAGCTATTTTACTACCTGCGTTTTATGTTGAAGTGCTGCATAATCAAGGATGCTCTGCCAGTAGTACGTTGAACAATTTCTCAGATCAACGAAATGCAGAAGGGCACCCTGTCGTGTGCCCTTCTGATGTATTTTTAAAACATTGCTTAGTGCGAATGCTGTGGTTTTCTGTGCGGTTTGATGGTGATAGCGGTATCGACATTTCGTATATCCTCTTCCGTTATTACATCAGTGATGTCGTTTAGATGGCGCTGAATTTTTTGTTTGGTAATTTCGTCATAATACAATCTGGAAGCCTCCTGTTGAAAAGTAGATACAGCGGGTTCCTGCAATGACCTGGACATTTGTTTCATAAAACTGATTTTATATCTATCTAAAATGGATACATAAAATAAGTTCATTTTGGCGGGTTGTCAAGGCCTTTTTGGGGAGGTAACAATTTGGTAACATTTAAAATAACCGCTTCCAGAACTGAAAAATTAATGGCAGCCTCCGCACAAATTTCGGAAAATATTACATCCCAAAAAGTTGTGTACCAGTCATTTAAGATGCTTATTATTGAATAAAAGCCCCTTCCACTTCCCCACCCTCTACCTGCACCACGATCATTTGATCGGCGGTAGTAGATACGGAATGGCCCACGTAATCCATGGCAATCGGAAACAATTTATAGGTGCGCTCTACCAACGCTAAGGTTTGAATACTTGCAGGATATTGTTCTAGCAAAGGTTTCAAGGCATACAACATCGTACGTCCGCTATTAGCCACGTCATCGACCAAAATCACTGTTTGGTGGTTAAAATTGACGGCCTCGCTGAGCTGAATGCCGGAGGGTTTCTTTTTATCGAGCGATAGCGAAACAATTTGTATAGTCCCTTTGAACACTTCCCTCAAATAGGTGGCCAATTTTTCTGCAATCACGATGCCATTTTCTTTGATACCAATCAATACCAATTCTTTTTTATCGTGGTTGCGTTCTGCCACCTGCATAGCCATTCTGCGTATTTTTTTTGCTGCTATTTCTTTGCTTAAAATCATGTGTTTGAATATAAATGAAAACAAGAATTTTTTGATGGTTTACCGTTCAAGTATTTGCGTATTCTAGGATAGTGAAACTACCAAATATATTTGATTTGTCAAGCCGCATTTTGGTGGTTGCCCACATACATTTTCCCTTTTTTGACTACTGCAAACATGCGTAAAATTAGTTTAAATTTGATGTTGTTCAAGACGATTTTGTAGCACTTTGTTTTTACCTTATTTTGTCCATGTAATTTCATTTCTTTGTCCCATTCCATAGCACTCCTTGCTGCCTGGTTTAGCTCCTGTTTTAATTTTTTATTAGCCATGTGACTTACCCTTTTTCTTCCCCTTATACTTGTGCCGGAGCTGTGGTCAAATGGAATAGCTCCCACGTATACTGCATAGCTGCGTGGATTTGTAAAACTCACAAAGTTTTCTGTGTAGGCTATTGTCATTAGAGCATTAATTTTACCAAAACCCTTAATACTCGTAAGCAGTGTAAAAATAGCTCGCATTTTTTCACCTGCGGTTAAGATTTTTAGGAGCGCTAATTCTACCGATGCTATTTTCTTTACATTTTCTTTTTGCATTTGTTCCAGCATTTTTACGATAATATCCTTTTTGTTACCTCCATACATGTGGCGGCGCTCCTTGATACCGGACTTGCAGCCTGCATTTTCTCTAACCATTCTTTTTTTAAAGTTCAAAAGTTCCTTAAGCTTTACTATGGCTACATTCAGCGGTTTACAAGCATTCAGTAACTTATGTTTTTCCTCCCCATACTGAGCAATCCGGGCCGCATCCGCTTTATCATTTTTGCCCCTGGTAATATCGAGGGAATTTTTTGCCCGCCCCGGAATCCTGGTATTTAAGATATTATTCGCCTCACAAAACTGAATGAGCTTGTACTCATAGTTATCCGTATATTCCATTACCAAAAACTCCTCTGCAGTTTAAAATCAAAGTCCTTTCACCATTTCTTAAACAGTAAAAAGCCTTCTGATCCATTTTTAATTTAAATGTGCTCTTTGATTACCGCACAGCAAACATCGAGTGTGTTTTTAGATGCATCTACCCCCAAGGTGAAATCCCAATTTTTCATCGTCTTAGTTTTTAATGTGGTAAAAACTTGCTCTTGTCAAAAACCTTTGATGGTTCTAAGAAATAATTCTAGATGGACCTCGAGCAAGGAAAGTAAAAGCAGGGACTAATACGCAAAAAAGTCATTAAAGACTAGAAGGCAGGCAAGCTCACCCTGCTTTGTACTTTCTAAGGTATAAACATTTTGGTAGTTATTAACACCCCCTTAGAAACCACCTTTATAATAATACTAGAATTAAGAATTAATAAGAAATTAATCCAAAGGAAGGCAGGGAATTCATTAAACATCGAGCCCGGTACAAATGGTGATTGAAAACCCAAAACTGAAGATAACAAGTACCAGGCAGCATGTGCATAACTCAGAAATAAATAGTAAAAAAACACTTGGCACAGTCATAGTAATCCAGCCCTGCTTTTGCAAATACTTTTGTTGTAGGCAGCCATTTTGAAGGCTACCCCTTTTTAAATCAGCACTGAAATTATCCACACAACATAAAACCACACAAACCCCACCCAGCTAATTTTATGTATTTTTTTCAACATAAGCCAGTCATATACAAACAGCGAAATGAATAGTCCATTCCAAACAATAACAAGAAAAGCTTCGCCATTTTCAATATGAAGATTTTCTGTAACTCTACTTAATATGGGCTCTAGAATAAGCAATGATGACATGTAAATAAATCGTTTATGTTTTGCTCCGTTTTATCTGTTTAGATAGCCAAGCACGACTAAAACAGCAAAGCTCAACATAAAAAAGCGGTTAGCTTTTGCATAAAAAGGCATAGCTCCCCAACCTTTATATATCGTAACAAAAACATAAACCGAGCTTACAAAAACACCGATGGCGGTTACCATACCAGCGATTCCCCATTTCATATGAGATTTGTAATTTCCCTTCCGTATAAAATTTGTTTGCACGACAAAGATGATGAACCAAGCAAACATTAGCAGTCCGTGTATAATAAACCTTGGGTCACTATTACTTTTCTGTCCCACATCAGTAATCAAATTATCGGAAAAGGCAATTAAGGATAGAATAAGTAGCAATATGCTGGCTGTTTGAAAATAATACTTTCTCGTATTGATTTTTGCCTTTTAAGAATTGGGCTGAGCAATCTTTATGGTTGCCAACAACTTCCTGCTTTGCGATGCTTTAAATGCAAAATAACAATTGTTTACGCTTTGCAGTAAAAGCCGTTCATAAAATTATTCAATCTCAAAGTATCAGACTGAAATACTTTATCTTGTCCTTCAAAATAATGAGGTAACATGGATTATATATTTCAAGGTTTGTTTGTGTTGATCGCCATTGCGGGTTCTTGGTTGTTTGCCAGGAATATCAATCAGATCAAAAAGAATATTTTAATGGGGCGAGACAAAGATCTTTCAGACAATCCCCTTGCCCGCTGGAAGAATGTATTCTTGCTGGCATTGGGACAGAAAAAAATGTTCCGCAATGTACCCGTGGCCATTATGCATCTCATCATTTATGCTGGTTTCATCATCATCAATATAGAAGTATTGGAAATTGTGCTAGATGGCATCCTCGGCACCCATCGTTTGTTCCTGCAACCTTTGGGTGGTTTGTACACTTTTATGATCAACGTGTTTGAAGTATTGGCAGCCTTAGTGATAGCAGTCTGCGTGATTTTTTTGGCCAGAAGAAACATCCTAAAACTGAAACGTTTCATGGGCAATGATTTAGATGGATGGCCTCGTTCGGATGCCAACTACATTTTAATTGTAGAGATTGTTTTAATGTCGCTGTTCTTAACCATGAATGCTGCTGACCTTGCTCTTCAAGGACAGGGTGCAAATCACTATGAAGCTACGGGCAACTTCCTTGTTTCGGGCGCGTTGGCACCTCTGTTTGAAAACATGAACACCAGCACCCTCATCGTTTTAGAGCGAAGCGCCTGGTGGTTTCACATCATCGGTATTTTTGCTTTTTTAAATTACCTCCCATACAGTAAACACCTGCACATTATTTTGGCTTTCCCGAATGCCTATTTTGCTAAATTGGAAGCTTCCGGCAAAATGGAGAACATGGAGAATGTACAAAACGAAGTGAAGTACATGATGCAACCAGAAATGGCGCCCATCGGCGATGCGGCATCCATGAAATTTGGTGCGAAAGACGTCATGGACCTGAGCTGGAAAAACTTGTTAGATGCCTACAGTTGTACGGAATGTGGCCGTTGTACCAGTGCCTGTCCTGCCAACCTAACAGGAAAATTATTGAGTCCGCGAAAAATTATGATGGACACACGCGACCGGATGGAAACAGTGGGTAAAAATGTGAAAGCCAATGGAAGTTTTATTGCTGACGGAAAAACATTGCTCAACGATTACATCACCGTTGAAGAACTCCGTGCCTGCACTACTTGTAATGCTTGTGTGGAAGAATGTCCTATTAGCATTAATCCGGTAGAAATTATCATGGAACTTCGTCGCAGCCTGATCATGGAAGACAGCAATGCGCCGCAGGAATGGAACGGCATGTTCAGCAACATTGAAAATAATTTTGCTCCCTGGAAATTGAGTCCGGAAGATAGGGATGCCTGGGCATTGGAAATGAAATAGACGAAGTGTTGTTGGCACACTTCGCTTTAAGTGAGCACTTATTTCCTTAGGCTTCTTGGTGTAACCTCCGTGACGCAGGATTTTGTGACAAAATAAAAAGTGGTTAATGCCCATCTTAACCAACCGCTATGGTTGGATGAACAAGGTTGATTTTGCCATAAAAACTTTTTGCTTCGCAACTTCCTAACGCCTGCCGCGGGCTTCTTTTCTTTTTTGCTTCTCCAAAAAAGAAACAAAAAAAGATCCCGCCAAACGATAACACCCCGTTTGTCGCCGGTACCCTGATAGAGCTTTGGTACTACTGTAAACTGAAAATTTGTTCCTTGATGCTGAATGAAAACAGATAGCGTTTTAATGTACCGAAGGCTCAAAGTTTCACTCCTTTGGAATATAAGACCAACTCGAATTTAATTATACTAACTCGAGACAAACC
>JBBSDF010000058.1:0-19711 GCA_038249665.1 Chitinophagales bacterium
AGATAGCACGCCCGATCATGGGGGTACCAACACGGGACCAGGCCCAAAAAAACTCATGCTCACTTCACTCGCTGGTTGTACAGGCATTGATATTGTTTCTATGCTCAACAAAATGAAGGTAGTATTCAGTGAGCTTTCGATCGATACAGAAGCAACCCTTTCAGACGAACATCCCAAAATATACAAACACGTAACAATTCTGTACAAAATAAAACTAGCCGAAGCCGATCAGCCAAAAATGGAAAAAGCAGTAACCCTTTCTGCAGAAAAATATTGCGGTGTGATGGCCATGTTCCGGTCATTTGCTACCATAGAAAGTAGCGTTGTTTATCTGTAAAATTTATTCAGGGGGTATGGAATCATCCTCCCTTTTTACTACCGGCATCAATAACTGCAGCATACTTGCCAAACCAATCACTAGTACGGCCCCAATTACATTCAGCCATAAAAAGGAGATGATGTCTGCATTGTAAATGCCAATAATGAGCAGTTCTGAAACAATGGCCGCCACAAAAACGGCATTTGCTCCTACCCGCTTTATCCAGAAAGCCACCAGAAAAACACCTAGAATGACGCCGTAAAATAAAGACCCTAAAATATTCACGGCTTCTATCAAACTGTTGCCAATATTGTGGGCAAACATAGCAATCACTATACAAAAAACTCCCCAAGCAAAAGTGTACCATTTAGACAGCAAATATTCTTTTGCATCCGTTTGTTCTTTGGCAAAGAATTTTTTATGAAAATCAACCATGGTACAGGCTGCCAGCGAATTCAATGCTGCTGCAATACTTCCCCAGGCTGATAAAAATATGACTGCAAACAATAGCCCGATGAGGCCTATCGGCAAGTGATCTTTTACAAAACGTAAAAATATAAAATTGGCATCGTTGGCGGCATCGCCTGGCAATGCTTTTTTAATGGTCGTTTTGTAATCGGCCCGGTACGCATTGGCTTGTGCTCGATCACCTGCTGCAAAAGCGGCGTTGTATCTGGATTCAATGTTCCGCAGCGAATCGCCATATACAGTTTGTTCTGCCAGCATCGACTTGCCGGTATCAAAAAAAACGGGGGCTTTGTACTGCAGGTAAAAACTGAAAATAAGAATCCCGATGAGCAGGATAAAAAATTGCATAGGTACTTTTACCAGCCCGTTCATCAACAATCCTTTTCTACTTTCTTTGATATTTTTTGCTGTTAAATAGCGTCCCACCTGGCTATGATCAGTTCCAAAATAACTAAGTGCAAGAAAAAATCCTCCGATGAGCCCACTCCAAATATTGTACTTGTCTTTCCAATCAAATCCTTTTTCCGTAAACCCGGTAGTGATCACATTCATCTTTCCAAGATCTGCTGCATGCTGCACTGCGCCTGCAAATCCTACGTTCTCGGGCAACATGTTTACAGCGATATAGGCAACAATAAAAAGAGAAATAAAGATGATGATCATCTGCAGGGTTTGCGTATAAGCTACTGCCCTGGCGCCTCCACTAATGGTATAAATGATGAGTAAGCCTCCCATCACCAAATTGGTATAGTAAATATTCCAGTCCATCAGTGAGCTTAATATCAGCGACGGGGCGTATATACTTACACCTGTGCTGAGTCCCCTGCTGAGTAAAAATAAAAAAGAGGTGAAAGACCTGGTTTTAAGGTCGAATCTTTTTTCGAGAAATTCATAAGCAGTGTACACTTTTAGCCTGCTGTAAACAGGCACAAAAAATATGCTGATCACAATCATTGCCAGCGGCAATCCGAAATAATATTGCAAAAAACGCATGCCATCAGTGTACGATTGGCCAGGCCCGGTGAGATACGTGATAGCGCTTGCCTGCGTGCCCATAATGCTCAGTAATACCAAGTACCAAGGCATGCTGCGATTGCTTAAAAAATAACCTTCTAAATTTTTAGAGGTCCGGCTTTTATACACCCCATACAGAATGATCCCAGATAGCACTATTACCAGTATGGTCCAATCGATATAACTCATCTTATAATAAATCTACTCTTTTAAAAAATTATTCTTTAGTATGTCATTCTTTAATCGCCTGTAACTATCAATCACCAACATTTATTTTACGGGCTTGGCAATGAGGTTGGCCAACAAACGGTAAGCACCTGAAACACCCGCTGGTAATTGCCTGAAAAACACCAGGCCTGTGTATACAAACCTTCCCTTCCCATAATTGGCAACAATCAAACTTCCAGATTGAGCAGATTCTCCGGGATCATTCATCGAGAGAATTTTTTCGTATGATTCATCCACATTTTCGGCATTGTAAATACTGCGTTCTTGTATCCATCCATCAAAATCTTTGGTGGAAATTTTATTCGGATAATTCAACACCGGATGGTTGGGGAGTAAAAAAGTGACCGCTGCCTGTTCATCTGTAATCCGGTTGCGGGTGATGGTAAATGGGTAGGGTGCAACATTTGCCTTTACAGGTCCGATCGAGTTATTGGTGTTGTATTGCACCAACAATACGCCTCCGTTTTTCACATACAGCATCAGCACATCATACGCGCTGCTGAGCCATGCATTGGTGTTGTACGCCCGCACTCCTGTTACAATGGCATCCAATTGTTGAATGTTTTCTGTTGTAATGTCTTTCTCATTTAACATCACTACTTCATAACCCATTTGACTCAGTGATTCCGGAACTTTATCGCCCGCGCCGGCAATATAACCCACACGGCTACCCGAAATTTTTAAGTCCATTTTAACCACTCTCGTACGATCGTAATAATTGTAATAAATATCAGGAATATGGTCGTAACTGGTTTTATGTAAAGAAGTAAGTTGTGCTTCATACAATGACGCTGCTTTCAGCATCCCTCCAATAAAAGTGGTGCTGTTGTCAGGAAAAGAATCGCTGCTAAGTAATAAAACATCCTTTCTTTGACTGCCCTTTATCAGATCCACAGCTGCCTGATAAACAACTTGATGGCGACTATTGTATTGAGCCATGATACTGATGGGTTCTTTTACAGGGAGGTTGAATTGTATGGTAAAATTTAAGGGTTTTTTTTGTTCGTTTTTTCCATTGGCAACAATGACCAGAGAGGGAGAAACGTTCACGAATACTGGGTTCACTAATTGCATCGGTTGATACAATTCTCCCCTAACAGGATCGGTATATTTATATTGTATTGGCCTGCTGTAATTATACATCCTTTGGTTGATGTTCACTTGAAACAGGGCTTCCGGTGCTTTGTTTTCAGGCAACCCGATCAGCTTCTGATTGCGTACATCGAAAGAACCTTCTTTCATATTGTATTCAAGCCAATAAGGCTGTGTAGCTGGTGTTTCTTTCGGAATGAATGCGTTGGCCGTTTTAAAACTGGTGATGTCTTTGCCGATATTATCAAAAATTTGTGTTGTGCCAAAAATGGCTACCTGTGCAGATTGTACCGGAACTCCGTTTCTGTTGTTGAACACGGCCGTAAAACGAATACTATCACCTGCTGCATTGAGTTGATTGGATACGGTGGCTTCCATATACAAGCCTGCACACATGGCGATGAGCTCTTTGATCGATGTTGTCTTTGCTGGCAATAGATATTGATATTGATCGTATAGTTTTTCTAAAGCGGGTAAAGATGCTGCCGGATTTGAAGGATCGAAATTATTGACGATCTCCTTTACCATGGCATTGTACTGGTTGGATTGGTCTGTATTTTTTAAAATAGAGGCTACCCCTGTTTCAACGCCCTCCATAAAATCTGATACGGGTTTGACGCCTTTGATGGTTTCAAAAAATTCGTTACTCACCCCTCTTTGAGCTGGCACGCCAAAACCCTGACTCTTATGCTGGCTCCGGCTTTCAGCAGCCATTTCACCATAACTTTTGCCAAGAATGGGGTTGTACATGCCCACATTTATTTTTAGTTGGTCGTCGCGCTGGGTATTGTTTCCTCCAAAATTAAATGTATTCCAAAGCAATCGTTTTGGCTTCCACACGGAGGCACCTTGCTTTAGTTGTTCTGGAAATTGATTGGGATCCGAAGCGGCATCAAACGCCATCTCTGCTAAAATTGCAGAAGCCGTATGATGACCATGCCCGCCTTCGCCAGTGGCAGGAAAACGAGTGATGATCACGTCTGGCCGGAAGGTTCGGATGACCCACACTACATCGCTCAATATTTTTTGTTTGCCCCATTTCTCAAAAGTTTCCGTAGGACTTTTGCTGTAGCCGAAATCAAAAGCGCTGGTGAAAAATTGTTCTGCCCCATCTATTTTTCTGGCTGCTAATAATTCTTGTGTTCTGATCAATCCCAATTCAATTCCCTGCTCATCCCCGATCAGGTTTTGACCGCCATCTCCTCTGGTTAAACTAAGATAACCAGTTCTAAACTTTCTTTCATTGGCCAGGTAGCCCAGCAAACGGGTATTCTCATCATCGGGATGGGCAGCTATGTACAATACATTACCAAATACTTCCAGCTTTTTTAGTTCCTGTAAAATTGCTGCTGAAGAAAAAGAGGCAGGCTTTTGTGCAGATGAAAAATAATTAGTGCTCATTAACAAGAGAGATAAGAAAAGATGCTTCATGCCAATTTTTTAAGATACGAAATTAAGGGAATGTTTTTTTGTACACTTTACCACTTATCACGGATTGCCGCACCCTGAAGATTGCTTTTAACAATTCTTATACAATGTTGGTTGGGTGAGCGTGGCAACTGCTGATCTTATTCTGTAAAAGAAATCATAGTTTTGAACAAAGCACTTTCGCATGAAATCAGTTGTTACTTTCGGTATTTCAGTACTATTATTTTGTGCTACTGTTAAGGCACAATCTCCCATACCTTATGCCATTAATAAAAAAGTGGAAGGCAAAGGAGCCGCTGTAGTATCTGCACATCCATTGGCCAGTGAGGCCGGGCTAAAAATGTTGCGGCAAGGCGGAAATGCAGTGGATGCAGCTATTGCCACGCAGTTGGTATTGGCGGTAGTTTATCCGGGAGCGGGTAATTTGGGCGGGGGTGGTTTTTTGCTGGCCAAACTCAGCAACGGGAAACGCGTCGCCATCGATTACCGCGAAACTGCACCGGCAAAAGCTTTTAAAGATATGTACCTTGACAGTGCCGGAAATCCCAATGTACAATTATCTCTTGTTGGGCCCATGGCATCGGGTGTTCCGGGTACAGTGGCCGGTTTATTTGCAAGCCTACCCTATGCAAAGCTCTCATTTAAAAAATTGGTTGAACCGGCTATCGAACTGGCAGATAAAGGTTTCCCCATTACCGCTGCTCAAGCCAGCAGTTTCAACAGCAACAAAAATGCTTTCGAACGAAACAATAATGCCCCCGTAGCATTTGTAAAAAAAGAAGCCTGGAAAGAAGGCGATCTGCTTATTCAGCCACAGCTATCGGCTACGCTTAAACGCATGCAACAGAAAGGGGCAAAAGGATTTTATGAAGGGGCCACTGCCGCTATGATCGTAAAAACCATGCAATCGAGCAAGGGTATCATCAGTCTCAAAGACCTACAACAATACCAGGCAAAAAAGAGAAACCCAACTTCCTTTTTTTACAAAGGATATGAGATATTGGGAATGCCCATGCCAAGTAGTGGCGGTTTATTGGTAGAACAAATGATGAAAATGATTGCAAATAAAAACATAGCCGCAATGGGTTTTCAAACGGCTGCCAGTGTTCAACTCATGACAGAAGTGGAGCGCAGAGCATTTGCAGACAGAGGAACGTATATGGGAGACGCGGATTTTGTGAAAGTACCGGTTAAAACACTCAGCAGTGAAGCCTACTTGCGGGAACGCATGAGCGATTTTGTACCGGGAAAAGCAGGGAGTAGCTCAGTTACCAAAGAAGGGCTTGTGGCAGAAAGCGAGGAAACCACTCATATCAGCATTATAGACGAAGCTGGGAACGCAGTGGCTGTTACTACAACCCTCAATGGAGGTTATGGCAGCTACACCGTTGTAGAAGGTGCTGGTTTTTTACTAAATAATGAAATGGATGATTTTAGTGTGAAGCCCGGTGCTCCCAACATGTACGGAGCCGTAGGTAAAGCAGCCAATGCCATTGCACCCGGCAAAAGAATGCTGAGCAGCATGACGCCTACCATCGTTCTAAAAGATAACAAACCTTACATCGTAGTTGGAACCCCCGGCGGTACCACGATCCCCACCAGTGTGTTTCAAAGTTTGGTCAACATTTTAGAGTTTGGTTTAAGTGAAGAAGATGCCGTGAACAAACCAAAATTTCACCACCAATGGTTGCCCGACCAAATAGATGTAGAGCGAGGTTTCCCTGAGAATGTGATACAAGAATTAAATACCATGGGCTACAAAGTAAACTTCAGAGGTGAAATTGGTAGAACAGAACTCATCAGGATCACCTACGAAAATGGAAGAAAAATAACAGCCATCGCCGACAAACGGGGAGATGATTCAGCAGCAGGCTATTGAACCATACATTATATATTGTATTTTTGCAAATCAAGGGGCAGGAGGCTGTAAAGAAATCACAAATCTTTGCGCAATCATTGCTGTAGATTCCCTATTGGCTAATTTTATAAATAATAATTTTTTCTGCGCAAATTCCTCAAAATACTAAAATGGACCTTTCTGGTACTGATTCTACTGGTCGGTATCTTGTACGGATTATTACATCTTCCTTCTGTTCAAACATGGCTGGTTAAAAAAGTGGCCGGAGATCTGTCTAAGCAACTCAATACGAAAGTCACGATCCGTAAAGTGGATGTTCATTTTTTTGACAAGATATTGCTCAAGGATCTAATGGTAGAAGATCGTAAAAAAGATACCCTTTTATTTGCTGGCACCGCCAGTGCCAATATTACCGATTGGTTCTTTGTAAAAGATAAAGTGACCCTTTATAAAATCGGATTAGAAGATGCGGTCATCAATATGCATCGTACAGACTCAGTTTGGAATTACCAGTTTTTAGTAGATTACTTCAGCAGTCCACAATATCCAAACAGGCCCAAAAAGAAAAGTGTAGACATCAATGTTGAAAATATATTTCTAAAAAATATCCGTTTTAATAAACTAGATAAATGGGTCGGACAAGACATGATGGTTTTTCTGAAGCAGTTAGAGGTGAACATCGAAAAGATGGATTTGGATAAAAAAGAAGTCATCATCACCGACATCAATTTGGAACAACCCCTGTTTTCACAAGCCGATTTCGATGGCAACAAACCACCCGTGCCCAACCTCAGTAGTATTTTGAATACCATTCCGGTGGTGAATGCTTTTAAATGGAACCAATCGGGTTGGAAAATTAAGATTGGCAAACTGAATGTGGTCGACGGAAGTTTTATCAATAATAAAAAAACGGAAAGAGCACCCTATACCGATCACTTTGATGGACTACACATTGGCTTCGGCGGCATCAATGGAAGCCTGAGCAATGTCACATTTATCAATGACACTTTACAGGCCGATATTTCTTTAAAAGCCAAAGAAAGAAGTGGACTCAACATCAAAAAACTGCAAAGCCACATGCGCTTCACCCCCGTTTTTATGGAGTTTCAGCGGTTAGATTTGCAAACCAACAAAAGCAAATTGGGTAACTATTTTTCTATGCGCTTCAATTCCTTTAACAAGGATATGGGAAAATTTATCAATAGCGTAATTCTGGAAGCAAACTTCAAAGAAAGTGTGCTGAGTTCAGATGACCTGGCTATTTTTGCACCCGCATTGTTGAGTATGAAGCGGGTGTTTTACTTTGAAGGAAATGCCAAAGGAACCATTGATAATTTCTCTGCCAGAAAGATGAATATCAAAACGGGAGATAGTTACCTGGACGGAGATTTATCGATGAGGGGATTGCCAGATATCAATACCACTTTCATCGATCTTAGTGCTAGATTATTTAAAACCAACTACAACGAACTAATTGCTATTATACCATCGCTCAAAAAAGTACAAACTCCTGCTCTAAATAAACTCGGTGCCATTGAATATGCCGGAAATTTTACCGGTTTTATCAACGACTTTGTTGCATTCGGAAATATCAAAACAAACCTGGGTAACCTCACCGCAGATTTGAATATGAAACTACCCGATGATGCATCGCCGGTTTATTCAGGTAAAATAAACACGGCAGGGTTTAATCTGGGCGCATTTTTGAATGACAAAAATTTTGGCACCATTGCGTTGAACGGTGCGGTTAAAGGCAGGGATTTTTCAATCGAAAAACTGGATGCAGATTTTAACGGAAAAATTGCTCGGCTCGACTATGGTGGATATTCTTACAGGAATATCAGCATGGACGGTAATTTAAAAAATCGTTTGTTTAAAGGAAAGTTTGCCATTGATGATCCTAATATTCAAATTACAGATTTGGATGGCGAGTTTAGTTTTGCCGGAAAAACCCTCGCCTTTAACGCCTATGCGAATCTTAAAAAAATTGATTTTAAAAATCTCGGGCTTACAAACGATCCACTGATTTTATCAGGCATTTTTAACCTGAACTTCACGGGTAACAATATTGATGAGTTTCTGGGCTCTGCTATTGTTTCTAATGCGAGTTTAGAACACGATAATACGAGGTTGTCTTTCGATTCATTGGCGCTCCGTTCATTCATCGTGAATGGTGAAAAAACGTTGACCTTACAATCCAATGAAGTAGATGCAACGATCAGTGGTAATTTTAAAATATTGAAGCTGCCAGACGCCTTTAAAGAATTTTTATCGAGGTATTATCCTACTTACATTCAAGCTCCCAAATCAAGTGTAGAAAATCAGGATTTTAGTTTCAAAATCAATACCTATCAAATAGATGAATACCTTCAATTATTTGATCAAAAAATTGAAGGTTTCAATAATTCACAAATCAATGGCAGACTCAATCTCAGCAACAATGAATTGTATGTAAATGCTGCGGTACCATCATTTAGTTATGATGGGAAAGAATTTACTAACACCAAACTCGTAAGTAATGGGAACAGAGATACGCTTTTTGCAGATGTAAGTGTGGGCGACATTGCCGTTAACGATAGTTTGCATTTTCCGGAAACAACCATGAAACTGGTAGCCCACAATGATATATCGTTGGTACAATTAAGTACCAGGGCAGGCAAAACCCTCAATGCAGCTTCCATCAACGCCAGCGTGCAAACCCTGGAGGATGGCGTAAGACTTTCTTTTTTCCCGTCTTCCTTTGTTTTAAAAAATAAAAAATGGACACTTGAAAAAGACGGGGAGCTTACGCTGCGAAAGAATTACATAGATGCCAATGAAATACGCTTTAAAAACGATGACCAAGAAATAGTGTTGGGAACTGAATTGGACAGTGTTACGGATGATGTGCACTTGGTTGCCAAGTTGAAAAATGTAATGATTGAAGACTTTCTGCCTTTTTGGGTTACCAACCCCGACATGCGAGGAAAACTGACCGGCGCCGCTACCATTACTGACCCGATGGGCAGTCCAAAAATTGTATTTAAAGGTGTTGCCGATAGTTTTTCTTTAAATCAACGATATGTTGGAAAAGTAATGTTAGACGGCGGTGTAAATACCATTACCGGAATAGTGACATATAAAGTAAATACCAAAGGAGAAGACAATGCATTTGCTATAGATGGAAATTACAATTACAAAGACAGTACCGGGAATAAAATGAATACCCAACTGATTGCAGATAAGATCGACCTGAATTTATTAGAGCCTTTTTTGATCGGTGTGTTTGATAAAATAGACGGAAGCGGAAAAGCCAATTTACTCATTACAGACAAAGATACGGATCACATGACGCTTGTAGGAGACGTAACGGTAGACACGGCCTCTATCAAAGTGGGTTTCACACAGTGTAAGTACAATTTTATCAACGAAAAAATTATCTTTGGCAGAGACATGATCGATTTCGGAAATATCCGTATCAGCGATACACTTCAAAATACGGGAACTGTAAGTGGCAAAATGTACCATAAATTTTTCAACGATTTCAGTTTCGAAAATATCCGCGTTGAAACCGGAAAAATGTTACTCCTCAACACAACACAGAAAGACAACGCGCAATTTTACGGTACCGTTATCGGCAATGCCCTGATGACCATGAATGGCAACATTAGTAATCTGGTAATGAACATCGATGGTCAACCGAGTTCACTGGATAGTAGCCAGCTTTACCTCAACACAGATGTTAGTGCCCGGGAAAATGCCGCCGTAGATTACATCGAATTTACCCAATTTGGTAGCGAAATGAACCTGAACCAATTTGGTAAAAAAGCCACCAATATTTTGGTAAATATGAATGTGACTGCGAATCCAGCCTGTAAGGTTGATGTGATACTGGATGAGGAAACCGGGGATATCATCAAGGGACAGGGCAACGGAAAATTAAACATCAGAGTGGGTTCAACAGAACCTCTGAGCATCCGAGGCAAATACGAAATTACACAAGGTAGATACACGTTCAACTTTCAAACTTTTATTAAAAAAGAATTCTTACTTAAAAATGGTTCTATCACCTGGAACGGTGACCCTTACCTTGCCTTGATTGATATTGAAGCCAGGTACACAGCAGAGCGGGTAGACGTAAGCAGCATCACCTTAAATACTGATGTTAAAAGAAATGAAGACATCATCATCGTATCCCGTTTATCTGGAAGCCTTACGAAACCCAGCATCACTTTTGAATTTTTATTGCCAGATAATAGTGAACTGAAAAGAGACTATTTCACTGTTAAAAAACTTGCTGATTTTCAAAACAATGAAAATGAAACAAACAGGCAGGTGGCAAGTTTGCTACTGGTAAACGCATTTATTGGTGACCAAGCCTTTTTATCCGGAGGAAATACCATCAACTTAGCAGCCAGTACTTTGGGTGGTGTAGTAAGTAGTTTCCTGACCAGTTTGCTGAACAAAGAATTAGAAAGGGCTACCAATGGCGTCATTTCTACTTATGTAGATATCAACCCTACTGTAGATTTACAAACCACTGCAAGGCAGTTACAAGCCAATGTGAGAGCAGGTTTAAAGATTTTTTTTAGTAGCAGCGTCAACCTCATTTTAGGCGGAAATTTAGATTACAATAATCCTTTTTTAGCCAACTCTGGTATCGTAACACCAGACATAACTATAGAATGGTTGCTCAATAACGATGGCTCGTTAAGGGTGGTAGGTTTTAACAGAACGGGAGTAGATTTAACCAGCTTCAGAAGAAACCGTTCTGGCATACAGCTCTCTTATCGCAAAGACTTTAACAAGCTTTCGGATATTTTCAAAAGCCCGAAAAAAATAAGAGAAATGGATAAATCTGATAGTGTGAGAATAACCAAAGTAGAAAGGGTCTATCAAGATTAATTCCCATATCATATCTATAAAAAATGGAACAGCTTTCTGTTCCATTTTTATACCATTCTATAAAGGTTTGAATCCATCTTTTCTACCCATTCACGATTCACTTATAAACCATTCAATATTTCGTGGCCTAGTTTATCTCTTTTGGTAAAAAGGTATTTTTCGTTGTGCGGATTAGGTTTCATTTCGATGGCAACGGTATCTATAACTTCCAAACCATATCCCATGATACCCGCACGCTTACGGGGATTGTTGCTCATCAGCTTCATTTTAGTAACGCCCAAGCTGCGCAAAATTTGGGCACCCACCCCATAATCGCGTTCATCCATTCCAAAACCTAGGTGCAGATTGGCTTCTACGGTATCTAACCCTTGTTCCTGTAATTTATAAGCCTTAAGTTTATTGACCAGGCCAATTCCCCTGCCTTCTTGGTTCATATACAACAGCACCCCTTTTCCCTCTGCTTCAATAATTTGCAAGGCATGGTGTAACTGTTCGCCACAGTCGCAACGGAGTGATCCCAAAATATCACCTGTCATACAACTGCTGTGAACCCTTACCAATACAGGTTCATCTTTTTTCCATTCGCCTTTTTTCATGGCCAGGTGAATTTCGCCTGTATTGATTTGCTTGAAGGCAATCAGTTCGAACTGGCCATATTTGGTAGGCATTTGAACAGTGACTTCTTTTTCTATCAGCGATTCTTTTTTAAGTCTATATTCGATCAGATCTTTAATGGAAACTATTTTGAGGTCAAATTTTTTGGCAATCTCCAACAATTGCGGCAAACGAGCCATGCTGCCATCTTCATTCATGATCTCTACCAATGCACCTGCGGGTTCAAAACCTGCCAGCCTGGCCAAATCAACCGTTGCTTCTGTATGACCTGTTCTTCTGAGCACACCACCGGTTTTTGCTTTCAGTGGAAAAATATGCCCTGGCCTGCCCAAATCCTCGGGCCTTGTAGCGGGATTCACCAGCGCCTGAATAGTTTTAGCCCTGTCATGTGCAGAGATACCCGTAGTGCAACCGTTTCCCAACAAGTCGATGCTAACAGTAAAAGCCGTTTCGTGCAACGAAGTATTGTCGGGCACCATTGGTTGCAGTTGAAGTTGCGAGCATCTTTCTTCTGTAATGGCGGCGCAGATCAGCCCGCGACCGTGTGTGCTCATAAAGTTGATCACTTCAGGGGTTACATTTCTGGCCGCAGCAATAAAGTCGCCCTCGTTCTCACGATCTTCATCGTCTACAACAATAAGCAATTTTCCATTTTTGAGGTCTTCAATGGCTGACTCGATGGTATCTAACATGGTTGTTTTTTGTATTAACAGCGCAAAGTTACTAAGGTTTGCACATTGCCTTGTTATGTTTTCTCTTATCGAATAAAATATATTATTTATTTTAATAATTTTAATAAAATAAGAATATTATCGGCCAAACTATAAACAGCAGCTTTTGATAATAATTTGTTAATAATAATTAGGGTCGGTTCGGGGATTATTTAGTTTCTTTGCGGTTCAAAAACAAGAATTAATATGTATTTCAAAAAAATCGTTCCAATGGTCATTGCATTTTTTGCAATTCCATTATTAATGATGGCACAGGTTACAACCAGTACCATCAGTGGTACAGTAAAAGATGACAAGGGTTCCGTTTTGGATGGAGCTACTGTAAAAGTAACCAACACTCAAAACGGTTCTATAAAGCAAACCAAGACTGATAAAAACGGCAGCTTTGCAATCCCAAACCTTGATGCAGGCGGACCTTATACGGTCGCGGTTACATTCGTAGGACAACAAATCCCTACAAGAGAAAATATTTTTCTCCAACTGGGTACCGATGAGGTCTTAGATTTTCTAGGGACTTCATCTTCTAACACACTCGAAGGCGTATTGGTAAGCAGTTCTGCTGTTTCAAGAACGGTAAAAACCGGTACTGCGTCTAACTTTAACCAACGTGTGATCAATGCTTTACCGAACATTTCAAGAAGCATCACCAACATTACTACCTTAACGCCACAAGCGGGCGGCGGTAACTCATTTGGTGGCAGAGATGGTCGTTACAACAATATACAGATTGATGGAGCCAGTTTCAACAATAACTTCGGTTTGTCGAACAACCCATTACCAGGGGGTGCTATTTCACCTATCTCTTTAGATGCCATTGATGAGATTTCTGTAAATGTGAGTCCTTTTGACGTTCGTCAGGCGAATTTTACTGGTGCTGGAATCAACGCTACTACTAAAAAAGGTACCAACACTTTCAAAGGTGCGGTATATACTTTTTATAGAGACGAAGGTTTTCTGGGTAGAACAGCAACAGGCCAAAAAGTGCCTCCTATTGTCCAATCCACTTCTAAAACTTTTGGAGCGTTTGTTGGCGGTCCAATCATCAAAAATAAATTGTTCTTCTTCTTGAGTGGAGAAACTGTGGAAGTAGATCAACCAGGTATCAACTGGAAAGCCAGAAGAGGTGCTGCAACCACTGATCCAAACGAATCAAGAACGCAGGGGGCTGATCTTGATGCAGTAAGTAACTATCTGAGAACTCAATTTAATTATGAAACAGGTCCTTACGAAAACTTAGGTAACTTCTTCACAGAAAATAAAAAAATCTTGGGTCGTTTAGACTGGATCGTAAACGAAAAGCACTCAGTATCTCTTCGTTACAACTACTCTAAAACAGAAGATGATCAATTGCTGAATGGTACTAGTGCTCCCAATCCAAGAAGTGCAAGTAGCAGATGGAGCCAAAATAGTATGAGTTTTGAAAACTCTAACTATGCCAATACCAATGTTCTAAATTCATATGCTTTAGAAGTTAAAAGTAATTTCAACAGCCGGTTATCTAACCAGTTCATTGCCACCTATACAGAAGCCAATGATCCCAAAAGAAGTAGCCGTTCTGGTATTTTCCCTTTCATTGACATTCAAGAAGGTGGCGATTCTTACATAGCTGCAGGTTATGAGTTGTTCTCCTTTGGGAATGAAGTACAAAACAATACCCTTACTTTTAACAACAACCTGACTTATACAACTGGCAAACACAGCATCACAGGTGGTTTGGCTTACGAAAACATTTATGTAAAGAACCAGTTTTTGCGTTATGGTACCAGCTATTACAGATTTTCTTCTGTTTCAGCTTTCCTAAACAATGCTGCGCCAAATGCTTTTGCGATCACTTATCCGTACGCTGGTCAAAAACCGTTTGTGGAATTAGATTTCGGACAAATCAGCGTTTATGCACAGGATGAGATTAAATTCAACGATCGTTTTAAATTGACCGTTGGTGTAAGAGCCGATAAGCCTTTGTTCCAAAACGAGTTGACCAACAACCCTGCCATTAGTGCACTTACTTTCGGCGATTTGAACAATCAGCCTTTAAAATTAAACGTGGGCAATTGGTCTAAAGAAAGAACGTATATCAGTCCAAGAGTCGGATTTAACTGGGACGTAAAAGGCGACAAAGACCTGATCATTCGTGGTGGTGCAGGTATATTCACCGGTAGATTCCCGTTTGTTTGGTTTACCAATCAACCTACCAACAGTGGTGTAATTCAAAACACAGTTGAACTTACAGGAGCCAACGCTGCTAGCTACTTGTTCAACCCAGATCCAAATGCGTACGTAGCTAACTTCCCTTCTCAACCAGGAACAAGTTCTCCAGGTTCTTTGGCCATCGTTGATCCAGACTTCAAAATGCCACAGGTATTGAGAATGAGTGCAGCGGTAGAAAAGAAATTAGGTAAAGACTGGACCTTGACTTTAGAAGGTATTTATAACAAAGACATCAATGCATTATTTCAATACAATGCTAACCAAAGAGCCCCCATTGGTGAAACTGCTGGTCCAGGTTCAAGACCTTTATTCGGTAATACCATCGCTACCAGAAGATACAACACTTCTATTTCAGAAGCCATGGTATTAACCAATACCAGCAGAGGTGGAGCAGGAATTGTAACGGTACAAATTGCCAAGCGTTTCAGCAAAAACTGGGATTTCAGCGTTGCTTACACTCACACAGAATCTCTTGACTTGAGTGGTAACCCTGGTTCACAAGCAGCGAGTGCATGGAGTAATATCCAAAGTTTGAGAGGTAACAACAACCTTGATATTGCTTACAGTGACTTTGGTACCCCTAACCGTGTAATCGCTTATGGTTCTTACAACCTAGAGTTGATCAAACAACTGAAAACAACTTTCACATTGGTGTACATGGGTTATGAGCAAAACCGATTCAGCTACAGGTACTCAAATGATTTTAATCAGGATGGTATTACTAGTGATTTGATTTACGTTCCTGCAAATCCTTCTGAAATTACTTTTGTTGCCAACGGTGCATTCACTCCACAACAACAAAGTGATGCATTTTTTGCATACGTTGACCAAGACAAATACTTAAGCAAGCGCAAAGGTCAATTTACTGAAAGAAATGGCGGTAAATTACCTTGGTTCAGCAATGTTGACTTAAGAATTTTGCAAGACATTATTCCTTTCAACAACCACAAAAATTATGGTTTGCAATTCAGTTTGGAGGTAGAAAACTTCACCAATATGATGAACAGCGATTGGGGTGTAACCAAGCGTTTGAACTACAACAATGGAGCCATCCTTGCGGTAGCTTCTGCACCAACAGTTACCAACGCCGCTACTTACAGAATGAACTTGGTGAGTGGAGCGTTGGCTACCAGCTCCTTTGCCAGTAACGTTACCGTGGGTAATACGTGGAGAATGAACCTTGGTTTGAGATTGTTCTTCTAATTAATTCATAACAGTTTAAAAAATAACCCCCGGAAATATCCGGGGGTTATTTTTTTGCAGATAGTTTATCAAAAAGCTCCATAAAAAACAAGAGCTCTTCGTGGTTATAATATTGTTTCGGATAATAATTCTTTTGTTGTTCCCCAGCCCCAGGTTAAAAAAGTGGGGAAAGCCCTTGCCCAAGTAGGTACATTGTGTTTACCATCTGCCAGCTCCAGGTAATAAATATCTTTATCTGCTTTGTACCCTTTTTTTTCTAATTCATCAATTAGCCCTAAGGTATCATCGATTGCATCAATTACGCCATTGTTGTTTCTGTCAGCAGTTTCATCCTGGGTACCCACTTCAAAGAAAAATTGTAACCAGGAGGCATAATTACCTTCCCTTATTTGGCGATGCATGATGCGGTGTTGCTCCTCATCAAAGTCAGCGTCGGCCTGGTCTTTATCGCGCCACCACAACGACCCACTGAAAACGCCTACTTTGGTAAACTCGTGGGGGTAATTCCACACAATATCCAATGCACACAAGCCTCCTAACGAAAAACCAGCAAAGGCTTTTTCGCTGAAACTTTCAATCGCATAATTTTTTCGGATAAAAGGAATCAACTCCTGAATGATAAACTTGGTGTATAGAAATGCTTTGGCACCTCTGCCTTTGTAATCAAGAATATTGGCGGTACCATATTCGTTTTTTCTGTCGGATGAGCAATGCAATGCCACACAGAAAAGGGGGACTATTTTATTTGCAGCATAGAGCTTTTCGAGTATGTCTTCAAAAGCCATCTTCACCAAATCCTGACCGTCGTTGACCAACAGCATATTCACGGGCTGGCTAAAAATCAATCCGTCGGGTATGTAACAATCTACAATGACTACCCTATTTAGATGAGTGGAATGCAACAAATGCTGCTCAATATTAACCTCTGAAACGGGATTGCTGTGCATAAGCGCCAAAAATAAGAAAACCGTTTCATTCCTTATCATTTGGTGACGTGAAAACATAATTTGTTTTATTGATTCTTACAAAATATATTTGATAATATAAATATTTTCAGAATTTCTCATCTCAAAACAATTCCATTATGAAGAAAATAGGCGTTTTACATGGTAAAGAACGAAGTTTTCCGGAGGCACTCGTAGCACGTATCAACAGTAAAAATATTGATGGCATTATTGCAGAGCCCGTAAAAATAGACAAAGTGATGCAGGGTGAAGATGCAGGTTATGCGGTGATCTTTGATCGTATTTCGCAAGATGTACCCTTTTACAGGGCATACCTTAAAAATGCAGCTTTGTGTGGCACAGCGGTTATCAATAATCCTTTTTGGTGGAGTGCAGATGAAAAGTTCTTTAATAACTGTTTGGCTACAAAAATCGGTGTACCTGTACCAAAAACGGTGATCCTCCCATCCAGAGATTTACCAGCTGATACCAGTACAGATTCTTTTAGCAATCTCTCCTACCCACTCGATTGGGATGGCATTTTTAAATACATCGGTTTCCCTGCCTACATGAAACCCCACGCTGGTGGTGGTTGGAAAAGTGTATATCAGTTAAACAGCTTAGATGAGTTTTTCGAAAAACACGCAGAAACTGAACAACTGGTGATGATGTTACAGGAAGAAATAAAGTTCGACGAATACTATCGGTGTTATTGCATTGGCGGCAAACATGTACGCATCATGCCGTATGAGCCGCGCAATCCGCACCACCTGCGTTATGTAGCTGATTTTTCTCCTTCGCCAGAACGTCACAAAGAAATGGAAGACATTGTACTGCGTATTTGTAAATACCTGGGCTACGATTTTAATACAGTGGAATTGGCTTTAAGAGATGGGGTTCCATACGCTATTGATTTTTGCAATCCTGCACCAGATGCAGAGGTAACCAGTGTGGGTCAGGAAAATTTTGATTGGGTGGTGGAAACTTCTGCCAACTATGCCATCGAAAGAGCTCAGTTGCATGTAGAAGGAGCCGACAACCTCACCTGGGGCGAGTACATTAAAAGAAGCAGCAGTCATCAAAAACTATATTGATGAATGGAAATTATTAACCGGATAATTGAGCATGATAAATTTAGGGAGCTTCTACATCCTTTTAATTGGTAGCAGCATCCGACCATTATCAGATC
Organism: Chitinophagales bacterium; assembly: GCA_038249665.1. Taxonomy (GTDB): domain Bacteria; phylum Bacteroidota; class Bacteroidia; order Chitinophagales; family Chitinophagaceae; genus Ferruginibacter. The sequence continues at coordinate 18,182 of JBBSDF010000058.1, forward strand.
AATTATTTTTTTATCAACTATTCTATTATAACATTATCAATTCATTCACATGGCACCAATCGATTATAAAAAATTTACGGTAGGGGTAGAAGAAGAATATATGGTTATTGATCCTCAAACAAAGGAATTAAAAAGCCATGAACAAAAAATTGTTGAGGAAGGCCATAAAATCTTAAAGGAAAAAGTAAAAGCAGAAATGCACCAGGCCGTGGTAGAAGTGGGCACCGATATTTGTGCTGATGTGGATGAGGCATTCGTGGACGTGTCTACTTTGCGCAAAACCATCAGCGGCATAGCTGATGAATTAGGCCTTTGGATTGGTGCCAGCGGCACCCACCCCTTCAGTCATTGGGAACGTCAGATGATTACAGAACATGTACGCTATAATGAAATTGTAAATGAACTACAGGAAGCAGCCAGGAGCAATCTTATTTTTGGTTTGCACGTGCATGTGGGCATGGAAACCCGTGAAATGGCCATCCATATAGCCAATTCTGCCCGTTATTTTCTGCCACATATTTTTGCTCTCAGCACCAATTCTCCTTTTTGGGAGGGAAGAAAAACCGGTTATAAATCTTTTCGCACAAAAGTGTTTGACAAATTCCCCCGAACTGGTATTCCCGATTGTTATGATAGCATAGAAGACTATGACAATTATATTAAGTTGCTGATAAAAACAAACTGCATTGATAACGGTAAAAAAATATGGTGGGACCTTAGGGTACATCCTTTCTTTAATACAGTAGAATTCAGGATCTGCGATATCCCGTTAAGTGTAAAGGAAACCATCGCTATTACAGCCCTGTTTCAAGCCATTTGTGCCAAGTTGTATAAACTGCGCAGCCAGAATCTAAACTTTATGATGTACAGCCGTGCGCTGCTCAACGAAAATAAGTGGCGGGCTAGCCGATACGGCATAGATGGTGATATGATTGATTTTGGTAAAGAAACCGAGGTTAATACCCGGGTGTTAATTTATGAATTGCTCGATTTTGTGGACGATGTGGTGCCTCATTTGGGTAGTCAGCACGCCATCAGTCATGTTCACAATATGCTGGAAGAAGGTACCGGCGCCGATCGGCAGTTAAAAGTGTATGAAGAAACCCAGAGTCTCGAAAAAGTGGTGGATTATATTCATTCGCAATTTTTGTCGGGTTTGTAGTTTGTTGTAAAGCTATAAACATGTATATTTGCCGTCCAATAAAAGCATTGGCTGCGTAGCTCAACTGAATAGAGCATCTCACTACGGATGAGAAGGTTTTAGGTTTGAATCCTAACGCGGTCACACATTAAAATTATAAAGACTTGCAAATAAATAATTTGCAAGTCTTTTTTCGTTTAAGGGGAAAACATAGGGTAAACATTTTAAAAAGACGGTGCAAAAGCATATAATCCTTTGCCAGATTGCTTCGCAAAAAATTTGACCGCTCATAATTTGCAAGATTTGAACAATAGTATTCACCCATTGCTTTTGCATAGCCTTCTAAAATTAGTATTTCATTTAAGCAAGTTCCATCAGGTAAAATGATG
>JBBSDF010000059.1:0-17968 GCA_038249665.1 Chitinophagales bacterium
GCCGTTTGGCTTTCAGCCAACGGCTATGGCCGGATGAACCAGATTGATTTTACCATCAAAGCTTTTTGCTTCGCAACTTCCCAACGCCTGCCGCGGGCTTCTTTTCTTTTTTGCTTCCCCAAAAAAGAAACAAAAAAGGAGCCCGCCAAACGATAATACCCCGTACGGCAGCGCTACCCTGATGTAGCTTTGGTACTATTGTAAATTGAAAATTTGTTCCTTGATGCTGAACGAAAACAGACAGCGCTTTAATGTTTCGAACGCATGATCAATATTTTTTTGCATCTTTTCTTTAAGTTATTTTATTCCGTTTGGATCAACTACTTCTGAATAATTAATAAAATTGTAGTACAATTTTTTGATATCTACCCTTTTTGTAATCCACCTTTTTAAGGATCGCCTTTACTTAGGGTTATTTTTAGCAATGTAATTGACCATTTCTGGTTAAACTGGGAAAAAACACAGAAAATTGCCGTATAAAAAATGGATGAATGGGATAAAATAGCTGATTATTTTTCTTAATATTGTTTGATCATATTCCGAACCCCAATAAATAGCTATATGTCAACATTCATCAATAAAATTCCATTCAGGGCCGTGGTCGTAGGCGGCTCTGGTGTAACCGGCCGGGCGCTGGTCAAACAATTAATCGAGAGCGAAGATTGTAGTGAAGTGTATTCGTTGGTTAGAAAACGATTTCCACCTCCTCATGATAAAATGCGACAAATGGTAGTGACAGATTATAGCGACACAGATCCCTTGCGTCATATATTGGAAGGTTTCGATGTGATGTTTTGCACCATTGGCACCACCAAAGAAAAAGTGAACAATGATTTGAATCAATACCGTGCAGTGGATATTGACATTCCTGTGTTCGCCGCAAAAGCTGCTCTGGCAGAAGGAACTCAAACCCTGGTAGTAGTAAGCAGTGTGGGTGCCGATGCTGCTTCGTCAAATTTTTATCTCAAAATCAAGGGAGAAATGGAAAAGGCCTTGTCCGATATCCCCATCCCCAGAATCGTATTTTTGCGCCCCAGTGTGTTGTTAGATGAACGAATAGAGAAACGCAAGGGAGAAAACTTTTTGCAATCGGTGATGGCAACCATAAAACCTATTCTTGTGGGGAAACTCAGTAAATATCGTCCCATTCGTGCTGAAGAATTAGCCGCGGCCATGATTGAAGCATCCAAAGGCAAAGAAGCCGGCAGGTTTGTATGGCATTGGGAGGATATGCACAAATCTGCCATCAAATAACGACCTTCATCTTTAAACAACTCATCATGCGTTTACTTTTTTTGTGCATTATCCTTCTATTTTTTGTAAGCTCCCAAGGTGGAACTGTGGATACAGTCAGTATTTTTAGTTCAGCTATGAAAAAATCTTACAAAGCCGTAGTGATCAAACCCGACAGTTATACAGATCAAAACAAAAAATTCGAAACCGTGTATCTCCTGCACGGTCATTCCGGAAATTTTAGCAACTGGATAAAATTGGTTCCTGCACTAAAAACATATGCAGACCAATACCAGCTACTGATTGTTTGTCCGGACGGAAGCCGCGATAGCTGGTATTTTGATAGTCCCATTGCGGATGCTGTTCAGTTTGAAACGTACATCGCAAAAGAAGTACCGGCTTACGTAGATGCCAATTATCAAACGATAACTAATCGAAATGCGAGAGCTATTACAGGTTTGAGTATGGGTGGCCACGGTGGCCTTTACCTTGGCTTGAAACATGCAAAACAATTCGGAAGTTGTGGTAGTATGAGTGGTGCATTGTTGGTAGAATATATTGCTGATCCTAAATATGGAATAGATAAAGTGTTGGGCCCTCTGGAAACCAACAAACAAACCTACATCGATCATTCAGTGATGAATGAATTGCAACGGTATCCTTCCGATTCGCTGGCCATCATCATCGACTGTGGCGTAGATGATTTTGTGATTGAAATGAATCGGATGGTTCATCGCAAAATGGTTTCACTCAACATTCCTCATGATTATATCGAAAGACCAGGAAAACACAACTGGGATTACTGGAGGTCGGCTGTTAGTTTTCAATTGTTTTTTTTCAGACAGTTTTTTGACAGTAAAAAGCCTTAGTTTTTGAACTTTATTGTTTAAGAATTTAAGCAGGATTCGAGGGTATCAACTTTGTGTAACATTTATCACCTTACTTTTGCATCAGGTAACTGAACTTTGCTCATAAAAAATATGAAAAAGATAATTATACTGTTTCTTTTTGCAGGAAGCCTCTTTTTATTGAACGCTTGCGGGAATCAATCGAAATCAACCGAAGTCGTTTCTGCGCCTGCATCTGTAAAACAAATCAATCAATCAGCTTTTGAAGCACTGGTGAAAAAAGATAATCCCGTGATTATTGATGTGCGCACACCAGCAGAAATAGCCGAAGGTATTATTCCGGGGGCTACAGTTTTTGCCAATGTGAATGAGGAAGCGTTTGATGCCGAAATTTCGAAATTAGATACTACAAAATCTTACATCGTGTATTGTCGCTCTGGTAGTAGAAGCAACAAAGCTGCCAACATCATGCTATCAAAAGGATTTAAAAACGTTTACAACCTTACAGGCGGAGTCTTGAATTGGAAAGGAGCCATGATAAAGCCTTGATGAAAATATTGTTGCAAGAATACAAAGGAATCCTCCTATCCACACTTATTGGTTTGATAACCTATTTTTCAGCAGATTATTTCGGAATAGCATTGGGCAGTATTCTATTGGCCCTGTTGTTGGGAATGTTATTGGGTAATGTGTTGGCATTACCATCCTCTTTTCAATCTGGTATCAGCTTCACGAGCGGCAAATTATTAGAACTCTCCATCCTTTTTTTGGCGTTTAGCATCAATTACAAGCACATTGCGCTGCTGGGTCCACTGAGTTTTTCTATCATCGCGGTAATTGTTTTTCTGATGTTGTTGATCACTTATTTTTTGGCCAATCGTATCAACTGTCCTACTTCTTCCGGCTGGCTCATCGGTTTTGGAACCACTATTTGTGGATCTTCTGCCATCGCAGCACTTGCCCCCTCTATTGCAAAAAACAAAGACGATGTTGCCATCTCCATGGCGGTCGTAAATTTATTTGGAAGTATTGGTATGATTGTATTACCGATCGTATTTCGTTCGTTTGAGTTAAGTAATGCTCAAATGGGTTTTATTTTGGGAGGCGGATTACATTCGGTGGGTAATGTAGCTGGGGCGGCTTTCGCCATTAACAACGATGTTGGTGTTGCAGCCATTACCATGAAACTGGCAAGGGTAGCTTTGCTTTCGCCAGCCTTGATTTTTTTTAACTACCTCATCAACAGAAAGAACGTCACTAATTGGAAACAACATTTTAAATTACCCTGGTATCTGTGGAGTTTTATTTTGATTACAATCCTGATCTCTTTTATACATTTACCCAAACAGTTTCTGGTGGTAATGGACACCACCGGTAAAATCATTTTAACCATCGCAATGGCCGCCATCGGGCTAAAAGTGAGTTTCCGGCAGTTGCTTACATCCGGCAAACGCGGGGTTGGCTTTGGATTGATCATTTTTTTAATCATGCTCCTGCTTTTATCCGGAGGAATGTTGTTGATCGAGTCATAGATTTTTTGAGATTTTACCGTTCTAAACCATTCATTCAATAGGTACCTTCGTTATAAACATTGAATAACTGTTAAGAAATACTTTATCATACAAATAGGGCAACATGCACAAAAAAATATTATTGCTGGGAAGTGGAGAATTGGGAAAAGAGCTGGTGATATCATTAAAAAGATTGGGGCAAACTGTTATTGCAGTAGATAGTTATTCCGGTGCTCCGGCCATGCAGGTAGCAGATGGATTTGAAGTAATTGATATGCTGGATGCTCAACAACTGGATGCCATTGTAATCAAACATCAACCCGACCTCATCGTTCCGGAAATTGAAGCCATCCGAACAGAACAATTGTATTTGTATGAAAAAAAGGGTACCATTGTAGTGCCTAGTGCCAAAGCGGTTAATTTTACCATGAACCGCAAACTCATCCGCGACCTTGCCTGCAAGGAGTTGGGTATTAAAACAGCTGATTATTTTTATGCAAGTACCTACGAATCATTTTTAATGGCAGTGGATGCTATTGGATATCCATGTGTAGTAAAACCATTGATGTCGAGCAGTGGAAAAGGACAATCTGTTTTGAAACAAGCGGCTGATCGGGAAGCGGTATGGGAGTATGCCATCCATCAATCTCGGGGGGATATCAAAGAAGTGATCATTGAATCTTTTATTCCTTTCGAATCCGAAATTACCTTGCTAACGGTTACTCAAAAAAATGGCGATACCTTGTTTTGTCCACCCATCGGTCACCGGCAGGAGCGGGGCGATTATCAGGAAAGTTGGCAACCTGCAGCTATTTCAGCGGCTCAACTGGCGGCGGCACAGGATATCGCCAACAAAGTTACTCGGGCATTAACGGGGGCGGGTATTTGGGGTGTGGAGTTTTTTCTGACCAAAAATGAAGTATATTTTTCAGAGTTGAGTCCGCGCCCACATGACACCGGAATGGTGACCTTGGCGGGCACCCAAAATCTATCTCAATTTGAATTGCATGCAAGGGCTATTTTAGGGTTACCCATACCCCTTTTACAACTTGAAAAGGCTGGGGCCAGTGCGGTTATACTCGCACATACTTCCGCAAATCAATTTACCGTTGCTGGTATAGAAACTGCCTTGCAACTACCGTCTACGGATATACGCATTTTTGGAAAACCTTCTCTACGGCCTTACCGAAGAATGGGTGTGGCATTGGCATTTGGTGATCTGAATGCAGATATGGCTGAACTAAGATCCAATGCTTTGAATACAGCGAGTGCTATAAAGATTACCGGAATGGATTAAGATAGTTAAGTCATTAAAATCTGCCTTGTTTGATTTCAATCAACCTCAATCTGCTGTGTTTTTGCTTTTGTAGGTTTGTACGCTGCCTGTATTTTGGCCTACCACAGCAATATCGGTATCTTTTAGTGCAGCGCTACGGTTTAAAATAGCCCTATTTTCCTGTATATTTACCATTCGGACTTTCCCTTCTTTTAAAAAGCGGGAACGATACCCGATTTATTTATTATGATTGAGATAACTTTTATCTTTCATCGGCAACAACCAGCATGAGAAAACTTACTATCTTTTTTTGGGTAGCAAGTACTGCCATGGTAACGGTTTCCTGTAAAAAGGAGCCGGTACCTGTAATACAGCCACCGTTGGTAGAGAATCCCTTACCTGTTTTACCCACCTCCCAAAACAGGGAGAACGATCCGGTCAATTTTGGTAATCCCACCAAAGCACAAACCTTGTTTAGTTTTACCGGTAATTACTTAATGGATCAATCGTTTTACAAAATTGCCTACAGCAGCATACGTAATATTCCCTTGTGGGTGGCATGGCATTTTCAGTCAGAAAACATCGGTGGCACCCCACGCCAAGATGATTTCAGACCAGATGAAGCTTTGCCCGCACCTTGGTATAAAGTGCAGTCCAATGGTTTTTCAGGAAGTGGATTCGACAGAGGGCATAATTGTCCATCGGGCGATCGCACTGCTTCCATAGCACAAAATTCTTCAACCTTTTTAATGACGAACATCATTCCTCAGGCACCCAAAATGAACCAGGGCGCATGGGAGGGGCTGGAAACATTTATGCGCAATAGTTTGGCTGGCAATAACAATGAAGTGTATGTGGTAATGGGCAACTACGGTATCGGTGGATATAACAGCAATGGTACTTTGTATAACAACATCAACAACGGCTATGTGACCGTTCCTGCCCGTATTTGGAAGGTAATATTAGTGCTCCCAAAAGGGGCCAATGATTTGCATCGTATCACCAGAAACAGCACCATTTTAGCGGTGGATATGCCCAATGATAATCGAGTCTTTACCAGCACCCAAAGCAATCTTTGGCGCAACTATATCACAAATGTGTACAATATTGAACGAGCCGCCAATGCCGCCGGGGTTCCCCTTCAATTGTTCCAAAATATGGCCGATAGCCTCCAACCCATTCTAAAAGCAGCCGTTTTTCAATAAAAGCCTTTTTTGGTTAACACGCTACCAAATATTTTCTCTTCATTCTTCAAACGGCTGTGTGCCTCCACACCTATTTTTTTGGCAGCAGATGATTTGCAAAAAAAATATTTCTGTTATTATAAAAATATAATCGTAATATTGCGATAATTTAATTCATTCAAATGGGGGCAAACAAAGCGGAGGAATTTTCTGTAAAAGACAATAAAGTAGCCAAATACGCTAAGGCTTTGTCACATCCGGCAAGGGTGGCCATTGTAAAACTATTGATACAAAAAAGATCCTGTATTTGCGGAGATATTGTGGAGGAGCTGCCATTGTCGCAAAGCACGGTATCACAGCATTTGAAGGAATTAAAGGAGGCTGGCTTGATCAAAGGTGATATCGATGGTGCCAAAGTCTGTTATTGCATAGATGCCAAAGAATGGAAACTGGCGCAACAATACCTGCAAGATATGTTTGCAACTTATGATGGAGTGAATAATAGTTGTTGCTGATACAATACTATAGCCATCGTAATAAAACGATTTAATTATATCAATGCACATTTTATAAATAAAAATTCATGAAATTATCAGACGTAAAAGCTCACCTGAATAATGCCGAAACCCTACAATTTAAACTTCCTTCTGGTGATTATATACCGGCACATTTTCACGTAACAGAGGTAGGTTTGGTTACCCGTCATTTTATTGACTGTGGTGGGGTAGAGCGGATTGAAAAAATAGTCAATTTTCAATTGTGGGATGCCAATGATTTCGAGCATCGGTTGAAGCCGGGTAAACTGGCCAATATCATTCGTTTATCAGAAGAAAAATTAGGCATTGGAAATTTGGAAGTTGAAGTAGAATACCAATCTGAAACGACCGGTAAATATGGATTGGGCATTGATGGGGATGATTTTGTACTGCTAGCTACGCAAACTAATTGTTTAGCGCAAGACCAGTGTGGCATTCCTCCTTCGATGCAAAAAGTACAGTTAGCCACAGTAGGAGCTACGAGTCAGAATGTATGTACACCCGGCGGCGGTTGCTGCTAATCTATTGAATAGAAATGTTTATACATTATCCAACTCCACCCAAATCATAGTCAATAGTTACGTTTGAAACTATATTTGTTTTCCGTATGCATTGATGCTTTTTCTGATGTAAATCTTAGTTTGTATGTTTGAAAGTATTGTAAAAAGATGTGATGCGTTGGCTGCCCATTTCAATGAAATTGGGGGAGATCGTACATTGATCTTACAAAAAATTGCAGCCTACATTCAGCACAAAATAGACCATCAACAATCAGCTCGTTTGGTATATATATGTACGCACAATTCGCGTAGAAGCCACTTAGCACAGGTTTGGGCAGCAGTTGCTGCAACTTACTATGGTCTACCTAATATCCAGACTTATTCTGGTGGAACCGAAGCCACTGCTTTTAATGCCAATGCCATCAAAGCTTTAACCGGCGCTGGTTTTAACATTCAAAAAAGCACAGAAGCTCAAAACCCAATCTACAAAGTATATTTTGGAGAGGAAGCATTCAGCACCTGTTATTCGAAAGTGCACAATGATGTAGCCAATCCGCAGCAAGGTTTTGCAGCCATCATGACCTGTTCAGATGCAGCAGACAATTGTCCCTTTATACCGGCATGCGAACTAAGGATTGGGACAACCTATCAGGATCCCAAAGCTTTTGACGGTTCCGTACTTCAGCTAGAAAAATACCAGGAACGAAGCAACCAAATTGCCATGGAATGTCTGTACGTTTTTTCATTGATTAGAAAAGCGTAACTAAATCATTTTACCTTTTTCTGGTGAGGGAACGACTCTTGCTTCGTTTTTTTCAACCAACTCTGTTGTGTGTTTGGTTTAAAAAAATGAGTTTAATAAAACAAAATCTTCGTACAGCTGTTTCAATAAGATGCAATATCTCCCTCTTACTTCAACAAAGGAAATTAAAGTAGTTGTTTTATCGATGCTTTTATTCACTTCTGCCTGCACCCAGCAAAAGCAGGTCCCCAGCACCAGTATCCCAAACGATAGCAGTGGATATACTTATGGCCCCGCTTCTTTTGATGGGATTGGAAAGTTTTATTTTGGTAGAGAGATCTCCTTTGTGATGGGTGCTGCTGGAAGCGATTGGTTGGAAAGAGATGAGCGCGACCAGGAAGAAAACGCAAGTTTAGCGGTTCAAAAGATGCCATTAAATAGCCATTCTGTTGTAGCAGATATCGGCGCAGGAACTGGTTATTATAGTTTTAAAATTGCAGAAAGAGTTCCACAGGGTAAGGTATATGCAGTAGATATTCAGAACGAAATGTTGATGATGGCTGCAGAGCGAAAAAAAATGTTGGGCGACACAGTTGTAGAACTCGTTAAAAGCACCGATCGATCGGTAAACCTTCCTTTGAACAGTATTGATTTGGCCATCATGGTAGATGTTTACCATGAGCTTGAATTTCCAAAAGAGATCTTACAATCCTTGTTCGCATCACTAAAGCCCACCGGGAAGTTATTGTTGCTCGAATACCGGGGCGAGGATCCAACTATTCCCATCAAACCACTGCACAAAACTACGGTAGATCAACTCAATAAAGAATTGCAAAGCAATGGTTTCAAACTTCAAATGCGGGGCGATTTTTTACCCATCCAACATTTTTTGGTGTTTGAAAAGAAATGATCCTTTACGCCGAAAGCATCTATTTACTAACGGCTTCGCCAAATCGATTGTAAGCTAAGGTTCTGATCCGTCGGAGTTCTGGCATGTTGCCGGCAGCATCTTGCGTGTCACATATCTTTTTCAGCAACAACAGTTCTTCGTTTCTAAGCTCCACATACTCTATTAATAAATTCACTTTTTCTTTTTGGGTGGGAGAGATATCGAAATTTTTGCCTCGCGCTAAAATGTTGTTTGCTTTGTTGATCAATGCCACACCTGAATCGCTTAATAATACCGAAAGTTCAGCGAATGGGACGCCCTCTTCGTTCAATACTTTTTGTAAAGATTCATTCACTTCATCAAATTGAAGTAATTGGTTGTTTAGTTTTTCTTCATCTGCGTAGGCGCTGTTCTTCAATTCTTTTAAAAGGGCTATTCTATCCGTTTGCGAACCTTTGTTTTGCTGAAGATAAAAAGCAGCACTGCCAACGCTGATGATAACCAGCAAGGGTAGTAGCCAATTTACGGGTCGCTCTTCCCTTTCCTTTTTGATGGTCCACACCAATCCATAGCCAAATACAAAACCTGACAGCAAACCACCGATATGTGCAGAATTATCAATCCCACCTTTTAATCCGTATAATAAATTAAAAGCAATGAAAAGCAAGATGCTTTTCAACAATTCGTCTTTTACTTTTTTTGGAATAAGGTTACTGGTGAGTAGTGCCAGAAATACACCATACATGCCAAACACGGCGCCAGAGGCGCCGGCGCTGTTAACTGGCTCTCCTGCGTGCCACCAAAGGCTTACCAGGCTTGCTAACAGGCCAGTACATAAATAGGCAGCCAGGTATCTAAGTTTTCCAAGCATGGGTTCCAGGTAAACACCCACCGTGTAGAGGCAATACATGTTCATCAAAAGATGGATGATGCCAAAGTGAATAAAAATACTGCTGATCAATCTCCACCAATCACCGGTTAAGGTGAGTGGACTATAATTGCTACCCCACTTCAAGTGTACCAAAGCGTTGGGCGTAAAGAGTCCGGCCCCATCGATGATCATGGCAATAAAGATCAAGATGTTAAGGGCGATGATGCCATAGGTAACATACAAATTGCTTTTGCTGAGGTTCATGGCAGCATCTATTTCAGCGGCTTCTCTTTCTTCTACTTCAATTTTGTCAATGGTTTGAATCCTCAGGAGCGACAGCTCATACAAGGCAGTCTCCGTAGTGGCAGGATCGGTTTGTGCGGTTATTTTTTGATAAGTTTCTTCAAATAGCCGGGTGTTTTTTTTATTTTTTCCTAATACATCTGCTACTTCATTGTGAATCATTTCACTGCTTACGACCAGTCCTTCTTCATTGATCAAACAAAGTATTTGTTGACCTTTTGAACCCGAAATGGCTGTATTAGCAAGCAAAGAGGTTTCACCTCCGTACTGAATATTCCATTGGAGTTCTTGCAGGCTTAGATATATATTGCCCATTACTTCTTCCGTATCAGTAGTGGTTAAGGGTATCAGTATTTCATGTTTGGGCATCTATCTTTTCTTTTTTTAAATGTACAGATTAATCCAATAGTTCGATGGTATGACTAGAAATTAATCCCCTTCATTTTAAATGTTGGTGATCTCCTTTTTAAATTATTTAATTTTCTATATTCCTTTTTTTAACTTCAATTCACTTTGTAACTATGCAAGTATATCACTTATTAAGATCTTATGAATTCGATTGTTAGAAGACCGGGGACTGCAAATACCAGTTGATCCTATTTTGTCCTATTATTTTAGGTGCTGTTTGACTGTCCATTTCTTACCTTTCCAAAAAAAATGGAGGCACATTATTTTGAAGACGAAAAATTTGATTCGATTAATTTTGCTGAAGTAAAAATGGCTAAAGCAGAATACGATTCCTGTGCGTTTAGTCATTGCAATTTTGAATCGGTGGATCTTTCCGGAGTGGCGTTTAACGACTGTAGCTTTATAGATTGCAATCTTAGTTTAGCCAAACTGAGTCAAACGGCTTTTCGAAAAGTCACATTCAAAGATTGTAAAATGATGGGTATTCATTTTGAAAATTGTACGCCCTTTGGTTTGGAGTGGAGTTTCGATCATTGCATCTTGAACCACAGTTCATTTTATGGATTATCAATTAACAATACTACATTCAAGCACTGCTTTTTGGTAGAAGTTGAATTTACCAATGCCCAATTAAAAGGCAGCATCTTTCAAAACTGCGATTTCCTGAATGCCCACTTCGAAAATACCAACCTCGAGAAAACAGATTTTCGCACTTCTTTTCATTACAGCATTCATCCTTCGCTTAATAAAATGAGTGGTGCCAGATGTAGTTTTCCGGAGGCGAAGGCGTTATTGGAAGTGTTTAAAATTGTGGTGGAGTAGAAGGGAGTAAAGTTATTGCAGGAAATATCTCAAACATTTTATAACATGCTTCATGGAGACCAGCATTCCATAAATTAGTGGGAGCTGTATTATTTTTATTTAAACCTGTGTTTTTAAATTGGTAGTAAAAAAGCACTGTCCAATCCAAGAACTAGCTACAAAATGAATTCTATAATTCATTTTTTCAGTACTCAAATTTCACCTGGCTCCATTTATTTGAGGTAATATTCTTTTTTTAGAATTATAATGATACCTGCTGCCTTCTCATGCAATTGGATGAGTCTTGTTGAAAGAATTACATTGCTTCCTTTTAATTGATGTACGCGATAAGCAAAATCCTGGCGCAGCGAAGCATCATAAGATCTCAGAGGAGGATTACCAACTGTTTTATTAACCGTGTTTGTGTTGTCCAGCATTTTATCAAAAACATACGGATTAAATATTCGTGGTAACAAAGGGTCAGCATCTATTCTTTCATCCCGCTCGTCTGCTATATTTGTAAGAATTGTTTCTACTAACTTTTGATAACTGATAATACTGTCTGCCGCTTTTTTATTTCGGATAAGCCTTACAGCCCCTGAATTTTTTAATTGAGTCATGGTTCTGTTGCTGGTGTGAAAGCGTCTGCTTCTTACAAGCAGTCTTCCCAGATAGTACATATAACTTTCATTTCCTTTAATGTTTTGAGTTTCTGTAAAAATTATCATGTAGTCCAATTGATCCTTTCTTGTTTTTTGGTAAACAAGATTTCAATGAATGGAAGCTGTATCCATTTTTAAATCTTCTATATAAGATTTTATAAACTGGTTTTCTCTACTGTTTTCTATCACGTATTCAAGTTGATACTCGGGTAAAAATCCACAAAACACCGCCAGAAACAACATTAGAAATTTTCGTAAATACGATTTCCAGGTTTTCTTACGATGGTGAGCTGCGGGCCGTGAGTATGATGATGTACTTCCATATTTTCTACAATTGAAGGTTGAATGTGTAGAATTGAAGGACGTGTTTCAGATTCGGTGATAGTTTCAGTTAGTGAACCTCCCTAAACGGCAGGCAGGGTGATCTCATCGGTCGGTTCCTTATTTTCCGGCTGCTCATCTAGAATTTCTTCCGGCAAACTATCTTTTGCTTCGCTCATGTTTTACTTTTTTATTTTCAACTCCTTTTTTTGTATTGGAAGCGCTTCCTCATTTTTTAGTTTCGCCATGCTGCACAATTTTTTTATTTGCCCATAAAGTAAAATGATATTTGTTAAAAATTTCAATCTAAGTTTTGGTCATTCCTAAGGTTAACCATGCGACATCCACAAGGCGCCACCTTTGCTGGTTGAAATTTTTTTGATGGAGATAAGAAACAAAGTTGATGCTTGTTTGTGTTGCCCAAACTGAAGTTTGAATTTATTCAGGAATTATTTTTTGTTCAGCCAGACCATTTTGCTTCCACTATTTCCCCCTTCTGCTACTCGCTGGTGGCCAGCAACTTTTGTGCTTCGGTTACAACAAAACCCAGGACTCGCCCGTTCAATTTACTCAGTAATTTACCAATATTAATATCAGTCTTATTGGTTCGTTGGTCTGTTGGTGAAATTTCGAATGATAAAGTAAATGGATGCCACAAAAACAATGATATACAGAATTGATAATGCGGGCTTTTCAAATTTTAAATTTTGATAGTCAAACTGATTGTACAGCGCTTTACCTATAATAAGCGCTATGATGATTAAAAAAAAGTTTGATACGCCTTTATTTCCCATAGTTTTAAATTTTAAACAAATTTATTGAATAAAATTATAATTGAAAAAATTTTTTAGTTAAGATTTAAGAGGAAAACAAATGCCCAAAAATGAATATGCAAGTTTCATTTTATTGTTCACAAGGCATGGTATCAAAATATATATGAATTTGCGTACCGCCATTTTGGTCAATGGTAATCCATTTATAGCTCTTTAGGACATAAGTATTACCCCATCTATTTTTACCCATTCATCTATTCCTTTAGCACCGTATTTTAAATCATTTTTTGTGGAAAGTCCCATAGGAGCGGCGTAATTCCTGTTCTTAACTAAATACTTACATTTATTTGAATTTATTAACTCATCTGCTTTTGATTGAAATAAGAATTTCGATTTTGTCAAAAGAGGTAATTGATTATTCACCTCCATTGGCGACATTCAAGTTGCTACACAAGAAGTTAGAAATATTATTACTCCAATTAGATTTAGTTTAATACGGGTAGTCAATTTTACAGATTTAACGATATGAAATTAAAGTTAATAAAATCAGTGTGTTATTCATCTTTACCCAGAGGTTCTATCCAACGTTCTTATAAACCAACTCGTATAGTGTGTTTCTTTTTTGATTAATATCAGCTATTCGTTTTTCTCTCTTTTTAAGTCTTTCCTATTAGTTAGTATGTCCATTGTCCGTAGCTTACTATCAGCAAGATATTTTGTTAAAGATAAATATGGATTTATCGACTTAGGCAAGGTATAGATAAAAGCCATTTATGACAGTAGCTTAATTGATTAGTTTACCAAATAATTATTACCGACATTTTCTAAATATTCTAAATCTTTTTCGTCCAATGTTTCGAGTGTCAGAATCTGGAAATTCGTTTTTTTGTTATTTTATTTTTCCATTTTGGTCCATAAATTACGTACCTATTTGTCAATAAATTTATAGTTTTTAAGTATGCTCCCTCATGAACTGCGTTTCCAAAACTTTCTTCGTCGTAACCAATTAAACGCATATTTTTTATTGCTGAATAAAATTTAAATTTTAGAGTCTTGCAAAATCGTCCATTTCCAAAGCAACTTCCGATTGACAATACATTATTTTTAAAATCGAGGTTATAAGAATTTGAACTAAGTGGGAAATAGTAGTAGTTATTATTTTTGACGCTTGAAGTACTAAAATAAACAGCAACTATATTTTCATTTTCACTATTATTCTTTGTATAAACAATTGCTAAGTCATTTATTCCATCCCCATTAAAATCTTTGTCGAGTCTAAAGGGTTTATCGTCAAAGTCTTTGTAAATACTATATCCTTTTGGTTGAGAATATTCTATTTGGGCGTTCGCTGTAAAAGATATAATTAGCAACACTAGAAAAAATATTATTTTCATTTTATTTTTCGTCTGATTTTTTTAGAATTTGAAATATCGGAGCTGAGTTGCAAACAACTTTTACATTCACTTAACCAGAAACACCCAAAAAACTCATATTAATTCTGTAATATACTTCACGCCCCTCAAAAAACTAGATTTCAAAATTTAAGATAAGAAAAACCTTTTTTAAAGGCTGATTATTATAAAATAAAACGCAAGGATGTTGGTTTAAAAGAGTAGAAAGATTGTATACAAAATTATATTTTGAAAGAGCATGCCTGGAAGCAACCCAAACATTTATACATTTCAGAATAGGTACAAAAAGGTATAAACTTGAAAACGGAGACCCAAAGTCGAGTATCGGTTAACCGCCGAATCCACGGCCCCGATTGCAGTGGAAAGCCCACAGCCCTAAATATATTTTTATATGCTGTGCAGGAAATGCAGTAGGGCGAGGACTTGCAACGGAAAGCGGGACCAATGTGTGGTATTGCTATTGGCTGCGCCGTAAAAAATAAAATGTTTTCACTATCATTTGTGGTGGAGATCGATTAATTTACTGGCTATTCAAAACAAATGCTTGTTCAATGAGAAAACAATTATTTCTTGCCTGCTTGATTTGGTTCTGCGCCCCGGCATCGGCTCAGGAAAAACCAGTAGCCATTAAAGGTGCCACCATTTATCCAATTGCCGGGGCACCCATTGCCAACGGCATACTGGTGGTTTACAAAGGAAAAATATTGAGTGTAGGCGTTGCCGGTAGTGCCATCCCCGCTGATGCTACCGTACTAGACGCCACCGGAAAAGTATTGATGCCGGGCCTGGTAGATAGCCATTCTCACCTCGGCGGACCCGAAGGCGGCGATGCCTCCGCGGCATTGCACCCCGACGCAAGAGCAATGGATGCTGTAAACCCCACCAGCGACGGTTTTAAAAAAGCTTTAGCAGGTGGCATCACCAGCATTAATGTAATGCCGGGCAGCGGGCACCTCATGAGTGGACAAACCATTTACATCAAAATGCGGGAAGGACATGTGATCGAAGACCTGCTCATCACCAACGAAAAAGGATTGTATGGTGGACTAAAAATGGCGAACGGCACCAATCCCATGCGTGCCGCAGCCGGCGTATTCCCCGGCACCCGCGCCAAAAGTGCTGCCATGGTGAGAGAGCTGTTTACAAAAGCAGTAGAGTATAAAGCAAAAATAGACAAAGCAGGCAAAGATGTTTCTAAACTACCCGAGCGTGACCTGCGCATGGAGCCGTTGGTGGAAGTACTTCAAGGAAAACGTGTGGTTCATTTTCATACCCATAAAGCCAACGACGTACTCACCGCCATCAGACTGGGAAAAGAATTTGGTTTCAAACCCGTACTGCACCACGTGAGCGAGGGCTGGAAAGTGGCGAATGAAATTGCAGCCGCCGGCCTGGCCAGTTCCATCATCACCATTGATGTACCCGGCGGAAAACTGGAAGCCATGGGCGTATCGCTCACTACCGGTGCGGCTTTGGAGAAAGCGGGCGCTGCCGTTGGGTTTCATACCGATGATGGCATCACCGATTCCAGATTGTTCATCCGCTCCGCGGCATTGATGGTACGCGAAGGTATGAGCAGAGAAAAAGCCCTGGAAGCACTCACGATGGCGAATGCAAAAATGATGGATATCAGTACCATGGTGGGCTCTTTGGAAAAAGGAAAAGATGCCGATTTTATTATTTTGAGCGGCGATCCTTTTAGCATTTATACCAAAGTAGAACAAACGTGGGTGGAAGGGATCAAACGTTGGGACATCAGCAACCCTAAAGACAAAGCCTTTCTTACCGGTGGCTACGATGTGTATTCGCCCATCAGAGGCGAGTTTCATCACCACGAGGGCGATGAGCATTAAACAGCGCCAAACTTGCAGGATTTTTCCATTTAGTTGTTGTCCATAAATGACAGCAGCGCATTTAACAACAACCAATGAAAAAAATTATTACAGCCGTCATCGTAACGCAATTTGCATTTGCTGCTACCGCACAAATTGCCATTAAAGCAGACTTGCTCTACACCGTTTCGGGTAGCCCTATCCGTGAGGGGGTGGTGTTGGTCAAAAACGGAAAAATTGAAAACGTGGGCGCAAGCCTTTCCATTCCTGCCGGCTACCGGATCATCGAAACAAAAGTGTGCACACCCGGATTGGTTGATGCGCGTTCGTTGGTGGGTATTTCTGGCTCCTTAAACATTCCTACCGATCAGGATCAGTTGGATAAAACGAGTCCGATACAACCCGACCTGCGAGCCATTGACGCCTACAATCCGTACGAGATGTTGGTGAAGGTAATCAGAGATTATGGGGTTACTACCATACATACCGGTCATGGCGTGGGTGCTTTGGTGAGCGGACAAACGATGATTGCCAAAACCAACACTGGCACCGTTGAACAAGTCACCATCAAACCTTTGAGTATGCTGGCTATGACAATTGGATCGTCGGTATCGGGTAATTTTTCTTCTCCAGGCACAAAAGCCAAACAAATAGCCATGATCAGAACGGAACTGCTCAAAGCGCAGCAGTATCAGAAAAAACAAGCAGATAAAGACAGTACCAAACGAGGCCCCAAAGATTTGAAAATGGATGTTTTATCGATGTTACTCTCGGGTGACATCAAAGCCCTGATCACCGTCAACAGCAGCACGGATATTATGAGTGCCATCCGGTTAGCCAAAGAATTTAACCTGAGACTGGTGATTAATGGTGGGGCAGAGGCTTACCGTTTGATTCCTGAAATAAAAGCCGCAAAGGCCGAAATTATTTTGCACGCCACCATGGCCCGCAACGGCGGCGATATGGTGAACATGACCCGCGAATCGGCCGCCATATTAACCGCCGCAGGCATACCCGTAAGCATCGAAAGTGGTTACGAAGCCTACGTGCCTAAAACACGGGTGATATCTTTTGAAGCAGGCCAGGCCATGGTGCATGGATTGTCATTTGATGATGCCCTAAAATCGATTACCCTACACCCCGCCCGTTTGTTGGGCATCGATGGGAGAGTGGGTAGCATTGATATAGGCAAGGACGCAGATTTGGTGTTGTACAATGGCGATCCTTTTGAATATTTGACTAAAGTATGTGGGGTGATGATTGATGGGGTGATGGTGAAGGAGGGCTGTGATTAATTTTTTTGCTTCGCATGTGTTTGACGATGATTTTTGTTACGAAATAATAAGAGGTCATCCCCGTCTGGCTTTCAGCCAACGGATAAGGTTAGATGAATAAGTTTGATTATACCATAAAAGCTTTTTGCTTCGAATGTCTCTATCGCCTGCCGCGGGCTTCTTTTCTTTTTTGCTTCTCCAAAAAAGAAACAAAAAAGGAGCCTGCCAAACGATAACACCTCGTTTGGCGGCGATACCCTGATGGAGCTTTGGTACTACTGTAAACTGAAAATTTGTTCCTTGATGCTGAACGAAAACAGCCACTGCTTTTATATTCCGAAGGCACAAAGATTTATTCCTTCAGTATAAAAGAGAAACTCGAATTTACTAAAACGCATCAAGGCAACCCACTACGAAGCTGAAAGCCGGGCCTCCCAAAAAATTGCGTTAAGAAAATATTGAAGAGGGTCGGATAAAAACCTATCAGGGTTTGCGCATGCACATCAAATCATCAGTTTTCGCAATAACATCAGCGTCTTAATTAAGTTACTGCCTAGAAAACCTTAGAGAGTTTACTTGTAGAAAAGTAGCC
>JBBSDF010000060.1:0-17855 GCA_038249665.1 Chitinophagales bacterium
CCAAACTTCTTTTACATTCTCTAAAACTATTTTTAAAAAAAATAAAACCCGTAAAGCAATGATTTTTAAGAACTTGTTCCCGTTTTTTTGTCGGGGCTGCAAAAGTAAGCCGCTTTACTTTATTAACCAAATTATTTTAAACCTTTTTTAGAAATAACTTTCCAATTTACATTCAGGCATTCCTCTGGATTAAAAACAAACAGCATAAAATATGTAGAATGCCTTGCCGTTAAGCCTCACCTGTATTGCATCTTCTTAAATCGTTTACCAAACTATTTTGTTCATCCACCAAAAACAACCACTAAAAAGATTATTTCGCGTAGATAGCATTGGGCAACAATTTTAAAGTTATACGCTGATAGGTGAAACCTCCAGATGAATCCAATAAACATACTTGGTTAAATCGACATATTCCCATCAAGCACCATTTCATTACAATGGCTCTGTAAATATAGTGCCGCATAAACGGCTAATGATGATGGCTTTCTTGGCACGACGAGACAATAGACTAATGGTATAATGACGTTCATTGTAAAACAGCCAACCCCGCTTTGTACTTATGATGATATAAATTTTAGTGCGGAAGGGCAGAAATTAATCAAGCGTACATCATTTCAAAGAAGCTAATAAATGAAAAAACCCGCTTCAAATTGAAGCGGGTTTAAAAAATTGAATCAAAAAGTTAGAAGTTAGAAGCTGTAATTTCTACCCTGCGGTTCTGCGCACGGCCTGCAGCAGTTTTATTATCTGCCACTGGCTTATCTATCCCGTAACCAGTTGCAGTTAATCTGCTTTCATCCACTCCTTTGCTTACCAAATACGCTTTTACTGAGTTAGCACGAGCTTCAGAAAGTATTTGATTTTTTTCTGCGTTACCAGTATTGTCAGTATGGCCATCAATAGCCAGTTTCAAACTTTGGTCGGCACTAAGCAAATTAATAACTTCGTCGAGTGATTTATTAGATTTTGCCAACAGTTTGGAACTTCCTGTAGAGAAAAATACGTTTTTAGCAGCAATATTAATTTTCTCTACCACTTCTTTCGAAATTTCGGGGCAACCTTGGTTGCTTACTGGACCTGGGCGGGTAGGACATTTGTCTTCTTCGTCGTTTACTCCGTCATTATCTTGGTCTGGGATAGGACAACCCTGGTATCGTGCAACACCTTTTACTGTTGGACATTTATCGTTTTCGTCATTAATTCCATCTCCGTCGGTGTCAGGAATTGGACAACCGCCATATTTAGCGATACCAGCAACATCAGGACATTTATCTTCGCCATCAGCAATTCCATCGCCGTCTTTATCTGGGCATCCCATTAAATTAGCCAAGCCTGGAACATCAGGACATTTGTCTGTAACATCAGGCACGCCGTCATTGTCTCTATCTAAGACAACGGGTAGTGGAGGGGCTGCTGCAATTTGGGGCTCTTTTCTTTCCATTGTTTGAGCGAATCCAATTGCATGATATAAATTATATGCCCCGTTATCCGTTACAGGAATACGGTACTGTGAGTTTATCAATAAAAAAGACTCAGGCCCCAAATTAAATTGCAGACCAACTCCAACAGGAATAAAAGCACTGAAGTATCCCCTAAACTTAGATGCACCTACACCTAGGGTAAGAAACGGAGTAAAAAAATAATCATCTGTCAATAACTTTAGATTTGCGGTTGCAGCAGCTTCAAGTAAAAGATAGCGATTGCTGTTTACGGGTTTGTTGGGTACTGGAACGTTAGAAAACGAACCAGACAAAGTTCCAGCAAAGTCAATGTGGTCGCTTAATCCTTGCAAATAGCTCAAAGCTATGCCGGGAGACATCTCCTTCACATTTTTCCAATCTTCATCTCCAATGGCGGCAGCTGCCCCACCTGAACGCAGAGAAATGGGGGTTTTGAAATCATTCAATGTAAACTGCACTGCAAATCCAGACGTTTTTTTTAAATCATTCTGGGCAGTTGCAACGGTCAATGATACCATGGCTGCCAGAGATAGCATAAGTTTTCTCATAATTATAGTTTTGTATAAACGATGCAAAAATAGTCGCAATGATTCAAATGTTAAAATATTTTACTCACATTGTTGTGGAGTCAACTTAATGACTGAATTTGATAAAAAAGTTGGTTAGGGTTTTTGTTTGAGGACTTCCACTTTAACGCGGGTAAGCCCACTTTTAATGAAACCCAATTTTTCTGCGGCTGTTCTGGTAAGATCTACCAATCTTTTAGTTTTAGGATGCAATCTGTCATTGGTTCTTACTACCACCGTCTTCCCATTTCTCAGGTTGGTTACCTTAATCCAGGTTCCAAGAGGCAAAGAATTGCAAGCTGCGGTTAGCTTGGCATGTCGAAATATTTCTCCGTTGGCAGTTTTTCTACCTTCAAATTTGCTTGCATAGAAGCTGGCTTGGCCATACAATATACGAGCGCTTTTTTCAGTTTTTTTTTGTTCCTGGTTAAAGAGAGTAGTTTCTTCCTGATTCGAGATATATAAACCTTTATATTTAAATGAAGCCATCAAAAAGAAGATGACCAATAAGGCATAATTAATTTTTACCATCTTGTATCTAATTTTAAACAATCAATTTTGGGGAAAATATTTTTCTCTTAAGGCCTTGTCTTCTCCGTATATGTCATCAAAAAAAAATAATTTCCCATTTATGGATTCAACGCTAAAATACAGAATATAAATTGGCAATCTTTTTTTAACGTTTACTATTCTGTAAGTTTTCTCACTCAACCATTGTGATAAGGAGTCCGTGTTGTAGCTTAAGGTATCGTTATTGGATAGTTGAAGGCTGTCGTTACGGGCAATATAAAATGCTAGTTTTTGCCATTGCTGTACTCTTACACAACCATGGCTCAGACTGCGGTTTTTGTTATTGAAAAGGTATCTTTGGTTGGTGTCGTGTAGGTAAACATCGTAAGGATTATTAAAATTGAATTTCATAACGCCCAAAGCATTGTTTTGCCCGCTCTTTTGCCTAACCAAATAAGGAATGTTGTTTGAGTATTTAGTCCAATCAATGCCATAGGGATCTACCGGCGCTCCTTTATAAGTGTATAGTCCAAGTCCCTTTTTTGCCAGATACCCAGCATTTCTTTTTAACCCTGGCAGGAGTTCTCCAACAATGATACTTTTCGGAACCGTCCAAGTGGGATATATCACCAAATTAGAAATAGCACTGGTTATGTGCGGCGTGGGAGTACCCGTTTTTCCAATGATGATTTTTGATTCCAATGCTACTGAGTCTTTGTCCCAAACCTTGAGTTGGTATGAAGGAAGGTTGACCAAAATATAATTTTCCGGAAAAGTGTCTGACATTTTTTTGAATTTATCTAAAGTGATAGCTATTCGATAAAATTTTTCAATGTTGGTACTGTTGAGCATATTAACCAACCCGGAAGATATTTTACCTGTTGCCTTTAGCTCTTTTGATTGTTGGTATTGCATGATCAATGCAGTTAAGCCTGCTGAATCTAATGTCTTATTGGCTTTAGAAAGAAAGCCGGCTTCCGCCATTCGTTGTTGTAGTTTTTTTACGAAATAAATAGAGTCTTTGTATGGATATTGAACATAAGTGTATTTTTTTACTCCCATAGAGCCTGCAAAAGATGCTAACGCATTTTTAAGGGCCATGTATTGTTTATGTGGAGGTTCGAGTGCGCTTACTATTTTATTTAAATTATTTTCAACAACGAATTGTTGAATGTTGGGCATAAAAAAACTTTTCCATTTGTCGGAGTTGTTTACCCAGTCGAGTGAATCATTTTGTAGCCTCCCCTGTTTCACATCTTGAAAAATATGAACCAGTGCATCCGTTAATAAAACCTCAGCCCGGGCCCAACTGGCTGGAGAAGATATTTTCAAACTATCATTATCTAATTGCTTTTTTATTTGTCGAATGAGATCATATTGATAGTCTTCTTTGATCAACCCTACATAATGCCCGTTTTTTATAAACAGCATTAAACTGTCAGTAATTGGATTCCAATTTCTGGCTGTGCTCCAAATCTGCTTAAAAGATGTTTCATTGTAAAAATGATTTAAAACCTTTGGAGCAAATAATAAAGTGCTGTCGTTGATGGTATTCCCCACAAGTGAATCAAACATGTTACGCAGCTCTTTTTTTACTCCAACATCCACTTCAGAAGAAGGCACGATTTCCTGTTTTTTATTGCTACAGGAGGATATGGCAAAAAACAGCCCAAAAAATACGATCAAATGACATAACCTTGTAAAATTCATAACATGAATTAATTTACTAACTTGAACGAAAAAACAGACTGTTTATTTTCATTGAGTTCATACAAGTTACAGAAAGCTATGAATAAGTACGGCATTCTCTCGTTGGTTTTGTTATCAACAATATTTTTTGGTTATTCACAGGACACTCCGTTGAACAAACATGGTTTGCTGGTAATCGAAGACAGCAGAGCCTACAAAAAAATGGTGTCAAAAAATCCGGAAAACAAGATGATGGATTTGCGAAAAGTCATACCAAACCTGATCATCGATTTAAAATATGGTAGCACGGATAATTTTATGAACAAAATTTTATACCAACAAACGAATACATCTTATCTCCGAAAACCTGCTGCATTAGCGCTGGCAAAAGTACAGGAGCAACTACTACAAAAAGGGCTGGCAATAAAAATATGGGATGCATACCGCCCTTACAGCGTCACAGAAAAAATGTGGGAACCGGTTAAAGATGAACGTTATGCTGCAAACCCCAAATATGGTAGCGGACACAACCGGGGTATTGCAGTAGACCTCACATTGGTTGATTTGATCACAGGCTTCGAATTAAACATGGGTACAGGTTTCGATCATTTTAGCGATACTGCTCATATAACCTGGAAACAACTTCCAACACAGATTTTATCAAACAGATTATTATTGCAACAAACAATGGAAGCTGCTGGTTTCATAGTACTACAAACCGAATGGTGGCACTTTTATTTGCCAGATGCCCGCAAATATGAGTTGATGAATTTATCATTTAGTCAACTTAAAAAAATTACAAAAGGTCAACAGATAAAATAACATTGCCAGACAGATTAAAAGCTAAATTTGCAATAAGAATTTTAGTATGAAATATTATATCATTTCGGGGGAGGCAAGTGGAGATTTACATGGAAGTAATCTGATCAAAGAATTGAAAAAGTTAGACCATGCCGCAGATATTCGATGCTGGGGAGGCGACTTGATGGAACAAGCAGGCGCGAAAGTCATCAAACACTACCGGGAACTTGCTTTCATGGGGTTTGCAGAAGTCATTCAAAACATCGGAACCATTTTCAAAAACATCCGTTTTTGCAAACAAGATATTCTTTCCTACCAACCAGATGTATTAATACTGATCGACTATCCTGGCTTTAATCTCCGAATTGCAGCATGGGCAAAAAAACAGGGATTAAAAATTGTGTATTACATTTCTCCACAAATATGGGCATGGAAAGAAAACAGGATACATGGCATTAAAAAGAATGTAGATAAGATGCTGGTGATTCTCCCTTTTGAAAAAGAATTTTATGCAAAATGGAATTTTGATGTGGAATATGTAGGACACCCATTGGTAGAAGTGATTGATCAATTTCGTTCAGAAAAAAAAAGCGATCATCTATTCTTCGATATTGGAAAACAATTGAATGACTCCAACATTATTGCATTATTGCCAGGCAGTAGAAAGCAGGAGATTTTGAAAAAACTACCCGTCATGCTACAGGTAGCCACCCATTTTCCGGATTATCATTTTGTAGTGGCGAAGGCTCCAGGTTTGACTGAAGATTTTTATAATGAATTGATGGAATCACACCCCAATGTTTCAGCAGTGTTAAATCAAACCTATGAACTGTTATCTAAGAGCCGGGCAGCATTGGTGACAAGTGGAACGGCCACATTAGAAACTGCCCTTTTTGCGGTTCCCGAAGTTATCTGTTACAAAGGCAACAATATATCTTATCAAATTGCAAAAAGACTTATAAAAATAAAATACATCTGTTTGGTGAACCTCATCATGGATAAAGAGGTGGTAAAAGAATTGATCCAAAACGAAATGAATGAGGCTAATCTTGTAACAGAATTGAACTCTTTGCTGACAGACGAGGCAAAGCAACAAAAGATGCAATCAGATTTTAAGGAATTAAGAAACTTACTCAGTGCGGGGGGCAATGCCTCCAAGAACGCAGCTACCAGTATTTGGGAGTATATCGGAAAAAGCTAGTACAGCCGTTACTATTTGGTGAGTAGTTTAATGGCCAAGACGATCATCGCAAACAAAAATAGAAGAATAGATAACCTGTTGATGCCATGCATGTACTTCACCCACTGGGTATCCGGTGTGTTCGGGTCCTTTTTTTTCAAATATAGATATTCAGCAATTTGCTTCAATACTCCCATAGAAATAATCAATTGTAGATGAATGCTTGGATTGAAAACAAAAAAAGCTTTTGAAAGTTCATTCCTGATGTAAATATCTGTTGAAAATACGTTGTTCTGCACTTTAAAAATATTGGGATAAGGTACGGGAATCAGCCATCCCAGATCACTGCAAATTCTATCTGCTCCTTATACCTAAATTATTTGCAACAATAACATAATAAATGATGAGGACAAGAGAATAAAGCTTTTCCTCTTAAAACAGATACCTGCAACAATCAAAGACCTTAAAATACCCTTCATTACAATTGCTGGATTAGCAGAGATGAAGGCTTTTAGCATAGCTCCGTCAAATGGATAAAACCTGTTATTGGTTGCTTAAAATTCTTTCGAGCCATTTTTTCTGAAAAGAATCTTTTTTAGCAGCTTTCAGTCCGAACTTACTGATAGCATATTCCTTTAAATGCTTAATGGCTTCCTCAATAGAGTCGGTGAATAAACACAGGTTTAAATCTTCCGGCGATATGGTGCCAGCCAGTTTCATTTTATCAATGTGTGCGATAATATCTTTGTGAAATTCGGTATCAAATACAACGATGGGAAACCCGTAAATAACTTTGGTTTGGATGAGTGTTACTGCTTCGAAATATTCATCCAGCGTACCAAAGCCGCCCGGCATCACTATAAAGGCGTAGGAATATTTGATGAGAAGCGTTTTCCTTACAAAAAAGTATTTGATATCTACCCATTTATCCAAGTAAGGATTTTCGTGTTGTTCGTGGGGTAAAACAATATTGCAACCAACGCTTCGTCCTCCCACATCTTTAGCGCCCCTGTTGGCAGCTTCCATAATGCCTGGCCCACCGCCCGTCATTACGGTAAATCCAAGTTTGGCCACTTCGCCCCCAAGTTGTTGTGCTTGTTTATAAGAAGGGTGATCTTCCGTGAACCTGGCCGATCCAAAAATACTTACACAAGGACCAACAAAATGTAAGGTTCTAAACCCTTTTATAAATTCTAACAATACATTGACGGTGAATTTAAATTCTTTCCACCTGCTTTGGGGGCCATCTAAGAATTGAATTTCCTGTTTAAGTGCTGCTGTATCTTTTTTTACCATCATTCAAATTAAAGAAAAGTTAGGAGATAAGTGGGAATCAAAAGTACAAATTTACAGCAGGCCAATCATTTCAATTCAAACCAATGAAATCAATTTTGCCATAAACAAGGCTTATCTGAAGATCCTACCATTCGTTATTAAGATGAAGCTAACACGCTTACGTCAAACCTAAAAAAAAGCAGTTGAATTTTCTAGGAGCAGAAACCATTTTTTACCCCCAGGTAATATCTTTAGAAGGAAGCGCTGCAATAAAATCCTTAGTCGCCTGCTCTCCGGCATTCATCATCCTTTTCATTTCTACTGAATCAAAGGTTAAACCTCCGGGGCCACCACCTAAAGGAGATGCTGGACGGAAGCTGTATAATTTTAAGGGCTTTTTATCCTCAAAAGGATTTTCTTTTCCTCTGATTCGGAAAAAATCTTCGATTTCAATAGCATCCATTCCTGCCATTTTCATCTTTCTTTTTACGGCATCAATGTATTCAAGGGCCTCGTTAAATTGTTGTGGGATGATCAAATCATTTTTTGCAACATCCTCCGTGAAAATATCGATGGTTTGTTGGAGTATTGGGAATATCGTTTTAAACTCTTTATCCAATAATACGTTCTCTCCGGTTGAATGCAATACTGTAAAAATTTCATCCGCTGCATCGTCTATGGCTATTTGCACGCCTGCATATTCCCTTACGCCACCATCTACAAATTGATCGTTAGGACGAACAGCTCCTGGTACTTTTAAATTAACTTTTATGGGCGGCATAAAAACTGGCTGACAAGCAGATGCCATCACCGCTTTTCGAAAATGATCTGCACTAACTATAAACTGCGTTTTATAATGTTTGGAAGCTGCGGCATTTCTATTATTGGTAAAAACAACCAATTCACTTGTTTGTAAACAAACAGTGGTTAGATAAATGACTTTACCAGATAACTGCAACTTAGCATATCGTTCATCATTGTAATAGTTTTGAATGAGTTCCCACAAAGGATTCGCATCAAATATGGAATGTTGATTCAGTCGATCACCCAAATTTAATTTTTTGATGATTTTATCAGTTGTTTGTGTGCTGTACAAATGTTCTAGCAAATTGTATTCCCCCATTGCAGCAAGCGGCGCAATTAAGGCACCGGTACTGGTACCTACATAAGAGTTAAAATTAAGCGCAGGAAAAACTTGCAGCAAACGTTTTAAAACTCCCACAGCAAAAGCTCCTTTTGATCCTCCCCCACTAATCACCAATGCTCTTTTAGTTGCCATAAATTTATTCGTTAAAAGGTTCTTTTATTTTTTTGATTTTATTGATACGTACCCCGAAGGATGTTTGAAACCACCAGCTGTTGAGTGCTACGTCTCTATGTGTCGTAATGCCAAGTAAAAGTTTATTAAACAAATCTAAATGAATGCCGCCTCCGATCAATTGTTGCTTACCGGTACCGGCGATGTAATCGAGCGATACATTGGTATTTCCGGCAGTTCCGAAAACATTTGCTCCAAAATTTTTCAGTTTTATGGACATAGTGGCGCCCAATTGTGCCTCTATTTTTTTTGCCGAGTACATGGCCCCGGCAATCAAACCAATTCGCCAAAGCCCTGGCACCACTGTCCACTGAGGAACCAGTTGAAATCCGCCTGTGTACTGATCTGGTTCACTATTAAAACGAGTTAGCATCCCGTTGTGAATTTTTGCGTGGAGCACATAACCAGTTGGAAATTCGGTAGCATTTTGTCCGAAAACATTTATCGAGATAATGCAATAAAAAAGGGAAATTAAAAAAGTATGTTTTGTCATATTGTTGTTCAAATTAATACAACAAATGTAAATGCATCAAAAATGATAAACAATACTACAATGTGGTGCGTAAAAAAGGGAACGAGGCCAAAAATAACATCGGAATAAAAAAGATAAATAACAAGGAAAATTATCAGCGCCTTTGAAACAGCTTGATCCTAAAATTTTAAAGGTTCTACTAATAGTGTAGAACCTTTGAGTAAAGTGGAGAGTATCGGAGTCGAACCGACGACCTCTTGCATGCCATGCAAGCGCTCTAGCCAGCTGAGCTAACCCCCCGTTGCAGGAGTGCAAATATATACGCATTGTTGAATTACACAAAAACTAATTTAAAGCAACGCTTTCTCTTTTGCAATGAATCAGCACATTAAATCTTTTAAATTAGTAAACAAGATATCCTCCTTTTATATTTCAAACATCAAGCAGCGATATACCAGAGTTCCCAGTCTAATATACTAAATACGATTTATGAAATACCTACTTCTACTTTTCCTAGTTGCCTGTTTATGGTCCTGTACAAAAGAGAGCAACAAAATTGGTGAAGTAGATGCCTATGTTCCGGTATATGCCGACCCAACAACGTTAAAAATAATTATACAGCAAAGTCCCCAACCTATTACCGCGGGCGGCAAAATTGCAGCAATTGGCAATTACCTTTTTCAAGTAGAAACAAATCAAGGCATTCACGTTATAGACATTAGCAACCCAGCCAACCCCAGAAAAATCTCATTCGTACGCATACCGCTGTGCAATGAAGCTACCATTAGAGGAAATTTTCTTTACAGTAATAATGGAAGTGACCTTATATCACTCAATATTACAAACATTAACAACATTATCCTTTCATCCAGGATCATCAACGCTTTCCCGATTACACAGGCACAATATCCAAGTAAGACAGGTATATATTTTGAATGTGCAGACATTAACAAAGGAATGGTGCTCAGATGGGAATTGAAAAAAGTTAACAACCCTAAATGCAGAAGATAATGAAAACAACCATCATCGCTTTAATCATCAGCCTCCTCACTTTGCAAGCCTGCGAAAAGTCAGCCGATAGTGCTGTAAACACTTCAGCTTCTGGTGGCACTGGCGCCAACGGTTCGCTGACCAGATTTATCACCTACAACAACTACCTCTATATCGTTGATCTCCAAAATTTAAAATCATTTGATATCAGCAATCCCGGTATACCAGTTTTAAAACAAACCACATCAGTAGGTTTTAATATTGAAACCATTTTTGAATATCAAGGTACCTTGTTTATCGGCTCCAATAATGCCATTTTTATTTACGGACTTTCAAATCCTGAAAAACCTAATAGAATCTCCCAGTTCAATTATTTTATTCCTGGCAGAGACCCTGTAGTGGCGATTGATTCTGTGGCATATTCTACTACAAAAAACTTTTTTGGTGGAGGCGGAAATTTAAATACCGTGAACATTAAAAACATCAACAATCCCATCAGCATGGGAGCAATTAATATGGCATCGCCTAACGGTTTAGCAGTAAACCAACGTGCTTTATATGTATGTAATGGCAACAACGGTATATCTATATTCGACAGGTCTAATCCGTACAACCTTGTTCTTTCCCAAGAATTTGACGCTATAAACGAAAACTTTTTTGACCTGATTGTGCGGGGGAATCTCATGATTTGCTATGTTGAATCTGGCATTGTTTTGTTAGACGTGAGTAACCCGTTGCAACCAAATTATATTTCTTCCATAAAAAATTAAATGGAAATGCCCCAACTATGAAATCATTCCTGCTATTTTACATTTTGGTATGTAGCCAACTACTTTTAAAAGCCCAGTCTGATAAAATTTCTATCACCCTAAATCCATTTAGTTTTATAGATACGGATGCAGGAATTGCACCTGGAATTGGTTATGCCATCAACAAACACTTCGCCGTTTTTGCTGATGTTGGCTTTATTTTTTTCGCCCCGTACCCAACAGGAAATACCCAATTAGAAATAAATAACAGGAGAGGAATAAACTTCAAGCCAGCCATTCGTTATTATTTCAAAGAATCAGAAATACAAACCAATCATTATCTCGAGTTGGAAGGTTTATTCAAATTCGTACGCTACAATGGCATCAATGATGTAAGTATAATAGATGAAAGCGGGGTCTTTGCTTATACATACGTTGGCGGTTATAAAGTAAATAAGAACATCAGTGGCGTGAGTCTCAAAATAGGTCGTAGAAGATTTTTCAAGAAGTCTACGAATATAGGATTTGATGTGTACGGAGGCTTTGGCGTAAGACGCAAAAGGTTTTCCAGAACCGGAATTCCTGCAGGAGCCATAACAGCTGAGGATCCATTTTTTAGCAGTGGTTTACAAACCAATTACAGCTGGACAAGAGGAGATTACGTTTACTTTCCAATGGGTATAAAATTGTTTTACAATTTGTAATTACTGAAGAATTTTTGAATAATGTTTAGTTGGATGAGCATTCCTATTGAGTGAATTTTTTATACCAGCATTTCTGCAATGTGCATCATCGTTGCGTCGCAATCCTTTCATCGTCATACCACAAAGGAACAACCTGTTCGAAATTTTATACATACATATTGTATCTTTCCCTATTTGTAGAAAATTAGACATGACTTTTGTTTTTTTTGAGTGCAAAAAACATGGCCTGATAAATGTGTTTACTTAATTGGTTTTTCATAGGATATTGGATTTAAAACGGGACTGGATTTTTATCCTGGTCCCTTTTTATTTTTTTGATAGCTGCTTTTGAGAATACCTATTCTACTTGTTTGAATCTAGCCAGGAATTTCTGTCCTTCATTGAATACATATAAAAGGCCCCGGCAAATCGCCGGGGCTTTTAATAAAAATTAATCGTTTTGGTTTAATCTCCCCAAATCTCATCTTTCCCATCCAACCATTTTTTAACCAGATCAGTGGTAATTGATTTTGGCCTTTCCAACGGAAAGCCAAGTGCTCTGTCCCAGCAAAGGCTGGCCAACACACCAAGTGCTCGGGATACACCAAACAACACCGTATAGAATTCATATTCTACCATACCATAATGAACAAGTAAAGCACCACTGTGCGCATCTACATTTGGCCAAGGATTTTTTATTTTTGAAATGTCTCCCAAGATATCCGGAACCGTTTCGTACACCGTCCACACTGTTTGAACCAGCGTATCATCAGGCATGTGTTTTTTACCGAATTCCATCTGGGCAGTAAAACGCGGATCTGTTTTACGCAAAACGGCATGCCCGTATCCAGGTACCACCTTTCCTTCGCCCAGCGTTTTCTTAACATAATCGGCAATTTGTTCTTTGGTAGGTGAGTCTGATCCTATTTGTTCTCTTAATTCAAAAATCCATTTAATGACTTCTTGGTTAGCGAGACCATGCAACGGGCCAGCCAATCCATTCATACCCGCGGCTAAACTCAGGTAAGGGTCACTCAGAGCTGAACCTACGAGGTGCGTGGTGTGAGCACTCACATTTCCACCTTCGTGATCCGCGTGGATGGTCATGTACAAACGCATTAACTCATGAAAGCCCTCCTCATCATAACCCATCATGTGCGCAAAATTTCCGCTCCAGTCGAGCAATCCGTTGGGTTGTATGTGTTCTCCGCCTTTGTATTTTCTTCTATAAATATAGGCTGCTACTCTTGGAAGCCTGGATATCAAATCCATAGAATCATCAAATACCGCATCCCAATAATCTTTTTTACTCATCCCTTCAGCATAACGCTTTGCAAACTGGCTTTCGGTTTGCAATGCCATGATAGCTACTACAAATTGTGTCATGGGATGGGTTGAAACTGGCAATGCTTCGATCGTAGCAAAAACATGGTTAGGCACATGGCTGCGGCGTTGCCAAACACTGGTGAGGTGTTGTACCTGCTCTTCTGCTGGCAATTCACCCAACAACATTAGCAGAAACAACCCCTCCGGCAAAGGCTCAGAACCACCCGGGGCTTTTGGTAAATGTTGTTGTAATTCAGGGATAGAGTACCCTCTGAAACGAATGCCGTCTTGCGCATCTAATAAAGAGGTTTCTGTTACCAAACCTGTTATACCACGCATACCCTGATATACTTGTGATAAAGTAACTTCTCCAATTTTTTTGTCGCCATGCTGCTTTAGTAAATCTTTAATTTCGGCGGCTACGGTATCTGCTTTTTGCTTGAACCGGTCTTTTATTACACCCATAGTTATATGATTGAAGTATTGAAATATAGCTTTACTTACACAAGTATTATCAAAATGCGGTAACCAAGAAGTTGAAAATGAAAATAGAAACCTCTGAAGGTAGTTTTACTGGCAGCATTTTACCATCCTGAATTTGCAAAAAGAAATCCCTTGTGGAAATCGCTTAAAATTACGACGACAAAAAGTGTTAAACAAAACTTTTGCGATAAAATTTATTTGTTAAACTGCTTTTTTACTTTGGTGCCTTTTTATAGAGATATAAAGCAATCAAACCAAATATTATATTAGGCATCCAAGCTGCCAGTAAGGGGGAGAAATCCCCTTTTGTAGCAAATACTACACTTATTCTGCTGAAAAGAATATAGACTACACAGAGCAACACTCCAATGGCTAAATGCATGCCGCTCCCTCCCCTTACTTTGCGAGAAGCCAATGACACACCTATCACTGTAAGAATTAATACCGATGCGGGAATGGCATCACGATTATATCTTTCTACCAATAGGGAGGATAGCGTTTCGGAACCTCTTGACTTTTCGAGCGCTATAAAATTATTCAGTTCTGGAGTCGACATTTGGTCTTTCAAATATTCATCTTTACGCAAATCCAATGGTTTGAAATTGTAATTTTTTAACATTTTTTCATGCATCACCACTCTTTCTGATTTTTCATCGAAAAACCGTTCCGACACCGACAACATATTCCATTTATTGACGCTGGTATCCCAATTAAAATTTGCTGCCCTTAGATTGTATTGTATGCGATTGTTTTTAAAAGTTTGAATGAACAACCCCAAACCGGTTTTAGAGATGGTATCATAGCCGCGTATTCCCATGTAAGTATTAGAATCGAGTTTGAAATAAATATGTTCTTTATAACTTTTATTATAATTAGAAGCTGCCTTGTTTACATCCACATATTTTTTTTCAAAATCAGCCCAAATACCGTTCGCCTTCGGCACTATATACTGATAGCCAGCCCAAAGGATCGCAGAAAGAAAAAAACCACCAATAAAAAAAGGTAACATAAACCTCCGATAGCTTACCCCACTGCTTAATATGGCAATTACTTCTGACCTTCCAGCCATTTTTGAGGTAAAAAAAATAACCGCAATAAATACAAACAAAGGAAACAACATAGCATCTATTCTGGGTATGAAGCCAAAATAATACTCTGTAATAATACGCCAGGCGGGTAGGTTTGACTTTACAAAATCATCGGTATGCTCGCTAATATCTACTACAATAATCACCGCAGTAAGTAATAACAAACAAAAAAAGAAAGTACTGAGAAAGCCCTTTAATATGAATTTATCTATCTTCTTCATCCGAGGTGGCAAGATAATTTAAAAGACCCACTAATGGGAGGAGCGGGTTTAATTTTATACCAATTGTAACTAAATTAGCTATGCCTGCAACTAAGTCTAAAAAACAAGGCGAAAGCATTTTTCAACGCGAGATAACCTTAAACAATCCAACAGGTTATTAATGATCCGTTTCGTAACTGCTGACTACTCCCTGGGCAGCAACCCACCCGGTAGTCCAAGCATTTTGAAAATTGAACCCCCCGGTTACGCCATCAATGTTTAAAATTTCACCTGCAAAAAACAATCCCGGTACTAACTTACTTTCCATCGTTTTATGGTTGACTTCCGAAATGTCAATTCCACCAGCCGTTACAAATTCCTCTTTAAAAGTAGTTTTCCCTTTAACTAATAATTCCTGTGCACACAATATTTTAATGAGTTTATTTTGTTCTTTCGCAGGCAAATCGGCCCATCTGCTATCGGGATCGATGACACACTGCGCCAGAAAATATTCCCATAGCCTCGATGGAATGCCAAAAGGATTTCTGTTTACAATTTTTTGCGCCGCGATATTAAAACGTATTTCCTGTATTTTTTCACGAAGACTATTTTCGTTGTATGACGGAAGCCAGTTAACCAAAATTTGGTACTCGTAATTTTTGATAGCAAGGTCACGTGCAGCCCAAGCCGAAAGTTTTAAAACGGCTGGTCCACTCAGTCCCCAATGTGTAATCAACATCGGCCCTTGCTGCTGCAATTTTGTGCCTGCAATTTTTACTACGGCATCCTCTACAGAGATGCCCATTAGAGCCGTAATAGGATTATTAGGAATGTTAAACGTGAATAAAGAAGGAACCGGTTCAATGATGTGGTGCCCAATTTCGGTTAGCCACTCAAACTGACTACTTTTTGGGAAACCTCCACAAGCAATACAAACTGCATCGGCAGCGATGGTATGCCCGTTGACAAGGGTCAATGAAAATAGTTGATCATTTTTCTTTTCAATTTTTTTTACATCCGCATTCATTTGGATACTAACGCCTGTTTTACCTGCTTCTTTTAACAGGCAATCGATAATGGTTTGGGAACTGT
Organism: Chitinophagales bacterium; assembly: GCA_038249665.1. Classification (GTDB taxonomy): domain Bacteria; phylum Bacteroidota; class Bacteroidia; order Chitinophagales; family Chitinophagaceae; genus Ferruginibacter. The sequence goes on from JBBSDF010000060.1 coordinate 15,883, forward strand.
TGCTTTCCGGAAACATTCTTCCATCTGCTTCAGTTTTGAGCAGTATGCCCCGCTCTTTAAACCAATGGATGGTATCAGTTGTAAAAAACTGATGAAAAGCTTTTTTAAGAAAGGCGGACCCTCTTGGATATTTTTTCAACATGTCTGCCATGCTGAAACAAGCGTGAGTGACGTTGCACCTACCTCCACCACTGATTTTTACCTTGCTTAATAATTTGGATGATTTCTCGAGTAACAATACTTCTAGGCCAGAATCATTAGCCGCTGCATTTACAGCACAAAAAAAACCTGCTGCTCCTCCTCCAATTACGACCAGTTTTTTGGGTGCTGCCATGGCTTTGCGTAGAATTTATTTTACCCTTTCAGGGTTGAGTTGTTGATGGTTAGTACAAATGATAAAATTATTTCGGCCGCTCCATTTTGGAAAATAGATTGTTATGATTTTCGTCACTATGATTATAAAAGTTCTAAGTTATTGCACCTGTATTGGGCAGTACAAAACTGATGTGAAATCAATTTAATTCGCTTTTTTAATTTCCGTAACTCCAGCTAAGGTTTATATTGGCTTTTTCTGCTTTTTCAATTGCCTCAAAGGAAGAAAGTATATCGGGTGCTCCGGAAGTGATGTGAACATCGTGCTCAAAGTGTGCAGATGGTTTACCGTCTTTGGTTTTGATCGTCCAGCCATCATCATCCTGGAACACTTCTTTCACACCCATGTTGATCATGGGTTCTATTGCCAGTACCATTCCAGCTTTCAACTTGGCCAACGTACCTCTTTTGCCGTAATTGGGTACTTGGGGTTCTTCGTGTAAACTTCTACCCAAGCCATGCCCTACCAGATCACGCACAACACCATAACCATGTTTTCTTTCTGTATGATCCTGGATGGCAAAAGCAATATCTCCTACTCTATTGCCTTGTCGCGCTTTCTCAATGCCTTTGTATAAAGCCTCTTTGGTTACTTTTAGTAATTGCTTTACGTCATCGGAAACTTCTCCTAACGCGTAGGTATAAGCACTATCGCCATGAAACCCATTTTTAAATACTCCAATATCTAAGGAAATAACGTCCCCTTCTTTTAGAGGTTGTTTAGAAGGGAAACCATGAACCACAGCATCATTGATAGATATGCATGTAGCAAATGGATAGGTACCGCCATAGTTTTTGAATGAAGCTGTGCCGCCATTATCGCGAATAAAAGTTTCGATGGTATCATTTAATTGGAGTGAAGTAACCCCGGGTTTCAAAATCTTAACTGCCTCCGCATGAGCCTCCCCCACCAACAAACAACTGTGGCGCATGATCTCAATCTCTTCTTTTGTTTTATAAATGATCATAGTGCTAAATTAAAACAAACCCCGACGATTGTGTCGTCAGGGTTCTAATATAGTAATTGTACTTTTTAATGATTAAATTCCTGAAGACGTTACTTGTTGTTGTCTGCCCTGAATTCTTCCAGAACTCATCAAACCATCATACTGACGCATCAATAATTGTGTTTCGATCTGCTGTAGTGTGTCTAAAATTACTCCTACCATGATGAGCAATGAAGTTCCGCCAAAGAAGGTAGCAAAATTAGGCTGCATGCCAAATATAAGTTGGAAAAACCCCGGCAGAATACCTACGAGTGCCAATAAAATAGCTCCCGGCAACGTGATTCTATCCATGATGGTTCCAATATAATCTGCAGTTGGTTGACCAGGCTTTACCCCTGGTATGAACCCATTGTTGCGTTTCAACTCATCTGCCATTTGCTTTGGATTAAATATCAAAGCAGTGTAAAGAAAAGTAAATGCGATTACACAAATGGAATACACAATCATGTAAACAAAATTGGTGTGATCTGTAAAATATCTAGCCCAGCCTTCACCGGTGAAGCCAGTAAAAATGGTAGGCAAAAATAAGATGGCTTGCGCAAAAATGATCGGCATCACTCCTGCAGCATTCACCTTCAGCGGTAAAAAGTTACG
>JBBSDF010000061.1:0-17763 GCA_038249665.1 Chitinophagales bacterium
AACCCCGCTACGGAGCCGGAAGCCGGGCCTCAGAAAAAATTGCGTTAAGAAAAATAAGAGGAGGGATGTAAAAATGAAATTAATGTTACCAAAGCTTGGAACTATTCTTAGTTGGTAAGTCGCACATAGTTTGGATATGTACAAATGTTTGAACTTATTTCATTTTACACCCGACGAATATTTTTTAGCTTTTTTTTCTGAAGCCCTTGATTTTTGTTTCTTTTCATCAAGGAAAAGAAAAAAGCCCGCGGCAGGCGGCATAGAAATTCAAAGCAAAAAACTTTACTAAAAAAATATGGATCGTATCTCTTGCTCCTTTATTGCGAAATGATAAGAGGGTCACCGCCGTCTGGTTTTCAACTAACCCCTATGTTTGGATGAACGAGATTTATTTTACCATAAAAGCCTTTTGCTTCGCAACTTCCCAACGCCTGCCGCGGGCTTCTTTTCTTTTTTGCTTCTCCAAAAAAGAAACAAAAAGGAGCCCGCCAAACGATAACATCCCGTTTGTCGGCGGTACCACGAACCAATCTGCAAGGCAAGTACATATCCTATTTATCAATATTGCAATTTCCCTACCACAACCTTCATTAGGTATTTTAAGCAACTAAATTACCCTGACTTCCGTTTTTGCAGAACGATTACGCCATTTTGCAGAACAGATATTTGTAAGGCTTACATAAATGTTTTCTTTGTTAGCATTAAGTAAAAACTTAAAAAAACAGCTTATGTATTGCGTAGAAACACGTCAACTATCTTACAGCTTTAAGCCAGGCGATCCTATTCTGAACAACATTAACCTGCAGGTTCCTAAAGGTTTCATTTATGGTTTTCTTGGGCCGAATGGTGCAGGCAAAACCACCACACTGCGGCTATTGCTCGGGCTGTTGAAAAACCAGCGGGGCGATATCCGCATCTTTAATAAACAACTACAGAAAAACAGAATCGCTGTGTTGCGCAATATCGGTTCGCTAATAGAAAGCCCATCCTTGTATGGTCACCTGACGGCCATAGAAAACCTGCAGTTGCTGCAAAAAATATACCAATGCCCGGCAGTGCGAATGAACGAAGTGCTTCATATTGTGGGCCTTGCGGCAACCGGTAAAAAAAAGACGAGCAGTTTCTCTCTGGGTATGAAGCAGCGGCTAAGCATTGCTATTGCTTTGTTACACGAACCCGATCTGCTAATACTGGACGAACCAACCAATGGCCTAGATCCTAACGGAATTAAAGAAATAAGAGACCTCCTTAAAAAACTGAATACACAGCAGGGCATCACTATCATTATATCCAGTCATCTGTTATCAGAAGTAGAAAAACTGGTTACCCATGTGGGCATCATTAGCAAAGGCAGTATGGTATTTCAGGGAACATTAAAGGAGTTGAAAGATAAACAAAAACTAACCTCCGGGCTGATCCTCGAAACCAATAATACCGAACGTGCTGTAAACGTACTACGGAGTATGAAGCTGGATGTCAGCCTAGATGCCGGCAGAATTATGCTTCCCATTCCATCCAAAGAAGATATTGCAGGCATTAATAGCAGGTTAGTACACGAAGGCATCGAAGTGTATGAATTGAGTGTGGTTAAAAAAGATCTGGAAACAATATTTATGGAACTTATCAATCAATAATCATGAACAACACTTTTTTAAACATTTTTGCAGGCGAATGGATAAAGAAACGCCGCAGCTTTTCGTCGTGGCTGGTGATCGTCGGCGGATTTTTTATTCCCCTGGTAAACACGCTTATATTTCTTTTTTATCCTGCCCAGTTAATAAACATGCATAAGTCTGGCCAATTCTGGAATCTGGTTTCGGATGCCTCTTGGAAGTCGATGGCGTTTATGTTATTACCCATGGGTATCGTACTGGCCACGAGTCTTATTACCCAACTGGAATATAGGAATAACACCTGGAAACAACTGCATGCAGCACCGGTGTCTTTTGCAAATATTTATTTCTCAAAACTACTGGTCATCATCACAATGCTGGCACAGCTTTTTGTGTTGTTCAATATAGGTATTTATTTAAGCGCCATCGTTCCTTCATTTTTCATTAGCAACATACCTTTCCCAACCCATGCTATGGATGTTGTTTTTTTGTTGTCGGAAAATGCAAAGTACTTTCTACTGTGCCTGCCCATAGTTGCCATACAATACATGATCAGCTTGCAGTTCAAAAACTTCCTAGTACCTATCGGCGCCGGACTGGCATTAGCCGTTGGCGGACTAATGGCCTTTTCCTGGGAATATGCTTTTACTATTCCGTATTCCTACACAGGGCTGCACTACCTGCAGGCAAAAAGTAAAATAGTAGCTGCACAAAATATCCTGGTATGGGCTGCAGCTTATTTCGCCTTGTTCACCTTGGTGGGATTTTGGTTGTATATTAGTAAAAAAGAGAAAGGATAAAATCAATCTTTTCACCAGCAAAAAAAATCTTTTTTGATGAAGCGATCTTTTGTGATAGCGTTGCATTTTGGTTACTGGCTGCTGTATCTTTTACTGCTGTTTACTATCATCGTGTTTATGGAAGCGGGCGCTATGACTAGGTTTTCGGAGAACCAACAGCACATACCTGCATTTGTAAGGGCTATGACGTTCATTACTATCCTGCCTGCTGCACTCGGCTTCTATACTTCCTATATGTTTCTGTTCAGCAGGTTGCTGGCTAAAAAGAAAATTGGCGCACTCATCTTTTCAATGGTATCCGTTGCGTTAGTAGCCGGTTTTATCAGTTCGCTTTTACTTGGTCTATTAAATTCCGCAAATATATACGATCCTAATACCCTTAAGCTATCGATGGTTATGGTCATTTTTATGGCCATGCTGTCGATGATACACAGTATCATCGCCTTGGTGATAAAGGGTTTTATAAACTGGTATGCCGATATCAAGCTAAAAGAAGAACTGCAGCAGAAAAACTTTGAAACCGAACTGGCATTGGTGAAATCGCAATTGGATCCGCATTTTTTGTTTAATAGCATCAATAATATTGATGTGCTCATAAAAAAAGATGCAGACAAAGCATCCCTTTACCTTAATAAGTTATCCGACATGATGCGTTTTATGTTGTACGAAGTCAAAACAGAAAAGATACCCCTGGTGCAGGAATTGAGTTATATTGATAAATATATTGAACTGCAAAAAATTCGGACTGCCAACGACAACTTTATTAATTATTCAGCGAAAGGTATCGCAGGTAAATGGATGATAGCGCCTATGCTATTTATACCTTTTATAGAAAATGCTTTTAAACACACAGCTGATAAAAAAGCAACTAATGGTATTGTAATCCGCATTGATTCCGATTCGGATGCGCTACATTTTTGTTGCGAAAATAAGATGGTAGATAATCCGATGAACAAGAATGAGACCGGTGGACTCGGGAATGAATTGTTAAAAAAACGACTTAATTTGTTATATCCCGGGACACATGACTTAACTACTGTTACAGCAAACGATACCTATAAAGTACAGTTAACCATTTACGCCAATGAAGATTAATTGCATCATAGTAGAGGATGAGCCGCTGGCTATGGAAAGAACCGTGGGTTACGTGAATAAAATTGCGGTACTACAGCTTACCGAAACATTTGATAACGCATTGGATGCATTCAGCTATCTTAAAAAAAACACTATTGATCTGATTTTTCTGGATATCAACTTAGGCAAACTCTCGGGTATTCAATTGTTGGAATCGATGAATATTAAAAGTGATGTAATTATTACCACTGCCTATCCTGACTATGCATTGAAAGGCTATGACCTTAATGTAACTGATTATCTGCTAAAGCCATTTAGCTTTGAGCGCTTTTTGCAGGCCGTTGATAAAGTGAAGCAGGCATTTGCTTTGCAGGAAGCACCTACAAACGAAGATTTCTTTTTTGTGAAGACAGCCCGCCGCCTGGAGAAAATTTTTTTTGCTGATGTTTTATACATCGAAGGAATGAGAGATTACCGGAAGATACATGCCAGTCAGAAAAACATTATGACGTTGCAAACCTTTAACTGGTTCGAAAAAAATATTCCACCACACCTTATTTGCCGGGTACATAAATCTTATATGGTTGCCATCAGCAAAATTGAAACTGTAGAAAAAGATTGTATCCATATTCAAAATAAGTCCATACCTATTTCGGAAACTTATAAAGAACTCTTTTTTAAGTTGATAGGGCAGTAATGTCAGTTTTTTAGAGCCGGAATGTAGTGTCTTTACTGCCCTCGCATTGGTTACGGCTACTTTCAGGAGCCATTCTGGCTGTTCCTATTTTCCTTGTCTATTAACAAAGAACCAGTATTCTGCACGAAAAAAGTTCTTTTTATATTGAAAAGCTCTTTAAAAAACAGCAGTGCTTTTATTGTATCATATGAACGTTTTATCTACGCTGCCAATAATTTCTTTCAGTGTTGCTGGTCCTTTCAACAATAAAACAATCCATACTCCATCCAGTTTACGCAGTTACCTTGTGGCTTCTGGAGGTAGTTAGGTTTTCTCTTGTGCACATTTATTGTGCATCGCATCTATGAACTTTTATAAAATAAGCCTGGTTTGTTTAAATAGCAGTATGCCCGTTTACTTAGCATGATAATTGAATTATCATCATTGATACAAAAGCTGAGATTGGCATATTTTTAAACCGTTTGATCGATCACATAAACCCATCGATAAAAGCAATAACCATCATGAGAACTTACCCAGTGTATAAATTTTTGCTACTATGCCTGGCCATACTCGTTGTGGATGTATTTGCATTTTATTGGTTGCAGACTATTACTGCGTTGACTCATTCGCCAGTAATGGTGCGTATCATCAATATCCTCTTTTGGGTATTTACCACTGGCCTTATTGCTGCAATCATGACAATGCGTTTGCGCCTTAAAAACATGGAGCCACAACGCAGGCAATTACTCATTTCCTCCCTGTATGGACTAACAGTATTGTCGTTTGTTCCCAAATTGACATTTGTAGTAGTGATCTCCATCATCTATAATAGTAATGCCGTCATACCAGCTTCACCATCTTTTTATTGGGTTCCAATGTTGGGTTTGCTTGCAGGAATGCTTCCATTTTTTGCGCTCACCTATGCCATCTTTCGTTCTTTATACCGATTTAAAGTACACAAGCACAGCATTGCCTTTTCGGCATTGCCTGTGGCTTTCGATGCACTGCGAATTGTGCACATATCAGACACACACCTGGGCAGTTTCAACTATCGTTTTCACATTTTTGACCGTGCAGTAAAACTGGTCAACGACTTACAGCCAGATTTGATCCTGTTCACCGGCGACCTGGTTAATAACTTTGCCGCTGAGTTGAATGGTTGGGAAGAAACCTTCCATCAATTGCATGCACAAATGGGAAAGTATGCGGTGTTAGGTAACCACGATTACGGAGATTATAGCAACTGGTCGAGTTTGGCAGATAAACAAAAAAATTTAGAAGCCATTAAAGGTTTTCACCAGCGCATTGGTTTCAAATTGTTGTTAAACGAAGCGGTAACATTATATAAAGACGGTGAATCTATTGTTATGGTAGGGGTAGAAAATTGGGGCAATCCGCCTTTTCAACAATACGGCGATATTAAAAAGGCGTTGAGCACTGTTGAGGAACCAGGTTTTAAAATATTACTATCGCATGATCCAACACATTGGTCTATGGAAATTGTACAACAAACTGATATCAATTTAACGCTGTCAGGCCATACTCATGGTATGCAGGCTGGTTTCCATTTTAGGAATAAAAAATGGAGCCCTATCAAATATAAATACAAACATTGGGCAGGACTTTACCAGGAACAGGAACAGTACCTGCATGTAAATCGTGGATTGGGTTGGCTTGGCTTTCCCGGAAGGATTGGCATGCGTCCCGAAATTACGCTGATAGAAATACATAGGAAATCAGCGTAAGACAAAATCTTTCCAACGAACTCTTTTTAAATCAATAATTTTTAACCATTGAATATCGATGGATTGGAGGGGATCATGTTCAAATAATTTCAGGTGCGGAAGTTATTAATAAGCCCGTACAAATTTTCCGGAAGTGTAGTCAAATAAAATAACAACTATTGAATTTAAAAGTTAAAGACTGTCTTAAAATGGCGAGCAGTATTTTTAAAATATGAGGTCAAATCTCACAAATTATGCCTTAGCAAGGCAGCCCAAATTTGTTTTTACAAAGGAATAAAGGCAAAGTTTATTAAGACCAGGCATTTATTTTAAAAGTCTGGAATAGTTATTGGATAAGAAACAAAAGGGATGAAGCCAACAATACGAACAGGGTTTCATCTTTGCTGATTCATTTTTTTAACCGTTATTAAAAAATTAATTTACACATAGCCCTTCCTTTAGGCGTGGCTCTTTTCTTAACCTATTTATCAACACCAATCTATGGCCAGCTCACTTAGTTCTACTCCTGAAGAAAAGCCCAAAGAGGCTAGTGAAATCATGCACGAACAAATAGAAACCGGGTTGAAAGAATACAAACGGTCGGATTTGGGGCTGTTTTTGTCGTCTTTGTCGGCAGGTTTGGAAGTAGGATTCAGCATTTTAATTATTGGTATCATCTACACACTTTTTAAAAATGAATCAAGTAACGGTCAACTAGCGGTGATGATGGCTTTAGTATATCCGATCGGATATATTTTTGTTATTATCGGTAGGTCTGAGTTATTTACCGAGCATACTACGCTCGCCACCCTGCCTGTGATGAACGGCCAGGCCAGTGTAAGCAGCTTGGCCAAACTTTGGCTCATTGTTTATTTGGGCAACCTGGTAGGGGGCTATATTTTCGGTAGCATTACGCTCGTGTTTAATGGCGAAATGCACCTGATTGGAAAGGATTTTTTTTATTTTGTATCAGAAAAGATGCTGAAATATAGTGTGGGAGCCACCCTCATCAGCAGTATCATGGCAGGCTGGGTGATGGGAATGCTTTCTTGGTTGCTGAGTTCGGCACAAGATACTTTTAGCAGAATAGTAATGATATTTTTGGCAACTTTTTTAATAAGCATCGCCGGGCTTCACCATTGCATAGTGGGTTCTATTGAGATCTTTATGGCTTTTTTTGCAGAAGCCAATCAATTGACCTGGGTTCAATTTCTCAAGTTTCAGGGGCTGGCTACACTCGGCAATATTGTCGGCGGCGTGTTTTTGGTGGCTGTTGTTAAGTATTCCCATAGCAAACGGCACTAGTTTGACCTGGCAACTTATCTAACCCTTTTGGTGAGCCAACTTTCAAACCTGCATGAATAGATTTAACTGCTACAGCCAAACAGCAACCACAAAGTGGTGCAGCAGGATGTAGATAAAGGTTCGCCGTTTTTTATTAATTAAACCTTTTTTGTTGTAAAATGTTTACAAATAAAAAAAATGATCTTACCTTTTTTAAAGAAATCCGTCATCTCTTTTGTCGTTTCCATCCTTATAATTTCGGCAGTTTATGCACAAAACACCGGTAGTATCAGCGGGACAATTCTTGAAAAAAATAACCAACAAGCACTGGCCGGAGCTAATATTAACCTGGCAGGTACCAACTTAACCACTGCTGCTGATTCTAACGGAAGGTTTAGAATGTTGAATATCCCCGTTAAAACCTACAATCTTATAATTAGCGCTGTCGGGTTTAAAACATTTACACTCTATAATATTGTTGTAAACAGTGGCAATGAAAATGTTTACACTATCGAATTGGAGCAGGATGCAACAGCGTTGGGGGAAGTAATTATAAGGGCCAATAAACGAAGTGTTAGGGCGGCTACATTAGAAACCCCATTGAGTGTTCAAAGATTAACAGCCGAAGAAATTAGAAGTAACCCCGGGGGTAATTTTGACATCAGCAAAGTCATTCAAACACTGCCGGGCGTAGGGGGTGGACAAGGCGGAGGTACCTTTCGTAACGATATCATCATTCGGGGTGGTGCGTCCAACGAAAATGTATTTTATTTAGATGGCATTGAAATACCGGTCATCAATCACTTTCAAACACAAGGCGGTAGTGGCGGTCCCCAGGGAATTCTAAATACATTTTTTATTGAAGACGTAAAACTAAGTTCTTCTGCTTTTGATGCCCGTTACGACAACGCACTGAGCAGTGTATTTCAGTTTAAACAAAAAGTGGGCAACGCCAACAAATTTCAGGGTAATGTACGGGCGAGTATCACCGAATCTGCCCTTACTTTGGAAGGGCCTTTATCTAAAAATAAAAAAACTACTTTTTTAGCGTCTGCCCGAAAATCCACTTTTCAGCTTCTTTTTAAAGCACTTGACCTTCCGTTTCTACCAGATTTTTGGGATTTTCAGACAAAAATTACGCACCTGGTCAACAATAAAACTACCCTTACTTTTATTGGTATTGGTGCGCTGGATGATTTCAAATTTCTTGCCGTAAAAGACGCCACACCAGAAAAATTATACAACCTCAATTCCGCTGCAAGCATTCAACAGTCGAATTATACAATGGGTTTATCGCTTAAAAAGAGCATCGGAAATGGATTTTGGAATTTGGCTTTGAGCCGTACCAGGTTTAACAACAACCTTCAAAAATATGAAGACAATGAAAATCGTTCTCCTGCAAATCAAACATTGGATTTCGTAAGCAACGAAACCGAAACAAAACTGCGGTTTGATATCAATAAAAATAAAAATGGCTGGAAATTGGCTTACGGCGCTTCTGCCCAACTGGCAGCATACGATAATACCACCTTTGCTTTGATACAAAAGGAAGTGAGAGATGGAAGCAACAATATCGTACAACCTGGCATCGATCAAAATTTCACCAGTCCTTTAGATCCTTTTGTACGCCTGGGAGCTTTTGTTCAAGTTGGAAAAAGAGTGATGGACAACAGGCTTGGCATCAGTGGCGGTGTTCGTACAGATATGAATACATTTACCACCCATGGCATGAATGGCTTACAAACTTTATCGCCGAGAATTTCTTTTAGTTATGTTTTAGCAGATAAGTGGACGTTAAATGCTTCAACAGGCATTTATTATAAATTGCCTGTTTACACCATATTGGGGTACGCCGATGAAAATAATGTGTTGGTAAATCAACATTCAAAATACACAAGGTCAACCCACTATACAACGGGCGTTGAATTTTTGCCAAACGACGGATTGCGTTTCACAGTAGAAGGCTTTTACAAGCAGTATGGCAATGTGGCGGTATCCGCAAGAGATGGAATTTCATTGGCTAACCTTGGAACTGATTTCACAGCATTGGGTAACGAGGCGGTCAATACAAACGGAAAAGGGAAAGCGTACGGCATAGAGTTTTTTGCTCAGAAAAAGTTAACGGAAAAGTTCTTTGGTATTCTTTCTTATACCTTTTACCGCAGTTTGTACAGTGGTGCGGATAACAAATTGATTGCAAGTAGCTGGGATAATCAACATTTATTATCTGTTACGTGGGGTTACAAGTTTGCGAGAAACTGGGAGCTGGGCTTAAAATTCCGTTACCAAGGCGGCGCCCCTTTTACGCCATTTGACGAAACTGCTTCCAGATTAAATTATTCATCGCAAGGTAGAGGTACTTTGGATTTTGGAAGACTCAATACCCAACGGTTGGGTGGCTTTAATAGCAGTGATGTGAGGATCGATAAAAAAATAAATTTTAAGAAAATAACCATTGATTTGTTTTTAGATGTTACCAATTGGTATGTTGCAAAAAATCCGGTTATACCGGAATACACCTGGGAAAGAACGGCCGATAACCGAACTTTTAAAACAACAGACGGCCTGGCCGTTAAACAAGATGGAAGCAATGCGATACCAACCCGGGTAAAAAATGATGACCCTACGGTGATTCCCACTCTTGGCGTTATCGTTGAATTTTAAAAGCCCGACGAACCAAGTTGCGATTGCCGATAATTCGACTCAATATTTATTCAGTTAGCGGAATTTTTCTGAATAAACCGCTGTTGTTATTCGCCGGCACTACATCGCTGGGGCCCAGTACAAACAGCCCGTTCTACAATAAACATTCTAACCCTTTCCGGTTTGTTTTATGACCTCATCCGTTCGTTGTTTTGAATGCATTTTTTTCTGAAGGAATGAAATATTATTGTCGTTGCTAAAATAAATCCTGGCAGAAGCAGGCTCTTTTTTTGCTGCCAGATATTGTATAATATTGAAAAAATAACTATCCCAAATTCTTCATAGGTTAATATTATCCCACCAACGCTTGCAGCCTTATTCCTGCCAAATACAAATCAATGGCAGCAGTTGGCAGTGGCGCCAACTGATAGAAATTATGATGCACAAATCCCCTTTTACTGTATATACAACATACGCTGCTCTGTTCCTTTGGGTGTGATCACCTCAATGTAATAAGTGCCAGCTGGCAGGGAGGCCAACACCGGAAACCTCAACGTATTTTGCCCCTGAATAACAGGTACTCGTTTGCGGCTGATGGTTGTACCAGCGCTATTGAGTAGTCTGATGGTGATGTCCGCATTTTTCTCGCCCAGGATGTCTATATTCAACGTGTTGCCTGCTTGGATGGCATTCGGATATATCCTTGTTATGAGATAGGGGCTGGGTTTTACCATCGCGCTCAGCACTTTAGAATATTTTAAGGAAGCATCTAAATCGGTCATAGCCAAACGGTAGTATAGCTTTTGTCCAGTAGCTGGTGGCCATGCATCTGTGAAGGCGTAATTCAATAATATACTGCTCATGCCTGCTGCCCTTACGGTTCCTATAGAATCGAAATGTATGGCATCGCTACTTCGCTGCACCACAAAATATTGGCTGTTTATTTCGCTGCTTGTTTGCCATGCCAATCCAACCTGGTTGTTCTTTACTGTGGCGCTGAATGATGATAAAGTAATAGGTAAAGCAATCAAGGTAGAGCCTGTGTGAATATAATCGCCACCAGGATTCCCGTTATTGTTGGCCGCAGCACCGGCGTAATAAAATCCTACGATGTTATCATTGGCGCCTGGTGTGGCAGGGGCTGTCCACCTAAGGTTATTATAGGTATAGGAACTTCGGGGGGTAGTAACCACTGCATCTAAATGGCTAAGTTCTGTTCCATTGAGATCGGCATTGGGGTTGGTGCTACTGAAGGTTCCGATGGCTTGGTTAGCCGCATTCAATGCTTCAATGGTAAAACCCCATCTTTGGCGGTCTGCTACAGCGTGCGCAATGGTAACACTAAAGGTGTAAGTTTGTCCCGGTACATACCCTGTTGTTGGCAGTCCGGTTACCGTCACACTACCACCACCAGAATTATTGGGGAAGGAGCCATGACAGTTTGTACAATTATTCCCTTGAAAGCCTGAGTGGCCGGATGGGGGTTGTGACGAAAAGGTTATCTGGTCGAAGCCCATAGCTGCAAAAAACAAGAAGCCAAGAAGGCAATAGATTAATTTTTTCATTGTCTGAAAATAAAGTAAAAAGTTTATAGACTAATTTTTTGTTAAACTACCAACAACCTTGCCATGTAAGCCTTCGCAAAAGCTAGAAACGCAAGTGTGGATAGATAAACACAAGGCTGGCACTCGGGCTTTCTTTTAATAATCGCATTAGCCCCAATACATTACATCAATAATCTATTACCCCGGCGTATAGTTAAAAAAAGTATATATAATCTTAGGATGGCTCCAATACATTAACCATAACAGTTAAACAACATCCTCATTCTAAATGCTAGAGGTCCGTGATTTGTCAACGCAGGATGTCAGCATCTTTTAAAGTAGTTGAAGTATTAAAATATTCAGCTATGCGGTTAAGCAAGTCAGCGCCGTGCATCTGTGCCCCTCATTTATTACTAAATAAGGGAGCCGCCGGGTCTTACATTTTCTACCAATTCTGGAAAAACCTTTCCGCTACTAAACATCATAATTTTTACCTGGAATATGCCTTTTTCTATTTATTCAAATTGTGTTCGTTGTATGCGCACTCATACATCGAATTGAGTATTTCCCTCCTAGCAACACTAGAATAACTTTCCTACAAATAAAAGTATCAAACAGGGTTAAACCTGGCAATTTATAAAAGATGAAAAAGTATTTACCCGCATACCTGCTTATAATTACCAGCATTTTAAATGCATTTAACATACTCAATGCTCAAAACATTACCGTATTGCCAAACCCCACTCCCCAGCCCGGTATTTTTGCATGGAATGGCAGTGGCGCTTATTCTGGTTATTTAGGCTTACCAATAATTAAAACAACACACTGGTAGCTGAATACAATGCACCAGGGAATTCAAGCCCCTCCTTTCCATTAATTCAAAACCTGGTAGTGTACAATGGCAGCAGTATGCAAGTGGTAGCCAACCCTGATGCCGGGAAGGGCGTATTATTACAAAGCGGGAAGATTATTTTCGACTACAAACTTTTTTTATGTACCTGGATGCCACTGGTGTGCAAAAGTTGGCTTCATTTAATGGCAGTTCCGTTATCCTTTATCCCAATCCAGATGCATCCTCTTCGGGCGTTATCGGTTCCTTTGGAATTTTGAATAATGATGTATACCTGGCTTATCAGAATGTATCGGTGGTAACACAGCTGGCAAGATTTAACGGCACTGGTTTCACCCCTATAGCAAATCCGGATGCCAGCGCAAATGGATACTTTAATAATTTTAGTGTAGTTTTTAATAACAAAATTGTTTCAAGGTATGTGTCGGCAGCCGGCCCCGGAAAACTGGCAACTTATGATGGGGTACAATGGACAATATTGACTAACCCCGACAACACTCCGAACCGTGGCGTGCAGCCGATCTTTCCGGTTTTGTACAAAAAAAAATTGTATTTTTCTTATCTCAGCGCCACCAACCAATACCAATACCTGGTGTAGGATGGAGCGAATAACCCTACACTCATTCCCAATCCACAGAATTCATCATCCAACATGGGGGGTGTTTGGGGGTTACCCATGGTTTTTAATGATGCCTTTTTCTTTCAGCATAAAGACATCAGCAATGTGTACAGGCTGGCAAAATTTGGTGGCACATCCATCACATTGGTGCCTAACCCCGATGCCAGCCCAAATGGATATTGGAATACACCGATTGTTTACAATAGCAAGTTAACCTTTCTTTATCTTCCTGCCGATAACAAGGGCAGGATGGCGGAATATCAAACTGCCTCCGGCATTTTATTTTATCCTAATCCCGATGCTGGCACTGGCTTTTGGGATAAGCCGATCGTATATGTCAGTAAAATTTATTTTCAGTATATGAATGCTCAGAATATTCTGCAGTTAGCTTTTTTTGATGGCACAAGCGTTCAATTGATTGCAAACCCTACGGGTGTTTTGAATGCTGATTACCCTCACAATGGTTACACGGCAAACTCTATTGTATGGAACAATAAATTGTATATGCAATTTGCAAGTTTGCCTTACCGTTTTGCAGGTAACCTGGCTTATTTTGCAACCAGCAGCGGAATATGCCCTGGCACCAATACCAATTTTACCAGTGACGTTTCTGGCAGCCCTTATCAATGGCAAGTGGATAATGGCAGCGGTTCTTTCACCAATTTAAGCAATGCTGCACCTTACAGCACCGTTACCAGTAACACACTCACTCTTACCGCACCAGCCACAACTTTGTATGGTTACAAATACAGGTGTGTGGTAAACGGAAATCTGTTCAGTCAAACTTTCACGTTTAAGTTTGCCAGCAATTGGACGGGTGCTGTAAGCACTGCCTGAGAAAAAACCGGCAACTGGAGTTGCGGGGCAGTACCTGATGCCAACACCGATGTGTTCATCAATGTTGGCCTGCAAAGATATCCTTTGGTAAATTCAACCCGTTCTGTTAGAAGTGTTCAAATACAAAGCGGAACAACTTTGAAAATTGCTGCAAATCAACAGCTGACGATAACAGGAAAATAATATTATGGGCTGCCAACATTCCAGATTTGAAATCCCAATCTATAAACTATTTTTTTAAGAAAGCCATTCCACCTCAGTCTCTGGTATAATAAACCATCATTTCAAAAAATGGTAAGAAGTCCCTTTTTATTTGCTCGGCTCTTTGTTTACCGGCAACCTAATGCGCCATTTTTAAATTTAAAGGTAGCATCGCCCTTGCTAAAAGATTGTAAGCATTGATTTTTGTATGTTAGTTCTTCCGGGAAAAGAAAATCACATTTCTATGGCATTGTTATTGAAAACATACCTACTGTATAAGCAGTAAGTATAAAAACGATGGCATACAAAACAGTAAATCCCTTCACGGGTGAAGTAATAACATCTTTTGCTGAAATACATCAACAAGCATTAGACGGGAAGCTCCAAAAAGCAGCGGCCTGTTTCGAAACCTGGCGCAATAAGAGCTTTGATGACATAAAAAAAGTTGTACAAAAAATTGCAGACTTAATGCGGGAAAGATCCTATGAGTTGGCTGCACTGACCACCCTGGAGATGGGGAAAAGCACCAAAGAAAGCAAAGGCGAAGTAGAATTAAGTGCATCTATCTACGAATATTACGCAACCCGCGCAGAGCGTTTTTTGGCGGATGAGCAACTTGCTCCAAGGAAAGGCGCTGCTTACACCAGTAAAGAACCTATAGGGGTGTTGCTGGGCACAGAACCATGGAACTACCCATATTACCAGGTAGCACGATTTGCCGCTCCAAATATTATGGCAGGTAATTGTGTGGTGCTAAAGCACGCATCCAACGTACCGCAGCGTGCGCTGGCCATTCAAAAATTATTCGATGATGCAGGAGCTCCGGAAGGATTGCACAGCAACTTGTTTACAAGCAGTGAAAAAATAAACGATCTCCTGGCAGATCCTATTATCAAAGGCGTGTTCCTTACCGCTAGCGAAGGAGCAGGTGCCAGCGTTGCTGCCGCTGCTGGCAAAAATTTAAAGAAGTCGGTGCTGGAACTGGGAGGCAGTGACCCATTCATCATTTTGGAAGATGCCGAACTAGATAAAACCGTAAAATGGGCCGTATCTGGCAGAATGCAAAACTGTGGACAAGCCTGTACTGCAGCCAAAAGATTTATTGTGATGAACACCCTGTATGAAAAATTTCTGAAAAAATTTAAAGCAACATTGGAGCAATTAAAATCCGGCGATCCCATGTTGGAAACGACAACCCTTGGTCCATTGAGCAGCAAATCAGCGTTGGAAAGCTTGGAAGATCAGGTAGAAAAATCAATAAAAGCAGGAGCTAAAGTTGTAACAGGCGGTAAGCGTTTTAAAATGGAAGGATATTTTATGCAGCCCACGATTCTAATAGGTGTACCAAAAAATGCGGTGGCTTATACCGAAGAGTTGTTCGGGCCAGTGACTTCCGTTTATCGGGTAAACTCAGAAGATACCGCAGTTGAGTTGGCTAATGCAACAAGGTTTGGCCTTGGTGGTGCTTTTTTTAACAAAGACGAATCACGTGGCCATCAACTCGCAAAAAGAATAAATTCTGGAATGCTGTTTATCAACCACACCAGCTCACAACCAGATCTACCATTTGGAGGCACCAACCAAAGTGGTTATGGAAGAGAACTTTCGTCTCCGGGTATCGATGAATTTCTCAACAAAAAACTAGAACGCACCAGCAACATCAATGATAAGTAACGAATTTATATAAAACGAAAAATTGGAATCATGACAACTGAACAAATAGTATTGGCCTCCAGGCCGAAAGGGTTACCAGTAAGCGATAACTTTAGATTGGAGCAGGTTGAACTGCCAGCAATAAAGGCCGGCGAAATATTACTGAAAGGATTGTATTATTCTGTAGACCCCTACATGCGTGGTAGAATGAACGATGCTAAATCTTACGCGGCTCCATTTGAAATAGATAAACCGTTTAATGGAAGTGTAGTGGGAAAAGTAATAGAAAGCACATCAGGCAATTTCAAACCCGGCGATGTTGTGGTGGGCCGTTTTCCATGGCAAAAAGATTTTATAGCCAACGAAAAGGAGCTAACAAAGATTGATACTGAAATGGCTCCTGCGAGTTATTACTTAAGCATATTAGGAATGACTGGCCTGACAGCGTATTTTGGCTTAATGCATATTGGCAAACCAAAAGCCGGTGACACCGTAGTGGTGTCTGCTGCGGCTGGCGCAGTGGGTTTAGTGGTAGGACAGATAGCAAAATTACAAGGATGCCATGTGGTGGGTATTGCAGGGTCAGATGAAAAAACAAACCTGCTCACCACTCAATTTGGATTTGATGAAGCCATCAACTACAATACCACAACCGATATGAACAAAGCAATTAAATCGGCTTGCCCAAAAGGAGTAGATGTTTACTTCGACAATGTTGGGGGTGAAATTTCGGATGCAGTCATTAAAAATATCAACTTTCATGGAAGAATACCTTTGTGCGGACAGATATCCTTGTACAATAGTACGGAAACGCCTATGGGGCCCAGGTTGCAGCCGATGTTACTCACTAGAAGTGTGTTGATGCAAGGCTTCATTATTGGCAATTTTCAATCCCAATTTTCAGAAGGTATTCAAATGCTGACACAGTGGATCAATGAAGGAAAATTAAAATTTACACAAACCATTGAACACGGCTTCGAAAATTTACCAAAATCCTTATTGGGTTTATTCAACGGCGAAAATACCGGCAAGATGATCGTGGAGGCCTGACTGGCACTTTGTTTGTTTGTTCAAAACAGCACGGGCATCGTCACTACACCCCAGTATTTGCCAATCAAAATAAAATTTAAATCATGAAAGTATTATTTGTATTAACCTCCCACAGCGAGTTGGGTAACACCGGTAAAAAGACAGGCTTTTGGGTAGAAGAGTTCGCAGCGCCCTATTATGTAATGGCCGATGAAGGCGTGGAGATTACCATTGCTTCACCCAAAGGAGGGCAACCCCCGATAGACCCAAAAAGTGAGGCGCCAGATGCCCAAACTGAGGCAACCAAACGTTACTATAGTGATGACACGGTAAAAGAAAAAGTAGCACACACAAAAAAACTGGCGGAAGTAAATGCAGCAGATTTTGATGCCGTTTTTTACCCAGGTGGCCACGGTCCGATGTGGGACCTCTATGACGATAAAGATTCTATTGCTTTAATTCACGACTTCTGGACTGCTGGTAAACCCGTAGCAGCAGTTTGCCATGCGCCCTCTGCATTATTAAATGTAAAAGATAGAAATGGAGATCCTTTGGTGAAAGGTAAAAAAGTAACTGGTTTTACCAACACCGAGGAAGAAGGGGTGCAATTAACAGACGTGGTTCCTTATCTGTTGGAAGATGAACTGAAAGCCAGGGGAGGCCAATATTCAAGCGGCAGCGACTGGAGCTCTTACGTAGTGAAGGATGGAATGTTGATTACAGGACAAAACCCAGCTAGCAGCGAGGAAGCCGCGAAAGTATTGTTGGAGCAACTGGAAATGAGTGCAGCCTCACAAGATCCAAAAGACTGATTCATAAAAAGGCATTAGCAGTGGAATAACTCCAACGTTAGTGCCTTTTTATTTTTCGGAAAAAAAAGATGTTTTTGGCGCAGAGATGCAGCAAAGGTTTTCTGTGTTGGCGTATCTGCTGCCTTGCTAAATATTATTGCACGCTGATATAGTCAATCGCCAGGTTAAAATCTTCCTCTTTTTTATTACCGATCAAGAAACCTATTTCTTCCAGAGATTCGCCTGGGAAGTTGGCCATGTCTAGTGTGCGGCCCCTGAAAGAAGGGTATAAACTGCTGAAAGGAATCTCTATGGTTTGCCAGGCTTTGTTGGTAGTAAAAGTAAATATATAAGAATAATACTGACTGCTGTTGGTTTTAACCCTGAATTGGTAGGCTTTGCCATCACCTTTAAGTGCTACC
>JBBSDF010000062.1:0-17305 GCA_038249665.1 Chitinophagales bacterium
AGGTTTCCAGTCGGTTCATCTGCCATCACAATGGATGGATGATTGATCAATGCCCTGGCAACCGCCACTCGTTGCTGTTCGCCGCCAGACAACTGATGGGGCTTATTCTCAAGCCTATTCGATAAGCCAAGTGTATCCAATAACTTTTTTGCCCTGGAGGCAGTGTCCTTTTTTTTATCCCCTGCAATCCAACCGGGGATACAAACATTTTCGAGTGCGGTAAATTCGGGAAGGAGATGGTGAAATTGAAAGATAAACCCAATGTTTTTATTCCGAAAATTGGCCAATGCATTTCCTGTTAACTGATCAATGCGTTGGTTGTTGAGTGTTACCACGCCTTTATCTGGCTTGTCTAAGGTACCGAGTATATGCAGCAAAGTACTTTTGCCAGCCCCGCTAGAACCTACGATGCTTACTATTTCTCCGGCTCCAATGCTGATATCAACTCCTTTTAAAACCTGAAGTTTTCCATAAAATTTCTCAATGTGCTGTGCTGTTAACATGCGCCGAAAATAAATCATTTAAGCATAGTATAAAAAAAACAGCCATTTTACTACCCTATTTACAACTATTTAGATGCATAATTCGTTGCATAAAGGTATTGGAATAGTGGAATTAACAACCTGGTTAAAAAAACACTTTTGGTTATATCGTACGAACATATACATTTGCAAAAAATAAACCTATTTACGATGTTTTGGACTCTAGAATTGGCCTCACACCTTGAAGACGCACCTTGGCCGGCAACAAAAGACGAATTGATTGATTATAGTATCCGCAGTGGCGCTCCAATTGAAGTAATAGAAAACCTTCAGGAACTCGAAGACGAGGGCGACCTCTATGAAGGATTGGACGATATCTGGCCTGATTATCCTAGCCAGGAAGACTTCTTCTTTAACGAAGACGAATATTAATGAATTGCCTTCACACTCTCTATAATCATACATATTAAACAAGAGGCTGTCTTAAAAGGGCAGCCTCTTGTTGTTTGTTGGGTATTCAAATGCTGTTCGTAAAAAGAGGGCAAATTTGAATAATTATCTCCTAAGAGCGTTTATCGCAGTAGTATCAGGAAACCTACTCTTAGGATTTAAGCATCAACAGCATCTACTTAAAAAAGAAGCAACATACCAATAAGCTGAGCGAGCTGGGAATTTTACAGCCAAGGAAACGATTTGCCGATGTAGAAATCTTATTTATTGCTATAAGTAAAAAAAGATTTCCCCAGATCCAACCTACGGGAAAAAGAAGAAAACATAAAAACAGGGCTCAATAATGTGGCGCATGGTCTACAAAAATGATAAAAATAATGCCCTCAGCAACTAAAAAACGCGGTAGGATAGCTTGCAAAAGCACTTTTATAAAACACTGTTTTTCATAAGGCGCACCAGAAAAATATGGACTATTCAAAATGGGTAAAATAAAAAGAGGCTGTAACAAAAAATTTGATACAGCCTCTTTTAAAAACGTAGTTGAAAATCTCAAGTTCTAATTTATGGGTTATGTAACAACAAAGTTGCCCCTAAAGTTTGTCCCGCAGGAATTCCAGGCCTTGGGGGTGCGAAACCACGTGCTACAATACTGTAGTTTTTGCCTTCCCGTAAAGTTAAAGCAGCTATTGATAACACAGATGTAGTTCCGGAAAGCACTGAAACACTGTAAGTTCCAGCTGGAATATTGCTGAAAGCAGATAGTACCGCTTCGTTAGGGGCAGCACTAGAACCAATGAATGGTACATTGCTTAAATTGATAGTACCAGTAGCGGCAAGTCCAAATTGATTCAGCGTTCTTGTTAATACAACGTTTACAGGACCTGCATTAGGTGATAAATGTAAAAAACGGATATTAGATGTTGCAGTGTCTGCTCGACGCATGTCATTGGTGAGCACCAATATTTTAGCGGTGCCGGCGGTTGTTAGGGTGTCATAAGCAAAAAATGAAGTATAGGCGGTTCGGGCTACACTTACCGTACGCGAAGCATAGTTAGCCGTACCTGTTGTGGTTCTTAAGCCTACAGTAATATCCCCAGGCTCAACCCCTATATAATTACTTAATAAACTTCCTCCAACTGTTAATGCAACATTGTTGCCCCCTAAAGAAAGTTGCGTATTGTTTACAAAAACCGACGAAGTAGTTCCAGCCAATAGTGCAAAATTATGAACGGCTACATACGCCTCAGGTGTAGCATCTACAGTTGGCTCGCTCAATTCTTTTTTACAAGATGTTGATAAAACAACTGCGGCGAGTAGCGTGTACAAGCCTGGCTTATTGAAAATAGTATTTTTCATGCTATTTAAGATTTATTTTTTAGTAATTGGGATTTTGAACAACGATTGGATTTTGGGTAACTTCCCCAACCGGCAAAGGCCAAATGAAACGGAAATCAGTGTACGGTATTGCAAGTTGTCCGGCATTTACAGCGACACCTATTCCATAAATTCCAATTCCGCTAGTGCCGTTGATTATTTTCGCAGGAATACCTTCAGGGCGTAAAGCAGTAAATGGATCCAGCGCTGTTCTGTGAATATCGGCCCAACGCTTGCCTTCTGCCAACAACTCAATTCTACGTTCTACCAAAATAGCTCCAACTTCTTCAGTATCATTGGTAAAACTGGCTAAAGTGTATTCAGTGGCTGCAGGAGTCGCGCTTGAACGATTGCGCACCATATTTAACAGGTCAACAGCTCTCTGAGATACGGAGCCCACCGATAAACGAGCTTCCGCTTCTGCTTGCATCAGGAGTACTTCTGCCCAACGGATGATAGGGTTATTATCTCCCCTTCCAACGTAGTCAGTGTATTTTGTCGTCAAGATTGCCTGACCAGCTGCCGGTGTTGCTCCATTTATAGTAGATCCTACCCGGTACAACGATGAACGTCTTAAATCTGAAGCCAACCAATCTAATCTATTCCAGATTATTGGAGAAATACTCACCAATCCACGACCAGCAAGATCGGCACTACCAAACATGGCTGCCAACGCCCCGTTTACGCTACCATTATCCAGTGGATCATTTTTAATAGTGAAGATATTTTCAGTAGTAATGCTGTTTCCGCCTGTTATACCGAAAGAACCTCCAGGATTGGCTTGTAATGCGTAGCCCCCTACAACACTTGTAGTAGCTGAGGGGGTGAGCGGAGTAAGAGTGGCTGGAATCAATTTGTTGCCTTCAAACCTTACACTATCCCATTTCCCCATATGCATATAAGCACGCATTTTAATAGCAATTGCAGCCCCACGAGTAGCACGAATTGGCCCAATTGTTTGCGTAAGGGGTAGATTGGTTTCAGCAAAATTCAAGTCAGTAATGATCCGCTGATAATCATAAGCAACGGTTGGTCTTGGCTGTGTTTTTAATTCATCTAATGAGGCAGAACCAGTGATAGCATTCTCCCGGTAGGGGATGCCTAATTTAGAACCCGCATCGTCTAAGAAAGGTCGGGCAAAATGAGACATCATTTCTAAGTGCCCTAAAGCTCTTAAAAAGCGGCATTCTCCTTCAAATACAGATGCGGTAGCGGCAGGAAGAATACCATCCGTGCCTGCTTTTCTAAACCCCTGAATTGCAATATTTGCCTTGTAAATGAGACTGTAGGTATTATTCCAAAAAGCTGTATTGTTAGCGGTAGTTGCGTTATAAGTACCCTGGTAGGTAAACTGATAGAAAGCCGCTAGGTTCACCATGTCTTCTCCTCGGCAATCGCCTTGTTGCACATTGGCCGCACCAAAGGGATAACCGCGGCCTCCAAGAGTGGGCCCACCTGTTTGAGCGGCATCATATACTCCATTGAGGGCTAATTCAGCACGTTGCGGAGTAGTAAAAATACTTTCGTCGGTAAATGCATTGTAGGGCGCTTCGTCTAACACTTTTTCACATCCAATACCAGCAAACGTAATGGCCGAAAGGAATGTAGCTGTTAAAAAATTATTTAGTCTCATTGTATAATATTTTATATTAATTATTTTATTTAGAATCCGAAACTTAAACCAGTAGAAATTACTCTTAACTGAGGAGACACCGCATTGTCTAGTCCATTTTGTGAAGCATTTTCAGGATCTAATCCAGAATATTTTGTCCACACAGCCAGGTTTTGGCCTTGAACAAAGAATCTCACAGACTTGATGTAGCCGTTGGTTATATCGCTAAGTTTTTTTCCGTCGAACGTGTAATTAAAGGTTAAATTCTGTAACCGCACAAAATCTCCAGGCTCAACAAAACGGGAAACAGCTATACCATTCTGATTGATGTTATTTCCCTGACCTTGCACAACACGGGGAACATTGGTAGATTGTCCGGGAGTAGTCCAACGATCTAAGATTTCTTTTCCATTGTTATGGAAGTTTTGACTTAACAAAGCTTCCTGGCGGGTAATATTCATGATCTTATTGCCACCAGAATAACGAATTAACATGTCTAAACTAAATTGTTTGTATCTAAATGTGTTGTTCCAACCTCCAAAGTAAGTAGGTAAGCTTAACCCTAATTCTCTACGATCTACAACACCCAGTGAGGTTTGAGCACCAAAAGTTGGATCATTTAAGTTATTAGCAAAATAGAAAGCGCCGTTGGCAATATTGTGTTGTACCAAATTGCCTCCTGCATTAAAATACATTGGGTTACCGTTTGCTGTATTAACCCCTGCAAATTCATAACCCCAAAGTACATTAAGTGGACTACCTACTTTTAAAAGGTTATAGTTTCCTGGAATTTGGGTGATGGGATTGCCTCCAACTTCGTACAAAGAGGTAATATTATTTTGTAAGAATGTATGGTTCCAGCTAGAGTTCCAGGTGAAATTTTTGCTGCGAATGATATCACCGCCCAAAGTTATTTCTACACCATTGTTGCGTGCTGTACCAACATTCTCAGAAATTTGATTACCAGGAATACCTGCTGAGTTTGGTGTTGGTACACCTAAAACCAAATCATTCAAATCATTTGAAAACCAGTCAACTCCAAGGGTATAACGCCCGTCTTTTATGCCTACTTCTAATCCAATGTCATATTTTTCATTCCGTTCCCACTGCAAAATTCTGTTACCTACTAAATTGGGGGCCAGGCCGGGTATATTTCCGTATGCTGCAGAGCCAAACGTACTTAAGTACTGAAAACCACCTAATTGGTTACCCACAGTAGCATAAGAAGTTTTCAATTTTACTTCATTTAACCAGGTATTTAAGAAATTAGAATTTTTCCAGAATTTTTCTTCGGAAATTCTCCATCCTGCAGAGAAGCCAGGAAACACATCGAAGCGATTTTCGGGAGCCAATGAACTTTGACCATCTCTACGTGCAGAAGCTTGGAAGAAATATTTGTTTTTGTAGTCGTAGTTCAAACGTCCGAATAGAGATTGGAAACCTGTTCTTCCAAAACCACCTGAGCCAAACTGCAATGCGCCAGACGTAGTGATGATGTTTTGAGTAATAAAGAAGGGATCAGACAACTGTTGAATTGTGCCTTGTACAAATCGACTTTGATCTTTCTGTGCTTCCTGACCTGCAGTTATAAACAAGTTATGGTTACCGAACGACTTATTGTAGTTCAGATAGTTTTGGAGTACCCAACGTTGGATACTTTGTGAAGTATTGGTAGCAGAACCTCTGGAACCAAATCCATCTCCGTGTATAGGTGAGTTAGAAGAAAATGCATATTCATTTAATATATCAAAGGTAAATGAAGAACGGAATTTCAAGCCTTTCAACAATGAAAATTCGAGGTAGGAATTATTCACGGCCCTTAACTTGTCTGAGGAGAAAATGTTTTCATTTAAAGTAAAAGCAGGGTTGGTAAAATTATCATCCACACCAATTGTATTTGGCCCGAAACCAACGGTATTCAGCGCTGGGCCTAATATATTGTAACCGGTAGGATTCGCAGTATTAAATGGCTCAACATTTGGAAGCATTCTCAAAGTAGATGCCATACCACCACTGAGCGCATTGGAACCATCGTTCTGGCCAAAATCGTCTTGTTTAGATAAGGTAAGGTTGTTACCAAATTTCACAAATTTATTCACTTCTGTATCAAAGTTAAAACGAACACGATAAGCTTTGTTGCGATTGCTTAGCAGTATCCCACGTTGATCGGAATAGTTGAAGGAGAAAAAGTAGGATGACTTTTGTGTACCACCAGAAAAACTAATGTTTTGTTGCACCGCCAGCGCATTGTCGTTAAAAACAACGTCTTGCCAGTCGGTATTGGTTCCGGTTGCGCTTGGCCGAGCTGCTGCAGCGAGACCAGCATTGGCTCTTTTTTCGTTAGCAATTGCAACAAATTCATTTGCACTTAGTAAATCGAAACGGGATGCCGCTGAAGAAAAACCAAATATAGCGTCATAATTCACTTTCATTTTACCAGACTTATCCCCTTTTTTGGTGGTAATCATGATAACACCATTCGAACCCCTTGAACCGAAAATGGCTGTAGCAGATCCATCTTTCAATACTTCAATATTCTCTATATCATTAGGGTTAATATCTCCCAATGCATTTGAGTTTACATTCGCAGCAAGATTTCCTGTTATAAAAGGAACGCCGTCAACAACGATTAGCGGGGCCTGGCCCTGACTGATAGAGTTAACACCGCGAATACGGATACGGGCAGGGGATGAAGGATCTCCACCTGCGTTAGACACTTGTACTCCAGCTGCTCTACCTGCCAACTGCTTGTCAATTGAAGGAGTAACCAAAGTGGCAAATTCTTTTGTGTCGATTCTTGAAGCAGAACCTGTAAAAGCTTTTTTCTGCTGAACACCATAACCAACTACTACCACATCTTCCATATCAACATCGGAAGGTTTCAAAGAAATATCGAAACTGGTTTTCGAACCAATGGTAACTTCTTGAGAAGCGTAGCCAATTCCTGTTACTACCAACGCTCTGGCTGAAGCAGGAACAGATAGTGAAAATTTCCCATTGGCATCTGATGATGTACCAATAGTTGTACCCTTCGCAATAATGGAGACATTGGCAGCCGGATTGCCCTTCTCATCTTGTAAGGTTCCAGAGATCGTGCGATTCTGGGCGGTGGCTACCAGCACAAAGCCGAAGGCCACCAATAAGGTCATAATAATTTTTCTCATTTGCAGATTTGATTTTAGTAAAAACAAATATAAAGTAGAATTCGTAACATTAACATAACTTTTGACAAGTTATTTTCTGGTTTCGCTGCAAATTCTTCGAATATTTTTTATTTTAATTTGTTTTTTGCCGATGGGCATTGTTTTAACTTCTCAAAATACTAGACCGATAAATTGACAGTGGGCAAGTACATTTCAGTAAAATATTAATTTTAAATAATATATTGTAGATGTTCATATCCATTTTAAAATGACCATAAAAAAAGAAGATGCTATATGAAAACTATTTGGTGCAGCCTCTTTTCATCTCACCCATTTTGGGGTTTTATACTTTCAGTTTTTTTTAGGCAAGATTTTACAAAAAATGTATTTGAAGTTTATTAAACGGCGTTTTTTAGTTTCTGGGAGCTTGTTTTTGATGGTAGCATCTTTTGTGGTTTGTGTAAACTACATAAGTCCGACTTCGGTGGATTCATTTACTTTTCCGTGCAAATGAACCTACGGTAGCCTTTGTTTTCTTACAGTTTGCAAATACTAGTTTTACATCTGCGTTTTTTTTTTCAGTTCTAAATTCCTTCTTCGCTTCTCAATCGCTACGGTGCTTCTTTTTGTAGTGCGGGCAGATGATGATTGTAAGTCTTGGAGGAAATATTTATGTTGCGCTTGTAACAAGAAAAAACTATTTTCATTTAAAATAAAAAAACTCCCTCCACCCCAAGGATAAAAAATCCCGGCTACCTGAGGCAACCGGGAATATCTTAAACTGTCAACTGATAGCAGGACGCTTCTTTATTTTGTTTCCATTTGTTCTATTACTGCTTGCGTTACGCCAGTGTAAGAGAATCCTCCGTCGTGAAATAAATTTTGCATGGTTACCATTTTTGTCAGATCGCTGAACATCGTCACGATATAGTTGGCACAATCTGCAGCGGTAGCATTACCCAAAGGGCTCATTTTTTCTGCATAATTCATAAATCCATCAAAACCTTTAACGCCGCTACCTGCGGTAGTTTTGGTAGGTGATTGGGAGATCGTATTCACCCTTACTTGTTTTTTAATTCCGTAATGATATCCAAAACTTCTGGCTACGCTTTCGAGCAAGGCTTTAGCATCTGCCATTTCGTTGTAATCGGGAAATACGCGTTGAGCTGCGATATAGGTGAGCGCCACCACGCTTCCCCAATCGTTGATGGCGTCTTTCTTCATACAATTGGCTAGCACCCGGTGCAAGCTCATGGAAGATATATCAAGCGTTTTGGCGTTGAAGCCATAATCTATTTCTGTATAATGTTTGCCTTTGCGCACATTCAGGCTCATCCCGATAGAATGTAGCACAAAATCAAAGCTACCGCCGAAATGTTCCATCGATTTAGTGATGAGGTTATCTACGTCTTCATTGCTGCTCACATCACATGGAATAACGGGAGCGTTTATTTGCTCTGCCAGTTTATTGATTTCGCCCATCCGCATGGCCACCGGGGCATTGGTCAACACGATCTGAGCACCTTCTTCAAAACAACGTATGGCTGTGATCCAGGCGATTGACTTTTCGTCGAGTGCGCCAAAAATAATTCCTTTTTTCCCTTTCAATAAGTTATTACTCATACAAGTATGTGTTATAGATGAATATTTATTTGGTAAAAGTAAATTTTTAAGGTCGAAATAAAAAACCGGAAAATCGAATGATGATCAGGTTGATCATAAAGGATAAAATGAAGACGCCGATAAAGTGTGCCAAGAAAAACAGGAACAAATGATTCAGCGAGTCGCGGGGATTCACAAACCTACGAATCAGCTTGTGCATCGCATATCCAAGCACAAACAACAGAACGACAACTAATAGGATGGTCAACTTTTGCAATTGAATATTTTAAATGGGTTCCTGCTTACAACAAACAGTACTTCGATTGGTTCTGAGTTAGCGGTGTAGGTTAACTGGTTACCATTTCTTTGGCATTTTCGAGGGCTGCAGCCGTGGGCTTTTCACCACTCAGCATTTGCGCAATGACAGTAATGCGCTCCGTTTCTTCCAGCTTTCTGATATTAGTGAAAATCTTATTTTTAACCACTTCTTTGTACACAAAAAAATGTGCGGCGGCCTTGGCTGCGATTTGCGGTTGGTGCGTGATGGAAATGAGTTGATGAGCTGAAGAAAGGTCTTTCATGATCAATCCAACCTGCCTGGCTGCTTCTCCGCTGATACCAGTATCAATCTCATCAAAGATGAGGGTGGGCAATTGAAGTTTTTTGGCCACCAACGATTTCACGCTTAGCATCAAGCGACTGAGTTCTCCCCCGCTTGCTACTTTGTGTAGTGGTTCAAAGCGATTGCTTTTATTGGCGTCGAATAAAAATATTATTTCATCTATTCCGTTTGCATGGAGCGGCGCTGCTGCGATTTGAACCTGCAGCTTTGCATTGGGCATGCCCACCTTCGCCAACAAAGTATGTACGTTCTTCTCAAAATTGAGTAACTGCGCTTTTCTGTTGGCAGAAATTTTTTCAGCCAGCTTCATACATTTTTTTAGCAGCTCGTCCAAAGAGGCTTGGGCCTGCTCAATCGCAGTTGATATATTAAACACCGCCAATAATTTTTGTTGTAACTCTTCCTGAATGATGAGGAGCTCAGCTGTGCTGTTGACGGCATGTTTTTTAAGGAGTTTGTATCCGGCCGATAACCGATCGTTGGCTTCTTGAATGCGTTGTGGATGGTAGGAAATATTTTCGTCTATGCGTTCCAGTTCGTCTGCAACATCCTGTAATTCTATTACCGCACTTTTTACGCGTTCATGTAACGCGGTTATTTCGGGGAGATAAGTTTGCAAGCCATTAACTTTGTGTTGCATTTGCTGAAGCTGTTGTAATAGCGGTTGTTCACCCTCTTTCAACTCAGTGTACACCGTTGCCAGCTGTTGTTTGATGCCTTCTGCATTGCTCAGTAATTTTAGTTCAATGTCTAATTCTTCCAGCTCATTTTCTTTTAAAGACAATTCATCTAGTTCATCAAACAAAAATTTATTGTAGTCAAATTCTTTATTGGCATTGGCCTGCTGCATTTGGAGTGCTTCCAGTTCTTTTTTCTGCGAGCTGTAGCTTCCGAATAAACCTTTTAATTCTTTTAAAAGCGGGTGGTTGTCTGCGAGCGCATCTATAACTTCCCGTTGAAAATCTTCTTCTCCTAAATCGAGTGTATCGAATTGTTGGTGCAGATCTACCAGTAAAATAGCCAACTGTTTCAATTGGGTTAAATTAACGGGCGTATCATTTACAAAACTTCTAGATTTACCATTGGTTCCAATTTCTCTTCTTACCAACACTTCGCCTGAAACATCCAGTTCCTGAATCTCCAAAAACGATTGAATGGCCTTATGATGTTGCACATTGAAATAGCCTTCTACCATGCATTTCTGGTTGCTGTTCTGCAAAACGGCACTGTCTGCCCGTTGGCCCAGAATAAGGTTAAGAGCTCCCATTAGAATACTTTTACCAGCACCTGTTTCGCCAGTAATGATGTTGAGTCCCTCAGAAAAATCGATGGTGAGATCTTCGATGATCGCGTAATTCCGGATGTGTAATTTGTGTAGCATATAGAGAGAGCAAATTACTAAAAATTATGGCAAACCCGTTGGATAAATATGACCAAAAAAAACAGCCTTTTTTTAGGAAAGGCTGTTTTTACAGCATTCAATACAAATGGATTAATTGTGTAATAATTGACCAAATCCGAAAGCGAAAGGGGAAGCAACTCCTGCCAACCTTGACCCTTTCACATAAAATGTGTAAGATTTCCCATTGGCGATATTGATGTTAGCGGTAAGAATAAGTATGGAGGTTCCGTTGATCTTGATATTAAAAGTATAATCGCCGGAACGAACCTTTCGGAAGGTGCTTAACAATACGCTGTTGGGGTTTGACCCGATGAAAGTAACGCTGTCGGCAACCAGGGTGCTGGAACCAGGTTGAATAAATTCTACATCTATAGCACCAGCATCGTGCGATAGGTGTATCAAACGAATTTGAGCGGTATCTGTTCCCAAAGTTATAATGACGTCTGACAAAAGCAAGGCCGCTACACCTGCTCCGGTACCTAACGTGTCATAAGTAAATACACTGTAGTTAGTATTCGCATTGGCTAAAAAATTCGACTGAAACAAAGTGTTACCTGCTGTATTGATGCGGAGATTGTTGATGCCAGTGGTTACTGAAAAATAGGGATTTCCCATTACTCCAGTAGCAGAACCAAAAGGAATACCAGTAGTATTTACCTGACTGCCATTTAACAATACATCGATGGCCCCTACCCCTGCGGCCGAGTGTACCACTGCTACTTTTGCAGTGCCGGCTTGCGTTGGGTCATCGTTTTTTTCGCAACCCAAAAAAGAGAAGACCGCGGCAAAAGGTAAAAGAATTCTAAAAAATGAGGATGTTTTCATTGTAAATAATTTTTGCGCTTCCGGGCAAATTTGGGTAGAACAAACTATAAAAATTATATACCATTTTTGCAGAAGCAGTCATAAAAAAGGGTTACACGGTGGTAAGCCAATTATAATGCCGTATCCGGGATTAACTAAACATTTCCCGGACTTTATCGAAAAATGACTTCTCATTTTTTTCCGGTTTTGGTTCGAAGTTAGCCGATGATTGAAGCTTTTCCAGTATATCTTTTTCTTCTGCACTTACCTGTTGGGGTGTCCAAATGTTCACCTGAATCAGCTGATCTCCTTTTTCATAGCTATTTACGTTGGGGAAACCTTTGCCCTTCAACCTGAAAATTTTTCCACTTTGTGTTCCCGGGGGAATTTTAATTTTTGCCCTTCCATCAATGGTGGGTACTTCTACTTGTGTTCCAAATACAGCGTCGGGAAAGGAAATGTGAAGATCAAATGCCACATTCAAACCATCTCTGTGTAGTTGTGGATGAGCTTCTTCTTCGATAAGTACGATCAGATCGCCCGGATTACCTCCGCGTTCGCCTGCGTTGCCTTTGCCTCCTACACTTAGTTGCATCCCTTCCTGCACGCCTGCCGGGATATCAATGGTAACGGTTTCTTCTCCGTACACCCTGCCCTCTCCTTTACAAGAACCACACTTAGCCGTTACAGTGGTGCCCTCTCCATTACAGGTAGGACAAGTAGTAACCGTTTGCATTTGTCCCAAAAAGGTATTTTGAACCCTTCTTACCTGGCCGCTACCTCCGCAACCAGTGCAGGTTTGCACACTGCCTTTATCTTTTGCACCACTACCATCGCAGGTGTTGCATTTAATATATTTTTTTACCTTAATGGTTTTAGTGGCTCCTTTGGCAATTTCTTCAAAGTTGAGTTTGATCTTAACACGTAGGTTACTTCCTCTGGTACCACGGCCACGACTACCCGCAGATTTGCGTCCACCGCCGCCAAAAAAGCTTCCGAAAGCATCGTCACCAAAAATATCTCCGAACTGACTAAAAATATCGTCCATGTTCATTCCACCACCCGAGTAACCACCTGCACTCCTTCCTCCACCAAAAGCATTGTGACCAAAGCGGTCATACTGTGCTTTTTTATCGGGATCATTTAGCACTTCATAGGCTTCTGCTGCTTCTTTGAATTTTTCTTCTGAGGCCTTATCGCCGGGATTTCTATCCGGATGGAATTGCATAGCTACTTTTCGGTAAGCTTTTTTAATTTCTTCCTGAGAAGCGGATCTGGTCACAACTAATACTTCGTAATAATCTCTTTTTGAACTCATGTAATTGTAGCTATTAGCAATTAATTTGCAGGCTTTTTTTAAGCTGGCCTGTAGTTTGCAGCTGCTGTTGGATGGTTAATTTTTATTTGCCTACTACCACTTTAGCAAAGCGTATCAGTTTACCATTGAGGTAGTAACCTTTCTGCACTTCATCTACTACTTTACCCACGTTGTTTTTACCCATGTCAACTTCTGTGATGGCTTCGTGTTTTTCTACATCAAAATCTTCGTTTACACTTTCCATGGCTGTAAGCCCTTTTTGCTGAACTACAGATCTGAGTTTATTGAACACCAATTGATTACCCTCTTTTACCTGATCGATGTCATCGGAGTTGTTCATTTGTTTTTCGGCCCTATCAAGATCATCCATCACATCCAGGAGAGAAAGGATTATTTCTTTTCCTGCTGTTTGAATCAATTCAATGCGCTCTTTGGAAGTACGGCGTTTGAAGTTGTCAAATTCTGCAAATAAACGGAGGTATTTATCTTTCTGCTCTTGTAACTCCGTTTCCATTGTATCAAAACTATTAACGGCCTCTTCTTCTGGATTGCTCAAATGAGTATTTCCAGGAATATCTGCATCCGAGTTGATGTCCATTTCTATGTTGTCGGTGATTGGCTGGTTGTTCTCTTCCATAATTTTTGCTTTAAAATGTTTGCAACAGTTAGATTGTCAAACAGTTTGCCAATAGGCATGAAGCAGTCAAATTGACACAAAAAAAAAGAAATTGGTGGAATGATGGTTATTTAACCACTTGAAACTTGCCTGATTGGACAACAGTACCCATCTTGTCTCTTAATTGGAAGATGTAAACGCCTCTAAAAAAATCGTCGAGATTGATGATAACGCGGCTGGGTAATTTTTTGATGTCGTACACTTTTTTGCCCATGAAGTTGAACACCTGCAGTGAATAAGAGCCTTCGTACACCTTGTTGAACTCAAAAGTAATGGCGGCGCTCGCAGGATTGGGATAGAATTTTACCAGTTTTGCAGTTACAGGATTTTCCGCGATGGGATCTTTTGTTTGTGCTACGGAGGTAAAATTTAAACCAATGATTAGTATTAATATGAAAGTAATGTTTTTCAACTAGGTAAAAGTAGTTAAATCTTTTTAGTATGCTAACAAATAAAAATAGAAATGTTTATTAATAAATAACGGCCTCCCTGTAGTTTTAGTACTACAAGGAAGCTTTTATTTTAAGCCAGGTGAGCCAATTTTTCATCAATAGTTGCAAAATCTGGCATTTCGCCTGGATTATCCAACACTTCTACGTACTGAAGTACGCCCTCTTTGTCAACTATAAAAGCAGCCCTTTTACTTACTCCCAGCATACCCATATCGGTAAACGACTCGTGGATGGCTTCGTAAGCGTTGGAGACTTCTTTGTTGAAGTCGCTTAATAGTTGAAAATTATACGTTTGTTCTTCTTTGAATTTTGCCAGAGTGAAAACAGAATCTACAGAAATACCCAGCACTTCTGTGTGTTCGTTTTGGTATTTATTGATACCATCGCGAACGGAACAAAGTTCTTTGGTACAAACACCTGTGAAGGCTTGCGGAAAAAACAAGATCAATACGTTTTTTTTACCCGCAAAATCGCTGAGGGTTCCTTTTGATTTCTCTGAATTAAAGAGTCCGAAGTCTGGTGCTTTTTGACCAACTGATAATGCCATAATGATAAGATTTATTGTGTTTTATGATTGAGTGAACAAATCTACTTCCAATAAGTTTATCAAAACCCCCTGTAAATAAAAACCCCACCAAAAGGCAGGGTTTTTTAATCCAAACAATCCATAAAAACAAATTTTTAAAAACAGCTACAGTAGTTTTTATGCAATGGGGACGTCATCATTTTCTTTTGAACACAAACAGGTCGGGCCAAAAAGGGTCCTTTACAAGCTTGTGTAGGAACTTACTTAATACGATCGTCTGTAATAAAATTGCGGGATTGTAAGGTTTGTTTCATTTTGCGGTTTGAGAGGTAATGCCCTTAGGCAATGGTAATTAAAGCATAAACGAAACATGTGTAGCTTATAGTATGCAGTAACAGTATTTTTTCTTAATGATTTATTCACATTAGTACGGTCAATAATATCATAGACGCCGCATGTGCAATACAATAGGAGCGGTGCTTCCCCAGGGGGCCAGTTCCATGGTCGGAATATCTTTTTTGGTAAAACGCCAGGCCCGGTTTAAAAAAGGAAATCCGGCAGGTATAGATGGTTGGGTAATGTTGATGGTGAGCTTTCCATAATCTTCAGTGCACGACCAGGTGCCGGAATAGGTTTGGCCGTTGTTTGCTGCCGTCATAGGGCCATCTATAAAGGTGTTTTTTAAAAGCCGGAACACCCAGCCGCTGTATTGTGTTGTTAGGTTGGTTCCATTATCGGTTGCGAGCGATACCTTAAAATCGCGGTTGAGAACATTCTCTTCAAAGTACTGCTGCAACAGGTCAACAGTGGGTGCCGGTGCATCTTTTTTACAGCTTTGCAGCAGTAATATCATGGCAGCAAAAAACAGGGCAATTAAAAAACGCCATTTGTAAAAAATACTTGAAAAATGTGGTGTGCTCATGATGTAAACTTGTTTTCATTGCGGGTTATGATCCGGATGTTTTGTTTATATTCCGTATATTCCTTTGTATTTTTCGGTGGCATACTTTATAAAAAAACTACTCGACAAAGCTGCTCCGGTTGCCTTCACACACAATTCACCTGAGTGATAATAACGTCCAAAAGGGTAAATATGTTGTTGCAGCCAGGCCCAAATATTACGGGTATCGCCGTTGCTCATTTCCTCGTTTATAGACGGATTTTCTGACACAATCGCTGCATACAATTGCGCTGCATATAAACTTCCAATGCTGTAAGTAGCGAAATAACCGAAGCTTCCATGGCTCCAATGCACGTCCTGCAAACAACCGCGTTTATCATCTGGAACTGTGATACCGAGGTATTGTTGGTACAGCTCGTTCCACAAAGCAGGAATATCTTTAGCTGAAATTTCTCCACCGATCAATCGCTTTTCTATTTCATATCGAATCATTACATGAAAATGATATGTTAGTTCGTCGGCTTCGGTTCTGATTAGAGAAGGTTGTACTTTATTGATGGCTTTGTAAAAATCCCCGACAGCAATATCAGAAAATTGGCTCGGAAAGTACGCTTGCACCATTTGGTATTGTCCTTTCCAGAAGGGTAAACTTCTACCAACGCAGTTTTCCCATAACCTGCTCTGGCTTTCGTGAATACTAAGGCTGCAGTATTCTCCCAGTGGCATTCCATACTCATTGGCGGGTAGCCCTTGTTCGTAGAGTGCATGCCCACCTTCGTGAATACAGCTCCAAAGCATGTTAGCAAAATCATGTTCGTCTACCCTGGTGGTTACACGAACATCCTGGCTGTTGAAGTTGATGGTAAAGGGATGTTCGCTGATATCTTGTCGGCCAGCTTCAAAATCGAAGTGTATTTTCTTCAACATCTCGAGGCCCAGTTTCCATTGAACATCTTTGTTGAATGGCTGATGAAGGCAAGTGTCGGATGGCACTTGTTTGGTAGCAATCTGCTCCAGCATTGGCTTAAGGTCTGATCTTAAGGAGGTAAAAAGCTGGTCAACAGTTTGAACGTTGAGGCCGCGGTCGTATTCATTCATCAAGGCATTGTAGGGATGTTTTTCATACCCCAACAGATCGGCTTCCTGCTTTTTTAGTTCAATAATATCATGCAGGGGCTGCTGAAAGATGGCAAAATTGTTTTGTTGCCTTGCTTTGATCCAAGCGTGGAAACTGCGATTGACCGCCTCGCTCATTTTTCTTACAAAGGGGGCAGGTAATTTTTTATTTTTTTCGTAATCGTAACTACTCAGCGAAACATTTTGGCGCTGGCTTTCAGACAAAGAATCGTCTTGAGAAAGTTGCTGCAACAAAACGCCCAGTTGCGGAGCAGTAAATTGTTCATGGGCCAATTCATTGAGCGTGGCTATTTGCCTGCCACGAATGGAGGCGCCTTTTGCAGGAAGATAGGTTTCCTGGTCCCATTGCAATAGAGCCGATGCGTAGCGGAGGTCGGCAATTTTTTGAAGCTGTGATTGGTATTGTTCGTATGATGTATTCATGTGATGGAAGTTGCTGTTTACATTATTTTTTATTTAAAAGAAATCAATTCAAATTGGCAAAAGCCAAATTCCTGTTCAGGACTTTGCGAAAACTCTTGGGAATGTACATATAAAAGAAAGGAGGATGGAAGCCAGCAACAACTTCATAAAATTTTTATATAGTATTAAGTTTGTTTTTCAACAAATATTATTGCCGAAGATGAAGAAAAAACCAAAGCTCCATTTATAACTTCCAGGTGAAACTACTACTGATATTGAT
Organism: Chitinophagales bacterium; assembly: GCA_038249665.1. Classification (GTDB taxonomy): domain Bacteria; phylum Bacteroidota; class Bacteroidia; order Chitinophagales; family Chitinophagaceae; genus Ferruginibacter. The sequence goes on from JBBSDF010000062.1 coordinate 17,184, forward strand.
TGATGGCAGCATACTATTCCGTTTGCCAATCTATTACCAAAATTTATCCCTCAAATTCTTTTCTTATTTCTGAGCAACGCTGTTTACTTCCATCCAGTAACCGTCAGGATCTTGAAAATATA
>JBBSDF010000063.1:0-15766 GCA_038249665.1 Chitinophagales bacterium
GGTGTTTTTCACCAATGCTATTTCTATTTAAAAAAACTATTCTTTGAAAATCGGAGTGACAAAAGCGATATGGAGAGACAGCATAGTATTCCTTTCAAACGACCGCCGCTCGTTGAAAACGAGGCGGAGGAATTTTAAGTAACCCGCCAGCGTTGCTATTTTCACCAAAGCTAATATCTTATTTTGAAAACTACTTTGCTATTTACAAAGCCATGTGAAATAAAAGACAGCGAAAAAATAATTACGTTTTTCTAAAAATTATTTTTTCTTTGCAGTCTACAACACTACGAATATGATTTAGTTAAGCGTCTTTGGCAACGCCGAAGACAACCACTCCACTACAATTTTCAGGTACAGCCACGGCTGATATCCTTATTAACTATTTCATCTTTAAAACATTTCACATGAACAGTCCGGTTACCAGTTCCAGGATCGGAAGCATTTTTTCATTGATCAAACAATCATTGAACGGTGAGTTGCAGGATTATACTACGGGTAGTATTCGCAAAGCAGTTATATTATTGGCCATTCCCATGGTGCTCGAAATGAGTATGGAGAGTGTGTTTGCGTTGGTAGACATATATTTCGTAAGTCATTTGGGCAAACACGCTACTTCTACGGTAGGCCTTACAGAATCTGTTATCACCATTGTGTATTCCCTGGCCATTGGCATTAGCATGGCCGCCACAGCGATGGTAGCTCGAAGGGTGGGCGAAAAAAATCCAGAAGCCGCTACCAAGGCTGGTATGCAGGCCATCTTTGTTTCGCTGCTTATTACGGTGGCAGTGAGCATACCCGGCTTTGTATATGCTGCCGATATTTTACGCGTCATGGGCGCTGAAGAAGCCGCAGTGGCCCAAGGTACCGGCTATACCCGCATTATGATGGGTGGCAGCTTAGTGATTATGCTGTTGTTTTTAATCAACGGCATTTTTAGAGGTGCTGGCGACGCCATGATGGCCATGAAGAGTTTGTGGCTGGCCAATAATTGTAACATCATTTTGTGCCCAATTCTCATCAGAGGGTTTGGACCGGTACCTGCCTTTGGATTAGAAGGGGCGGCCATGGCTACTACCATTGGCCGAGGTATTGGGGTGGCTTATCAACTCTACCATTTGTTTAATGGCAACCGCATGGTGAAATTTGAACTCGCCAAATTAAAGCCCGACTGGCCGGTAATTAAAAACTTGTTGGGCATAGCCTGGCCGGGCACTTTGCAATTTTTAATTGGATCGGGCAGTTGGATCGTGTTGGCCAGTTTAGTGGTACAAACGGGCATGAGTGATGCCTCTGCCGGTTACCAGATTGCCATCAGAATTGTGTTGTTTTTTATTTTACCTGCCTGGGGCATGAGCAACGCGGCGGCAACGCTGGTAGGACAAAATTTGGGGGCAGGATTGCCTTTGAGGGCAGAACAAAGTGTGTTAAAAACGGCCAAGTACAACGCTATTTTTATGGGATGGATGTCCTTGATTTTTTTGGCATTTGCTCCTCCGATCATTGGATTTTTACGCAAGAACCTGCTGTTGCAGACTATGCCATCAGCGCCGTTCGGATCATCAGCAGTGGTTTTATATTTTATGGCATCGGTATGGTGATAACGATGGCCTTTAATGGAGCGGGTGATACCAAAACCCCTACCATCATCAACCTGTTTGGGTGTTGGTTTTTTCAAATACCATTGGCATATCTGTTGAGTAAAACGTTGGGTTGGGGACCTGTGGGGATTTTTATAGCCATACCAGTTACAGAAACTACCATTGTCATTACGGCTTTTATTTTGTTTAGAAAAGGAAAATGGAAATTGAAGAGGATATGATGGGTTTAATGAACGTGCATAAAAATTAAAAAGCGCTGAAAAAAGTCATACGGCTGAAGGGAGTGACACAACGATGATGACATGAAAAACAACTGCTGGATTACAAATTTTTCATCACCGGTTATAGAACGATGCTTATGACTTAAACACACCCATGTGCCATAAAATGCCCGAAGGATCGTGCAGGAAAAATTATTCTCCCCAGGTTTCTTGCTGAATCGCCGATAAGCGCACTGCAGGAAATTGATCGGTCAAATTGAGTTGTTGCAATTACTGATGAAACGTTGGTAGATCTTGCACCTCTAAAAACAGCATGGTATTGTTTACCCAATCTTCTACGTAGGCATCTTGTAAGTAAAACCCAACATGGTCTGCCATGCTAAAATAGGACAGGTAGCGAAACAACACTACTTCATTAGACCCAGTGCTGGAATAAAACCGGCGAGACTCAGTGAAATTTTCGCACCGATAAAAGGTTGCAAAGATTTTATGGAAGATATGATGTATTGTTAAAAGTGGACAAGACGGCCAAGAAACCCGTGTAATAAAAATCTTACTTTTTAAATCGCTTATAGATTCTGAATGGTGATCCTTCTTTTTTCTTTTAATTTTTTAAAATGTGTTGGTGTTAATCCAGTCATTTTTTTAAACTGTTTTGATAAATGTGCGACGCTGCTGTAATGCAGCTTGTCGGTAATTTCTGATAACGTGAATTCTTCTAAAATGATCATCTCTTTGATGCGTTCAATCTTGAGTTGGATCATATATCGCTCGATGGTGGATGCTTCTATTTCAGAAAAAAAGTTGGCCAGATAATTATAACTATAGTTTAATTCTTTAGAGAGGAACGTAGAAAAATTTACATTGGGTTTATTGTCAGATTTGTACACATAATCGATGATCACTTTTCTGATCTTCTCTACCAGTACACCCTGTTTTTTTTCGAGAAGTTCGAGGCCAGCTTTTTTTATTTTGCTATTGAGTAATTTTTTTTCGGCGCCTGTCACCTCTTCTGTCACTTCGATTTCACCGAGCTCTACTTTGGCCGGTGTGATGCCCATTTCTACCAAGGTTTCTTTTATAAAAATCTTGCAGCTTTCACAAGCCATGTTTCGAACATATATCTTCATGATGTTGGTACTTATTTTTACTAAAAGTAGGAGAAATATGTTGATGTAATCGGGTGAAAATTAAGATGTGGAAAACTGTTTTGGTCAACCGCAAATTTTTTAGCAAAATAGTAGGGACGATTAACACACAATGGTATTTTTTTTATTATTATTTGACATATGTTAAAAGCCAACATAAGGATCCTAAAGAGCAAGCACTTGTTTGATTAAAAATTTCCTTTCCTTTGAATCCGACAGCAGTATTTTTTTGTAAAAATTGCTTTATACTATGTGCATGCTATTCATACCAATACTATTTTTTACCCCGGCGAATGACTATATTTGTTACCAAACCAATTACCAACCATTACATGGCCATATTTGAACTCAGGCTACCCGCTTCGATTGCCAGAGCGCTTTACATCCAACAAAAGGATCCCAGGCGACAGCAATTAAAAGTGTTAAAAAAATTGCTGAAAAAGGCAAGGTTTACTCAATTTGGGCAACGGTATAAATTTGACGAAATGTTGCTCAGCAAACATCCCGGCAAAAAATTTCAGCAACTCGTTCCTACCTATAATTACAGCAAAATTTACAGCGAATGGTGGCACAAAACATTGGAGGGTGTGCCCGATGTGTGCTGGCCCGGCGTGATTCAATTTTTTGCGCTGAGCAGTGGGACAAGTGAATCAGCCAGTAAATATATACCCATCACCAAAGACCTCATCCGTTCTAATACCATTACCAGTTTCAGGCAATTACTCAGTTTAACCAAATACGACAAAGTGCCGAAGAGTGCCCTTGGTAAGGGTTGGCTCATGCTGGGCGGAAGTACGCAGTTACAAAAAGGTGCCACTTACTATTCAGGCGATCTGAGCGGTATTCAACAAAAAAATATTCCATTTTGGTTTTCGGGATTGGGCCTGTACAAACCCGGAAAACGCATTGCTAAAGAAAAAGATTGGGCAAAAAAATTGGAAGAGATAGTAGAGAATGCTCCCAACTGGGACATAGGTTTTATTGTAGGTGTGCCGGCATGGCTACAATTGTGCATCGAAAAAATAATAGAACGCTATCAACTCAAGAACATACATGACATGTGGCCCAATCTTGCTTTTTATGTGCATGGCGGTGTGGCCATGGAGCCTTATAAAAAAGGATTCAATAAATTGATGGGCAAACCCATCACCTATATCGAAACCTACTTGGCAAGTGAAGGATTTTTGGCCTACCAAAACAGACAGGATACGAGGGGGATGCATTTGGCTCTCAACAACAATATATTTTTTGAGTTCGTACCCTTCGATGATCACAACTTCGATGCCGAGGGCAATATGGTAGAAGATCCGGAGGTATTCATGATACATGAAATAGAGGAAGGAAAAGATTATGCCATCCTGATCAGTACCAATGCGGGTGCTTGGAGATATGCCATTGGCGACACAGTAAGGCTGGTAGATAAAGAGCGGAGTGAGATCATTATCACTGGCAGAACCAAACATTTTTTAAGTTTGGTAGGCGAGCATTTGAGTGTTGACAATATGACCAAAGCCATTGAGATGGCAGCAGAAGAACTCAATATTTTTATTCCCGAATTTACAGTGGCGGGTGTACCTCATGGCAACTTTTTTGCTCACGAATGGTTTATAGCTTCAGATGATATGGTGGATGAAGTATTGTTGGCTGAAGTGTTGGATGCAAAACTTAAAATATTGAACGACGATTACGAGGTAGAACGCAAACATGCATTAAAGGCGGTTTCAGCGCAGGTGTTACCAGAATCGGTATTTATGGCGTTTATGCAATCAAAAGGTAAAGAGGGCGGACAGCACAAGTTTCCGAGGGTACTCAAAGGAAAGATTCTGGAAGAATGGAAATCTTTTCTTAACAAAACTTACATACCATTGTAAATTGAACAGCAGTTCAACAGTTCCCAGCTCAATAAAATAAATGGAATGACGGATGCTTTTTTAAAAGGTGCAGCCATAAGTTTACTACTGATATTTTCGGTAGGGCCTGTTATATTTACGGTGATCAAACAAAGTATCAATCATGGCAGGTCAGGTGGTTTTAGTTTTGTGGCGGGTGTTTGGGTAAGCGACATCATTTGGGTGGTGCTGAGCATGGGGTTTAGTGAAGTGGTGAAAACCCTGATGGATTTTAAAATTCCTATTGGTATTGGCGGCTGTTTATTTTTGATAGGTATGGGGGTTTACTTCGTATTCTTCAAAAAAATACAACCTCGTCGTATTGATATGCCTGTAGAAATTGCAGGAGAAAAAATAGATGTACGCAGTAACCTTCGACCCAATTATTTTTCTATTTTCACTTCTGGCTTTATTTTAAATACCCTCAACCCTGCAGTCATTTCATTTTGGGTATTGATGGCTGCGTCTTTATCGGCCGTATATTCTTTTCAGCACCAGGTCATTGTTTTCGGTACCTGTTTAGCGATAAATATCGTGGCAGATATTGGGAAAGTGATGGGCGCGGGTTATATCGGGAAAAAATTAAGCGATAAAAACATCTTGCTGATCAATCGTATTTCTGGATTGTTGTATCTGGCATTTGGGAGTATTATTTTGATTGGGATTGTGGTTTCTATTCTTAAAAATTGAGTGTGGATGAAATGTGCATCACACTTCGCCGGGGTATAGCAAACGAATGGCTGTCCATCTCAAGATGGTTTCAACTAAAAAAGTGGTCTCCGCAGTCTGTCTTTCATCCGCCTGTTTCTAACAACTTAAAATATTTTAAAGCCTGATATAAAAAAGGATTCACTGTTATTTTCCATCGCTTTCTTATTTTTTTTAAATATGCAAGTTTCTTTTTTTAAATTGCCATATGTTACGAATGTTATGGTTATGCTGCTGTATGTTTTCTTTTGCTGCTTATTGCCAGCACGCAGATTTTATTGTGTTGAAGAAGAAGAATAATAAGACTGTCAAAAGCTTTTACAGTGGTACTCAAATTGAATTTGTGGCCAACAATGGGGCCTATCGCAATGCACTCATCACGGGCATTAAAAACGACAGTTTGTATTTGCAGGAGTTTATCGTGCACCGGATGCCTACCACACTGGGCACTTATATGGTAGATACCACCGGCAGTTACCGATATACTTACCATTACAATCAAATTAAAAGTTTTGGCAGATCCCAAAAAGGTTTCAGTGTTGGCGGTAGTGGGGCAGCTTTGATGGGCGGTGGAGCTTTACTGGTATTGGCCAGTGGGGTGTCTTACCTGATAGACAAAGACCAGTTTAGCCCAGAGTTATTGGGCGCGGCGGTTGTACTTGGCGGAATAGGTTATTTGTTGAACAAATCGGCTGCCAAAAGAATTGTGATTGGTAAAAAGTACACGCTAGAATATATCTCTCTTCAATAAAAGCATTCAGATAATATTTCTGAAACGATTGCGTTTACCTGTTTCCAACTTATTTTTGGTGCAACACATGGCAAAAAAAATTTCAAAGGAAAAAAGCAGTTTCTGGAGTACCCTTAAAAAAGGTTTGCTATGGCTGTTCGTCGGTCAGCTGTTTTACATCTTGTTTTGCTGGTTCATCCACCCACCCATTACCATCACACAAACCGTTAATTGGGTACAAGGGCATGGCTTGAAACGGGATTATATTTCTTATGATGAAATGGGACCCAATATCAAACTGGCAGTGATGGCAGGCGAAGATCAATTGTTTCCAGACCACAATGGGTTTGATATCAAGGCCATCAAACTAGCACAGAAATACAACGCCAAACATCCGGCCAAAGTAAGAGGTGCGAGTACAATCAGTCAACAAACAGCTAAAAATGTTTTTCTGTGGCAAGGTGGTGGCTATTTTCGAAAAGGCTTAGAAGTGTATTTTACTTTTATGATTGAAACCATCTGGGGCAAAAAAAGAATTTTAGAAAGCTACCTCAATGTGTCTGAAATGGGGCCAGGTATTTTTGGCATACAAGCTGCCAGCAAGGCCTATTTTAAAAAAGATGCCATCAACCTCACGATGGCGGAAGCCGCACAAATAGCGGCTTGCTTACCCAATCCAAAAAAATATACCGTGAAGCCGCAGGGTCGTTATGTGGCCAATCGCTCCGCACATATTTTAAGACAGATGAATAATTTGGCTGCTGATCCAGATATCAAACAATTATTGGAGTGATGTCAATTATCAATGAAGTGTCTCCAAAGCAATCATTGTAAAAAAGGTATAACCAAACAACCATCATCGTAGTTGTTCTATAGCTGCCAAGGCTGTTTCGAAACGCTGTTGATAGCAACCCTTGATGACCGTGAAGGGAATATGTTGGTTGACCATAGCATCTTTATAATATTGAAAAATGGTTTGACGCATTTCCAGATCCGGGTACTCCCGAAGTTCGTCGGCTACCCAAGGAAGATCCGTATCGCAGAGCAGGTACAAATCGTACGGTCTTTGGGCTATGGCTGTGAGGATGCGGTTATCGCATCGGTTAAAAACAATTTCACTCCATACTTTCATGACGTACATATCGGTATCAATCAGGAGAGGATAAAATGTTTTATCTGGCGTACTTGCTGGTATTGTGAACAGATCTGCATACGACTGTTGTTTGGGCTGTAACCCATCCATAGCTGTGTTTTCTGCAGCTAGTTGGCCAGATGCAATCGTGTATAAATCTTGGTACGTATAAACGGCACCGTTAGTTAGCAAGAATTCTCTCGCATACTCAGGTACCCATTTTGTTTGATAATGGGTTGCCAGTTGCTGACACAAATAACTTTTACCGGTAGATTCTGGTCCTAATATCACTATTTTTTTAACCTGCATGTGTTAGTTTTTCCCTTTTCTTCCATTCAATGAAACCTGCAATGGCCATTCCTAATAAAATCATATAGTACACGCTCGTAAAAGCATATCCTTTGATGTAGAAGAGCGGTATCGAAGCGATGTTGGTGATGATCCACCATATCCAACTTTCTGTTTTTTTTCTGGCCATCAACCACATGCCTGTGTAAGCACTGGCGCTGGCAAAAGCATCTGCCCAAGGGACGGCATCCGGAGCGAAATTAGTTTTCAAAAAACGAAGGGCGAAAAATAAGACTACATAAATCGCTGAAAAAAATAGCAATTGTTTTTTCCACTCTGCTTTAGTTGATCCGGTGATGTGCAATACCAATTGTTTGGAGGTGTCTTTTTTACTCCACAATATCCAACCATATATACTCATGATGGTATAGTATAGGTTTACGCTTGCCTCCCCAGGCAAACTACCTTTGATGCTGATGTAAACATAAAAGGTGGTATTGATTAAACCGATGGGATACAGCCAAATACTTTCTCGCCTGCTACACCATACACTGACGATACCCGCAATAACTGCGATGAATTCTATCCAACCCGTTTGCTTGATTTGTCCAAAAAATTGTTCCCAGAATGCCGCCATAATCGTAAATGGACTTCAAATTAAGTCATTTGTATTAAAAACAGTCACTGCTGTTGATGCACCTACTCTCCTACCAGAGTGCATCATCCGCCCTTTGCCCATTGAAAAGAATCTATACATCAATAAAATACAGTAGTTTAATCGTATGAAAAAACAAGTGGCTTTATATGTGATGGTACTATTTTATCTGTTGGCTGGAATAAATCACTTTAGAAGTCCGGAGACTTACCTAAAGATTATTCCACCTTACTTGGGCGATCCCGTGCTCATCAATACGTTGGCAGGCATTGCAGAGTTGGTACTCGCCATCTTATTGTTGTTTAAACCTACCCGAAAGTTGGCTGCTGATGGCATTATATTGATGCTACTCGCTTTTATTCCCACACATATTTACATGCTGCAGACAGGTTTTTGTGTCGAAACTTTTTGCACTCCAGATTGGTTATTATGGTTAAGGTTATTGCTGATACAACCTCTGCTCATCGGCTGGGCTTGGTGGGTGAGAAAATAAAGTGATGCTTTGTATGCCCAGGGATACATTTCGACGAGAGTTGGAGTTATATAATATTATAAACAAATTTTATTGAGTTCGTTTGCGATATCAAGAACAGATCATTAAATAAAGTTGGTATGACCGAACTGAAAGAAATACTTCAAGAATATCGGCCTAAAGAAAAGAAGATCCCCAGAAAACGGATCCTGCAATTCGTGGTAGTTATTTTGGCCGTAGCATTATTTACTTTGTATCTGGTATGGCAAACCCTTCCTATCAGCTTTCATTCTGACAAAAGAAGTGTACGTGGTTTGAAAATATTTTTTCCCATCTTTTTATTTATTCTGATCCCCATGGGATCTTACCTGCTATCCTTCCTATTTGCATTGATTCCTTTTAGCAGGTATCCTTATTCTCAACGACTGCTGTTCTCAGGATTACTGATCAGTCTGTTGGCAGAACTTTTTTTGATGGGTTTGAGTTTACACGACTATTTTAGGTTGTAAGGAATAGGCCGTTTTTATTTTTCTTGTACCATTTACCAGAACGCAGGTACCTCACTTTTCTTCTTGTGTAAAATCGCGAAGGGATATCATTGCCTGAAGCGTTTTGTAATTGAAAATGAAGGTGCGGAAAAGCAGAATAACCAGTATTGCCACTCAATCCAATGTGTTGTCCTGTTAACATAGTATCTCCTTGGTTGACGAGCACTCCATCTTTTTTCAAATGCCAATACATCGCTTTGCTTCCATCTGTGTGTCGGATGATGATAAAATTTCCATCTTTCATATAATTGGCATCCAATCCGCCCCGATCGCTGTCTTCTCTCATCATTTCCACCACACCTGCCCTTGACGCAGAAATTTTGCTGCCTTGTTTCATTTTGAAATCCAATGACAATTCACCAGTATGGCTCATCTTACTGTTGTAAGCCTGTACCAAAAAATGTTTTTTGCCTTTGGCAAATGGCAAGGTATATATGAAACTGGTATCGGGCTGTACTTTACCTGATTTAAGTTGGTTTATTTGTTGGTCGGTCAGCTGTGCATAGTTGCGAAAAGGTGCTGTGCATAAGCACAAAGAACCAATCAGGTAAATACTATTTTTTTTCATTTAATAGCTTTAGAATATTGAAATTAATATAAATCCTTCTTTCAGATCTTGTTTCCACCAACAGGGTGATTTTCTATATGCTCGTACATTTAGCAAGCAAAGTGGTGGGAAAACTTCTTGGCTAGCGCAAAAAAAGCACCCAACGTTGGGTGCTTTCATATATTTCGTTTAACCTTATTATTCTGCTTCTGCTACTACTTCCTTTACTTCAGGGATCATTCGTTTCATCATCCCTTCGATACCTGCTTTGAGGGTGATCATGGAAGATGGACATCCGCTACAGCTTCCCTGCAACATCAGGTTTACTTTTCCGTCTTCATAACTTTTGAACTGAATGGCACCGCCGTCCATTTCAACCGCTGGCTTTACATAATTTTCCAAAAGTTCCTTGATACGTTTTACCACATCATCGTCATCTGCGTGTACTTCGTTGCTGCTTTCTACTTTCACTTTGGCCAGCTCTTCTTCATTTACTACAGACTTGCCTTCTTCTAGATACTCTTTCAGAAATTGTTTGATGGTAGGTATTACATCTTGCCAGTCTTCGGTATCAACGGTTTTGCTCAACGTTACAAAATTGCTAGCGATGAACACAGAGCGGATAAAAGGAAAAGTGAATAACTGCTGTGCCAATGGAGATGGTTTTGAACTTTCCTCATCTGGGAAATCAATGCTTTTACCTGGATAAAGTAATTTGTTGGCCACAAATTTCATCGTTTCCGGGTTCGGCGTCATCTCTGTGTATATGCTAATTACGGGATTACCTGTCTTAATCATAATTGTATTGTCTTTAATTTCTATGGCAAAAATAGCCAATATTAACCGAAACGGCTGCCGTCAACCCGTTAAAAAAGCTGAAAAAGGCCTTAATTTTCTGATATCGAAAATGGTACTAGTCTGAGTTTGGAACTACAAAAGTCAATATAACGGATAATTTTTAAAATGAATCAACCATTTATTCCACGATTCTCAGTTTAGCATAGTTTAACATGATTTTCTTTTCGCCATTTAATTCAAACTGAACGGTGGCTATGGGGTTGTGTGAAGCCCCTTCCATTTTGGTGACTTCGCCAAAGCCAAATTTTTGGTGTTCTACTTTTTGTCCGGCTTGCAGATTGGTAGTATCGCTGGGCAAAAAATTTTGGGAAGGCGTGTGCTCCACCGTTTTGGTTGCCACGGGTTTTGCTACTGCATAGGAAGGAGTAGCAGGTTTTTTAGTGGGTGGCGCTCCATATTTTTTTGCTGCATTGCCAGCATCGTCGAAGCCGCCGCCAAAACCCCGTTGCATTCTTTCAAATGCACTTCCTTGTTGCCAGCCACTGGTAGCATTGTTGCGGGCGTTGCCGCCGGCGTAACTTCTATCTACCATGGTTTCTGGCATTTCGTCTATAAAACGGCTAGGGTCATTTTGTTGTAATTGACCAAAACGATAGCGGGCATTGGCGTAAGTAAGAAACAGATTTTTCTTGGCACGCGTAATAGCCACATAAAACAATCTTCTTTCTTCTTCCAGTTCTTCTCTGGTATTGATGCTCATCGCATTGGGGAAAAGCGTTTCTTCCAGTCCACCTACAAATACCACCGGAAACTCTAGTCCCTTGGCAGCGTGGATGGTCATGAGTTTCACCACGTCTGAATTTTCTTTGTCTTCGTTATCTGCATCCGTTAGAAGCATGATTTGTTGCAGATAAGTACCCATTCCCTTATCACCCACCTCACCATCTTCTTCGTTCATTGGTGTTTCGATAAACTCTTTGATAGAGTTCAATAACTCCTGAACGTTTTCGTAGCGTGCCAGACCTTCGGTAGTTTTATCGTTGAAAAGGTCTTTTACCACCCCAGAACTTTTACCTACGATCACTGCCAAATCGTAAGCATTTTTTTTACCCATTTCACTTTGAAACATTTTGATCATCGTTACAAAGTTGTCGATAGCTTCCAGGGTACCACTTTTGAAACCAAACATAGTCGCATTGCAAAGCACATCCCACATGCTCTGGTTGCTTTCATTGGCATAAAGAACCGCTTTGTCCATGGTAGTTTTACCGATACCTCTTGCAGGATAATTGATAATTCTTTTCAGTGCTTCTTCATCTCTGGGATTAACCACAATACGCAAATAAGCCAAGAAATCTTTTACCTCTTTGCGTTGGTAAAAACTCATGCCGCCATAAATGCGGTAAGCGATGCCCATGCGCCTGAGCGATTCTTCAAAACTTCTGCTCTGTGCGTTGGTACGGTATAAAATGGCAAAGTCTTTATTAAAAAAATGATTGCGCAGTTTTTGTTCTTTGATGGTATCGGCTACAAACTTTCCTTCGTCATTGTCCGTCATGGTACGCACCAGCTTTATTTTTTCCCCTTCGTCGTTTACGGTAAACAATGTTTTTTCTATCTGCCCTTTGTTGTTACCAATGATTTCGTTGGCCACATTTAAAATAGTTTTGGTACTCCGGTAGTTCTGTTCCAGTTTCACCACTTTTACATCGTCGTAATCTTTCTGAAACTGTAAAATGTTGGCAATGGTAGCTCCGCGAAAGCTGTAAATACTTTGGGCATCATCGCCCACCACACAAACGTTTTCGTGCATGGCTCCCAATAACTTAATGATCTCGTACTGTGCAGGGTTGGTATCCTGGTACTCATCAATGAGTATGTATTTGAATTTGCGTTGGTACTTGCTCAGGGCTTCTGCGTTGTTTTTGAGCAGGAGGTACATTTTAAACAGCAGGTCATCAAAATCCATGGCGCCGTTTTTAAAACAGCGTTTGGCGTAGGCCTCATAAATTTGTCCGATCATAGGTCTGTTGGCGCGTGCATCTTCTTGCTGAAGAAGATAATCGTTCATGTATTCTGCCGGGCCTACCAATCCGTTTTTAGCAGCCGATATTCTGTTGTAAACGATGTTGGGTTTGTACTGTTTGTCGTCGAGGTTCAACTCGTTCACGACTGTTTTCACCACCGATTTTGCATCGTCAGTATCATAAATGGTGAAGCTGGAGGGGTAACCGATTTTGGGTGCTTCTGCACGAAGAATTCTGGCGAAAACACTGTGAAAAGTTCCTACATATAAGTTGCGGGCTTCGCTGTTGCCAAGAATTTTTTCGATCCTTTCTTTCATTTCTGCGGCCGCCTTATTGGTAAAAGTAAGCGCCAAAATATTGAATGCATCTACTTGATGGTAGCCCATTAAGTGGGTAATTCGGGTGGTGAGTACCTTCGTTTTACCGCTACCGGCACCAGCAATGATCATGATCGGACCATCTTTGTGTACCACTGCTTCCCGCTGCGGGTCATTCAGTTCATCTAAATAATTCCTCATGGTACAAAGGTAATTTGTATTGACTGTATTTGGTGGCCGGTGGATAATCTGTTGAGTGCTTTCTTTGCAGAAAAAAAACCTCACTCACTGAACCTTTCAACAATATTTGTGCACAAACCCCCGTTTGTTTTGTTGAATGCATTAAATTGTATTTCCAAAGCACCCCAAGACTCATGAAAAACAACTTATTTACTCCAGTAATCATTCTTGGTATTTCAGTGGCACTGGCCACTTGTACCAAAACCACCGACTTTGAGGCGGTGGGCGGTGGGCTTCCCACCAATTACATTACCCTACAGCCAGATGGTTCTTTTAGTCCGGCCATACTAAGGGTGGCCAGTGGGTCTTCTATTACTTTTGTGAACAATGATACCGAGCCACATCAACTCCGCAGCGTTGATTCTGTGAGCATTAATACCGGATTAATTGCGCCCGGGCGCTCATATTTTTTCAAAAAAGATGCCCTAATCGGCGTTTTTGCCTACCGCTGCACGTTGGATACCAGCATTAAGGGGACTGTCATCATTACACCATAACTGAGTTGGCCAATGAGGAATGAGGAATATCGAAGTGTTGGATTTGTTGTTTTTGGTTAAATAAAGTTCTGCCTCCAGGCGAATATTGAGTTGTTGAAAAAATTCCCCTTGCAACACTGCTTCTACAAAAAACGATCAAAACAAAAAATAGCTGTGCTGATTAAAAACTGCAACTTTGTGCTTTGAAATTTTATGGCAAAACACGGAAAAGCAGCAATCGGCTTTATTTTTATTACGTTGATGATTGATATAACAGGTTTAGGTTTGATCATTCCAGTGATGCCCTCCCTGATTGGGGAACTAACCGGAGAGGGTATCAGCCGTGCTTCGGAATATGGTGGCTGGCTGGTGTTCACTTTTGCAGTGATGCAGTTTTTGTTTTCGCCCGTTTTAGGTGGGCTAAGTGACCAATTTGGTAGAAGGCCCGTTATCTTAATTGCTTTGTTTGGCTTTGCAATGGACTACCTCCTACTTTCGTTTGCACCAACATTGTTATGGCTTTTTATTGGCCGGGCCTTTGCCGGCATTACCGGTGCAAGCATCACTACCGCTACTGCTTACATTGCAGACATCAGTACCAAAGAAAACAGGGCACAAAATTTCGGAATGGTAGGAGCGGCTTTTGGACTAGGCTTCATCGTTGGACCGGTGATTGGAGGATTGCTGGGTAGTTTTGGGCCGAGGGTTCCCTTTATGGTGGCTGCTGTATTAACTTTTATAAATTTCCTATATGGCTATTTTATTCTGCCTGAATCGTTGAAAAAAGAAAACAGAAGACCCTTTAACTGGAAAAGAGCCAATCCAATTAGTTCACTTAAAAATCTACAACGTTATCCTGCCTTGAATGGACTCGCGTTTTCTTTTATCCTGATCAACCTGGCTTCGCATGCGGTACAAAGTAATTGGAGCTATTTTACGATCGAAAAGTTTGGATGGAACGAAACCATGATCGGTATTTCATTGGGTGTGGTAGGCTTATTGGTGGCATTGGTACAGGGCGGATTGATCAGGTACATCAATCCAAGACTTGGAAATGAAAAAAGCATTTATACGGGACTGTTATTATATAGTGCGGGTTTGTTTTTATTTGCATTTGCTAGCCAAAGTTGGATGATGTTTGTATTTCTGATTCCGTATTGTTTAGGCGGTATTGCTGGTCCGGCCATACAATCTATCATGAGCACCAGCGTTCCAGCCAATGAGCAGGGCGAGCTGCAGGGTTCGCTCACAGGGCTTTTAAGCCTCACGTCTATTATTGGTCCACCGATGATGACAGGACTGTTTGCCTATTTCACCAAACCATCTGCACCTGTACACTTTTCGGGTGCTGCATTTTTATTAGGCGCATTGCTAATGTTACTCAGTAGTTTTATTGCATACAGAAGTTTGCATCAAAAAAGTAAATCTACGTTGGGAAAATACCCTATTTAAAAACTTCGTGTATACGTAATAGTAACCAAGTGTTGCGGAGAGAGCTATTACAAAAAAATATATCTGATTATTCTGTTTTTTATACAATAAAAGTTCAACAAAAACGCTTACTATATATCTCAAACGAACCACACTTACCGGAGCGGATGAGCACCACAAGAAACTAAGAAACAATAGCTTACCGATTACAACACCGTCATCATCTGACGTGCGGCATCTCTTTTTCCCCTGTTTTTTGACCATGCTTTTTAGATTCCCCATGGGGATGTTAGCATCCTTATTTTATCACTAAAAAATTATTCTACAGTATTTTTTGTTAGGCACTACAGGACAACGAAGAGCCCCGATATTGGACGGGGCTTCTTCATTTGTGGGAATCAAAGAATTGATAGCGTACATTTCTTGAATTAACAAAAGGATACCTTCCTGTCAATTAAAGCATTTGGCCATTTTTTAATTACAAAATGATCAAAAGAAAGTACTCTAAACATCATGTAGAGATTATTTGGGCAATGACCCA
>JBBSDF010000064.1:0-14273 GCA_038249665.1 Chitinophagales bacterium
GCCGGAGATACTATAAAATATTGCACCAACACAACCGGCTGCACAGGATTAAACTGGGTGGTAAGCGGAGGTTCAATTATTGCGGGACAAGGATCTACCTGCGTTACAGTTGTGTGGAATCAGCCAAGTGCTTACCCAACCAGTGTAACATTAAATGCCAACTGCCCCGGAACCTGTGGTAATACCGCCACCTTAAATGTTCCGGTATTGTATCCTAATTTACCTATCCAGGGCCCCACAGTTGTTTGCCCCGGTTCCAGTACATCCTACTCGCTGCCTGCATTGCCCGGCACGTTTTACAACTGGACATTAAGTGGTGGAGGTGCTATTGCCGGTTACGACAGCAATCATAATGTAATAAACATCACCTGGAACAATATGGTGGGTGGTCCTTATAATTTAATTTGTAATTATACCAACCCTTACAGCGGCTGCAGTGGAGCGGATACGATCCAAATTAATATAAAACCACCTTTCACATTAAACGGACTCTCTCCAATTTGTGTGGGAAAAACAGCTACTTATTTTGCCAATGGAAATGTACAAACATGGACATTTTTACCCAATACTGGATTTATAAATTCACCAGCCGGGTTAAATGCCCAACAAATAACTTGGACCAGTGTGGGCAATTATGCGATCACTGCTACCCCACAAATTCCTGCAAATTATTGTTCCTCTCCGGCACTGTTAAATGTGATCGTACTGGATACACCAAAACTAAACAGCATCATTGGACCCATCATTGTTTGTGCCAATCAAACCGTGTCATACAGCATTAGCAGTAGTATGAATGCGGGTGTATTTAACTGGACGATTACCAACGGCAGCATTATACAATACATGGGCGCACACAAGGATTCTATTTTGGTGAAATTTACTTCTAACGGAACCATCAGTGTTTCTCAAACTGTAGCAATCTGCACCAGTGCCCCTAAAAACATTAATGTGGCAGTGGTGGCTGCACCACCTCCGCCAACAGGAAACATCAGTGTTTGTATAGACGCTACAGAAACCTACACAGTTCCCGGACCGGTACCGCCCGGCGGCTACACGTGGACGTTGAGTAATGCGTTGGGCACCATCATACCCCAAACTCCCAACAGCATTAATGTGCAATGGAATGGAGGAGCAGCATCAGCTACCAGCGTCATAACGGTTACTGCCTGCGGCCAATCAAGTTCATTAACGGTTACGGTAAACAACCCGCCAAATGGTATTTTAAACGCAACCGGAAACCTATGCACAACAGGGGTTACTTTAACAACGATGCCCTCTACAGCACCTTATTCCTGGTATTTAAACGGGGTGTTTTTAACAACCACACCCACGCCAACTTACACTGCCACCCTTCCGGGATATTATAAAGTAAAAGGGACAGGATGTACGGGATCGGCAATGGCATTTGTTCCCAATACTTTTGTTTCTAACGTAAATATAACCGCAGACAACAATACCATTTTTTGTATAGGAGATCCTATTAATGTGAATCTGATTGCAACAGTAATGTCAAATATTAGTTGCACTTACAGCTATCAATGGTACATGGGATTAACACCGGTAGGTAGTAACATTCCTTCCCTAAACGTAACTGCAGCGGGTTCTTATTATGTAATTATTTCCTGCGGTAATTGTAAAGACACCTCTAATGCGATTAATATTGTTACTTCTACTTGTAATGGACCTTGTTTAAATAAAACAAAAGTTTTCAACGAGGATCTTGCAGGACCGGCATCCGATATTACTGATGAGGAAGCGCCGTTTGCTTATGGCATTGTAATTAATGCGCCAAGTAATCCCTGCAACAATGTAATCTTTAATGCTACCTATACTTTTACATCCCCCAATTCGCCCAATGCTGGTGTGTTATGGAATTTTGGAGATGGATCCCCTTTATTAACAACTCCGTTTGGGGGCATGACCGGTACCGTTTTTACACTTCCTCACACCTATACTTTACCCGGTATTTATATTGTAACAGCGTCCATGTTAGCCAATTGTCCGCCACCTCCCACACCACTTATTTGTCCATTGTTAGATACGATACGGTACATCGTACCAGTGGCTGCAAATTTTGGTGCTAACATAAATTGTGGCAAGGTTAGTTTATCTGATTTATCCAGCACATTACCTAGTTTGGGTTGCAGCATCCTATCACATGCGTGGACATATTCTGGCCCTGCAGGAGCCAGTTTTAACAATCCAGCTGCAGCTAACCCGCTATTTACTGCCACCGTTTCGGGCACCTATAACATAACCCTAACCGTCACATCGTCCTGCAGCGGATGTACGGCATCTATAACTTATCCAGTCACCATAAATATTCCCACAGCATCCTTTACACCACCCAGTCCCATTTGTGCAGGTACGGCGGCTCCTTTTACAACCGCTGGCCCGGCAGCCAATTCTTACAACTGGAATTTCGGAGATGGCTATCAATCCAATTTGCAAACAACCACACATACTTTTGCTGCTGCAGGAACAAGCCAGGTAATTTTATCAGCAACAAACCTGCTGGGTTGCGTAGCGAAGGATACTCAAAACGTAACCATCTTACCCAAACTAACTGTAACGATTCCCGGAGATAAATTTATATGCCCCGGCAGCAGTTTTACTTTAACTACAACGCCTACGTCTTTTGGAACTTATCAATGGTATTTTAATGGCAACCCAATTAGCGGAGCAACCAGTACTACCTATACTACAAACTTAGTGGGCGAGTATTATGTGATCGTTAGCAACGGTTCGGCCTGCATAGCACAGTCTAACAAAATGCATATTTGGCATTATTCAAAACCCATCGCAGATATTAAAGGGCAAACGATTCAATGCATCAGTGGTACCGGCAGTATTTATTTATACAACAGTGTTAATGATCCAAATTATTCTTATTCTTGGACCGTGACCCCTGCTGCTACTTTTAACCCAAACAATACACAGTTTGATGCGAACGTTACAGTAAATGCAACAGGAACTTACCAGTTTATTTTAACTGTTACGGATAGTACCACCGGATGTATTGCAAAAGATACTTTCTGTGTTTATGTTTACAATAACCCAACAGTAACTATTGCACCTACAGGCTATTTATGCGAAGGGATCAGCCATACCTACACTGCAACCGCATTGCCAGCAAATCCCAATTACATTTACCAATGGAGTAATGGAGCCACTGGGCAAGCGATGACAACCGCACAGGCTGGTAATTATTTTGTAACTGTGGTAGATCCGTTAGGCGGATGTTTTGCAAACAGTAATATGGTTACCATCAAAAAAAGACCTTATGTTGATTTGTTTCCCATTGGTTGCGATACTTTATGTGATACGGTAAAATTAATTCCCCCGCTGCCTTTGGGCCCCGGACAAACTTATAATTCACTTTATAATATCCAATGGTTTGTAGATAACGTATATCATTCTACAGCACCGTTTTTAAACCTGAGTACTTTATCGTTAGGCCAACATCAAATTTATATTGTAGTAAACTTTATAAGCGATACCTGCGCTAGCAAATCTGGCAAATACGACTTGTTTATCAAACATTGCCGCGATTGCGATTGTAAGGAAAGCCATTGGGGAGCCATTACATTAACCCAAGGCGGCAAATCACCGATAGAAAATGACCAGCAAAAAGCAATGAATGCAAATCTACCGGTTAAAGAAAAACTGGAATGTAACACCAGTTATGTGTTAAACTGTTTTCAATCTTATACCATTAATGCTGCGTATAACTGTGCAGACAGCACCTGCCCGCCAAAAGTTACTTACAGCCTTCAACCACCCAGCGGCCCCGCTATTACCGGTAATGCTCCATTTACCTTTACGCCAACATTAACGGGTGTGTACGTTTTAAAAATGTACGGATGGTGCGGGGATAAAATTTGTGATAGTTGTGTAATAAAGTTTGAAGTGAATTGCAAGCCTTGCGATTGTAAAGGAAGCAGATGGGGCGAAAAAACTTACAGCATTGATAACGTAACGGAAAAAATAAATTGTGATAAGAATAAAGCCGTTGAAGTAAAATGTAAAACGCCCATAACGTTAAATGCCACTTATTTTTGTGTAGGAGATGGTTGTAGCGGAGTTGTTACTTACACGTTGGTTCAGCCATCAGGAACAACGAGTGGTAATTTACCACTTACATTTACGCCAAATCAAACGGGCACTTACACTGTAACCATGTATGGATGGTGCGGTAATAAAATATGCGATAGTTGTGTGATCAAATTTACTACCAACTGCGATTCTTTGCCCTGCTGTCCCTACGAAATAAAAGCAGATACGGGTGCGGTAACTTATAACTATACGCAAATACCTAATGCCACATTGCTAACAGAAAATTTCAGCATCAGCGGATTAAGTACGGCCAATATTACCGAAGTAAGGGCCAATGTAATTAGCTATAGCATCACAGATAATTTTGGCAAAGAATGTTTAAAATGCGTGAATCTTCCTTTTACCTGGGCCAGTACAGCATCGGCAACAAATATTGGTTCAGCGCCTTCAAAAATAACGATGTACGGGGGAACGTCTGTTCCATCATTTAATGGAAGTGGCAGCGGTGCTTATCAAAACCCACGGGAAATAGTTTGGAACAACGGAACAAGTATTCCAATCCCCAACAATACCAATATCGGTATCAATTTTATTGTGCCGCCGGTACCCGCTATCGATTGCTGCGAATTAAAAGGAAGAATTTGTGTGAAGTTTACGTTCCGTGACAATGATTGTAAAGAATGCGAAATAATAAAATGTTTTGACTTTGTAATTAAAAAGAAATAACCTTTTATGAATAAAATAAAAATTATTTTATTTGGTTTTATTTTACTGAATATTGCGGCCGATGCACAAACAAAAAAGCCAGACTTTTCTGTAATTGGAACCATGGGTGTTACTTATGAAGGTTATGGTTTAAACAGAAATCCTTCGGGCTGGACGGGTTACACGCCACGCCGTCCATGGAACCAGGTACGTTTTAATTTTATGCCCAATTTTAAATTCGGTAAAAATTTATCGATCCCGTTTAATATCAGCATGGCGGCTCTACCTACGAATTTTGCCGGGCCCTACAGTGGTTTTATACCCGGCGGGCCTAAGCAGGATTTTAAACAATGGATTACCAATCCAGTAAATAATATTGCCGTAAATCCAAAATACAAATGGGCCGAATTGCAACTAGGAACTCAATATTTAAAATACAGTGAACTCAGCACTGGAGATATTGGAATTTTTGGAGCAGGGTTTGACTTGAGACCTAAAAGTTACCGCATTAAATTCTTTACCGGTGTTTCACAGGCGGGCATCAATTATTTTTCGGGACCTCCCACTATAACGGGCGCCTTTAAACGCAATAACTGGATGTTTCAAATAGGAAAAGAAAAAGAAGGTAAATATGAGCTGTCCTTGAACGTTGCAAAGGGGAAAGATTTTATTAATTCTTCTGCGCCACCGCCATTAACTGTTAAACCCCAAGAAGGTGCTATCGTAAGTTTGTTATCAAACATATATTTTAATAAAGGCTGGTATGTAAAAATGGAAGGTGCTCAATCTGTTTTCACGAGAGATTTAACTACACCCACTACAACTCTGATCAAATCATTCGATCCTTTTATCAAAGCTCATACATCTACCGTAAGAGATTATGCAGCCACTGCTGCTATTGGTAAAAAAGGCAAAAACTTTGATGTGGGCATTAGCAGTAAATATTTTGGTGCAGGTTTTCAGACGGCAGGGTACCCTTTTTTGCAACCAGATAGGTTTGATTATTTATTAAACACCAAATTAAACACCTGGAAAAATAAAATGAATATTGTAGCAAGCCTGGGCCAGCGGGTAAATAATATCAGCAGTACTACCTTAAAAGCCAATCAGTTTATAGGAAACCTAAACTGGTTTACCCAATTTAATGATCAATGGAGCTTAAATGTGAACTATAACAATTTTGGTTTTCAGTCTGCGAGTGGACTCAATCCTTATGGAATAAAAAATGTGAGTAACGATTTTGGCTTTAGCCCCACCTATACGTGGTCTAATACTAAAATGAGCAATATGCTTAGCTTTAGTTATAACTACAGTAAATACGATGAGCGGGATGTGTTAACAGGTACCACTACTGGAAATAATACTCACACTGCGCTGCTTACTTACGTTCCTTCGTATTTTAAAAAAAATCTAACTCCCGACTTTAGTATCATGTATTTTCACAATGATGTGCTATTGGCAAAAACTTCCCTCGTAACATTAAGCAGTGGATTGGCAATGCCTATTGCAAAAAATAAAATTCAATTAAGGGGTCAATTGCAATATAATCTCGTAAAACTGAATGCATTTAAAAATGATAATAATTTAATTGCATCCTGTAATGTAGATTGGAAAATAAGCAAACAATTTAGTTGGAATACTTTTTTATCGAGCAACTATTTTAAATACGGCAACTCCATTATTCCTACTGGTGCCAACTATTTAGAAAGCATGTGCCGTACTGGCTTTCAATACAAATTTGATACAAAGAAAAAGCAATGATTATGAAAAAATGGATAGCTAGTATATTTTTATTGATTACCACGCAAAGTGTGTTGGCACAGGTGAATATTAATATGACTTTGGCAGGCAGACCGCCTGCAAATTTATCTGAATGGGCTAACCGCAGAGAAGTGCTCACTTTTGTAATGAGCGGGAGTCAAATGGATCAGCTAGTGGTAAAAATAAAAGCAGAAATAAAAACACTTGATGGAACCGTTATTGGCACTACTAATTTGAACAGTGCCAAATCTTATTCCCCGCTTCCGGGAGCATCCACTATTTTAGGAGCTTTGGATGTACTGCCTTTGGAGTATATGATTTTTACAGGTAAGTATCAATCTATTTTAACAAAAACAGGAAAATTGCCCGCCGATAATTATGTGCTCTGTGTTCAGTTAGTAAGGCTCCCAGATTATAGCCCCGCATCAAACTTGGTTTGCAAAAATTTTTACTTGGCGGCCTACCAGTTACCCACATTAATGATGCCTGCCAACGAACAGGAATTAAACGCAAATATTGCGCAATCTGCTATTACTTTCAGATGGACCCCAGTTGTGCCCAATGCTGCCACTCCGGTTACGTACAGGTTACAGGTTTTTGAGGTACTCCCTCAACAACAAAACGTGCAGGCACTAAGGAGCAACCAACCGCTGCTGGATAAAAATATTGTGGGGACTGCCCAGTATATCTGGATGCCACAGTTAAGCATGCTGCCAACTAACCCTACAGAAAATTCAGACGCAGACAGCACACAAAAAAATGGAGAAAGGAATAAAAAAGGAATACCCATAAAATTCATTTGGACGATACAAACACTTGATAGTTTTGGTATGCCTTTAAACCAAACAGATGGAAACGGTGAAAGCAGATCGGAGCCACTTATATTTTATGTGAAGTTCCCAAAAGTATCCTTGAATAAAGAATAATCTGGGTACACATTATTTATAAATATCATCATAAAAAAGGGTTGCTATGAAGGCAGCTCTTTCTATTTTTACAGTATGTTGTACAAAGCTTACGTTAGTAAAGACAAGGCATTACAAAAAGCGAAGCATTTTTGTGGATACCAGGAGCGTAGCCATAATGAAGTAAAAGAAAAACTGTATGGCTTTGGTTTGTATAAAAATGATGTGGAGGAATTATTGTCTTTACTAATTGAAGAAAATTATTTGAACGAGGAGCGATATGCCATAGCATTTGCAGGCGGCAAATTTCGGATGAAACAATGGGGTAGGGTAAAAATAAGATATGAGTTGCAGCAAAAAAAGGTGAGTGCTTATTGTATCAAAAAAGCCCTGGCTTCCATCGAAGAGGCGGATTATGAAAAAACCTTGCAAAAACTGGCCAGTGCCAAAATATTAGTACTAAAAAGTGAAAAAAACGTTTTTGTAAAAAAGACCAAGCTCAGAAATTACCTCCTGCAAAAAGGGTTTGAGCCCAGTTTGATCATGGGTTTAATACAGGAACGCTGAGCATGCTAGAAATGGTAACTGCGCATCGCTTATGGAGAGCAAAAATACTCAGTACTAATTTTATGACAAATCAATCCCTTTCTTTAAAATTAAATCTTCACTTTTGTAGAAACAGCCCCCAATGAACTTTGAACTAAACGCCATCAAAGAAGCGCATGCTAAAGTAAAGAGCGGCGCAGATTTCGCTCAATATATACAAGATCTTATTCAGATAGGTGTAAAAAAGTACGACAGTTTTGTTAGCAACGGGCGCACCGTATATTTTGGAGAAAATCATTTTCAAATCAAATCTCTACCCATCTATTCCAGATTAAACATTGCAAATATCAGCGATAAAGAAAGGTTCAAACATTATTTAAAAAGTTACCGACGCGGGCAAACTGATTATGCAACATTCTGCCGTCATTCCGCAGAAACCGGAGTGGAGAAATGGACGGTTGATGTGACAACCATGACCTGCACTTACTATGACAAACTTAGCAACATGATGTTGGAAGAACAAATTCCAACTCCGCATTAATGAAAAGAACTTTTAGTTACTGTTGAAGGGTTCTGTATTTTTATGGTTCAATCCATTAATATATTTTTAAGTCCTAATGAAGTTCATTTAACTTTAGCGGTATCGTAGAATAACCTTCTATAGTAGTGACCAACAAATAAAAAATAAATGGCCAACAATATAGAGGAAGAACATTTGGAGCTTTCCAAACCGACTGTGACGGAAACTGCTTGCGACGAGTTGGTTCAGCCCGATGGTAAACAAATAATTAACTCAAATTCAGCAAAGGAAAATATGGAAGTTCACCAGCACGCGCATCATGCAGGCAAAAAAAATCGGAAATCGTATATATGGGAATTTCTGATGCTATTTTTTGCCGTTTTTTGTGGTTTTCTTGCAGAATGGCGGCTAGAACAAGTGATTGAACATCATCGGGAAGAAGTGTTCATTCATTCCATCGTAGAAGATATTGGTGCAGATGTGCAGCAAACAGAGAAGCTTACCGTAGAAATACAGGGTAGAATAGAGAGAACAGATAGTTTGTTGTTGGCACTTTCGTCAAGCGAAGTTATGACCAACTCAAACAAGGCTTACGAATTATGGCTTTCCACCCTTGGATTTCCAGATTTCGTTCAAAACGATCGAACCATTCAGCAGCTCAAAAGCAGCGGAGCCTTAAGACTTATCCGCAACAATGCTGTTTCAGATGCAATCATGGAATACGACCAGGTTATTCGTTTGCTCGACATCACACAAAATAACATGAATGCTTTAGCCTCCAATAATCCTATATTCTATCAAACTTTTGATTTTATTGAACTTAACAAACAACATTCCCTTTCTGTGCCACTTACTGATAAAGGAATAACATTCATCAATGAAGCGTATGCCAATCGTTTTTTCTGGAGAAAGAATCTTGTTGGTTTACGCAATCGTATAGCTTCTTTAAACAAAAAGGGTGCACAAATTGCGAAATTTATTAAAGAGAAATACGATATAAAATAACAACAACCAGCATCTTTTCTGGTAAGTTAACTTACTTTTATTACAGAATGTTACTGCCAAGAAACTGGAGGTTGATTCTGAAAGCACGGTATTAAAAATTCAACTTATTTAATTCAATACTTCATAAAGCACTACTTCTGAAGACTTATTTTTTAGGCTGGCATATCCAATTTTTTTACAATTAAACGATTGTTTTACGATTTCGTAGCATTGTTCTGTGATTACAATTTGTCCGATACCTGCTGCGCTTTGTAAGCGTTGCGAAGTGTTTACGGTATCGCCTATTACGGTATAATCCAACCTGCGTAAGGCCGCGGAACCAATATTTCCGCATATCATTTCCCCGCTATTAATGCCAATAGAAACTTTAGGAGAAAAACTATGTTCAGAAGGCAAAGCATCAATGTTATTTCTAATGGCAATGCTGGCATCTATTGCCCTGTCTAAATGATATTCACCTTTAAAAACAGCCATGATGCAATCGCCAATGAACTTATCTACTATCCCATTTTGAGCAATGATTTCTTTTACCATCACATCAAAATAGGTGTTTAACATTTTTACGACTGTATCTGGTTCTTCATTTTCGCTAATAGAAGTAAACCCACAAATATCAATAAATGCAACAGTTGCTTCAATATGATCGTTGTCCGTTAAAGATGTTTCGTACTCCCTGGAATTCATAAAACTGAGTACGGTTTGATCTACATACATTTTTAAAATGTTGTTTTCTTTGATGGCTTTAAGTGTTTCTCTAATTTGTTTAACATGTAAAATTGTTTTCTCCATGGTAAGTTCCAAATCTTCAAAATTTACAGGTTTGGTAATAAAATCAAATGCGCCACGGTTCATGGCTACCCTGATATTATCCATATCTCCGTAAGCAGAAACCATCACTGCTTTTATCAATGGGCTTCCTTCGCCTAATTTAGTGAGTAAGGTTAGTCCATCCATCTCGGGCATGTTGATATCGCTCAGTACTATTTCAATATCGGGGTGTTGGAGTATTTTATCTAAGGCATCATTGCCGTTATTGGCAAAGACGAATTCATATTTATGTTCCCGTATTTTCTGCCTGAATTTTTGCCGAATAAGCA
Organism: Chitinophagales bacterium; assembly: GCA_038249665.1. GTDB lineage: Bacteria > Bacteroidota > Bacteroidia > Chitinophagales > Chitinophagaceae > Ferruginibacter. The sequence continues at coordinate 10,596 of JBBSDF010000064.1, forward strand.
TTTCCAAATCTGATTCATCATCAGCTACCAAAATTTTTGTCATGGAGTCTTCGTTTTCAATTTTTCTTTTAATGCAGTAAAATCTAGTGGTTTTGTAAGGAAATCGTCTGCCCCGAGTTTCATTGCCATATTGTAATTTTCATCATCCCCGTAGGCAGTGATCATCATTACGATAGGAGGAGGCAATTCATACGTTTCTTTTATTTGTTTTAATAGTTCTAAGCCGCTCATTCCTGGCATATTGATATCGCTTAAAATTAATACCGCTTCGTGTTCATGATTTTTCATATACTCCAGCGCATTTTCTCCGGAAAAGGCGTAGGCGAATTCAAGTTCGCCACTTTTAATTTCTTTACGAAAACGTTGCTGAAATAGCATTTGTACATCACTTTCGTCATCTACTACTAATATCTTCATGCATTTATTTTATTGACAAGATAATCAAATAAATCGTTTCTTTTTTCTCTTTTGTTTACACTCTTATTTCGCCCATTGTGCTTGGGTCTAAATCACATCTTCCGACAGGCTGGGGTGATTTAAACTAAAGGCAATTGTATTACAAATGTTGTTCCCGCCTGCGCTGAAGCTTCGGCGGACAAGCCTTCCCCATCCTTAGTCTCCACCTTCAACTCCCCACCATGCGCTTTTACAATATCATAACTTAAACTCAATCCCAATCCAGTACCCTGCCCTGCGGGCTTGGTGGTGAAGAAGGGTTGGAATATTTTATCTACTACTTTTTGCGGAATGCCGCTGCCGTTATCAGTAACGGAAATGAAAACCTTGTCTCCAACTTTTTTGGTGCTTACCGAAACAGTTGGTTCATAATTCTCAACCCCTGAGTTCTTTTTTTCATCTACGACATAAAAAGCATTCGTTAATAAATTTAAAATAACCCTTCCAATATCCTGTGGAATAATATTGATTTTTTCAATGGATTGATCAAAATCGATTTTCATCGTTGCATTAAAGCTTTTATCCTTTGCCCTTAATCCATGATAACTCAATCTTAAATACTCATCGCACAAAGCATTGATGTCTGTGGGTTCTTTTACAGCACTGCTGCTTCGGCTATGTTGCAACATTCCCTTTACAATGGCATCGGCACGTTTGCCGTGGTGGTTTATTTTTTGTTCATTCTCTTTAATATCCTTGGCTAAGGCTTTTACTTCGTCTAAATTTCCTTTATCAACTTCCTGATTTAATTCCTCGATTAACTCCGTATTTACTTCTGAAAAATTATTGACAAAATTCAACGGGTTTTGTATCTCATGGGCAATACCAGCGGTGAGTTCGCCAAGGCTGGCCATTTTTTCTGATTGGATAAGTTGGGTTTGAGTTGATTTTAAATCTAATAACGTTTTTTTTAAAACTGCATTTGCTTTTTGCTTTGCCTTGAAACGGTAATAAACTAACCCGGCTAACAACATAAGCAAGCCTGCCATACCAAAAGAGAAGTTTCGCGTAAGTGATGATATTTTATTCTCACTTTGTAATTTGGTAATGGATAATTCCTTTTCATTCATTTCCTGTTCGGTTTCAAAACTTAAGGAGCGATACTTATTTTGGTCTGCCAGTAAACTATCCTGGAGTGAAATAAAGGTTTTATTCGCTTCGTTTGCTTTTGCATAGTTTCCAGTTTGTTCGTATAATGTTGCCAGCAATTTATAATCCCTGAGTATATCCAAACGAAAGTTTTTTAATCTTACAATATCTTTTGTAAGTAATTCTATGGCATCATTCAGTCTATTTTGCGTAATCCTGACCAATGCCAAATAATAATTTGGAGCCATCGTTCCGGGCCCTGCATTTACGGGTATATTATTTTCTTCAATTAATTGCCAACATTTTTTTATTAGTTCTTCCGCTTCAGCTAAAGCACCTGTTTCAATTTTGTACAAAGCTTTAATCTGTAATGCAAAAGAAATTATGTCTTTTCCTTTTTGATTTTCTTTATCATCAAGCGCCAAATCCAAAAAATACGAAACACTATCTAATTGACCAGCCAATATTTTTGCATATGCAATACTGGTAGCAGCATTTCCTAAAGTTTTAGAATTACCATTTTTAAATTCATTGAAAGCAATGTTGGAATATTTTAAGGATTCAGCGTACGCTCCATTCTGCAAATAATATATATTAATAACAGCATTATTATTTAACCATGCCCTCTTTCCCAACGGGTTTGGAAATGGGTTATTGGCTTTATCATTTTGTCGATTAAAATTGATGTAACTAACCGATTTTTTCATATTATAAATAGCCTGGTCAACCAAGCCAATTGTCCGGTAAAATCCAGCCAGCACATAGTAACAATCCGTCAGGCCTGTAGAATCATTCTTTAGTTTGTATTCTTTCAATTTTTCATTGAAATACTCAAACCCGTCATCCAGCTTGTTTGAATTACGATAAGGCATTCTTAATTGCTTAAAAAATGCACTACTTATATAAGATGCATCAGGAGTTTTACTTTTTTTAGCTGCTTCAAAATGATACTTGCCGTAAGTAATAGCTTTATAGATATCATTTACACTTAAACTAAGCAGAATACTGTACTTTACCCTGTAGCTCCAATACTCGTTTGCTCCGTAGATAAATAAATTGGCTGCTTTTTCTAACTGCTCAATAGTTATTTCAGTTAGCGTGGTTTTTTCAATACGGCTCATTGCACCAGTAAAAGCAATAGTGTCAACTCCCGCAGGCGTTTTTGTTTTCTGCAGTATGATAATAATAGAATCTACCCGGCTTTGCTGAGCACCTACTTCATTTGTGAATCCAAACACTAAGAGTATCAATAAAATTATAAAATATTTCATTGTCATATTTAATACTTTTATACATTTAATTGTAAATAAATGCTGAACATTCGTTTTGGAATGCTCAACAAATAGTTATGTAAGTTCTTGAAAAATATATTGTTCATCATACCTAATTTCAAACTCTTTTAGCAATTCAAGATACTCATCTTTAAAGGATTGGTTTTGATGGTGTGCTTCCTGATTTTTTATATAATTATATATCTGGTCAATATCCCGTTGTCGGTAAGAAAAGGCTCCGTAACCTGGTTGCCATTCAAATCGTTCTTTTGTGAGGCTATGATCGTTGATGTATTTGGATGATTTTGCTTTTAATACTTTCATCAGTTCTGCTACTGCTACTACCGGCTGTAACCCGAGGAAACAGTGCATATGGTCTTCCACACCGTTTACGATAATGGTCTTACAACCTGTTTCATTGATGAGGTTTCCTATTACTCCCTGCACTTGGCTTCGCCAGCTTTTATCCAGCACCGCCGCCCTGTATTTTACAGCAAAGACTACCTGCAAATAGATTTGTGAGTATGAGTTGGCCATTGATTTTGCTATCTGTTTTTATATGTGTCGTCCCTACGGGACTTGGTTTTTGTTTCTCTTTCATCGGACTGAAGTCCGATGTTACAAGATCGATTCGTGGCTATGCCACTGGGTTTTCATCGGACTGAAGTCTGATCTTAAAAGATCGATTCGTGGCCACGCCACTAGGTTCACTATAATACCATTAGTTCTCACAGAATGCAGAGCCGTAGGCTCGGTTCTATTTTGTCACTCCGGAATTTATTCCGGAGTAAGAAAACAGCAACGAACCAGAGTTCCATCGGCACGGCACATTTATCCCGGCAATATAGCGGCCACGCCACTA
>JBBSDF010000065.1:0-14171 GCA_038249665.1 Chitinophagales bacterium
AAAGAAATCTGCAATATCGCAAATAAAGAATGGATGCGAAACTCTCATCCCTTCTCTAAATCCTCTCTCCGAAATATCTATATTGGCAGCTAGTAACAACGTATCTCTCACGTTTAATACCAATACGCCTCCCTTAATACCATCCCAAGCAGCACAAGTAAGAACCTGGCTGAAAGTAACACCTGGTAATACGGAACCCTCACCAGCTGCACTTTTCCAGTTGGAATATCATACGCCCTGTTAAGTACATTCAACATCTCAATGTTATTGCCAGACTTAGCTTTTACATAATTGTATTCGTAATTACCTGCATTTCTATAATCTGTAATGGTTCCAAAAGTAGCGGTATTGGAGGAATCCATTTCGGCACCTTTCATCTGTATCAAAAGCACCGTATCCCCAATGTTGAAATCTGATGCATTTTCTACGTTGATGTTATTGTTACATGGGTCGAAGGAAATAACAGGCGTGTATTTATTAATAATGATACTATCAAAAAAAACAACATTGTTATTTTTCTTTTCAGAGATAGCGTTGGGTTTTGTAATTCCCTCAACTAGCAACGATGAAGGGTGATCAGCATTCACATCATCATGATTACTTATGAACGATGATGAGATGTTATTGAATAATTTCAGTGGTTGTAACTGCGCAATTTTGGGGAACAACAGTGATAAAGCTGTAAAAAGGAGTGGGAGGATGCGTATCATAAAGGGAATTAAAAAAAATATATTTTATTAGGGCTTAGTTTTTTGTTTTGGTAAAATTTTCTGCATCAAGTTGTATAAAATAGGTTTAAAATCTGGAGAAATATTCCTGAAATATATAAACGATATTAAAATTACCATAAATATCGATGTACGAAGCACCAACCCGGGAAGGCCAGCCATATTTTCTAACAAAATGTTTACCCCAAAGTAGCACAAGACAGCAGCAACAATAATTTCAACTGTTTTAATAGAGAATGGTTGCAGCGCAAATTTCTTCCACAAAAAACAAAAGCGAATAGCATTGTATATGCTGAAGGATATGAGGTTGGCTACCGCAGGTCCAATGATTCCGTATTGAACTGTTAGATAATAGCTTAAAGGAATAATAAGCACAGTGAGTAAGAGGCTTGTCCACAACTCAAATCGCCAATAGGTAGAAGTGGCTATGATCTGTGCATTTACACCCGTACCTGTTTCAATAATAGCTGTTATACCCAATAAAAAAAACACCCATTTCGCCCCCAAATAATCTGGATTGATATTGAAGAACCGGATAGCTTGTTCATAATTAAGCCATATGCAAAAAAATACCAACAAAGAAAAACAGAGCAAGTTAATGGAAGACCTGTTGTAAATTCTACTAATTTCTTTGTGATTTTTTTCCTTCCAGGCCCGGGCTAAAATTGGAATGGTAATGGCTAACATGCTTCTGAAAGGTGCGTGCATGAGAGCAATCATGTAGGAAGCAAATCCGAAAATACCCACAGCTTTTAAATCAATCCTAGCAGCAAGTACCAGAGCGTCTATGCTGCCTCTTAGCGTTCCTACTATTATTACAAAGTAGGTGAGTATTAAAATAGCAAAAATCTTTTTTCTGAATTTTCTGGTAACTCTACTTAATTTAAAACTGATCCATAGTTTTCCCTCTTGGTACAGATGTAGCGCAAGAATAGTGGTGATGACTGCATATTGAAAACAAAAAAGGATGATAAATGTATGGAAACTAATTAGGTTAAATACTTTCAGAAGAATGATGATGCTAATGTAAAAACGGAGCATCGTTTCTTTTAACACACTTGCAATCACGCCCTTGTGAAAACCATAGGAATAAGCCTCCAGCACCATAAACAACATGATGAAAAATCCAAAGGGTAGGGTCCAATAAAAGTATTTAACCAATAGTGCTGAGTTGCCACTAAATTTTTGTAGAATCACTGGTTCAAGAACGAATATACCAATCGCTGTTAGTACAAATCCTCCCAATGAAACCAGCAAGGCAATAGATAAAATATCATTGTTTTTGTTGGGAAGATTGTCTTCGTAGTAAGGGAAAAATTTATAGAGGTAGCTGGTTACGCCAAAAGTAGAAAAAGCTGCAACCAGTAAGCCTACTTGAATCAAGCCTTGTGTAAGACCATATTCGTCTGTTTGAAACCAGTTTTTGTGTGTTAAAAAATAGGTATTTACAGCGCCAAGCATAAATCCTGCATAGATCCATATAATTGCCTTGATGCTTCTTTTCCTTATTTGTGACATTGATCTAATTAAATATACCTTTTTTGGAACGCTGTTGCAGCACGAAAATATTAATAATCGGGTATAAACTATTTTTCTTCTGTTTTTGAGATAACAAATACCTGAATAAAGTTAACATCTGTTCTGTTTATGCAATTGTCTGATGGGTTAAAAATATAAAAGCAGGCATACGGTTGAGTACACCTGCTTTTATAGGTTGCCTTTGGCATCCATGAAATTATTTTATTCTGCGACAGTAACCTCTTCCGATGGAGCTTCCATTTCAGTAATTATTTCATCGACTTTATAATTGATCAACAATTTAAAATCATTGTTCATGGAAAAGGTATAATGCCCGGCAGTTAGTAATTTACTGGCATTGTTGTCTTCCTGCAGCACCGTTGCCAGTTCTTTGGCCAAGGGTGCATGTTTGGTTAATGAGTTGATACGGCCTTTGTTGAGTTCGAGATCAGAAAAACTAAATTTTATTTTTCTTCCGCCGGCTGCTCTTTCAAAATCGGTGTGATTCATAGAAAGCATTTGTTGTTCGCCGTTTGTTTTTTTGAGTAACAAAGTGATGACAGGAAGATATTTCTTCCAGGTTTGTGTAAACATGGCAATAAGTATGAGTGGTTTAAATAGAAAAAAGGGCCGAAGCCCTGTATCAATTAGATTCTGTTAGTCTAACAAACTCTGCGCCATTGTAAATCCGTGCAAGATTGCCATCCTTCGTTTTTTCCCATTCCGCCGCTCTGGTAGCGGGTACTATACGCCAGAAATTTTTCATTCTCAGTTCATCGTAATCATTTGTGCGGATAAATACTCCTTTCAAAGTACTTCTTTGCTTAAAATGGATGTTTACCGGTATGCTTTTTTGAGATTTTAATTCTACAAATTTTTGAATCAATTCGTTGGTCATGTCGTAAAATTTTGATGGTATAAATAGAGCTTTCGCTAAGGGAATGCTTGATTACCAGCGATTCGCAGCTGGTCTGTCTGTTTTTGGACGGGCTTCTACCACATTCATTGCTCTTCCGTCTTTGTTACTGCCATTCAATGCCTCAATGGCGGTGTTGGCTTCGGAATCGTTGGGCATTTCCACAAATGCAAAGCCCCTGCTCTGGCTAGTCATTCTATCTGTGATAACTTTTGCTGAGCTTACGGCGCCATAGCCGGAAAATAATTCTTGTAAGTCTGCATCCTGAACGGAAAAGCCCAGATTTGAAACATAAATGTTCATAACGTTAAAGTATTAATATGATAAATACTTGAGCGGGGCTGGTGTAATAATAATGAGTGAAGTGTAGAAAAGATTATATACTTACAAGAGAGCAACTCAAATGATCGGTGCAAATATAGGGAATTTTTGCCAATAAATTGCTACCAACTCCAGAGATGGTATATGCTTTATGTGTATTATGTTAATGTTGAAATGCGAAGGAATCGGAGGTCTATTTTTTTGGAAAAATGGTTTGCCCGCTTGCTTTTTGTACAGGGGCAGTCAAAGGTAACTATTGAAAGCTTTTATTTATTTTTCGCTTTTATCTTAACTGGTTTCCTCACAATTACAGCTGAGCCTTTTGCCAAAAAAACTGAATGAGGTGCTACATGATCAATAAAAGGGGAGAAGGCAGCTCCATATAGTTTGGTGATATCGGCTTTCAGTTCAACAGTTTTTACGGGGTGTATTTGCCAGGTGGGGTGTTCAACCGCATATTCAATGGTAGTAGTTTCGTTGAGTTTGTTGTAGCCCCAATAATGTTCCAGAATAAACCATGCTTCTGTTCCAGGTTCTAAAAGGAGGGTATTTTTTTCTGCCGTCAGCCTCATTCGATTCCAACCCGTTGATAGTTTTTTCCAGTCGAAACTAACCGTTATTTCATTTTCGGTGCTGGTAATCTGGTGTTTCATCCATGCGGTGCTGTAATGTTCATTGTACAACATATTTGCCATGATGCTGATCATCGGCTTTGGAACGATCTCTGAAATAAACCCAACACCCCTTTTCCATTGATGTCCATCAAAGTGTTTTACATAATAACGAAGGTTTACTTCTTCAAATGTGCTGTGCAACGGCCAGGAAATGCCCATCACTTTTGTTTTACGAAACATAAAACCTACCACGCTCACTAGCGCTTTGCCTTCAAACAAATCCAATTCTGTGAAAGGAGGTAAGTGGGGGATTAAAATGGCAGGGTCAACTTCGTAATTGATCATGACTAGGTTTTCCCAACGGGCCGATAAAAAGACAGATGGTTGACTCATAAAATTTTAGTGGGTTCATAGGGTTTCGCGTAGGCATAACGGTTGGTTAAACTGCATTCATAATAGGCATCTACACCTAAACTGCAAATACTTCCGGCTTTCTCAATAGAAAGAAAGCCATCTTTTTGAATGATGTTTTCATTTTTGATAAACACATCCTTAATAGAACCAATGACCAGAAAAGTGCCGTTTTGTTTAATTGGAACAATTTCTTCTAGTTGCAAAGAATATTGTATTTGGCTTTCAAGCACAAAGGGAGGGTCAATGTTTTGCTTGTATTCGATCGTTAATCCTGTTGCGTCAAATTCATTTTCATCAGGGGCATATTTAGCGCTGGTTTGATGCGCTTTTTCAATGAAGGCAGTATGAATATGGTTCATACTGTAGCAACCCCTTTCTTCAATATTTTGAATGGTATGTGGTGCAGCGGCTTTGGGTCTGTTAATAAAACCAATGAATCCGGGATCGGCTCCGATATGTACAATATTGCTGAAAATTGCCAGGTTGGGCTTATTTGTTTGGTTGATGCTTCCAATTAAGGTGGCACTTTTAAAACCGCTAAGGCTATTAATGAAATTTCCTCTATACATTCTTTCCCAAGATTGAATGTCGGAAAGCGAAAAATGTTTCATGTAGAAAATGATATTTGCTGCTTATAACAGCAGGCGCTCTTAAATGTTGTAAAAATAAACTTCGAAAAGTATCTATTTTCGTTAAACAGACTTTTTGGATTTAAAAATTTTTTTTTGAAAAAAAACGATATTCTGTTTCATTATTCAGATTTAAAACGAAGTAAAACTAAACAATGTTACTAATGTTCATTATATCAATCACTTTTCGCTGTAAAATTTAAACATTAGTTTCAAAATTTTTTAAGATTTTAAACATAAATCCACGTAATCTGTTTAACTTTAACGAGTTCTATAATCAACAACATACGCTTGCAATTTTACACCCACAACAATCATTTTTAAATTTAAACCAAGATGAACATGTTTAACACACTGCTCGAAATTAAACCGATCGCTACAGACAACTATGTAGCATTTACATTTTTTATCGGATGTATGGCCATGATGGCTGCTTCCGTTTTTTTCTTTTTTGAAGTATCTAATACAGAAAAGAAGTGGCGAACCTCTGTATTGATTTCAGGAATAATCACTTTTATTGCCGCTGTTCACTATTACTACATGAGAGATTACAATCTTGCTACAGGTGACTCACCTACATTTTTCCGTTATGTTGACTGGCTGCTGACTGTTCCTTTAATGTGCGTAGAATTTTATTTGATCACCAAAAAAGCAGGAGCTAAAATTGATTTGCTTTGGAAGTTGATAGCTGCTTCTGTAGTAATGCTAGTAACTGGTTACATTGGTGAAGGCATTTATCCAACTGAAAAGCAAAGCTGGATATGGGGCTTTGTGAGCGGTCTTGCTTATTTCTACATTGTTTACCTGGTATGGTTTGGTGAAGTTGCAAAACTTGCCAACAGTGCTGGTGGTGCAGTTGCAAAAGCAAACAAAACCTTGGGATGGTTCGTATTAGTGGGCTGGGCAATTTACCCACTTGGTTATATCGCTGGAACCGAAGGCGGTTTGTTTGGTTTCCGTGTTTTAGAAGGGTTGTCTATGGACGTCATTTACAACATTGGAGATGCTATTAACAAAATCGGTTTCGGTTTAGTAATTTATGCATTGGCTCAAACTGACAGACCAGTAGCTAATTCATAACACTTTTCCTTTTACAGTGTGACAATATTGCAAGCTATTGTCACACTGTATTTTTTTTTCACCACATAAACGCGAACAGCATGATAAGGTATCTAATGTTGATAGGAGGGATTGCTTTGCTTTTATTGCTACAATTCGTGACATCCATCTCTGCTGATACACAACTGTTCATATTTTTGGCTGGTATTGTGGTATTGGGTATACCACACGGTGCTGCCGATATGTTGGTGGCCAATCAAACGGCCAGTATTAAAAAAATAGGATTCTCTAAAATATTTTTCCTTGTTAAGTACCTTTTCAGACTTGGCTTATTCGCTGCCATGTTCTGGTTTTTCCCTGTGATCGCTAACTTTCTGTTCATTTTATTTGCTGCATACCACTTTGGAGAAACAGACCTGAACAATTTCAAAACGGAATCATTTGCAGGAAAATTATTTGTAGTGAGTTATGGAATGATGATTCTTGGTGTGATACTATTATCACATTTCGACGATATCATACCTTTGTTTTACCTATTCGAATCTGGTAGATCTAATGAAACATTGATCAATTTTATTAGCGGGTACCGGTATAATATTCTATCAGCGCTCACTGTATTCTTTTTTGCTTCCACCTTTATTTATTTTGCTTCTACAGAAAAAGCGAGTTTTCACAATGGGCAATTTTTATTGCAATTAGCCGTCTTACTATTCATACTTTTCTACCTGCCTATGGTGATCGGTTTCACATTTTATTTTATTATGTGGCATTCTATGTTGTCTTTGAGAAACATCGTTCACTACCTCAACATCAACAGCAAGTTATCGAACACCGTTATCGTAAAGCAACTATTATTGTATAGCAGTTTGGCCATGGTTGGGATTTTAATTTTCGGATGGAGCGGTATGATGTTCGTTTCCGGTGATGCTGTTATGGTGTATGTATTTATTGGCCTGGCCGTACTCACGGCTCCTCACATGCAAATCATGTACGACATGTACAATAGCATTCGTTCTCAAAAGAATGCAGACTCTCTGTAGTTTATATTTCTTATCAATTTATTAACAGTGGTTAGGAACAAATGAGTGTATTTGTTGTTTTAATTGCAACACATTCTTTACACTTAAAAAAACACCTTTATGAATTTATTTAAGAAAATCGCCGGAGCATTGTCTCTGGTGGTAGTCAGCTTGTCTGTTTCTGCGCAATCTACCATTGTAGACGTAGCCGCAGGGTCTAAAGATCATAGCACTTTAGTAGCAGCAGTAAAAGCCGCTGGTTTAGTAGAAACATTGAGTAGCGCTGGACCCTTCACTGTATTCGCGCCTGTAAATGGAGCATTTGAAAAACTGCCCGCCGGAACAGTTGAAACTTTGCTCAAGCCAGAAAACAAAGCTACACTGGTGAACATCCTGACCTACCACGTAGTGGCAGGTAACATTGATGCTGTGGGAGTTCTTGCTGCCATCAAAGCTGGAAAAGGTAAAGCCACTTTAGTAACCGTTTCTGGTAAAAAACTAGTGGCATCCATTGAGAATGGAAACGTTATCCTCACCGACGAAAAAGGCGGAAAATCTACAGTTACTGCTACCGATTTAAAAGGTAGTAATGGTATCATTCATGTAATTGATACCGTGCTTATACCAGGAAGTTAATACCATCTTTAAAGAATAATGAAAGCTGCTCCACCAAAGGGCAGTTTTTTTTTGCCCAACTGTTGAAGCGTTCTTCGCTGATATCAATAGAAGGCAAAAGGCCACTATTACAAAATAGTATTAAATTGCTCTATGAATTTAATACAAGAATTTGAAGGGTTAACAGACGATAAAGTAGTTAAAAATCGGCAGGAATTCGGTACCAACGCTTTGCCAACTGCACCTGGAGGTTCATTTTTAGCGGTACTGAAAGAAATTATACTAGAGCCGATGTTCTTGTTGTTGCTCGCCGCCTGTGTTATTTATTTTGTATTGGGATCTATTGAAGAAGCAGTGATTATGCTGTTGTCTATATTCCTGGTGGCGGGCATTTCTATCTTTCAGGAATACCGAAGCAGAAACGCGGTAAATGCACTTCGAAAAATTGCTGCTGCCAAATGTACCGTGATTCGCAATGCTGTTGAAGTTAAAATTACGCCCGAAGAAATTGTAAAAGGTGATCTGTTATTGATCACTGAAGGCGAAGTGATTGCGGCGGATGGTATTTTGATACAAGCGAATGACCTTGCTATCAACGAGTCTATCCTCACTGGAGAATCTTTTGCAGTTACTAAAAAAAGTGATGGAGTTTCTACGGTCTTTAGAGGCACTTTGGTGGTTAGTGGAAGTGGTTTTGTTGAAGTGACGGAAGTAGGGATACATACCGCTTTTGGAAAAATTGGAACATCGCTGCAACAGATAAACTTACAAAAAACACCTTTGCAACTTCAAATCCGATCTTTTGTTAGAAACATGGTTTGGATTGGAGCAGCAGCTTTTTTGCTGGTGGTTGGTTTTAATTATTATGCATCAGGAGATCTCATTCAATCTTTTTTGCAAGGTCTCACATTAGCCATGAGTATTTTACCAGAAGAAATACCCGTTGCCTTCAGTACTTTTCAGGCATTGGGAGCCTTTAGATTATTGAAGAACAACATCATTGTAAAACAACCGCAGTATGTAGAAACCCTGGGTGCCGCGACGGTTATTTGTGCAGATAAAACAGGTACTATCACCCAAAATAAGATGAGTATTTACTACCTCTACGATGCTCAAGCCCATCAGAGTATCAAAGTGGATGAATCCTCTAAAATACCCGTTTCCTTGCTGGAATATGCTATGTGGAGCAGTGAAACCACCCCGTTCGATCCAATGGAAATAGCCATTCACGAACTGTATGGGAAAACTACCCTGATAGATAACAGGAAGGCATATACGCAAATTCATGAATATCCCATTGGTGGAACTCCACCAATGATGACGCATATTTTTAAAGGGCCTACAGAAGATCTCGTCATCGCTGCAAAAGGTGCTGATGAAGCCATTTTGCAACAATCCGCTGCTCCAGCCACCGAAAAAGAAAAAATAAGTTCGCAGGCAAAAAAGTATGCAGCCATGGGGTTGAGGGTACTGGCGGTTGGAAAAGGAAAATGGGAGGGGACGTCATGGCCAGAAACGCAACAAGAATTTGAAATGGAAGTACTCGGCTTAGTAGCTTTTCAAGATCCGCCAAAAAATAATATCGCAGAAACGATTGTTGACTTTACCAATGCGGGCATTCCCTTTAAAATGATCACAGGCGATCATACCGAAACGGCCATCGCTATTGCCACACAAGTGAAACTCGTTCACAACAATAAAGTGCTCACAGGCAAAGAAGTAATGGAGATGAGCGATGAGTTACTTCGAAAGCAAGTATCTGCCGTTAATATTTTTGCCAGAATGTTCCCGGATGCTAAACTAAAAGTGATCAATGCATTAAAGGCGAATGGCGAAATAGTAGCCATGACTGGAGATGGCGTAAACGATGCCCCGGCATTAAAAGCTGCACATATCGGAATTGCGATGGGCAAACGGGGTAGTGAAGTGGCTAAATCTGCTGCATCGCTTATTTTAACCGACGATGATCTTTCCCACATGGTAGATGCAGTGGCCTTGGGAAGAAAAATTTACGACAACCTGCAAAAAGCAATACAGTACATCGTATCTATCCATATACCAATCATTTTGATTGTAGCATTACCTCTATTATTAGGCTGGGTGTTTACGGATATTTTTTCTCCGGTACATGTGATCTTTTTAGAGTTAATCATGGGACCCACCTGTTCTATCATGTATGAAAATGAACCTATGGAAAAAGGCACCATGCAGAGGGCTCCCCGATTGATGGGAAATACATTTTTATCCTTTCGTCAATTATGGGTCAGTATTCTTCAGGGCTTGATGATCACCGTAGGATGCCTGGGAATCGGCTATTACTTCTTACAACAAGGGGCGGATGATACATTGATTAGATCTGTCATTTTTATTACCTTGCTTTTTTCAAACGTGTTTTTAACGCTGGTGAATCGTTCTTTTAAATTTAGTATTTTTACTACCATCCAATACCGCAACAATTTGGTACCGCTGATTATTGGCATCAGTCTTTTATTTATTGCTGCTATTTTGCTGGTTCCTTTTATGTCAGATTTATTCCGGTTGCAGCCATTAAGTTTTACTCAGTTGATCTATTGTATTCTGGTTGCTTTGGTGGCTACAACTTGGATAGAACTATTAAAATTATTTAAATTTAAAAAAGTTTCAACAGATACCCATGCACAGTATAGCGCAACTAATTAATAAGTATGAATTGTTACCACATCCCGAGGGTGGTTGGTACAAAGAAACATTTAGGAGCAATGAAATGATTGCAGCAGATCAGCTATCAAAAAGATTTTCTGGTGAACGGGTGATGTCAACAGCGATTTATTTTTTGCTGGAGAAAGGAAATTTTTCTGCTTTTCACAGAATTCAATCTGATGAATGCTGGCATTTTTATGCTGGTCAAACCCTCGAAATATTTGTGATAGATGAAAACGGAGCATTGCTTGTTACCCGTTTGGGAAACAATATTGAAGCCGGCGAATGCTTTCAATACGTGGTGCCAGCCAATCTTTGGTTTGCAAGCAGACCAGCAGACACATCAACATTTAGTTTTGTGGGCTGCACTGTTGCACCCGGTTTTGATTTTGCAGATTTTGAACTCGCCCATGAGCATGATTTATCTGCACAATTTCCGCAACACAAAAATCTAATACAAAGTTTGTGTCGTTAGTACAAAATATTGGAAGCCACATTTTTCGGCTTTCCTTCTAAACTTTAGGTATGAAAGCTAATTTAAACCTAAAAAAATTACATTGTGGGCTTCACGAAAAAGCTTTCATCGCGAAAAATAATTGGGGGATTCCTTTACTCAAGTAATTTTTGCTGCATCCTGCATTTAAATTGGTACTAAATTAAAAAAGCGTTTTCCGAAATTGCATATTCCTGCATAAAACGCATTTATTTTCAATAAAAGCATGCACAAAAACGGACCTTTAAAATATTTAAACGTATTTTTCAGTTCTTCTTGAATCACCAATGAATGATTAAAATATGAAAAATATCTGCCTGATTTTACTTTTTTGTTTTGCTTTTGTTTCAGTTGCCATTACGCAAACCGCTCAAAAAAGAGAATTGCGTGGAGCATGGATCGCTACTTATGCCAATATCGATTGGCCTTCATCGGGGTCTTCCTCAGCTTTAGAGCAATCTACTTTTATTCAAAGAGTAAATGAACACAAAGCAACTGGTATGAATGCCATTTATGTGCAAGTGCGGAGTCAGTGTGATGCGATGTTTCCAAATCCATTCGAACCCTGGAGTGCAGATTTAACGGGCAATCCACAAGGCACAGCACCCAATCCATACTACGATCCGCTTCAATTCATGATCAATGAAACCAAGCAACGCGGGATGGAATTTCATGCATGGTTTAATCCATACCGGGCCATGGCTTCATTTACAACTACTAATTTTAATAATCTTTCCGCACAACATGTAGTGAAAGCGCATCCTGATTGGATCATGAATGTAACTGTAAACAGCAGTGGTACCCAACAGCGGCTGCTAAATCCAGGTGCTCCCGAAGTGTGGGAACACATCATCAAAGTGGTGATGCATGTAGTAAGAAATTATGATGTGGATGGCATTCATTTCGATGATTATTTTTATACCAATCCTGCCAGCACTACCTATAACGACGATTCTGTGTACGCTATTCACAACCGTGGAATTGCAGACAGAGGTAATTGGCGCAGAAGCAATGTAGATACTTTGATCCGAAGGTTAGGAGATAGCATTCGTACTGTAAAACCATGGATCAAATTTGGGATTTCTCCTTCTGGAATTTGGCGCAGCCAGGCATTAGATCCGCTGGGAAGCAACACCAGTTCTGGTGCTTTACAACATTACAAAGATCTTTTTGCCAATAGCAGATTGTGGCTACAACAGGGTTGGATTGATTATCTGGCTCCTCAAGTCTATTGGTTTATCGGACAAACAGGATCTGATTACAACAACCTCACGCCTTGGTGGAGTAACAATAGTTTTGGCCGGCACATTTACATGGGAATGGCAGGGTACAAAGTAGGAGACGTGGCGCAGAATGCGGCTTTTGCCACAGACAATACGCAAATTCCCAGGCAAATCAGGTTAAACAGGCAAAATTCAGGCGTGTCTGGACAGGTCGTGTACAATACCACTAGTTTGCGCAATAACCGTCTGTCATTTAGAGACAGCCTTACCCAATATTTTTTCAACAAACCAGCGCTGTTGCCAGCGATGACCTGGAAAGACAATGTAGGTCCAGCCGCTGCTACAGCCCTCAACACAGCGTTGCAACCCGGCAATACGATTTTACTTTCTTGGACAAAGCCCGCTGCTACCAGCATTGAGACGGATAAAGTAAAACAGTTTGCCATTTATCGTGCCAACGGCACTGCACCTGATATCAACAACGCCAACCAATTGATCGCTGTTACCAATACGGATGTAGATAATTTTACAGATCCGGAAATACTTGCCAACGGGAATTGGTACTATGTGGTGACTGCATTAGACAGATTACACAACGAATCGGATCCTAGTAATACTGCTTCAATTATTTTGGGGCCATTACCATTGACTTTACTTCATTTTAATGCTAAAAAAATTGAATCGAGTCAGGTGTTACTGGATTGGAAAACAACCAATGAAATTGAAACGGATTATTTCGAAGTAGAACGTTCTATCAATCAATCTAATACATTCAGTTCCGTTTCAAAAGTCCCGGCCAATAGCGGAAGTACGGTGTTTTCTTATAGCTTCCTCGACAAAATGATAGTTGAATCAGGTATTTATTATTATCGTTTAAAGATGATGGACAAAGATGGCTCGTACGGCTACAGCGAAATCAGAAAAGTAGATATTGACGCGAAACCATCTTCCATTTTCGTTTATCCCGTACCGGTAGCTTCTGCCGGTAAACTACAAATTGTTTGGCCTGGTACCAATGGTTTCCAACATTACAAACTGGTAAGCATGGATGGTAAAGTAGTGATGCAAAGCAGGCTGGCATTCAATGCGGGTATAGCTAGTTTACTACTGCATACCAATATAAAATCGGGAACTTATCTATTACAATTCTTTGCTGCCAATCAACCATATCAAATTCAAATACTCGTTCAGTAAATAAAAGCAAAAAGCAGCATAAATCCCCGAAGCTATGCAGCAACGGGGATTTTTAATTCTATTACAATTTTTACCTGCTTATTTGAAAAACTAGTTCATTCAGTACCAGATACTGAAGATTTCGACTCATGAAACTCCGGGGACGCCACTTCTAAAAATTTTATTTAATCAATAAAATATTTTAAACTCATTTCTTTCTATCGCCTGCCGTGGGGTCTTTTTACGAAATAAAAAGAGGTCGCCTCCTTCTGGCTTTCAGCCAACGGCTATGGCCGGATGAACCAGATTGATTTTACCATAAAAGCTTTTTGCTTCGCAATTTCCCAACGCCTGCCGCGGGCTTCTTTTCTTTTTTGCTTCTCCAAAAAAGAACCAAAAAAAGAGCCCGCCAAACGATAACACCCCGTTTAGCGGCGGCACCCTGAAGGAACTTTGGTACTACTGTAAACTCAAAAGTTGTTCCTTGATGCTGAACGAAAACAGCCACTACTTTTATATTCCGAAGGCACAAAATTTAATTCCTTTGGAATATAACACAAACTCGAATTTAATTATAATGGCTCGAGACAAACGCTCTACGAAGCTGTAAGCCGGGCCTCCCAAAAAATTGCGTTAAGAAAATCAGGAAGAGGGTCGGATAAAAACCTATAAGGGTTTGCGCATACACATCAAATCACCAGTTTTCGCAATAACATCAGCGTCTTCAATTAAGTTACCTGCCTGGAAAACCTTAGAGAGTTTACTTGTAG
>JBBSDF010000066.1:0-13470 GCA_038249665.1 Chitinophagales bacterium
CTTGAAAATTTTCATTGATTTCAACTTTAAAAACCCAAAAATTAGGGCACATTTGGTTGCGAAGGTAATATATTTTGATATTCTTTAACCCCCGCTATTTATTTATAAAAACACTGTTCCTTTTTTCAAAATTTTGATAATAACCAGGCTTTGATATTCCCCATACTCGGTCACAAATTTTGAAAAAGGGGAAATGGCTCCTATCGCAATTACACAAAAGGGGCCTGTTATAGAGCCTTTGATTATTACCGCGTTGGTGGCAAAACTGACATTTTGGGTTACTGGTCTGCAATCGATTATTTCAAAACTAGCAAAGTTAAATTGATTGAGCCATCAAATCATGTTTAAAGATATCATAAACACTTTTGATCCCTTTTTCTAACTCAATAGTGTATTTCCAACCCATCTTATTTATCTTAGACACATCCATCAACTTTCTCATTGTACCGTCCGGCTTGTTTGCATCAAATACAATTTCGCCGGTAAAGCCTACTGTTTCTTTTATTAATAAAGCAAGGTCTTTAATGCTAATGTCTACACCACAACCCACATTCACACAACCTTCTTCATGGTAATGTTCCATCAAAAAAATACAGGCTTCTGCCATGTCATCTACGTGTAAAAACTCCCTTAGTGGCGCACCTGATCCCCACACCGTTACAGCAGGGGCCTTGGTCATTTTTGCTTCATGAAATTTTCTCAGCAAAGCCGGCAGCACATGTGAATTATTCAAATCATAATTATCATTAGGCCCGTATAAATTGGTAGGCATGGCACTAATAAAATTACAGCCATATTGCGCCCTGTAGGCATCACAGAGTTTGATACCAGCTATTTTTGCGATGGCATATGGCTCGTTGGTAGGCTCTAATAAGCCTGTTAACAGGTACTCTTCTTTTAATGGTTGAGGTGCATGTTTAGGATAAATGCAACTGCTACCCAGGAATAATAATTTTTTAACCGCATGGTCTTGGGCAGCCTTGATGATATTGGCTTCGATCATCAGGTTATCGTAAATAAAATCGGCCCTATAAGTATTGTTGGCTTGAATACCGCCCACTTTTGCAGCTGCTAAAAAAACAAAGGCAGGTTTTTCAGTTTCGAAAAAAACGCCAACCGCCTGCTGGTTTCTAAGGTCTAACTCGGCAGATGTTCTTACTACAAAGTTTTCGAACCCCATTTTCAACATTGCTCTGTGAATGGCAGAACCCACCATTCCCCTGTGCCCTGCGATGTATATTTTATCTGTTGGTTTCATTTTTATGCGATCGTTTTAAGGTACCCATGCTCTTTTAGCAACAACTGCATTTTCATCAAATGTATATCGGCTGCCACCATCTCTTTTACAAGAGTAGGTAAGGTATAAGATGGCTTCCAACCGAGTTTGTTGTTTGCCTTGGAAGGATCGCCTATCAACAAATCCACTTCTGTAGGCCGGTAATAATGTTCATCCACCGCCACCAACGCTGTACCCAAGGGCAACTGGTACAAAGGATCAGAACAAGAAGCTACTACCCCCATTTCATTTTTTCCTTCCCCCACAAAACTCAATTCGATGCCCACTTCTGCAAATGCCATCTTTACAAAATCCCTCACTGTGGTGGTGATGCCGGTGGCAATCACAAAGTCTTCTGGTACATCCTGCTGCAGTATCCGCCACATGGCTTCTACATAATCTTTGGCATGCCCCCAATCTCTTTGTGCATTCAAATTTCCCAACCATAATTTATTTTTCAAACCCAGTACAATTTCGGCTACACCCCTCGTTATTTTTCGTGTGACAAATGTTTCGCCTCTGAGCGGACTTTCATGGTTGAACAAAATTCCATTGCAGGCAAACATTTTGTAGGCTTCTCTATAATTAACCGTGATCCAGTAAGCGTACATTTTGGCTACGGCATAAGGTGATCTTGGATAAAAAGGCGTTTTTTCTGATTGAGGTACTTCCTGCACCAAACCATACAACTCCGAAGTAGATGCCTGATAAATGCGGGTTTTATTTTCCAATTTCAGGATGCGGATGGCTTCCAACAAGCGAAGGGTTCCGATGCCATCTGTATTGGCAACATATTCCGGCGTTTCAAAACTCACGTGCACATGGCTCATGGCACCCAAATTGTAAATCTCATCCGGTTGTACTTCCTGAATAATACGAATAAGGCTGGTGGAATCCGTTAGATCACCATAATGTAGTTTGAAACGCACATTTTTTTCGTGAGGGTCCTGATAAATATGATCGATCCGCTGGGTGTTGATCTGTGAACTCCTCCTTTTAATGCCATGTACTTCGTATCCTTTGCTCAATAAAAGATCGGCCAAATAGGCCCCATCTTGCCCCGTAATACCGGTTATTAATGCTATTTTCATTCTGACGTTTTCTTCTGTGCTGTTGGGTTGTTCAACCATGTAATATGTATTAGCT
The DNA here is from genome assembly GCA_038249665.1 of Chitinophagales bacterium. GTDB lineage: Bacteria > Bacteroidota > Bacteroidia > Chitinophagales > Chitinophagaceae > Ferruginibacter. The sequence continues at coordinate 2,423 of JBBSDF010000066.1, forward strand.
GTTCTTATTTCCCTCTTCGTTTACCCAACCAACCTGCTTCGCAGGATTGCCCAGCACCAATGCATTGTCTGGTACGTCTTTGGTAACCACCGCCCCCGCTCCAATCATGGCATAACTTCCAATTACAATCCCACATACAATGGTGGCATTGGCCCCAATCGTTGCGCCCTTTTTCACCAATGTAGGCTTAAATTCGGTTTTTCGTTCTATAAAACTACGTGGATTGATCACGTTTGTAAACACTACCGAAGGCCCAACAAATACAGCATCTTCCAAGGTAACCCCGTTGTACACAGATACATTGTTCTGTATTTTCACCCCGTTCCCTATCCGCACATTGTTGTCTACAAATACATTCTGCCCCAACAGACAATGCTCCCCAATAATGGCCCCGGGCATTACGTGACAAAAATGCCATATCTGTGTAAAGGCTCCAATACTGGCGCCTTCATCAATTACTGCAGTAGAGTGTATGCTGGGTGCTGACATGTACGTAAATAAGAATCCCAAAAATAGCTTTTTTATAGTATCCATCGCCATCCAGCCTTACTTACTACCAAAACATACCTCTTTAGCTGGCAGTTTGCTGGCGCTGTAAGGCCTTCATCTCGTATCTTTGCGGCCTATGCATTACGCTTCGGTCGAAAATCTCACGAAATCATTCGGAATCAGAACCCTTTTCAGGAATATTACCATCAACATTGAAGAAGGCGACAAAATCGCCCTTGTTGCCCGCAACGGTAGCGGAAAAAGTACCCTCATGAAAATTATTGCCGGGCTGGATACCGCTGATAGCGGCACCACCTGGGTACACAAAGACATAAATACGGTAATGCTGCAGCAGGACAATGATTTTGATGGCAATAAAAGCATCTGGGATAATGTACTGCGCCTAGACAACCCTGTGGTAAAAGTGGTAAAAGAATATGAACAGTTCCTGGAAGAAGGTTCTGATGATCATGATCACCTCGGCGAACTGATGGCAAGGCTGGATGACCTGAATGCATGGAGTTTTGAAAGCGACCTGAAACAGATATTAGGCAAACTAAACATTCATCACCTCAACGAAAAAGTAGGCAACCTTAGTGGCGGACAAAAGAAAAGAGTAGCATTGGCACAGGCACTCATTGAAGCTTATTTGTATGAAGGCAGGTGCCTGCTTATTATGGATGAACCGACCAACCATTTGGATGTGAGTATGATAGAGTGGCTGGAAGAATACCTGAGTGCCGCAAAAGTTACCCTCTTGCTCGTTACGCATGATCGTTATTTTTTAGACGCAGTAAGCAATGAGATTATTGAAATAGATGAAGAAAAGGTATTTGTATATAAAGGCGATTACGATTATTTTCTGGAGCAAAAAGCCATGAGGCTTGATGCGCAAGCCAGCGAATTACAAAAAGACAAAAATATTTTTCGAAAAGAGCTGGAGTGGATGCGCAAACAACCCAAGGCACGCACCACCAAAAGCAAAAGCCGGCAAGATGCTTTCGCTGAAGTAGAAGACAGAGTGAAGCAACAAAAAGATGTGGCAGAAGTGAGCTTGCAAATGAAAATGACCCGCCTCGGCGGTAAAATACTAGAGCTTAAAAAAGTAAACAAAGCTTTTGGCGATCTGGTAATTATGAAAGGGTTCGACTACACTTTTAAAAGAGGGGAACGCATCGGCGTGGTGGGTAAAAACGGCGTAGGCAAATCCACTTTTCTAAAAATAGCACTCCAACAAGAATTACCCGACAGCGGCAAAATTAATCATGGAGATACGGTGGTGTTTGGAAATTTTAGTCAGGACGGATTGATATACAAAGAAGACAAAAGAGCCATTGAGTACGTAAAAGACATGGCAGAATATTTTCCATTGGCAGATGGCACCAAACTTTCTGCCAGTATGTTCATGGAGAAATTTGGATTTACTGCAGAACAGCAATATACTCCTTTGAGCAAACTCAGCGGCGGCGAAAAACGCCGTCTGCACCTGATGAGTGTGCTGTTTCTAAACCCAAATTTTTTGGTGTTGGATGAACCTACCAATGACCTGGACCTTCAAACACTCCGTACTCTAGAAGAATTTTTACTCGACTATCCCGGTTGTATACTCATCGTTAGCCATGACCGTTACTTTATGGACAGGATGGTAGATCACCTGTTTGCCTTTGAAGGCAATGGCGTTATCAGAGACTTTCCGGGTAATTATACGCAATACAGAGAAGCGGTTTCTAAAGGATTGCTCAGCAAAGAAGATCAGCAAATCATGAAGTCGTTTCCCGATGAACCAGTAAAATCAGGCATTACAAACAGTTCAGCCAATACTGCTGCGCCCGCTGCTGCTGTGAAAAAACGCTCTTTCAAAGAAAAATTTGAATTAGAAGCTTTGGAAAAAGAAATGCCACAACTGCAAGCGGAAAAAAAATTACTGGAAGAAAAAATGAATGGCAACCTTCCTTATGATGAGTTGCAAAAAACCGCAGACAGAGTAAGCAAAATCATAACAGCGCTGGATGAAAAAGAAATGAGGTGGCTGGAGCTCAGTGAAATGGCTTAATTTTCCAATAAAACTACCCTATCCTAAGAGCTGTTTATACGGAAATATGCAGTTCTTTTCGTACATCAACCGAAGAGAATTGCATCAAAAACCGATTTGAATTATTTTAGTAAACGGATGTTTGTTTATATAATGTGTGGGTCTTTTGCATTTCTTTTTTATCTTGAAAAAAGATACCAGGTGCACGCAATGGGCATTGAGTCGATTTGCTGAATATTCAACCCTCCAACATGAACCAACGTTTTTATTCGCTCGATGTGTTTCGGGGTGCCACGGTTGCACTCATGATAATGGTAAACAACCCCGGAAGTTGGAGCCATATTTACGATCCCTTGAAACATGCATCATGGCATGGATGTACCCCCACCGATCTGGTGTTCCCCTTCTTTTTATTTGCAGTAGGCAATGCAATGGCGTTTGTTCTGCCACGACTGGAAGCTGCGGGACCAGGTGTTTTCTGGCAAAAAATTTTAAAAAGGACTTTCCTGATTTTTTTCATCGGCCTTCTATTGAATCTGTTTCCATTTGTGCAATACAATGCAGCGGGCGAATTGGTGATGAAAAAATTAGCCAACATTCGTTTCATGGGCGTATTGCAACGTATTGCCATTTGTTATTTTGTAGCATCTGTGCTTTTGTACTACCTTAAAGCGAAGGGCGCATTGATGGCAAGTGCGTTTCTTTTAGTGGCCTATTGGTTTATTTGTATGGCAGGCAACCCTTCAGACCCTTATAGTTTGGCTGGATGGTTTGGGACCAACATCGATATTTCTTTGCTAGGCAGCAAACATTTGTACAAAGGCGAAGGCATCCCATTTGATCCGGAAGGGTTGATGAGCAGTTTCGCCGCCATTGTTCAAGTAGTATTTGGATACATGGCTGGCCATTATATTTTAACCAAAGGCAAAACTCCGGAAATGCTAAACGGCCTTTTTGTAGCCGGCACCCTTCTCGTTTTTACCGGATTTGTGTGGGACATGCAGTTTCCGATCAATAAAAAAATCTGGACCAGCAGTTACACGGTGTACACAACAGGCCTGGCCTTACTGGTGCTAGGCATGATGATTTATTGGATAGAATTCAAAAATAAAAGGGGTACATGGAGCCGCTTTTTTGACGTGTTCGGAAAAAATGCATTGTTCATTTTTGTATTGAGTGGAGCATTGCCCCGACTGCTTGCACTCATTCGTATACCCAACGGCGTTAGTGAAACAGGAAAAAATAAATTCCTGGCGCCTTTCAACTGGATCTATGAAAAAATATGTAGCCCGCTTTTTAGTGACCCTAGAAATAGCTCTTTGTTGTATGCATTATTTTTCATTACCCTCATGTGGTTGATAGCCTGGTGGATGGATAAAAAGAAGATCTACATTAAAGTATAAGTATGCGGCTATCGATATTGAATTTTCGTACCATTTAATAATATATCCATTCAGGAAAGAGTTACTGTGATGCTAAAAATCCTCAACTGAGCCCCTAAAAGATCAGAAATAATGGAACGTATAAAAAGTTTACGTTTTAAACTAATTTGGATACGCCATCCGCAGTTTCTACCACATACACTTCCGGCTCCTGGCCAAACTGATGGGCATAATCTCTCAAAACGGATGCCGTAAAATCAACCAGCATTTCCCTTCGAACAAGGTTGATGGTACAGCCGCCAAATCCTCCACCCATCATTCTGGATCCTGCAATGGCCTCGTTTTTTCTGGCATAGGTTACCAACCAATCTAACTCGGCACAACTCACTTCATATAATTTGCTGAGACCTTCGTGTGTTTCATACATCAACTTTCCCAACCCTTCAATATCATGTTCTTGTAAACAGCTCGTAGCTTGTTGCGTTCTGTAAATTTCTTGTACCACAAACAAACAACGTTGATACACTTCTTCCCCCATTTGTTTTCTGAATGGCAATAGTTGATCAGCATGGTGGATATCTCTAAATGATTGCAAGGCCGGATCGCTTTGCAACAATTGCAAACCATCTTCACAGTTCTTTCTACGTTTGTTGTATTCGCCTCCAGCCAGCGAATGATGTACTTTGGTATTCACCAATACAATCTCCCATCCCCCGAGGCGAATCGGAAAATAGCGGTGTTCGAGTGAACGGCAATCCAACAATATCACTTCATCTTTTTTTCCCATCATATTGGCAAACTGGTCCATGATGCCACATTGAACACCTGGATAATCGTGTTCGGCGCGCTGACAAAGCAATGCCAATTCTTTTCTGTTCAACCCTACTTCCAACAAATCATTGATCGCAAAAGCCAATCCGCCTTCCACTGCCGCAGAAGAGCTGAGACCGCTGCCAACAGGGATATCACCTCCCATCACACAATTGAATCCTTTGAGCTCAACCCCGATTTTTTGAAATTGATTCAACACCGACAATACATAATTTTTCCAACCACTTTCTTTATGAATGGCAGCTATGGTTGTATGGTAATACTCATCTACATCTGCTGCATAAAATTGAATATTGTTTGAACCGTTCAAAGCAATGGCATAATAGATGCCTTTGTTGATAGCAGCTGGCATTACAAAACCGTCGTTGTAATCAATGTGTTCGCCAATGATGTTGATTCTGCCCGGAGAGAAAAACAAACCGGGGTCTTCCGCAAAACGTTCCTCGTATATTTTCCGGATAGCAGCTGCAAGTAAATTCATGAATAGATTATAAAGAGTGAATGTCGTATTGGGTACTAAAATGAGCACTTTCGCCAGCTGCCAGTGTGATCAAACCCATGCCATTGTTAAACGCATCGGGAGCAGCACTGAGGTTTTCGATAGCAATACTGTTGCGATGCGGTGGCGTGTAAATTTGTAGATACGGATAAGTTTTATCGGGCCTGATCTCGAGTTGTACTTTTTTTGACGGGTCTCTGAATACCAGCATGGGCTGGCATTCGGCAAAGTTCACCACAAAACAATTGTCGAAAAATTGATCACCGATTTTCCGGAGCGAACCAAATGTTTCATAAGGATGTTGTTCACCCGTTGGCAACAATGCTGCATCAAATTCAAGCTGCGCTGTACTTTGAAACTCCAACATACAATCGTTGATGGATCCTCCAAAAGTAAAATAAGGATGCCAGCCATCGGCCACCGGAATACGACCTGCATCTTTATTGATGATGGTAGTACTGATGTGCAACTGGTTGTTGGCGCGTAACTCGTAGGTTACTACACAATCATAATCAAAAGGATAACCTGTATCTAATTTTCGATAGGGATAGGTCATTTGCACAAAAGCCTTATGGGCATCTGCTCCTTGTTCGGTGATGTCAAATGCTTGTTTATAAATCAACCCATGAATCGCATGATCGCCCAAATAAAAACCAGCACTCTTGTATTCTTTTTCTGCGAAACGATACACCCCGTTTTTCATTCTACAAACAAAGGGTGATAATTTAGCACTTTTAAAACCCCCGGATTCAACAGCCGTGTCGAACATTGATTTGTTGGGATAGTGCGCTACTATATTTAATGGAAGTCCCTCGTGTAATACTGTAAAACCGTGCAAAATAGCTCCGCAAGCAGGAATGATTTCCACAAAGGTTTGGTTGCTATCATCCCGAAGAACCGTGAGGTCAAACCCGTGTTTTATACTGGAATCGATTGAAAACATACTGCTGCAATTAGTAGTGCAATTTACAACAGAATATTACAAATAAGTGCGAAAAAAATAGCGGGAACCAACAATGGTTTTATAACAGTTTGTTTTCGGTGGCATACCGGATCATGAGCTGGGTGCTGCTGACATTTAATTTCTGTAATAAGTTTTTGCGGTGTGTTTCTATGGTATAAGGACTCAGGAACAATTGCTCGGCAATTTGTGGACCGGTGAATCCTTCGTACAAAAGCTGAAGAATCTCCTTTTCTCTTCGGGTGAGTGCGGGAACGCTGTTGAGGGCATCGGCAACATTGTTGTACTGTTCCAAAATTTTTTGGTTGGCAGCTTTGCTTAAAAATATTTTATTGTTCAGTACTTCGTTGATGGCAAGAATCAGTTCATCCCTTTCCATATTTTTTAAGAGGTACCCATTCGCACCTTTGGAAAGTAATTGGGTGATGATGCCTGCTTCATTGGTAGAAGTGAGTCCAATAATTTTAGAACGTTTGTTCTTTTTTCTGATGAGTGTGCAAAGCTCCAATCCGTCGATGTCTGGCAAACTAATATCCAGCAAAATAATATCCGGATCGGCACTTTTTAAAAATTGCAATGCTTCTGCCGCTGTTTTACAAGCACCCACTATCTGAATATATTCTACCCCTTTCAGCATGGCGGCTACGCCATCACTTACCAGCGGATGATCATCGATAATTAACAGTGAAATCATAGTAGCATTTTAAAAAATTTAAGCCTGCACATCGTTCAATAAAAAATCCATCATCACTGTGGTGCCTGTTTCTAATCCTGAATCGATGGACAATTTTCCATTTAAATAATGAACCCTGCTTTGTATGGTGCCTAGTCCTGCTTTGGTAGCGTTGGTTTCCTCTTCTACTTTAAACCCTCTTCCATTGTCTTCAACTGTAACCGTGAGTCGATTTTCTTGCCGGTTAAATTGAATGATCGCTTCTGATGCTTCGGCGTGTTTGATGATATTGTTCATCAACTCCTGCACAATGCGAAACAACATGATTTCAGTAGCAGGATGCAGTCTTTTTTCCATTCCATACGCTTGCATGGAAACTTTGATTAGTTTGCCCGCAGTTACGCCGTTGCTCATTTCTTGTAATGCGTGTATCAATCCCAGTTTGATGAGCACTTCCGGCATCATGTTGTGTGCGATTCTTCTAACTTCTTCCGATGCTGAATCCACCAAGTCGTAACTTTTGGCAAACAGTTCATGTTGCCCTACCGAAGGTAACTCATGTTTGATGGTGCTAAAATACATTTTGATGGTAGAGAACAACCCACCTAATCCATCGTGCAGGTCTTTGGCAATTCTGGTTCGCTCTGTTTCTTGTCCGTTTAACATCGATTGCAAAGACACTACCTGTTGTTGACCTTGCAAAAATTTTACTTGTTCCTGCTGAAGCATGGTATCCTTTTCAGCTATTAGTCTTTTTTGTCTGTTAAACCGAAATAACAATCCCATCACTAGCAGTAATAATGATCCTGCAATTCCTCCAAACAGTAGCATCCTGTTTCTTTTTACTACAGCGAGTTCTTTGTTATTATTTGAAATAGTCAAAGCAGCTATTTCATTTTCTTTTTTTTCATTTTGATACAACGCTTCTAAATAAACGGTAGATTTTTGTGTTGCAATGTTGGTAGCACTGTCTTCATACAACTTATACTTTTCTGCCATTAGCAGGGCTTTTTTAAAATCTCCCTTGGCGGCTGCTACCTTTTTTAAAGTTTCAAAAGTGCTTGCGGTCACTTTAAAATTGCGTAAGCTCCTGGCAATATCATTACTGATGAGTGCAAATTTTTCTGCCTGCACATAATTATTAATTTTAATATAAATCTTTGCAACGTTGTCTGCTACTTCTGCCTTTAAATAATCACTTTGTGTACTGTCTGCTATTTGATAAGCTTTTAAATAAGCAGCCAATGAAGCCGGTAAATTATAAATGGCGTCATTATAATAACCTTCTGTATTTAAAACCAAGGTGGCTACCTGGATATTGTTGAGCAGCTTATTACCCGACACCGCCGAATCCAGGTACAATTTTGCGTCGGCATTCTTACTTAGTTTAATATACGCATCGGCAATATCCAGGTATAACATCACCCTATATCGCGTTTCATCCGGATAATTTTTTATCTGCAATGCTTTTTTCTCGTACTCAATTCCTTTTTCATATTGATTTTCAGCCATCAGGTTGTGGCCAATGTTACCATACGTTTGAGGTAGAAATTCATAAAGTTCAGGGTTGCCTGAATTTTCAATCAGGGTTGCCGCCATGGTCATAAATTCTACCGCTGTTTTAAAATCAGACTGATAATTACTCAACAATGCATTGCTATTATAAGAATTGATCAGGAGTGGGGTATCCCGGTTTTTTTTCGCCATCTTTTGTGCTTCATCAATATATTTTTTTGCACTGTCGTAACGGGTAAGATTGGTATATACTAAACCCGTGTTGTAATAAATGCGGGAGAGTTTATTGGCATTGTTTACCTGTTGTGCTATCGGTAAGGATACAATACAGTAGTACAAAGCTGAATCGTACCGACCCATATTAAAATGAAAACGCTGCAGTTCGGAAAATGCTTTTACCGCATTTGTATCCGGATTTTTCATGAATGCAATCTCCAATAGACTATCTAATTGCTTTTGCTTACTCAACTGTGAAAATACATCGCTGTAACCAAACATTGTGAACATCAGCAGGTAAATAATGTAACGCCTCTTTCTCATGTAAACAATTTTTTGAAAAATACAACAATAAGGATAGGAATCAGTACCTCCATTAGGGTATTTTTTAAAGAATAATATACTCCAATCTTAGTATTGCAACAAAGTGATTGTTTTCCGATTTTTATGGCCTAAACGTTTTTCTAATGAAACAATTACTACTTTCTATCTTTTTGTTGATTACTTTTTTTGCCGGTAATGCCCAGCAAACTAATAATAATGGTTTATACTACTATTTTGGGAATCAAAAAATCTTCTTGCAGCAAAGCAATGAGCGGATGTATGTACGCATCAAGGCTGCGGAAGTGCAGCAGCTGCAACAAAGCATCCGGACTATTTTTCAGCTTTCAGAAAAAGCTTTCACTAGTACAGATAATAGCCGATTTGTGATCATCTCTTTAAAAGAAGATAATAAAACCAGTCGCCAGAATGAACTCCTTAATTATTTAAAAAATTCCGGGAAAACAGAATTGGTAAGGGCGGCATTAAAAGCAGCCGATGGAAAGGATGTTGTAATTGATGAAGGATTCTATATAAAACTTAAACCTACTGCTACCTATATCCAGTTTGCAGCTTTGGCCGCACAGTTGAATTGTACTATTGAGAAAGCCTATCAATACGACAACAAAACTTTTTTATTAAAAGCCGGCGCCATCAACGGATACGATGGTATACGGATGGCAAACCTTTTTTTCGAAAGCGGCTTGTTTTTGTATGCAGAGCCTGATTTCAGACTGCTGGATGGCTTGCATGCCCCGCCAAACGATCCATTGTACAACCTGCAGTGGGCACATTTAAATACCGGGGCTGCTAATCAGGGAAGTGGTATTGCCGGAGCAGATATAGATGTGGATGAAGCCTGGGACATTACCATGGGAAGTCCAACTATTCGTGTAGCCGTTTTAGACGAAGGGGTACAACGTACGCACCCCGATCTCATCAATAATATTGACCCACTTGGATTTGGATTAACGGCAGGCAATGCAACCACTGGTGATATTTTAGCCAGCACTCGTTCGCATGGAACCAGTTGTGCTGGCATCATTGCTGCGGAAGCCAACAACAATATTGGCGTAGCAGGTGTAGCGCCGCTTAGCAAAATTATCCCTGTAAATATCACGGTAGGCACCACCGGCACTTTTGGCACTTCCGCACAAATTGCGCAATGCCTGGACTGGGCGTGGAACCAAGGTGCAGCAGATATTTTGTCCAACTCATGGGGCGGCGGGACTTCGTCTTCGCTAATACAAGATGCCATCCGCAGAGCCATCACTCTTGGTCGTGGGGGCAAAGGTTCTATAGTAATTTTTTCAAGCGGTAACAATGACGCAGGCGTAGCAAGTCCAGCCATTTTTCGGGAAACAATTGCCGTGGGCGCAATGAGCATGTGTAATCAGCGAAAAGCGCCTTCTACCTGTGATGGAGAAAGTTTTTGGGGTGGTAATTATGGGAGCGGCCTCGACATTTCGGCGCCCGGAGTTCGCATTGTTACTACCCGTAATACCGCAACAGGCACCGCTCCTAACCTGGATTACAATCCCAGTTTTAATGGCACTTCGTCGGCAGCACCTATGGTGGCTGGCGTAGCAGCATTGGTACTAAGTATCAACAATAATTTTACACAGGTACAGGTGAGAGAAATATTGGAAAGAAGCACCAAAAAAACGGGCGGCTACAACTATGCCGCTGCCATTGGTCAACCCAACGGATCCTGGTCGTCGGAGTTAGGGCATGGCATGGTGAATGCAAAAAATGCGGTGCTGGCTGCACAAAATCCTGCCTTTTGCAGGGTAGAATTTGCGGCCGCCGGAAACCTGCAAGTATGTAGTGGTTCAAGCGTTTTATTGCAGGTAACTAATGTTGACGGAGGTGCCAGCTACCAATGGCGCAGAGATGGCAGCAATTTTAATACAGGCAGTTCTATCAATGCCAACCAGAGTGGTAATTATGACGTTATCTTAACAACAGGCACTGGCTGTAAGGACACTTCTTATGCCGTACCGGTAATTGTTTCCGTAGCACAGGGCGCTTTATTGGCCAATGCAGGAAGAGACACGGCAATTTGTTTAAATGGAAAATTTTTCTTGGGCAGCGGGCCTTCCGGTGTGGGCGGCACAGCCATTATACAC
>JBBSDF010000067.1:0-13096 GCA_038249665.1 Chitinophagales bacterium
GCTGAAAGCCGGGCCTCCCAAAAAATTGCGTTAAGTAAAAATAAGAGAAGGGATGTAAAAATGAAATTAAAGTTACCGAAGCTTGGAACTATTGTTAGTTGTTAAGTCGCACATAGTTGGGTATTAAGTAAATGTTTGAACTTATTTCATTTTACACCCGGCGAATAAATTTTACGTGTCCCACAATGAGCGCAGCGAATCGGGAGCTTTTTTTTACAGCCCTTGACTTTTGTTTCTATTCATCAAGGAAAAGAAAAAAAGCCCGCGACAGGCGATAGAAAGTTGCGAAGCGAAAAGCTTTTAAGGTAAAATCAATCTTTTTATTCCAACCAAGCCGTTCACAGAAAAGCAAGACGGCGGTGACCTCTTTTATATTTCGAAATAGGAAGACAAGAAATAAAAAACTTATCGAAAAAAAGTATTCATCTTGTTCATCCATCCAAAGCAGTTAGCTGAAAGCTAGGCCGGCGGCGATCTCTATTTATTTCGAAACAGAAAAGCCCGCGGCAAGGGATATGAACACACGAAGAAAGAAAACAAGCCGCATGCCTGGCAGATTGTGGTTAAGGTATAATAAAACTTAAAATATTAAGCGGGGTCCAATATCAGTGAAAGATGTTTATCCATTCATTTTCTTGCGAAATCTTTAAATTAAGCCTAAATTGCTAGTATGACAACCCACATGAATTCATACGAAGCAAATGCCAAAAGAGAACTCAGGGCATGGCAACGCCAGATGCAGAAAAAGCCGAACTTTTTAAACAGATTCACCAAAAGAATGCAGGTGAAAATCAACAAAATCATTCCAGAAAAAGTACATGAGGCTATTACTGCTACCATCAAACAAATGATTAGAGGAGTGTTATTTGGCGCAGAATTGGCCACATCCAAACCAGAAACCATTCAATCGCTCGAAATCACAGAAGCAGTTTTGAAGGAGCGCATCGAAATATATAAAAAATCGGCAGCAGCAGAAGGCGGCATCACAGGAGCTGGTGGTATCCTTATGTCCTTTGCTGACTTCCCGCTGCTGATTGGCATAAAAATGAAAATGTTGTTCGACATCGCTTCCAAGTATGGATACGATGTGTCAGATTATAAAGAAAGAGTGTACATACTGCAGGTATTTCAACTAGCGTTTAGCAGCGCTCAACACCGAAACAACGTGTACCTGGAGATGGTCAACTGGAGCAAAAAAGCAGCTGCCTTGCCAGAAGACATCCACCAATACGATTGGCGAAATTTTCAGCAAGAATACCGAGATTACATTGACCTGGCCAAACTGGCACAGATGATTCCCATTGTGGGCGCTGCAGTTGGGCTGGTAGTAAATTACAGACTCTTGAAAAAACTGGGCGAAACCGCCACCAACGCCTACAGGATGCGGTTAAACGATGATGGCCTGTTGTAACCAACACAACTCTTGTGTATTCCGTAGTTTTTATTCCCAAAAAAATGCAGCACATTTGCTATATGGAAACAGGCTTTGCCATCATAGGCTGTGGTAGAATAGCAAAAAGACATGCAGAGCAGATTGCAAAAAGAGGCAAACTGATTGCGGTATGCGATGTGGTGGAAGCATATGCGCATGAGTTGGCAAACGCCTACGATGCAAGGGCATACACTTCGATAGAAATGCTGCTCGAAAGTGAGCCTGGTGTAGAAGTGGTGAGTATTTGCACACCCAACGGATTACACGCCGCACACAGCATCCAAAGTCTTCAGGCTCGCAAACACGTTTTGTGCGAAAAACCCTTGAGTACCTCACTAGCAGATGCAAAAAAAATGATGGAAGCTGCCCACCAAGCAGATCGGCATTTGTATGTGGTGAAACAAAACAGGTACAACCCGCCAGTGGTGGCCGTAAAAGAACTATTACAAGAAGACAAACTCGGTAAAATATGTTCTTTTCAAATCAATTGTTTCTGGAACCGGCCACACTACTATTATGATAATAGTTGGAAAGGAACCAAGCTCTTAGATGGCGGTACCTTGTTTACTCAGTTCAGTCATTTTATAGACCTGCTCTACTGGATGCTGGGGGATGTAAAAGACGTGAAAGCCATCACCCGAAATTTTGAACACCCCACCATCGAAATTGAAGATACCGGGGTAGTACTGATCGAAATGCTTAATGGCGCCATCGGCACGTTGAATTACACTGTAAACAGTTACAACAAAAATATGGAGGGATCTTTTACCATTTTTGGTGAACGCGGCACCGTGAAAATTGGAGGCGAATACCTCAACGAATTAGAATACCAAAACATAGAAGGCACTACACTTAGCAACCTTGGTTGCGGCAACCCCGCCAACAGTTATGGCTTTTACCAAGGCAGCATGAGCAACCATGATAAAGTATATGAGCACTTATTGTTGGCATTGAAGAATCCACAACACGAATTTGCCAGTGCCTTTGATGGTATGAAGACAGTAGAAATTATTGAAAAAATTTATTCCCAAACATCGCATTGAAAAAAATCATCCACGTTGTAGGAAATCGGCCTCAGTTCATAAAACTGGCGGTATTGCACAAAGCCATGCATAGCACGCAGGCATTTACGCAAGAAATACTCCACACCGGACAACATTTTACTTATGAGATGAATGAGTTGTTTTTTAACCAACTGCACATTCCCCCACCCGACGTAAATTTTCAGATTCAACATACCTCACCCAATCAGTTTATAGGGCTGGCCGCAGATGCCATTCAAGAAAAAATCAGCAAAGAAAAAGATGCCGTACTGATGCTATACGGAGATACCAACAGCACTCTGGCTGGGGCTTTGGCCGCACAGCGATCCAACGTGCCCATTGTTCATGTTGAAGCAGGCGTTCGAACCACCGACAAAAGCATGCCCGAAGAAATCAACCGGGTACTTACCGATCGTTTGGCCGCAGTAAATTATTGTTGTACCCAACAAAACCTTCAACAATTAAAAGCGGAAGGATTTGGAAAAAGTATTCCTTGCGAAACCGTGTTTACGGGCGATTTAATGCTAGATGCTTTTTTACAAATTCCTCCCGCGACCGCTCCAATTAACCTACCAAACAACTACATCCTTTGTACCATTCACAGAGCTGCCAGCTTGGAAGACCGGCAAAAATTGAGCAATATTATTCAAGCATTGAATGATTTACACGTCGAAATACCCGTGCTGATGCCTATGCATCCACATACACAAAAAAAGATAGCAGCGTATCATTTGAACACTGATTTTATAGTGCTGCCTCCGGTAGGTTATCCCGAAATGAAACAACTGATGGCCAAGGCCAGCTTGCTGATAACAGACAGTGGAGGTGCCAGCCGCGAAGCCTATTTTATGAAAAAATTGTGTGTGGTCATCATGGATTCCCCTTTTTGGCCAGAGATCATGGAAGCCGGATGTAGCTTACGCGCCGATGCAGACACTAGCATCATCAAAGCAGTAATAAAAAGCACGGTTTTACTTCAACCCGATTTTGAATCTGCCATTTTTGGAAATGGCACAGCAGCAAAAAACATCACAGATCACTTGCTCAGCTATTTCTAAATCTGCAAATTTGATTATCTTGTCAGCTTAACACAATGATTGCAAAAAAAATTACTGTTTCTGTTATTTCAGATCTAACGACCGACCAGCGGGTGATACGCATCTGTAGCACTCTGCAAGAGATGGGTTTTGATGTTCGAGTAATTGCCCGGTCTTTTTCAAACAGCCTGCCCTTAGATACCTACCCTTTTCAGGCCACCCGTATCCGTTGTATATTTAAAAAGGGTGTTTGGCAATATGCCGAATTCAATATCAAACTTTTTTTACGGTTGCTTTTTTGCAAAACCGATTACTTGTTAGCCAACGACCTGGATGTGCTTTTGCCGAATTTCCTGCTGAGTAAATGGAGAAGAAAAAAAATATTTTACGATACCCATGAGTACTTTACAGGGGTTCCCGAATTGCGCGAGTTTCCTGTTAAAAAAAAGATCTGGAAAAAAATAGAAGATTGGATTTTTCCAAAGCTACCCGTCGTGTATACCGTTAATGACTCGCTGAAAAAAACCTACGAAAAAGAATATGGCAATCAGTTAACAGTCATCCGAAATGTGCCAGTTACCGCCAGCATAGAGCCAAAAACAATGCCCCAAAACTGGGAAGGAAAATTCATTTTACTGATGCAAGGAGCAGGCATCAACCACGGACGCGGCGGAATGGAATTGTTGGAAGCGATGCGGTATTTAGATCATCGATTTTTGCTGGTATTCATTGGAAGTGGGACATTGTGGCAAAGCATCGAACAACAAAGAATAGTTTGGAAACTAGAAGACCGGGTACAAATGATTGGTAAAGTGCCGCCAACACAATTAAAACAATACACGGCCCTGGCGCAGCTCGGCTTTAGTTTAGACTCCTTTGAAGATGTCAATTATTTGTTTAACCTTCCAAACAAAATTTTCGACTATATTCAAGCTGATGTTCCAGTTATTGCCACTGCCATACCGGAGGTAAAAAATATTATCAAACAATTTGACTGTGGTATCTGTTTAGAAACATTGGAACCTAAGATCATCGCCGAAACGGTGCAACAATTGTTTTGCGACAAAGAACAATATCAACGCTTAAAAACAAACTGTGGAACCGCAGCCCGGGAATTGTGCTGGGAAAATGAATCAGAAAAATTAAAAGCTATTTACCAACCTTATTTGTGACCAGCAAAAATTTACATATCGTAGCATTGGATGTGCCCTACCCTGCAGATTATGGAGGCGCCATCGAAATGTTTAACAAAATAAAATGGCTGCATCATTTCGGCTATAAAATACACCTGCATTGCTTCACCAGCAAAAGACCTCCGCAGGATATTTTGGATGATTATTGTGAGGAAGTATTTTACTACACAAGACAACCTTGGTCACGGATGAAGGAGTGTTTTCTTCCATATATCGTTCGATCCAGGTCTAGCAAAAATTTATTGACAAATTTGCTAAAAGACGATTACCCCATTTTACTAGAAGGTATTCACTGTACGTATTTTCTTCATATCGGTGCACTGAAAAACAGAAAAGTTTTTGTACGCCTCCACAATACTGAATTCAATTATTACAATAACTTGTCTGAAAACGAATCGGATGTTTTCAAGAAAATGTATTACCGCATCGAGAGTAAATTGCTGCAGCGGTATGAAAGAAAATTAGCTGACAAAGCCATTTTTCTGGCTATGAGCAGAACAGATGAAGCTATTTATAAAAATACTTTCAAAGCCAAAGATGTTCGTTTTCTTCCTCCTTTTGTAGGTTGGGAGAAGGTGGCAGAGCCTGTGGGAAAAGGAAATTTCTGTTTATATCACGGTAATTTATCAGTAAACGAAAATGAAAAAGCAGCCAGTTGGTTGCTTACAAACGTTTTCAACGATATCAATATTCCATTGGTAATTGCGGGGAGCAATCCCTCGGAGGAACTGGAAAAACTGGCTCATGTCAACAACAATACTTGTTTGGTTTCTAATCCTTCTGAAAAAGAAATGCAGGATTTGATTGGTAAAGCACAGATCAATATTCTGCCCTCTTTCAATAACACAGGCATCAAATTGAAGATCATCAACGCGTTGTACACCGGGCGTCATTGTCTGGTAAACCCTGCGGCTCAGGAAGGTGCAGGCATTGAGAATGTTTGCCATGTAGCCGTCGACGCCCATTCTTTTAAAGAAAAAGCCGCGGAGTTATATGGAGAGGTTTACAATGCGCAAGATATTGCCCGCAGGCAAGAACTGCTCAACAACCGTTATTGCAATGAAAAAACTGCCATACAATTGATTAGCTGGCTACACTAGCATTGTCCCACACTTTATTTTTTTCTGTTTTAATGGTTCTGGAGGGGTATTTATTGATTACCATGTAATCGTGTGTGGCCATCACTATGGAAGTGCCATAGTCTTTGCAAATATGAAAAAGCAACTGCATAATTTCATCACTGGTTTCGGGATCCAGGTTTCCGGTAGGCTCATCTGCCAAAATAAGTTTCGGCGAATTGAGCAAGGCACGGGCGATGTCGATCCGCTGTTGCTCACCACCACTGAGTTCGAAGGGCATTTTAAAACCTTTGGTTGTAAGGTTCACTTTATCCAGTACATCAGCAATTTTTTCATCCATGAGTTTTTCATCCTTCCATCCGGTGGCTTTGAGCACAAACTTTAGGTTGCCGTTCACATTACGGTCGGTCATTAGTTGAAAATCCTGGAAAACCACACCTAGATTTCTACGAAGAAATGGAATGGTTTTCCAAGTGAGTTCCCGCAGGCTGTATCCCACCACCCAACCTTCGCCTTCCTTAAGTTCCAGATCACCATACAAAGTTTTCAATAAACTACTTTTTCCGGTACCCGTTTTACCAACGAGGTACACAAATTCTGCTTTCTCCACTGATATATTTACATCACTCAGAATCAAACTCTGACCCTGATAAATATTTACATTTTTTAATTCAATGATGTTTTGAGACATATTTCGGAATTGTTTTAGATTGCTTTTTTACAAAGGATGAGCACAAACACCCGCGCATCCAATACCAGCAAATTTAAAGGTTACAACCACACATCAAAAATAAAATTTGTTACGACTTGCTAAAAAATGTGGATAACTAATTATTTAGTTTGATAACTAATTTATTAGTTTTAAATCTTAGAATTGAAATATGAGCAAGCAATTAACGAAAGGCGAAGAACAAATCATGCAGGTAGTTTGGAAATTGAACAAGGCATTTCTGAGAGAAATTTTGGATGCATTGCCAACCCCTAAGCCACATAACAACACGGTAGCCACCTTATTGAAGATCTTGGTAGAAAAAGAATTTGTCGGTGTCCAAACATTTGGTAGAACGCACCAATATTATCCGTTGGTGGCAAAAGAAGCGTATAGCAAATCAACCTTAAAAACGATGGTGAAAAGTTATTTTGAAGGTAATTACAGCAATGCCGTTTCATTTATGGTAAAAGAAAATGGATTGAGCATCGAGGATCTGGAGTTATTGTTGAAGCAATTGAAGAAAAAATAAATTGAGCTGCTGCATACAACTTACCATCATTTGCTTACAATGAACAAATACAAATCAGTTTGATCAAAAAATGAAAATACTATGATGGCCACATTTGCATTCTATTTTTTGAAAGTGATCTTGTGCAGTGCGATGCTGTACGGGTATTACCTGCTTTTTTTAAGAAACAAGATTTATCATGCCTACAATCGTTTTTATTTGTTGGCATCGGTACTGGTTTCGATGGTTGCACCACTCTTGAACGTGCAACTGTTGTTACAAAACAATACCAATGCAGCAGCGCCCATACAGTTATTGCAGGTGGTGAACAACGGCGATCTGTATTTAGAAGAAGTGATCATCTCGTCTCATCGCAATAACATCAGCACCAGCGAAATTATCGCCTGGCTTTATATTCTGGTGAGCTTGATTTTATTGACCATGATGATTAAAATGTTTGTAGTCATTTTTCAATTACTCAAACACAATAGCAGCATGGCGTACCAAAACATAGTATTTATAGAAACAGAAGCCAGTGGCACTCCTTTTTCGTTTTTTAAATTTATTTTTTGGAACAAGGCTATCAACGTACACTCCATCACTGGTCAGCAAATATTAGCGCATGAATTGGCGCACGTACGAGAGAAGCACAGCCTCGACAAATTGTGCATGAACTTTACGCTGGTATTTTATTGGATCAATCCGTTTTTTTGGATCATTAAAAAAGAACTGAACCTGATTCACGAATTTATTGCAGATAAAAAGGCTGTGGCCAATTATGATACTGCAACGCTGGCAGCTATGATTGTAACAGCAGCTTATCCAACACATTCCTATTTAATCACCAATCATTTTTTCTATTCACCTATTAAAAGAAGACTCAACATGTTAACAGCCTATCCATCCAAAAAAGCAGGATACTTTTATCGTGTACTTGCGCTCCCGGTAATTGTTTTATTACTTGCGGCCTTCACGCTCAAGACATCCATGCTAAAAGACAATAGCAACCCAAACCCCGCCAAGAAGATAAAGGTGATGATAGATGCGGGCCATGGTGGGGATGATAAAGGAGCTTCCAGTGTGGATGGTATTAGAGAAAAGGATTTAAATCTGGCGTTATTGCAAAAAATCAAATCGCTCAATACGGCTTCTAATATTGAATTGGTTTTTACGAGGGAAACTGATCTTTATCAATCACCCAGTGAAAAGGTTGCCATGGCAAAAGCCAACCAACCAGAACTTTTTGTATCTATTCATATTGCATCTAGTAATGGGATTTCACAAAATAAATTTTCTGGTTTGGAAGTATTTGTTGCGCAAGACAGATATCCGAATAGCCAAAGCAGTAAAGAATTTGCATCGGCTGTGATTGCGCAATTCAAATCAGGTTATGATCTAAATGTTGCAGCACAGCCAATCCAGCGAACAATAGGAATACATGTACTTTCCGGAAACATTGTACCAGCTATCTTGATACATGCGGGTTACATCAACAACCCTACAGACCTTGCCTATCTACAATCAGCAAAAGGACAGGAAGCGATAGCCATCAACATTTTAAAAGCTATTGCAAGGTATGCAGACAGGTTGCCTGTTGAACAAAACAGTCTGCCAACATCTATAGCATCAGCTATAAAATCTGACACTACACCCACCAGCAAGGCCAAAGTTCAGTATTACAACAAAGTAGCCATCAAGGCCATCAAAGTGGGAGCCGATAAAAAAACTTTGTACCTCACATTGGCGAATGGCGAAACAGAAACCATCCGTTTGGAAGAAGCAAAACTGGCTAACATTGAAGTACCAAACGTACAAAACAAATCAGGAATGGTTACTATCAAAAAAGTAGACGAATATGAAAACATTAGCGCTGATCAGTTTGGGCAAAAACAAATACCGAACGTTCAACAAGAAAAGTTTTTTCTAAGAGGTAAACAAAACCCTTTGATCAATGATGAACCAACGTATATATTAGATGGGAAAGTTGTAAATAATCATATTCTACAACAATTAGACCCTGAAACTATAAAGTCAATCACTATTTTAAAGGGAGATGCAGCTTTTGCAGTGTATAAAACGGAGCAATCAAAGAAGGGAGTTGTAGAAATTATTACCAAAGATTCTAAAAGCACTACATCAACAAGCAAAGCCCCTCCCGCTTCATTAAGCGAGGACGATAACAAAGTCTTCAACAAAGTAGAGCAGGAAGCCTTGTTCCCGGGTGGCATAGAAGCCTGGAAACTTTTCCTAAGAGAAAATTTAGACCCAAATATTGCAGTTGATGAAGGCAAATCTATTGGCAATTATCAAATCATCATACGATTCGTTGTAAAAACAGATGGCACCATTACAGGTGTTGTTGCTGAAACTTATAAGGATACCAAAATGGCCGCAGCCTGTATTGAGCTGTTGATGAAAAGTCCAAAATGGATTCCAGCAAAACAAAAAGGAAAGCCGGTAAACGCATACAGACGCCAACCCGTTACTTTTGCAGTAAGCGAGGGGTAACGAAATTGCCCCTATGATATTGTGGAAAGCCTTTCGTAGCGAAAGGCTTTTTTTGTAAACAAATGGTTTACCTTGTAATAAATTTAGTTCCCATGTTCGTCCGATTATCGCTATTGGTATTTGTTTTAATGCACACCATTTTTTCACAGGCACAAACCAGCACTGGTGTACTTCCTTTTTCCGGTATCAAATATTTTAACGAAGGTATTTATTGCAAATATGCAGAAATTAGTGTAGATGGTATTCCGATCACACACAACAGAATCGCAGCAGGCAAAGAATTTATATTGAAATTACAATTACCTACAGGATTTACAGAAGATGCTGCCAGAAAAGTGTACCCTGCGGTAGAAGTAACTTACCTCAATGCAGCCAATGAAGTGCTGGCCAGTATTACCAACGCATTCAAAGACAAAGAAAAAACGGGCTATGTTGGTGGAACGTTGAAAGAACTCAATGTTCAACTTAGTTTACAACCAGCCATTTTAAAAAACGAATCCAATGTCATTATTCAAGTAAGGTTGTACGACCTCAAAAGTAAAAAACAACATCGTTTGTTCTTTCCCGTTAGTGTTGCTAAGGCCAACCAATCTCCGGCCGTTTCTAAAACTGCTGAAGCGGTTAGAAGCAGTGATAACTCTCAGGGATTGAGCACTGGCGTATCGTTTCAAAAGGCCACCATTATAGTAGATACCAGCATTCGCGTTTCGCCCAACACCGCATACTTGAGTATTGATATTCCCAGTATCAGCGGCACTTCGATGACCGAAGTGTTGGGTGGGAAAAATACTTTTTGGGTGTACGACAAGAATATGAAGGAAATAAAGATTACAGACAAGCTTTTGAAAAAAATTGGCGGATCAATGGAAGGTAGCAATGTGAACATGATTGTAAAAGTCCCATTCAAAACAAAAAAAGAGCTACAAACAGGATATACCATCAGATTTAGATGGGAAAGTCAAGACGGGAAAAAAGTGATAGACATCGTATCAACAAAATAAAAAAAGGTAACCAATACTTCCCTTTTTTTAATATCGAATGGTTTCGCCTTTGTATAAAATCACCAACTCTTTTTGCTCACAGGCTTCTACCCTGCCAATTACCTGCGCATCTATGTTGAATGATTCCGCTACTTCAATCATGCTGCTGGCATCTGCCTCGTTGCAGTAGATTTCGAGCCTACAACCCATATTGAACACTTCGAACATTTCTTTGTAATGGCTGCCACTGTTTTGTTGCAGGAGATCAAAAACTGGCGGAGCCATAAAAAGGTTGTCTTTCACAATCCTAAAATTTCCGGGCAGGTATTTCATACACTTGGTTTGTCCGCCACCACTGCAATGGATCAAACCATGAATTTTATCAAATGATTCGCTGAGCAATTGTTTCAAAACGGGGGCATAAGTACGGGTAGGACTCATAATAAGTTGACCGATTTCATATTTTTTGCCATCTGCCGCCACAATGGTATCTGTGAGTTTGTTTTTTCCAATATAGACCACATCTTCTGGTAATTGGTTGTCGTAACTTTCTTTGAAATTTTCGGCATAAAACTTACTCAGTGCGTCATGTCGGGCGGAGGTAAGTCCATTGCTTCCAATACCACTATTGTAAGCTGTTTCATAAGAAGCTTGACCGAAACTCGCCAATCCAACGATTACATCGCCTGCTTGTATTTTGTCGTTGCTAATGATTTTATCTTTTGGCCAACGGCAGGTCATGGTGCCATTTACAGTTACGCTCCTTACGACATCCCCCACATCGGCCGTTTCGCCACCTAAATAATGAATATGAACGCCGAAAGTTTGCAAAGTATCAAACAATTCCTGAGTACCACTAATGATTTGTTCCAATACTTCACCCGGTATCAAATTCTTATTGCGGTCGATGGTAGAATTAAAAACGATGTTGTCGTAAATGCCCACACAAAGCAGATCATCGAGGTTCATCACTACGGCATCTTGGGCGATTCCCTTCCAAACGCTGATGTCACCGGTTTCTTTCCAATAGAGATAAGCCAGTATGCTTTTGGTGCCTGCGCCATCGGCGTGCATCACATTGATAAAATGATCCTCGCCGCCCAGATAATCAGGATATATTTTACAAAAGGCATGGGGAAACAATCCTTGGTTTAGATTTTTTACAGCCTCATGCACTTCTTCTTTTTGGGCAGAAACACCACGGCGGGAGTAGAGTGACATAGAACAACGTAATTTGGTGTGAGCATTAAACGGCTGCAAAATACAAATGAATTATACATCTGCCATTATAAAATTATCAAGTAGCTTTACACACTGTTTATATGGAGGTTTACCACAATATTAATGATTTGCCTGCATTTACCAATGCGGTTATTACCATCGGCACATTTGATGGGGTACACAATGGCCACTTGCAAATAATTCGTCAGTTGATCAAAGAAGCGGAAGCCATAAACGGCACGCCTGTATTGATCACTTTTTTCCCCCATCCAAAACAGGTGGTGAGTAGTAACAAAGATCCTTTGTTTATCATCAATACTCCGGAAGAAAAATACAGTCTGTTGCGGCATTATGGCATACAACACATCGTAGAAGTTCCTTTCAACAAAGCTTTTTCAGAACAAACAGCTACACAATACATTGAAGATTTTCTGGTAAAAATATTTCATCCACACACGATCATCATTGGGTATGATCATCGTTTTGGCAATAACAGGGAGGGCGATTACCATTTACTCGAAAAAGAAGCCATTCGTTTTGGCTTCAAGGTAAAGGAAATACCAGAGCATGTGTTGGCGGATATCACCATCAGCAGTACTAGGGTTCGTACAGCCCTCCTTCAGGGAGATATAGGCACCGCAGCAGATTTCCTGGGCTATCCGTATTTTTTTAGCGGTGTTGTAGTTAAAGGCAATCAGTTAGGACGCACGATTGGCTATCCTACGGCCAATTTACAAATAAATGATGCCAATAAGTTGGTGCCCGCCAATGGGGTATATGCAGTACGGGTAAATATTGATGGAAATGAAACAGTCTTTAAAGGCATGATGAATATTGGCATCAGGCCCACAGTTGAGGAAACCAACAGGGTGATTGAAGTCAATATTTTTGATTTTGATGAAATGATCTATGGAACTACCATCCAGGTAACTTTATTGAAACGGCTTCGTCAAGAAATTAAATTCGACGGCCTTGATGCTTTAAAGGCGCAACTTGCTTTGGATAAAGAACAAGCGGCGACGGTTGAATAATATTTAATTGAATCGGCCACCGTAGGATTCTGTTGCGTAATAAGAAGAAGTTGCCGTCTGGTTCTCAACCAACGGCTATGGATGAAATACCAAAATGAATATTTTTTTATAAATTTCTTCGCTTCGCAACTCTATATCGCCTGCCGCGGGCTCTTCTTCTTTTTCTTAACAAAAAGAAGCAAAAGTCAAGGGCTGCAGAAAAAAAAGCTAAAAATCAATCATCGGGTGTAAAATGAAATAAGTTCGATCGGTAGTACATTACCAAGCTATGAGCGACTTACCAGCTAACAATATTTCCAAGCTTTGGTAACCACAATTTCATTTTTACATCCCTCTTCTTGATTTTCTTAAC
>JBBSDF010000068.1:0-13011 GCA_038249665.1 Chitinophagales bacterium
GGTTACCAAAGCTTGGAAATATTGTTAGCTGGTAAGTCGCACATAGCTTGGTAATGTACAACTGATCGAACTTATTTCATTTTACACCCGATGATTGATTTTTAGCTTTTTTTTCTGCAGCCCTTGACTTTTGCTACTTTTTGTTAAGAAAAAGAAGAAGAGCCCGCGGCAGGCGATAGAAACCTGCGAAGTAAAGAAATTTATAAAAAAAATATTCATCTTGTTCATCCACTCAAAGCCGTTCGCTGAAAGCCAGACAGTGGCGACCTCTTTTTACTTCGCAACAATAAGCCAACAATGCAAATATTTTTTATACACAAATCTCAATGATCAATGAATTCTATCACCCCTCACTTCTTCGCTACCCATTAATTCTTTTTCATATTGAAGCCATTCCTGCCAACGTTTGCGCACCAATTTTTTATCGAGATAATGTTCAGCCAATGTGATAAACAATGTATAATGTCCGGCTTCACTTTCCATGAAACGGCGGTAAAATTTCCGCATGTATTCATCGTCTAATCCTTCACTGAGTCTTTTGAATCTTTCGCAACTGCGGGCTTCAATTAATGCCATGATCAGCATCTGGTCGAGAAAACGTTCATTTGGGCTGCCGTCTTTTTTTTGAAACTGCAGCAACTTATTTACGTACACATCTTTGCGTTGCTTGCCCAAGGGTAGGTTCCTTTTATTAAGCTCCGCCAGCACAGCCCTGAAATGGCCCCATTCTTCCGTTACAATCGGACTAAGTTCCTGCACCAACAAATCTTTTTCCGAATTTTTGGTGATCAGGGTAATACAGGTGGTGGCAGCCTTTTGTTCACAATAGGCGTGGTCTGTAAGAATTTCTTCCAATTGCATTTCTGCCAAATTCACCCATCTTGGATCGGTAGGCAATTGTAATCCGAGTATATTTTTAACATCGATGGTTATTTCCGTATTCATAGCTGCAAAATTAATATTTACTGAAGTAATTTAAATTGTATAATTTTCAGCCAATAAAGTCTGTTATGAGAATACTTCCTTTTTCGATTGCCGCTATTATAACTACCGCACTCATACTGTTGTTTAATACCAAATTGGTATTGAAAGCGCCGCTGGGTAAACTATTGTCGCCCCAGCATGGTATTTGGCAAAATGCAGAACCTGCTGATGTTAATTACTCAGAGATCCTTAGTTTCGATAACCTTCAATCCAACGCCAGCGTTTACTTTGATGAAAGGCTGGTGCCACACGTATTTGCAGAGGATGAAAAAGATGCCTATTTCATTCAGGGCTATTTACATGCAAAGTTTCGTTTATGGCAGATGGATTTTCAAACGATGGTAGCAGCTGGCAGGGCAGCAGAAATCGTTGGAGAAATTGCGGTGAACCACGACCGTGAGTTCAGGCGCCTGGGAATGGTGTTTGCCGCAGAAAATTCGTTGAAGATGATGGAAGAAGACCCCATCATCAGATCCAGCTGCGATGCTTACACGGCTGGAGTGAATGCTTACATCAGTACGCTTACCGAAAGCTCCTTACCGATCGAATACAAATTGTTGGGGTATGCTCCGGAAAAATGGAGCAATATGCGCACAGCCTTGTTTTTGAAATTTATGTCTTACGACTTGGCAGCCCGCGATAATGATTTTGAACTCACCAACGCCCGTCAGTTTTTTAAACCCGAAGATTTTTTACAACTCTACCCAATCATACAAGATTCATTGGACCCGATTATTCCAAAAGGAACCTTGTTTACAGAACCTGCTAACAAACCCATCCAGCCAGCCAGTGCAGATTCTCTTTATTTTAAAGAACCCGTTCAAGTAGAAAAACTATTGAACCCCGATCGTGAAAATGGCAGCAATAACTGGGCGGTAGCAGGGAGCAAAACAGCGAGTGGTGCACCTATTTTGGCCAACGATCCTCACCTTGGATTAAATTTACCTTCGCTTTGGTACGAGATGCAGCTTTCTACTCCAGCCTTCAATGCCTACGGCGCCAGCTTTCCGGGATCACCGAGCATCGTCATCGGATTCAATGACAGTACCGCATTTGGTTTCACTAATGGTGGAAGAGACGTGAGAGATTATTATGAAATAACATTCAATGACGAAACAAGATCAGCCTACCTTTTTAATGGAGAATGGAAAAAAACGGCATTTCGTTATGAAGCCATCAAGGTTGCGGGTAAGCCTGATTTCCTGGATACTGTTGCATACACAGTTTTTGGTCCCGTGATGTTCGATAAATCTTATTCAGGTAAAAGAACCGGCAATAGTAAAAATTATGCCGTTCGCTGGAAGGCACATGATGTGAGCAATGAGCTGCTGATATTTAATCAACTCAACCACGGAAAAAATTATGCCGATTATCAGGCTGCCGCAGTCAACCTTCATACGCCCGGACAAAATGTAATATTTGCCGCTAAGTCGGGCGATATTGCCATCCGCACACAAGGCGAATGGCCGGCTAAATGGGAGCATCAAGGTGATTTTATTATGCCTGGAACAGATAGCAGTTACATGTGGCAGGGGATGATACCTGATGCAGAAACACCCTTTCAATACAATCCGGCAAGAGGGTTTGTGAGTAGCGCCAATCAACGACCAGTGGATGCCACTTATCCTTATTACTTAGGCTACGAATACCCGAGTTCGAGAGGAGTGATTATCAACCGTATGTTGGCTGATACCAATAAGTTTACGCCAGCTTCTATGATGAAAATGCAAACGGATAATTACAATGTATTTGCAGAAATGGTAAGACCGATTTTTCTTAAAAATATCCAACAA
Organism: Chitinophagales bacterium; assembly: GCA_038249665.1. Classification (GTDB taxonomy): domain Bacteria; phylum Bacteroidota; class Bacteroidia; order Chitinophagales; family Chitinophagaceae; genus Ferruginibacter. The sequence goes on from JBBSDF010000068.1 coordinate 2,778, forward strand.
GATCAGTTAACGGCTGAAGAGAAAAAATATTTTTCAATGCTGGAACAGTGGAACTTGCGCCATGATATTGATTCTAAAGGCGCTACTTTATTTGTAAGACTATGGAGTACATTTTACCAAAAAGTATATGAAGATGAATTTGCCAAAGCACCACAACCCATCCTGATGCCTTTTGAAAGCACTTTGATGGAAGGATTGTTAAAAGATAGCATATATAAATTTGTTGATAATATTCAAACGCCCGCTATTGAAACGCTGGCTGAGTTAACAACAGCTGCCTTCAAAACAAGTATATCCTTATTAAAACAACTCAATGAGGGAAACGGTGAAAAGATGCAATGGGGGGCTTTTAAAGCCACCAAGGTAAACCATTTGGCAAAACTTGCTCCGTTTAGCAGATTAAACTTGCCCATTGGTGGCGGTAGCAATATCATCAACGCCACCAGAGAGGATCACGGTCCTAGTTGGAGAATGGTGGTTCATTTAACCGCCGAAACAGAGGCGTATGCTATATATCCGGGCGGACAAAGCGGAAACCCCGGAAGCAGGTTTTATGATAATTTTGTTGACGATTGGGCAGCCGGAAAATATTATCGCTTGTGGATGATGAAAAAAGAAGAGACAAAAGACCAGCGTGTAAAATGGGTGATGCAATTCAATAAAAAAGCATCTTAATCCTGACTATTAGAAATAAACAAGAACACTTCAAATAATTTATCATGAAATTTTTATCCTCTTTTATATTAATGGCGGTGTTAAGTTTTGCAGCAGGCTTGTATCTTCCCTGGTGGGTGGTGGGGATCACCTGCTTTATAGTGGTGGCACTGATTCCGCAACGCCCATGGGCAGCATTTTTCTGTGGGTTTTTTTCCGTAGGAATTTTGTGGACGATACTGTCTTTTTTAAAGAGCAGTCCTAACCACCACATGCTGGCCCGAAAGGTATCGATGCTTATCATTCAACTCGAAAATCCAGCCCTCTTAATTTTAGTAAGTGCCCTCATAGGTTCGCTGGTAGCTGGATTTGGCGCGTTAACTGCATCCTTTCTACGAGGAAAATAAACTCTACGAAGATGGCTTGCCAAATATCAACATTTTGTTTTTCCTAACAGTATTGCACCTAATTTCGTAGTAACCCAATTACTGTTATGAGATTCATTTTATCCGTTTTGTTATTGTTGACAGGCTATGCAGCCAGCTCCCAAAAAATTTATGGTACCGTATTCACTGAAAATGGCGACTTATTGCCCTTTTCTTCCATAACGGTAAAAGGCAGTTCCAAAGGTGCCAGTGGCAACGACAAAGCTCGTTTCTCCTTCAGTTTGCCCGCCGGAAAATATACGCTGGTGTGCCAACACATTGGTTATACCAGTCAGGAAAAACAGGTGACGATTGAAGGCGATACAGAAGTAACTTTTATTTTGAAAGATCAAAAACTCACTTTAGAAGAAGTGGTCATTACAAACGGCGGTGAAGATCCAGCGTACGAGATCATTCGGCAAGCCATCAAAAAAAGAACCACCTATGGCAATCAGGTAAAAGCTTTCGAAGTGGACCTTTACGGAAAAGATATGATCAAATTGCGCAATCTTCCCAAAAAAATATTTGGACAAAAAATACCAGATACCGACAGAAAAGATATGGGACTTGATTCTGCAGGGCAGGGCATTATTTATTTATCCGAATCAATTGCAAAAATCTTTTCCCAGGAGCCCAACAAATTTAAAATGGATGTCATCAGCAGTCGTGTGAGTGGGAGCGGGGGTTTTGGATTTACCTTTCCTACCTTCATTAGTTTGTACAGCAATAATGTAAAAGTATTTTCGGAGCGTTTGAATCCAAGGGGATTTATTTCTCCTATTGCAGATGGCGCCATCGGGTTTTATAAATTTAAATTAAAAGGATTTTTTATAGAGGATGGAAAAATTGTGAATACCATCCAAGTCACACCAAGAAGATTGTATGAGCCACTGTTTTCGGGGATCATCAACATCACGGAAGACGATTGGAGGATACATAGTTTTGATCTTCAAATCACCAAAAAAGCGCAGCTTGAATTATTGGATACTTTAAAGATCACTCAATTGCACGTGCCGGTTAACAAAGAGGTGTGGCGTGTTAAAAATCAGTTGCTGTACTTCAACTTCAAATCATTTGGTATAGATGCCATTGGAAATTTTTTAAATGTGTACAGCAACTATGATGTAGATCCAACGTTCGATAAAAATACATTTAGCAACGTTTTGATCAAATACGATACGGCAGTTAACAAACGCAGTACAATGTATTGGGACAGCATCCGCCCTGTTCCCCTGGAAGCGGCAGAGTTAAATGATTATGCCGTAAAAGACAGTATTTACCAGCAAAACAAAGATTCTGTTTACAGCAAGTTTACGGTAGATTCTTTAAACAGCAGAAGGCCAAAATTGAAACCCTACAAAGTGTTTCTGAATGGGTTAAACAGAACAAAATACAGAAAAAAAGATTCTTCCATCACATCCATTACCTGGGGCATCAGGCCGTTGATACCCGATCTGGAATACAATCCTGCCGAAGGCGTTACCATTAAAGCCAATGGCTATATTAATACTTATATCCGAAAGTGGAAAACAGCTTTTTCTTTTGAACCGCATATAAGATATGGTACCAATAATGGGCATTTAAACGCCTGGGGAAATATACAATTCAGGACGAGAGACTCCGAAGCCGACAAAAAAATTAAACAATACAGTTGGAATTTTGCCGGAGGTAAAAGAGTATCCCAGTTTAATAAGGATAGTAAAATGTCGCCCCTCATTAATACCATCAGCACTTTGTTATATGGTAATAACTGGATGAAAACGTATGAAAATTATTTTGGAAGCATCACCTACAGCAAACGATTTGAGAATGGTTTTAGGTTTACAATGAACGGGTTGTACGAAAACAGGATACCCCTCAATAATACCACCAACTTTACTATCTCTAAAAAAGACAGCATTAATATCACCCCCAATTATCCCGATGAAAAAATAGCCGAACAGTTTACGCAACACCATGCGGCTATCTTGTCGGTAGTGATTAGTTTCAAACCCGGGCAGAAATACATTCAGTTTCCTTACAGTAAAGTGGCCATCGGATCTCGGTTTCCAACTTTTACATTTTCTTATTCCAAAGGCATTGAGGGATTGTTTGGTAGTGATGTAAATTTTGACAAATGGAAGTTTTCGGTAAACGGCGATAAAAATTTAAAACTCCTTGGCGAAATAAAGTACAACCTCGGGGCCGGCGGTTTCCTCAATAACAAAAAAGTGTATATTCAGGATTTTCAACATTTTAACGGCAATCGTTCTATTGCAGCCAGTGAATACCTCAACAGTTTTCAATTGGTGTCATTTTATGGTAATAGCAATATCGACCGAACTTTTGCATTCGGTCACGTAGAGCATCATTTTAATGGATTGCTCACCAACAAAATTCCATTGTTTCGCAAACTCAATTGGAACCTGGTGGGCGGAGCCAATGCTTTTTACGTGAACAGCAACAGCCATTACTTTGAAGCATTTGTTGGCTTAGAAAATGTTCTCAAAATTTTCAGGGTCGATTTTGTTGCCGCATTCGAAAATGGTAGATCTGGCACAACCGGTATCCGTATTGGAGCTGGCGGTATATTGGGTGGGAGTGTAAACGTAAACAGGAGCAACAATTCGGCAACCATCAGTTTTTAAAAAATAAAAAATTACCTTTGCGGCGTTAAAAATTTGGTTTGCCCTGCAAGCATCCAATCATTGTATGATTTCCCATCACTGGGATCAAATTAAAATTTATGGCTGTATTACATAACCGCTTATCGCAAGAGGAGTTGAAAAAGCTCTTGTATGCTGAAACTTTTTACAGGCATACCATTTCATTTTACCAATATTTTTTTATCGAAGATCCGGTATCCTTTCGAGACGAGCTCTACAAAGGGCTCAACCAACTCAATGTATTCGGGCGCATATACGTAGCCAACGAGGGCATTAATGCGCAAATAAGTGTGCCCGAACATAATCTAGAGGACTTCACGTCTTTTTTGCACAGCTATCCGGCCTTTCATCAATTGCGACTTAATATGGCGGTAGACAATGACGGAAAATCTTTTTGGGTTTTAAAAATAAAAGTGCGCCAGAAAATTGTGGCAGACGGCATCATTGATCCATCATTTGACATGGCCAACAAAGGCAAATACGTAAATGCGCAGCAGTTCAATGAACTAACTGCGGATGAAAATACTATTGTGGTTGATATGCGCAATCATTACGAATTTGAAGTAGGGCATTTTGAAAAAGCCATCGAAATTCCGAGTGATACTTTCAGAGAACAATTGCCCATGGCTGCCGATATGCTGAAAGATCAGAAAGATAAAAACATCATCATGTACTGCACCGGCGGAATCCGTTGCGAAAAAGCAAGTGCCTATATGTTGCACCATGGTTTTAAAAATGTCTTTCACCTCGAAGGGGGTATCATTCATTACGCCAACAAAATAAAAGAAGAAAAGCTGCCCAATAAATTTCATGGAAAAAACTTTGTGTTCGACGACAGGTTAGGCGAACGTATCACAGAAGAGATCATTGCCAAATGCCACCAGTGCGGCCAGCCCGCAGATACGCACACCAATTGCTTAAACGATGGCTGTCACTTGCTTTTCATTCAATGTGAAAAATGCGTCACTGCTTTTGAAGGCTGTTGCAGTGAGGCTTGCAGGCAAGTAATTCAGTTATCTAATGATGAACAAAAAGTATTGAGAAAAGGACAAGACAAAGGCAATATGATCTTCAATAAATCAAAGCAGCGACTAAGGCCCAGATTGAATGAACAGTGATGAGTGACCCACAGCGTTATTACACAAACCTATTTTTCAATTTTTTAGATTCCAATTCTGCTTCTACAAGTGCATACACTTGCGCATCGGTCATCGATTTTGGCTGGAATGGCTCGCCAATAATATTTTCGTACAACTCAATGTATCTTTTGCTGATGGTATCAATCCACTCATCGCTCATCGCCGGAACTGTTTGTCCTTCCTTGCCCATGAAGTGGTTGGCAATGAGCCATTCTCTTACAAATTCTTTGCTCAGTTGTTTTTGTTTTTCCCCTGCGGCCTGTCTGTCCTCAAATCCATCTGCATAAAAATAGCGGGAAGAGTCGGGGGTATGGATTTCATCCATCAGGACAATCTCCTCTCCAATTTTCCCAAACTCATATTTCGTATCTACCAAAATCAATCCTCTTTTTGCAGCAATCGACTTGCCTCTTTCAAACAATGCGGATGTATATTTTTCTAACACCGTCCATTCTTCCGCGGTGGCGAGCACTTGTGATATAATAGATTCCTTGCTAATATCTTCGTCGTGCCCCTCGCTGGCCTTTGTACTAGGTGTGATGATGGGAGTCGGGAAAAAATCGTTTTCTTTCAAACCTTCGGGCAGGTTAATGCCACACAAAATTCTGGAACCAGACTGATAAGTACGCCAGGCGTGGCCGGTGAGGTTGCCCCTTATTACCATTTCAATTTTAAACGGCTCGCATCTTTTTCCAATGCTGGCAGAAGGGGCGGGGGTAGATAATAACCAGTTGGGACAAATATCTTCGGTTGCTTTTAGCATAAAAGCAGCTATTTCGTTTAATACCTGCCCTTTATAAGGAATCTGCCTGGGTAAAATAACATCAAATGCTGAGATACGGTTGCTGGCAATCATAACCAGCAAATCGTTGCCAATACTGTAAACGTCTCTTACTTTGCCGCTATAAAAATGGGTTTGTTGGGGGAATTGATGTGGATTCATATTGCAAAAGTAGCTTCTGTGCGGGATATATTTTGTTGATTACTTTAACTTTTAAACATGTAGTTGAAAAATAAAATTTTTGTAGATAATTATTTTCTTAATTTGCCATAAATATACCTTAACCAAAACAATGCGAAATGAAAAATCTCACTAGTTTTTTGGTTACTCTTTTGCTTACCAATTTTCTCTCTACAACATTGTACGCACAAAGTGTAATCATTAACGGTAACGTAAAAAACAGCGTAACGCAGGAGAATAGCTCCGCTGTTTCTGTTACCATAAAAGGCACAGACGTAGGAACTTTTACAGATGACAAAGGTAATTTTACCCTTACCGCTAAAAGTTTTCCCGCAACATTGGTCTTCACCTCTGTAGGTTTTGACCCACAAGAAATTACAGTGAACGGTGCTGCCAACAAAGTAAGTATATCACTGGTTCCTTCCAACACATTGGGTCAGGAAGTAGTAGTATCCGCCTCCAGGGTGGCTGAACGAAGCTTGGAGTCGCCGGTTACCATCGAGCGGGTATCGGCTGCTAACATCCGCAACGCGCCAGCCGTCAGTTATTACGATGTAATAAGCACGCTGAAAGGAGTGGATGTAGTAACTTCTTCTTTAACTTTTAAAACACCCACTACCCGTGGTTTTGGTGCAAGTGGGAATGTACGATTCAACCAAATCGTAGATGGGATGGATAACCAGGCGCCTGGTTTGAACTTCTCTGTAGGAAGTGTAATTGGATTAACACAATTAGATGTTGACAATATGGAATTATTGCCTGGTGCGTCTTCTGTATTGTACGGTCCGGGTGGTATGAACGGTACATTGCTGATCAACAGCAAAAATCCTTTTAAATACCAGGGCCTTTCTTTTGAAGTGAAAGCAGGTGTGATGCACACCGATAGCCGCCAGCGGGATGCTTCTCCTTACCACAATTGGAGCCTTCGTTGGGCCAAAAAAGTAAGTGAGCGTTTTGCTTTTAAAATCACTACAGAATTGGTACAAGCCAAAGATTGGTTGGGTGTTGACGACAGAAACTATCAGCGTTTGGGTACCGATGGTTTCCCAAAAGCAGGTGACAGACAATCTGATCCGAACTATGATGGTATCAATGTATATGGTGACGAAACTACTGCTGACATCAGAGCGATCTTAACAGGTATTGGCGGCCAAGCACCGTTCCTGGCTCCATTTATTAATACACTTACTGGTACCCCCATTAATGTATCCCGCACAGGGTACAGAGAATCAGACATCATCGATCCTACTACTTTGAACTACAAATTAGGCGGTTCATTGAATTATAAATTAGGCAGAAACGTTGAAGCCATTCTTGCAGGTAACTGGGGAACGGGTAATACGGTTTATACCGGAAGTGATCGTTATTCACTAAAAAACCTGAAAGTAGGTCAATATAAATTTGAATTACAAGGTAAAAACTGGATGGCTCGTGCATACACTACACAGGAAAATGCCGGTGAGTCATTTAACGCCACCATCACTACTCGTTTAACCAATGAGGAATGGAAAAAATCCATCACTTTTGCTCCGAATGGTGTTACCCCGGCACCACAAGCTACAGATTGGTACGTTCAATATGCCCAAGCATTTCTTGCCAATAAATTAGGTGGCCAGTCAGACAATATTGCACACAACGGCGCAAGAGGGGTAGCAGATGTGGGTCGCCCTGCAGCAGGAAGCGCTCAATTCAAATCATTGTTTGATGCGGTTAGAAGCAGGCCTATCCCACAAGGTGGTTTGTTTGTAGATAAAACTGACCTGTATATGGCAGAAGCACAATACAATCTGTCTGAGTTTACGGGTAAATTTGCCGACGTATTGATTGGTGGTAACTTAAAAAAATATGTATTGAATTCTGAAGGAACCTTGTTCGCAGATTCAGCAGGCGTAATCGATATCAATGAATCGGGTGCATATATCCAGGCGATCAAAAGCTTGTTCGGCGACAAACTTAAAATAACGGTTGCTGGTCGTTACGATAAAAACTCCAACTTCAAAGGGCGTTTCACACCAAGAGCCACTGCATTGTTTAAAATAGCAGAAGATCATAACATCCGTGCTTCTTATCAAACAGCTTACCGTTTCCCATCTACTCAACAACAGTGGATCAATTTGGACGTGGGCGGTAACGTAAGATTATTGGGTGGTGTAGAAGATTTCCGCACTTTTTACAATATGATCAACAACCCGGTGTACACCCTCGAAAGTGTAACGGCTGGTTCACCACAAACCTATTCTTTTTCAGACTTCAATCCAGAGTCAGTTACTTCTTATGAAGTAGGATACAAGGGTTTGGCGTTGGAGAAAAAATTATTGATCGACGTCTACGGTTATGTAGGTCAGTACACCAATTTCTTAACACGCAGACTGGTAGCACAATCAAAAACGGGTAACCCGGCAGATTTGGGTAACCCAACTGCAAGAAACGTGTACTCTCTTCCAGTGAATGCTGACGGTAAAGTAAAAACCTACGGTTTTGGTATTGGATTGGATTATCGTTTGCCTAAAAATTTCCAGGTAAGCACCAACTTGTCTTCTGATGAACTGGATGAGTTACCAGCAGGACAGGTGTCTTTCTTTAACTCACCAAAATATCGTTTCAACGCGTCATTGGCCAACAATGGTTTCGGGCCTTCCAAACGTATGGGCTTCAATGTATCGTACAGATGGCAGGATACGTTTTTCTACCAAGGCGATTTCGCCAGCGGTCAGGTACCTTCCTTCCAAACAGTTGATGCACAGGTGAGTTTGAAATTACCTAAAACAAAATCAATTTTGAAATTAGGTGCCAACAACCTGTTGAATCAATATTACGTAAACGCGGTGGGTAATGCTCAGGTAGGTGGTTTGTACTATGTATCATATGCATACAATGTATATTAATTGACAACCGAACGCAATTGTTTAAAACATTAAATACTGAATTATGAATCTTTTCAAAAATAAATTGAACATGGGAACCCTGGTAGCAGCAGCCGCTATCACGGTGCTCAGCTCCTGTAACAAGGATGTGGAGCAATTTCCTATCTCGCCGGTAATGCCGCCATCAGGTCAGAGCTTGGCGCAAACATTGGCTGCCATTCCTGATGATAGCTTGTATTATAGAATGATCGTAAGAGGCGGTTTATTGCCAGTCATCAACAACACTGCCAACGCTTATACTATGTTTGTACCAGGCAATGCTGCCATGCGAACTTTTGTAAATGTGGCTTCTGGCGGTGCTATACCAACAGCAGCACCCGATGCAGTGCATTCTAACTTCATCAGAACTTTACTACCTGCGGCCAGTGCAGCGGGTGTAGTGAGTTATAATATTTGTCCGCAAAGACTTACTTCTGCGGCCATTCCTACTACTTTTCCGAATTTACAATTTCCAAGTATTTTAAATCCAGCACCTACTGTGAGTGCTTTGCTAAGGCTCACCACTTTTCCTAGCAAACGCAGCAACGGAGCTTGGTTAAATAATATTCCACTTTCTTCAGTTGACCTTGCAGCAGCCAATGGAGTGATTCATCACACTGCGGCCGTGAATGCACCGCCATCGACTTTCTTATGGAATAAAATTGATACGGACCCTGCTTTGGCATTGTTGAAAGCAGCGATTGATCGTGCTGATGCTGATCCAACTGCCCCCGGTGCTCTGCGTGCAGCATTACTCAATATCGGTGCCAGTTTAACTGTGTTTGCTCCAGATACTACAGCCTTTAAGAATGTACTTTCTTTATTAAGTGGTGGTGCTATACCGTCAAATGCGCCGGTTGCCACCTTTAGTGGTTTCATTGGCACATTACCCATTACAACCATCAAAGGAATTGTAGTATATCATGTGTTGGGCGCCAGAGCGTTTTCTGTAAACTTGCCTATGACTGCAACCAGCACACCTACTTTACTAAACGCAGCGGTGCCAACACATCCGGGGGTAAGTTTATTAGCTACCTTTACAACGATTCCGGGATTTGGAACGGTAGCGGCCACCGCCACCGTAAAAGGAATTGCCAATGCAATGGCTAGTAATGTAACATCACGGGATAATCATTATTTGAATGGTGTTTTACACGTGATTGATCAGGTGTTGTTGCCGCAATAAGCTATAAAAATTCAACGTTTTTTTTAGAAAAGAGCTCCATTTGTAGGGGCTCTTTTTTTGTTTCTTTTTTGGAGAAGCAAAAAAGAAAAAAAGCCCGCGGCAGGCGATGGGAAGTTGCGAAGCAAAAAGCTTTTACGGTAAAATTAATCTCGTTCATCCACCCAAAACCGGAGGCTAAAAGCCAAACGGCGGCGACCTTTTTTCATTTCGCAAAAAGGAGCCCATGGCATGATCTATATTTTTTAGTTACATTTTTTGCTTTGAATCTCTACGCCGCCTGCCGCGGGCTCTTTTTCTTTTCCTTGATGAAAAGAAACAAAA
>JBBSDF010000069.1:0-12801 GCA_038249665.1 Chitinophagales bacterium
AGGATTTTTAATCCAGACGCCTTTTAAGCGGGCTTCTTTTGCTGTGGCAAAAGAAAAGCCCAATTCCCAACCAGGTTCTCTACCAACAGCTTCCCGTTTTTTAGTGGAAGCGCCCTTAAAGTTTTTCGAAAATACTTTCTCTTCGCCTGTGTAAGAAACACCGTTTTGCAATACGCCACAACTGGTTAAAGAAACGAGGAGCGAAATTAAAAAACAGTATTTCATTTTTAGTTTTTATTTTGCTGTAAAGCCAGCAGCGTTGAATACGAGATTTACTTTCTCCACTTGTACGATTTCTATTTTCATATGATTATTTTCTGTTGCCACACACAAAAAGCTGCTGTTACTGATATTGTAGAAACCAACCCCAAAGCTGCCGAGGTAGCTTTTATACTGTCCGCTCGCAGGATAGGACAATCCGTATAGATAACGCACTACTTTTTTTTGAAGACCGCTTACATCAATATAATATGGAATAGTTGTTAGGCTATTCTTCAAATATTTTTTAGGCGTTGCATCAACCCCTTCCGTTTTCTTAATGGCTACCTGATCAAATGTATTTACGAGGTTGGTACTTAATTCCTCGAACTTCTTACCAATAATTTTTGTATTGGTATACCTGAAACTTTGTTGACTGAGTGTTTCAATTAAAAAGTCAAGACCTACCACGGATGGCTTGAGGGTATTTGTAGCAGCATTAGATTTATCGATACCAACGTAACCATCTTTTGTATTTATATAGAGCTGAAGCGTGTTTTGTTTTTTACTTCCACCTTTTGCTGTTGTTACAACGGTGAATTTTATATCGAAAGTGAACTTGGAATCCGGTGTAATCTTCTTAAATGCCAGTTTATTAAAAACGCCTTTACTGCCCAGTAAGGAATCTATTTTATGCTGAGCAAATAAATTACCACACATGAAGAAGGCAAAAACAGTCATGTAAAATTTCATGCAAATTATTTTGGGTTAACTATGATTTCCACTCTTCTGTTCTTTTTCCGATTTTCATCGTTATTGTTAGGTGCCACTGGATTTGCATTCCCTCTTCCGGCCTCTTTAAAAACAAAACCAGTTTTATTTTTCAGTTCTTGTTTTAGTATGGATGATACTGCTTGTGCCCTTTGCAACGATAATTTGATATTGGCATCATTGTTACCAATATCATCTGTAAAGCCATCAATATTTAATTGTGCTGCCGGAATAGCTTGTATTTGCTGCGCCAATTTCTTTACGGCAGCAACACCTTCTGCTTTAAGATCGGCTTTACCAAAATCGAACAATACTTCTGCACTTAAACTTAATTTGATGGCAGCTCCGATAGTAGCTATAGCATCAATGTCTGCTCCAGCTACCGTAGATTGCGTATTTCTATCCGTTAACCTCACATAGTAATATTGCTCATTGGGTTTTACATATTTGCTGATGTCTACTTCTGCCGTACCGCCACTGATCATTCCTACATTGATCCAACTGGTACCATCTTTAGATATTTCGAGATCGGTGGGTTCTATTTGCCCGGCTTCAAATACAAATAGATCAGGGCCATTCACATCTACCAGAGCATTGTCCGTAAATTTTATGGTCAGGTTACCATTCAATCCCAGGCTATAGATTCCTTTATTATCGGCCAGCTTTTTCATCAGCACATAATCGGGCGTGTTTAAAACATTTTCCTTTTTAAACTGAAGATTGCCGGTTCCATATTTTGCACTCACCACTTCGTCGGCAAAGGAAGTTTCGCCCAACGGAAGATAAACGAGAGATGACTCAGATATATAGGTTTTACCAATGTTGGTACCAAACTTTACGGAAGGATTATTTTTTTCGAAGGCGGCCTTTAATCTTGCGGCTTCTTTCACTATTGTTTCTGCCTTTTGCTTTACGCCTTGATACGATATGCAGTAACCTGAGAGTGCGGCAGATTTTTCTTTGAAATATTTTGTAATGGCTGCATTAAAATCGATTCCGGTTAATTTGTCTAAAAAATCCTGTGCGTCCAAATTAGTTCTGAATGCTTCCGGTACCGGAGGAAAGTTTTTTACTTTATCTTTTTCCGCAATACTTAAAAAATTATAGGCACTTTCAATAGAAGCTTTTTTGGTGCTGTACTTACCCACGGTAACCGCGGCGGCTGAAGCGCCACTGGCGCGAGGTTTGGTACCCGTTGCTTTCGCTTCCTGCTTGGCTTTTTTAATGCTGTCCACCATATTTTTCATGCGGGCAACGTACTCATCGGCGGATTCTTTTTTGGTTTGCTGCGCAAGCAAGGCATTGAATGGAATAAAGATGAGTAACGTAATAAAAATTAATAAGCTTTTGTTATTCATACTGCTGACATTAATCGTTTCGTTTGTATCTTTCTTTCATCATTTCAAAATAAATAAATCCGCTTTTTTGGTACCAATCTCCCTGCCCGTAACGATTTTCGCAGCCGTCAAATTCCATCAATGATGCTTTTAATCCTTGTATAAATTCAATGTAGCGCGTATCATATGTTTTTTTAAGATTCTGAAAAGAAGCGTTAATTTTTGCCCGTTCTCTTTGCCAGGCAATTGCCGTCATAGCGTGTACACCGCTGGCTCCATCTCCAAAAGCTACAGCCGAAGTGGTAAAGTTTTTTGTATTCTGATAAATGCAATTAAGCCTTGCTAATTGTCTTCTAAAAAAATTCATTTTGTCATTAGCATTTGTAAAGCAGTTCTGACACTCAGATTCCGGAGCGCACTGATAACTCATACGGCTGTTACTGCTTTCGTTAAAGTCTGGCGCGCACTCGCCGGCACTTAAAGGGGGGAAATCTCCTGCTGCATTGCCTCCACTTATTATTCCGGGCACAGTGCCAAGTATTCCATCAATAATGGCGTTGGCTGCTTCGGATGCTTCTGCAGCATTTTGAACGACACCCGCCCTTTGTGCGTTTGCAGCATAACAAAATAATAAAAAGCCAATATGTAGTATTAGGTATTTCATTGTTTCTTACTTTTCGATTTTGAAGTAGTTCTTGTTTTGGGGGGTGTTTTTGGTGCTGCAGGAGCTTTTGATGGTGCAGCAGTGGCTTCTTTAAAGGGCGATGGCATGTTGATTTTTTTAGGCTCGTTACCTACCCATACTACTATTTTGTATTTAATTGTTTTTTTCGGCGCAATGACTTGGATACCGAAACTGCCTTCGGTTTTAAACGTGGCTTGCCAAATACCTTTTGAATTTAAGCTCCCGATTTTGTCAGGCGTTTTCCAATTATCCTTTGCAATTTGAATGATCATTTTATTATTTACATCGGTACTACTAATGTTTAGAACAACTGGCTGGTAAATACTTAAACCTTTTACATAGTAGTAGCTTGTATCTTCTACTTGTACTACATCTGTAGTATTTTTTTTACCATTTAGAATTGTATCCTTTGCTGTATAGGGAATCAGGTTTAATAAAACCGGCTTTACATTTTTATTGAGCGTAAAAGGTTGAGCCATAACATTGCAAGTGCAAAAAAATGTTATCAATAAGATCTGTATTAATTTCATTGCTGTTTAATTTTATATTTTCTGCAGTCTGAAAAATTAATTTACATTCACCATAAACACTTGCATAGGAAAAAACTCTATTTTTTCGATACGGGTATCATCATTACAATTATTGTCGTTGCTAATATCATCTCCGCCCGTATCTCCTACAATGTGAAAAAACCGCACAGCGCGACCTTCTAATGACGGTGTTTGAACCACTTCATTTCCTCTGATATATGTTTTTACTAATTGGGCAGCCAAGGCGGGTGTGGCATCAAAAGGTAAACCATGGGCAGCTAGTACAGCTCCTGCAATTACTTGCCCATCGAAAAATACGCTTAATCCCCTTTTTAGATCAGAGCCGGGAATTAAAAACTGGGCTCCTGCGGCAGGACTTATAAATTCTGTACGAGAGAAAACATCTGATGCAAATTTTTGTATCTTCTTACCGAAAGGGGTGGTAAATACTTTTACATTCCAAGTAGCAGTAGTGGTGCTCCAATCGTGTACCGTTTCTTTTGCTTCAAAAACGATTTTTGCCCAAATTTCAGTGTTGTTATTTCGAAGTCCCAAAGTTACATTGCATTTTACCTTTGGACCATGACCGTCAAATTCTCTATCGCCTCTAACCAATGCTTGCGGACAAAGCCACTCTGTGATATCTTCCAACTTAATAGTTTCTGGCTTAGGTTTCGGCAATGCAACTCTAACTCTATTTTGGTTGGTGGGCAAAGGTTTTACCGTTGTGGGTGTGGTTACCTGTGCCGTCGAAACATTGACTAACGCAGTTACAAATAAAATGTGGAGTAGTGCCTTTTTCATATTTTTTCGTTTTTGGTTATACAAAAATGAAACATATAAAAGGTAAGAACAATACCATAAATGGGGCATACCTATTCGTAATAGTTTTAACGATTTCCGTTAAATTTATATACCGCTTCCGTAGCGCTGTTTACTTGTAGTTTTTTATAGATTTTTTTGATGTGACTTCTTACTGTTTCGGTAGCAATTCCCATTTGATTAGCCACCATTTTATAACTATACCCCTTCACAATATATTCCAGTAGTTCTTTTTCCCGTGGCGAAAGACTTTCTATCTCCGAATCTTTCACTGACTTTTGTGGAGGTATAAAGCTTAGTACTTTTTTTGCAACGCTGCTGGTCATGGGGGCACCCCCATCTAACACATCTTTAATGGCAGCGGGTAGTTGATCAAAATTCTTTTTTAATAAATAACCATTGGCCCCTGCACAAATGGCATTAAATATATTCTCTTCATCTTCAAATACCGTAAACATGATGACAGGTACCAAATTACCAGTTTTCCGAATATTGGTAACGGCTTCTACACCTGTGCAAACGGGCATGTCTATATCCATCAAAATAACATCTGGTTTCAGTATTGAAATATCCTCGGTTACAGAGCTGGCATTGGCCATTGCAGCCAAAACATCAAAATCTTTGTCCCACAACAAAGACGTCTGCATACTTTTTCGCAAAAGTTCGTTATCCTCATATATCAATACTTTTATTACCATTTCAATACAAAATTAAATCTTAGTATATAGAAGCCATATAACATATTTATGGTAATGGCAATGAGAGAAAAACGGTCGTTCCAGTATCTAATGCTTCTATAGTTAAATTACCTCCAAGCGCATTTGCTCTTTCCTGCATTGTTTTGGTTCCAGTGCCAGAATTCAATCCTTTCCATTTACCATTATCTGTTATGATCACAGAAATATCATTTTTCTTAGTACTAAAAACTATGTTGGCTGTTGTAGCATTGGCATGCCTGGCTATATTATTGATGGCTTCTTTGCATATCAACAACATGTCTTTTCGATACTGCATGGGTAATATTTTAGCCACCATCACATCATCGGCATCAATCATAGTGTCAATTTGCAATGGCTCTAATGTTTGGGCCGCAAATTCCCGAATACGCGCCACAAGATTTTCAATTTTATCGTTATCAGAACGAATACTCCATACAATATCACTCATATTTTGCTGTATGGTTTTACTCTGATTGGATATCTGTTGCAACATCTCTTTGGCTTGCCGGGGCTCCTGCCCCATGGCTTGTTGTGTTACGTTGCTCAATATATTGATACTTGTGAGTGTACTGCCGATTTCGTCATGCAAATCAGATGCAATTTGATTTTGTAAAGCGAATTTATTTTTTATTCGATTGAAACGTCGTTGCACAATTGCCCAAATTCCTCCCGCCAGCAATAGTGCACACATAATTCTGAACCACCAGGTTGCATAAAATGGAGGCGTTATAGTAAAATATAGTTCGATAGGTGTAGTTTTCCAATCGCCATTACTATTGGCAGCCTTTACCAAAAGCCTGTAACGACCCGGTGATAAGTGATTATAAGTAGCGACGTTATTTTTAGAAATATTCCATTCTGTTTCGAGACCCTCCAACATCCAACCATAGGTGTTTTCATCTGAATTACTATAACTTAATAAGGCAAATTCAATGCTGATCATATCTTGTTGATAGTTCAAGAGCAGCTGATCGCCGTCTGAAATTTTATGGGGGTAAGATGTGTTGTTGATTTCAAGATTATTGAACAGTAAATTTGTAGTGGATATATCGTTGCGGTTGTTTGCTGAATTAAACAACAAAAAACCATTGGACTGCCCGATGTAAAACTTCCCTGAATTTGGAGAAATATAAATAAATGGATTATTAGTTGTATTTAATTCATACTGAGCCAGTGCGTAATTACTAAAACTATTTTGGTTTGTTATATATTGCGCAATACCAAACGAATTGCTGCACCATAAATTACCTGAGGAATCTGAAAGCAGCCTATCAATGGCGGCACTGTTCAAACCTTGCTTTCTTCCCAACTCAAAGAGAGTAATACTATCCTTTTCATTACTGTGAAACCAAAAAATATTTTGGTTCCGAAATGATACAAATATTTTCCCCTTTTTATTGCTGCAAATATCTCTAATATCAACAGCAGGATTATTCCCTACGTTCGTCACCGCTTCTTTGTAAACAATACTTGCAGTATTTTTTTGCGGATCGAATTTAATGATGCCGGCATTTTTTGTATTAGAGTAATCTGCCGTTAACCAAATGATACCATTTTCGTCCTGTGTGATCCCTACTATTCGTTTTGAAATCTTGTTTTGGCTCACTAAATTATTTACAACTGAAACTGACGTTACCTCCTTTCTACTACTGTTCATTACGTACAAACCGTTGTAGGTACAAACCCAAAGGTTTGATAAATTATCCTCATAAAAATGATGTACCCATTCAAGATTCTTATGAAAGTATTTTTTTTCAGTAAAATAAATAGTGTCTTTTTTAATATCATAACCAATTAAACCATATAGATTAGTGGCCAACCAAAGGATATTTTTCGAATCGATATATGCCGAAAATATACCTGTTCCGACTGAAGTATATTTCGTGAGTTTAGAAGGAATGGGAGATATACTGTCTTTTAGAAGATGATAAATATAGGCGTTTTTATATGGGACAAAAAACCATAAACGTTCATCAATCCCTTTATTATTCCTTTCCACATTCAGGTGCTCCGTAGGCAATAAGGAAATGCCATTGGCAATATTACTGAAGTCTTTTTTTTCGAATAGTTGTAAACTAAAATCATAACAATGCAAACCTGTACTAGAACCAATCCATAGTTTGTTATCGAAATTATGTAATCCATAAACATCCCCTTTGATGCCTAAAGAAGTATTATAAAACGGAGAATAATAGGAGGTAAATTGCTTTTTTTGGGTATTAAATGCTGCAAAACCCAATTCAGTTGCTCCAACAAATAATACATCCTCCAAATTGCTTGATACGGTTTGCGTGATGGAGAAAATGGTATTTTGTTGCTTTCGAATATCCTGATAGGTATATTGCTCAAATTGAAGGGTATTGGTATTAAAAGAAAACAGACCTAGATAGACTGTACCCATCCAAAGAATGCTATTTCGATCTAAATAGCTGCTAGCGATATAAATATTGCCATTATTTTGATTGCCGCTCACGATGGGCGGTATGGAAAAATGTTGAGTGGCACCAGTTTTTGTGTGGAACTTTATGATTTTATTGGTACTGGTTAACCAAAGCCAGTCATTATTGTCAGGGTTTATGGTAAGAATGGGAGTTGTAAAAAAAGTTGTATCGGCTGATATTGTTGCAGCACTTTGCAGTACAAAAGATCCAGCTTTACTAAAGTACAAACCATTTAAGGTGCCTACCCACATGATGTCTTTCTCTTGATCGTAGTAGAATGTTTTGGGCTTCAGCTGGGCATTTTCTCCTTTCTTTCCAGCTAATTTAACGTGGTGAAATATTTCGGTAGCTGGATCAAAAATATCTAAATCGTCATCCGCCACTACCCATATCCAGTTGCGCTTATCCGTTTGTAAAGCGCTGCAATAATTGTGACTAATAGTATTGGTATCATTATTATCGTGCCGATAGAACTTGAAACTTTTGCTATCGTACCTTGCCAAACCATCACCAGAACTTATCCAAATCAATCCTTCTGATGAATTTGTAATATCGAATGCTTCGTTGGAACTAAACCCTTCGGCAACACTATAATGTTTAAATATAATTTGGGATGGCTGAGCAGCAACAGAAAAAATATTGACAAGAAATATCAATAGGAAAATAAGACTTTGTAAAAAGGATTTTTTATATAGTGGCATTCATTTACTTGGTTGAAAGTATCATCAAAAGTTTACCGAAATAAGAAGTAATCATCAAATATACTTGATATAACTTTTACATCTGTTTATTGCTATTGCTATCAATGGTGTCACATAGGTTGTTCTATTATGCTTGCTTCTTTAGCTAACCTGGTGCTTTCAAAATTAAAGTCACCGATGTAAATACATCAGTGACTTCAGAATATACAAATAAATGTTTTTAAGCTATTGAATAATAAACCTTTCCGTTTGTTGTCCATTACTCAATAAATAAATACCCGAAGCATACTTATCCAAATAAATGGAATGCACACCAGCCTTATAATAACTTTTGAATAGCTGAGTACCATCTGCAGCAAATATCATCAAGCCTTGGTTTGTAGTAAGATTCAGTTCTAAACGCCTACTTCCAATGCTGTGTTGCTTTATAGAAAATATGTGCTTGTCAGTATTGTACTGTAGTTGTCTTACATCACTGACACTCTCCTTTCCATCGTAATCATTTTGCAGAATGCGGTAATAATTGGTGCCGTTTGAAACCATTTTATGAACAAAGTGGTAGGTCTTTTCTACATTACTGTTCCCTGCTCCTTCCTCTGTTCCTAACTGTTGCCAGTTAATTCCATCAATACTATGTTGAATTTTAAAATTAGAATTGTTAACTTCCTGAGCGGTGGTCCAAGTGAGAAATGCTCCTTGTGAACTTTTCGTTACAGTAAAAGTTTTTAAAATAATAGGGAGTACAGCACATGATACATTCGCAATACAAATATACCCGTCATCAAAGTTGCCTTCTCTTCCTAAAGTTATTCTACATTTATAGGATCCTATTGGAAGCGAAGCGGTTGTTCCGGACAGTTGATACCAAATATCTTTAGGCGTACTATTAGTAAAAGCTTGAGTGGTAGAACTTGCGATAACAGCGTTCGATGAATTTAAAATATCAATTCGACCAGTCCAGTTTACATACGATGCATTAGGTCTGTTGGCAAAAAAACCAGAAAAGTTAACAGTGGTAGGACATGAAATATTGAAATTTTTAAGGATAAAGTCGTTCGTAGAACTTACAGACAGGTATTGACTACCTTTAATAGCAACATCCGGACCTAAACTATATCCTGTACCATCTACTTTTGTGAGCTGTATGTTGCTACCATTTTGAGTGTACCAGCCATTGTAGGTGCTGCCTACAGTAGTAGTCATGTTATTAGTTGGTTGTGCGGGAGATTCGAAACTTGCTTCCGGTATTCTGTTAGTACAAACAGATGCAGCAGGCTGAACACAAAGAAAAGCATCATCAAAATGTCCAAAGTCGCCTACAAAAGCTCTGTACTTATACGTTCCCGGAGCGAGTATAGCAGACTCCCCAGCCAGCATATACCAAATTTCCATGTTCACAGAAATTGTCATTAATTTTGAATTGGAAGAAGCAACAATTGAATTCGAGTTATTTAAAATATCAACTCTGGCATTCCAATTTGCGAAGCCAGGATTGGTTTCTCTATTAGAAAACTTTCCAGCGAAATAACAAATACTAGGTACCGCAATTGTAAAAGTTTGAATAGGATAATCGCTGGCGCCAGCGATATCAAGGTATTGAGTTCCATGAGCAGCATTATCTGCACCAGATATATAATTAGATCCATTTACTCTAATGATGTTCAAACCAGCACCACCTTGTGAATTCCATCCGCTCCATGAACTTCCCACTAAGTTATTACCATTAATGGTATTTACTACAGGAGATTCGAAACTCGGATTGTTGAGTATGTTCGTTAAACACTGAGCATTAGTTTTAGAAACAAATAGAAAAATTGATAAAGAATAGAAAATGAATCTAAAAAACGAGTTTTTTAAAGTTTTTGTTAATTTCATAAGGATTGTTTTTTAACATTAAATAATTAGGCGCAAAAATACCTCCCACACAAATTATTTTTTGTAGAAATCATACTTAAAATGGTTAGCCGTGTCTACTATGAGGGGTAGGTTTTAAACTACATTATTTGAATGATTAGTCCCCATGAAGATGAAGGTAAACAGTTGCTGTTGGCGCAACCCATTTTATAAAATAGTTGACCTGCAAGATCGCTTTATTGCACTAGGAATACTCACTCTAAACCAATCGCCCATCTATATATTCTTTCATAACTTTTTCCTATTTATTACGAAATTGTTCCCCTTACGTTTTTTTCCGTACCTGAAAATGCTAAACCAGCAATATTCTTTTTCAAATTCATATGGGCGTGCCGTTTGGCTACTGAATTCCTTCGATTGAGTTACCCACTAACATCAAAGATTTTTTACTTTTTAAGATGGCTATTTATAGATTAACAGAGGTTTTTCATTCTACATACTTTAATTTTTGGAAATAATATGGTATCTTTTAGAAAATTGCAGAATAAGATTTTTTCCGATGAAGAAGTTGATGCTGCTACAACCAAAGACACAAAAAGCATTGTTCATACGCCTACTTTACATAAGACACGCCCGAAATAAAATGGTTGTGTTTCCAATACCATAATATAAACTTTACATTGGAAGTAAAAATCTACATACCACACCCTGCATTACAGCCCTACGTTGTAAACATCATGACCATCAATGCGGTGTTGCCCAACGGCATGCGGCATGTGGTTACACCTTACCCACCTGCTCCTTTTCAATCCCTTATTTTCTATTGCAAAAATCCTATATCATCCAGCTTGAGTTACTCCACTGATTTTGTTGTACAACCGATTAGTATATTAATCGGACCACAACTTTCCCGCGTAAATGTAAAAGTGGATCAACAGCTCCGGTCGATACGCGTTGATTTTGTGCCCGGCGGTCTGTATCGTATGATGGGAATTCCGATGCAGGAACTATTCGACTGCGGGTACGATGCAACTGATTTTTTTGGCAATAACATCCGCAACGTCAACGAGCAACTTTTTGAAATAGAAGAATTGGAAACGGGAAAAACAATCGTCGAAAATTTTTTAATGACACAGCTTAACAAGGTAAAAAATATATTACCATTCGATGCGGCCATTGGGTTACTGTTGAAAAACAACGGCCATATGTCGATCGATAAAGTAGCGTCTCTCTCTTGTTTGAGCGTTAAACAATTTGAAAGAGTGAGCAAAGAAAGATTAGGAATGAATCCAAAACTATATGCACGCATTTTAAAATTTTCAAAAGCATACAGACTCCGCGAAGCAAAGCCACACCTCAAATGGATTGAAATTGCCTATGAGGCAGGCTATTTTGATCAAATGCACCTGATCAGAGATTTTAAAGTATTTGCAGGTGTAAACCCATCTGTGATTGAACAACAACTTTTAGCTACTCCATTGCGAATGCAAAAGGACATATTGATATAAGTTGTCGATTTTATACTATGCAAGAGGCGCAGTATCATCCTACTTTTACTGAAAAATAATCATGACAACATCAGTTCTCGCCCAGTACCATGAGCTTGCTACACTCAAAAAAGTACCAGCAATGCTCACCCGCCATCAATGCCGAAAGACTTTCATTGTAAAATCTTCTAAGCTAATATTGTGCTGTTTTGTATTTTTTATTTCCGCTATTGCAAACGGCCAGTCTTTTGAAGGACTTCAACTATTGGAAGGATTTAAGACACAGACTTATTACAGTAAAGGAGCAGAAGAGAAAGCGATCAGAATCGCAAAACAACTTGATAACGTGATGAGCTATTACCAATCTCTACTTCAATTTACACCGTCTGTAACATTGCTCTTGCTCTCCCCACAAGATTGGAGTAAACACACACAGTTTCCCGTTTATGGGATGCCACATTACACCAATAATCAAACATTGGTGGTAGCAACGGAAGACAACGATTTTTGGAGAAATGGAATTCCTCCCCTTGCTCAACTAACAAAAGAAGAAGCACAATTATTTACACAAACCTATACTAACAACAAAGGAACAATTACACTCGAGTCTTTTTTTGATCTTTTAGCCATTCATGAGTTAGGGCATGCTTATCAAAACCAAGGTGGACTCACTCTGCAGCGCAAATGGTTGGGAGAACTTTTCTCCAATATACTACTGCACACTTACATAGCAGAAAAGGAACCAGCCCTCCTGCCAACACTCACCATATTCCCCAAAGCATTGGTTGCAGCTACGAATAAATCAACACTTACTTATACAACACTAGATGATCTAGAAACCTACTACAATGAACTGGGCAAAGTATATCCGCAGAATTATGCCTGGTACCAGTGCCGTTGGCATATGGCCTCAGACAAAGTATATGAACAAAGTAAAATCATGGGCATTCAAAATCTATGGAATGCATTAAAATCACAAAAAGAAATTTTAAACAATCAGGCATTAGCAGAAATGTTGAATACGAAAGTGGATAAAAGTGTAGCCAATGTACTGCTGCAATGGCACGATTAAAAATTATTATCCCCGTTTCGAATAGAGGTTCTTTCATAAGGGGATGATTATTTTCAATTCATGTAGTATGAAAGTACTAAGTGGGATGGCTAACTTCCAACAAACACCTCAAACATCTATCGAATTCGATACTAGTTATTGGATAGATCTTTGAAATGAAAATCAGTAACTATAATGTAAGCCA
>JBBSDF010000070.1:0-11864 GCA_038249665.1 Chitinophagales bacterium
AATTCACCTACTGCTCTTGGCGGTGTTCTCCCAGTTCAGTTCACCAAATTTGAAACGAAGTGTACCAACACCGGAACCTTGATATCATGGGCCACTGCGCAAGAAATCAACAGCAGCAGCTTTGAAATTGAAAGAAGTACCAATGGTAGCAACTGGACCAATATAGGCAAAATTGCGGCTGCGGGTAACAGTACTTCTGAAAAAGCTTATCAGCAGGTTGACCTAAACGGAGGCAATGCTTTCTACAGAATCAAACAAATTGATAAGGACGGTGGGTTTGTTTACACCGCGGTTGAAAGAGCCAATTGTTCATCGAAAAATATCAGCACACTGATCTACCCCGTTCCGGCATATGATGTACTCAATGTAGTAATCAAATCTGATCGTGCGGTAAGAACTCAATTGCAGGTATATGATATTCACGGTAAATTGGTGAAAACATTAGATGCCAACGTTCAAAATGGTAACAACAACTTCAGGATCAACTTAAACGGACTTGCTGCCGGCGATTACGTGATCCGTAGCAACGATGCCACTTTGGAACTGAACAAAATATTTACCATCGCCCGATAATCGAATAACAACGAAGTTCTTCT
The DNA here is from genome assembly GCA_038249665.1 of Chitinophagales bacterium. GTDB lineage: Bacteria > Bacteroidota > Bacteroidia > Chitinophagales > Chitinophagaceae > Ferruginibacter. The sequence continues at coordinate 597 of JBBSDF010000070.1, forward strand.
TCCTACAAAGCCCTGCCTCAAAAAGGCAGGGCTTTTTTAATGACTATTTTTCCTGCCTGGTTAGAGTGCCGACCAGGCAGGGCATCCCTGACTTCATCATTGAAACATACAACATCATAAAAAAAGTGTTGTTCCCATCTCAATACAGCCCACCCGAACGAGTTTAAAGCGTACAATCATGTAAAAGTCACCAAAGGAACCACATTAGAAACCTGGCGTCATTCGTTTCGAAATATTAATTTTTTTCTCAGATTCCAGCTACCTAAGGTTTATTTTGGAGAGGTAAAAAATATTGAATATAGTAAACCATGCATTGCCGTTGGTTAAAAACCAAACGGCGGCTACCTGTTTTTATTTTGGAACAGAAACTTTCAGTCGGGGAAAAGAAGATCATGTAAACGATCAAGGCCTTGAGACAAACCAAATACGGAGTCGGAGCCGGGCCTGAAAAAAATTGCGTTGAGAAAATCATGAAGAGGGATGTAAAAATGAAATTAGGGTTACCTGAGATTTGAAATATTATTGGTTGGTAAGCCGCACTTAGTTTGGAATTGAACAACGGATCGAACTTATTTCTTTTACATCCGATGATTGATTTTTCTTATCCCGCATGAGCGCAGCGAAATCGGGAAGCTTTTTTTCTGCAGCTCTTGACTCTGCCTATCGGCATACTTGTAGGCCGATAGGCAGATAAATTTTGCTTCTTTTTTTAAGAAAAAGAAGCAGAGCCAGTGGCAGGCGATAGAAAGATTCTAAGTAAAAAAAATTAGTATAAAAAAATATTGATTATGTAGATCCAACCATAGCCGTTGGCTGAAAGCCAGACTGCAGCTACCTCTTTTTATTTTGGAGCAGCAACTCGCCGCAGGAAATGGGAACACACGGAGCGAAATAATTCATCAAAAAAATACTCATCTTGTTAACCCGTCCATTACCGTTGGTTGAAAACCGAACCGCAGTGTCTACTTTTTATTTTATAAGAGAGACTTGTTGCAGGCGATAGAAAGTTGCAACATAAAATAAGGTTACGGTAAAAAATCTGCTGTATTTTTAATTGCACCAAAAGTAGAAATGAGTTTCGTAAGCCAAGCCTGGCAAATAAAAAAAGACCCGCAGTATTGCAGGTCCTATAAAATAAAATAAACATAGTTCTCATCATGCACCCAGGTAACTCCTTAGCAATTTGCACCTTGAGGTGGATCTGAGTTTGGTAATGGCTTTGTCTTTAATTTGACGCACTCTTTCGCGGGTTAAACTAAAACGCTCACCGATATCTTCTAAACTCAAGGGATGATCGATTCCCAATCCGAAGAAATAACGAACCACTTCTTTTTGTCGTTCTGTGAGGGTACTAAGTGATCTTTCAATTTCGGTATTCAACGATGCTTTTACCGCGAGCGCATCATCGGTACCCAGTGCATCTTTGTTAAACATGATGTCCATTAAAGTGCTGCTGTCATCGCCATCACCCATCGGCTGATCCATACTTACATGCCTGGCAGCCATACCCAATGTGGCAGAAACTTCTTCCACGTCAATATCTAATAGTTGAGCCAATTCTTCGGGAGTGGGCTCTCTTTCAAACTCTTGTTCCAACTGAGAATAAGCCCTGCTGATTCTGTTTGTAAGACCTACTTTGTTTAATGGCAAGCGCACAATACGTGATTGCTCGGCCAGTGCCTGCAAAATACTTTGGCGAATCCACCATACTGCATAAGAAATAAATTTAAAACCCCTGGTTTCATCAAATCGCTGCGCAGCTTTTATCAAACCAAGATTGCCCTCATTGATCAAATCTGGCAAAGTGAGCCCTTGGTTTTGGTATTGTTTGGCCACAGAAACCACAAATCGCAAATTTGCTTTGGTTAATTTCTCGAGCGCTTTGGCATCGCCTTTTTTGATCAAAACGGCTAATTTAACCTCCTCCTCGGGAGAAATCAACTCTACCTTACCAATCTCTTGCAGGTACTTCTCCAAACTCTGGCTTTCTCTGTTGGTGATCGACTTTGTTATTTTCAGCTGACGCATACTCATAAGCAAGTGTTTTAGTGGTTAAAAAAACTAATACTAAGCAACAAAATGGCAAATGTTTATATTTTGTTAATAGTTAACGTAATTTAATCCATTTATCTTATGCCCCCAAAAAAATATAATTTGAAATTATAATCTGTTTAACTAAATGCCCAGTTGTTTGTTATAATCTAAAACTTTGTAAAATAGTAGTTAAAATATTTTGCTACCTGAAATATTTTACTATTATTGCAGCACGGTAACTATTTACCCCCAAATCGATAATGAGTAAGAAAATTTTATATACCCTGGAATATCCCGTGAGGTGCTCTCCCGGTATTTTGTTCGAATTTCTGAGTACACCCGCTGGATTACAGGAGTGGTTTGCCGATAAAGTGGACGAAAGAGACGATGTGTTCACTTTTGGATGGAACGGTACCGAAGACAAAGCAGATTTATTAGAAATGGAAGAAGCCAAATTCATCCGATTTCATTGGACCCATGCTCCAAAAGAAGAATACTTTGAGTTTTCTATCGAAAAATCTGAAGTGACCAATCAGACTATTCTAATCGTAAAAGATTTTGCTGAGAAAAAAGACATCAAAGACCAAAGCCAGTTGTGGGAATACCAGGTCAAAGACTTGTTTCACAGAATCGGTAGTTAGTCTGGCTTTTTAAACAGCCCAGCTAATACAGTGTATGCTTCCTTAAATTGGAGCTCCATCACATTCCATTGCGCAACGGGGTACCTGAGCGCAATTTTTATATGTGGTAATTGGTGTAGCTGGTTGTACAATTCTTCCGCGGTAAAGCTTGCCAGCGGCAGGTAATTATCCTCCTCAAAATGATGCTCCCACTCCCTTTCGTTTACGCCAATGTATAAAGGCAACGATTTATTTTTCGTCAGCTCCGCAGCTATGCGATCTATAAAAAGTGATTTGTATTTGCCTGCCAACTGCAGCGTAACACTAAATGCATCCCCCCACCAAAACAAAGTACGAATAGCAAAGCGGTCGGTCTTTTCAAACAAGGCCGGATAATCCATCACCACGTACGGTAATTGCCGGTATTGCTCTCCCTTACTAATTTTAGGCAAACTATCTTGTGAAACATGTTCATTCCAAATATTTCCAAACAGTTGTTGAATGCCGGGTACTTGTTGTTCAAACAGCAGGGAAACCTGTTGAATGATCCTGTATTTCGTTAAAATAAAACCGGTATCAGCAACAATGGCCAGTTCACGGTCGGAAAGCTTTATTTTTGCGTAGTCGCTCATGTTGAAAAGGTAAGCAATTAATGATTACAGCGCACCCGATGGTATGATCAAAAAATTAGACAAACTTATTTTAAAAGCTTTTTTGGGGCCTTTCATCGCCACCTTCTTTATTGCATTTTTTGTACTCATGATGCAGATACTATGGAAGTACATTGACGACCTGGTGGGAAAGGGGCTCGACTTCATCACTATTGGACAATTTTTATGGTATGCCAGCGCATCCCTCATCAGCCTGGCACTTCCCATTTCGATTTTGATTTCCTCTATCATGACCTTTGGTAATCTGGGCGAAAGTTTTGAGCTGGTGGCCATTAAATCGGCCGGAATTTCTTTGTTGAGGTTTATGCGCCCGCTGATGTTTTTCACCATCTTACTTTGTGGTGTTTCATTTTTGTTTGCCAACTACGTGGTGCCTTATGCCAACCTCCGGTTTAAAACGTTGTATTCGGACATCTTTTTTAAAAAACCGGCCTTCGATCTAAAAGAGGGGGTATTTTTTACCTACATTCCCAACTATGCTATTAGGGTGGGCAGCAAAGAGGAGGACGGTAAAACCATCCGCAATGTATTGATATACGATCAAAGCAATTCCTTGCAAGACAACGCCATTGTTGCAGAGAAAGGATTGATGCAAATTTCTGCAGACAAAAACTTTTTAGAGTTCAACCTCGAAAATGGTTTTCGGTACCAGGAAAGAGGCAATGTCAACGACAGTAGTACAGAATATATCCGCCTTGGATTCAAAGAATTTAAAAAACTATTCGACGTGAGTGCCTTGCAAATGAGCAAAACCAGCGACAGCACTTTCAAAAACAGTCACCAAATGCTCAGCGCCCGCCAATTGTCAAAAAATATCGATAGCTTACGAAGTGTGGATGACAGCATCAACAAAAGAATGGCAGAAAACCTGGCGGGATACATGCACTTCACGCAGCTATCCGACAGCACCTGGGCAAAAAATAATACGGTTCCTGCTAAAAAGGAAAACCAACAAACGGATTTTATTCCTGATACGGCAAGGCAATACGTGCATGACCGAAGTATTTCTATCATCAACGACATGAAAAATTTAATTCAGTTTAGCGGATACGATGTAGGAAACAGAGAAAAAAACATTGTGTTGCATGAAGTGGAATGGCATCGCAAATTTTCATTTTCAGCGGCCTGCCTGGTGTTGTTTTTTATTGGAGCTCCATTAGGTTCTATTATCCGGAAAGGTGGAATGGGCATGCCATTGGTAGTGGCTATCATTTTCTTTCTCCTATTTCATTTGCTTGGGATGTTTGGAGAAAAGTTTGTGAAAGAAGATCTGCTCCCCCCTTTTACAGGTATGTGGCTGGCGGTGATGACCTTGATACCGGTAGGTATTTTTTTTACGTACAAAGCCATGCACGATTCGCAATTGTTCAGCAAAGAATTTTACCAGCGGGGTTATAAAAAAATAAAACATCTGCTGACAGGCTTTCAAAAAAATCGTTCACCTAAAACATTGAAAACATGACTAACAACAGCCGAAGAAATTTTTTAAAAAATACCGCGCTTGGCACTGCCGCTATCACCATCGGTTCCTCTGCGCTAGGTATGCTTTTACCAGCATGTAGCCCTGGAAAGAAAATCACCAACAGCATATCTGGTACTGGCCATTTACAACAACCACTCCCCTATGTTTACAACGCTTTGGAAGATATTATTGATGCCAAAACCATGGAAATCCATTACAGCAAACACGCTGCAGGTTACAGTAAGGCATTGGTAGAAGCGGTAAAAGAAGCAGGACTTGCTGAAACGGTGAGTACGGAAGAAATTTTGCAAAAAATTTCGCGTTACAATACCAAAATGCGCAACAATGCCGGCGGCCATTACAACCATGAAATGTTTTGGCAATCGATGCGGCCCAAAACAGACAACAATCAACCTTCTGGTAAACTGGCCACCGCCCTCAATAGCAGCTTTGGCTCTTTCAACAATTTTAAAACACAGTTTGCAGAAGCCGCCACTAAAAGGTTTGGAAGCGGATGGGCATGGCTTAGTGTAGATGCCAATAAAAAACTGATCATCAGCAGTACACCCAACCAAGATAATCCACTCATGGACGTAAGTGACAGCAAAGGTTTCCCGGTTTTAGGTATAGATGTGTGGGAACATGCTTACTATTTGAAGTACCAAAACAAAAGAGCCGATTACATTAATAATTGGTGGGCGGTAGTAAACTGGGATTATATTGGGAAACGTTATGAATCAGCAGCGTAACAACTTCCACATAACAAACCGGCGAATTGCAGCAGGAGGCCTACAATAGACTCAGCCTTTGCACGGTAACATCCGGAGATAAGAAGTTGGAAGAAACCGCACAAAGGCTGATGAATTGACAAGCAATCGTAGTGCAAATGTAGTGCGCACCGGTTCATTATTCCAAAAGAAAAATACAAAATTTTCACAAAAAAAAAGTAGGGTTACAATACCACCGCTGCTTTAAAAAATAAATTACATTCGTGGCTATTATTTACCTATTCATTTAGAATAAAATAAAACATTATGCAGGTTTGGAAAGATTACCAGGAACAACACAAAGATCGATTTTTAAACGAACTGCTCGATCTGTTGCGCATACCCAGTGTAAGTGCAAAATCGGAGCACAAAGCAGATATGATCAAATGTGCAGACGCCATTAAGGAAAGATTGTTGGAAGCGGGTGCAGAAACGGTAACCATCTATCCTACTGAAGGGCATCCGATCGTATATGGAGAAAAAATAATAGACCCCGGCAAACCCACGGTGTTGGTATATGGGCACTACGATGTGCAACCAGCCGAGCCATTGGAACTTTGGAACAGCGGTCCTTTTGACCCGGTGATCATCGACGGTAAAATTTTTGCCCGCGGTAGTTGCGACGATAAAGGTCAGGTGTACATGCACGTTAAAGCGCTGGAAATTTTGGTTAAAACCAATACCCTGGCCAACAATATTAAATTTTGCATAGAGGGCGAAGAGGAAGTGGGATCCCCCAACCTGGGTAAATTTGTACAAGCCAACAAAGCCTTGTTGCAGGCAGATTGCGTGCTCATCAGCGATACGGCGATGATCAGTTTAGACACGCCCAGTATCGACATTGGCGTGCGTGGTTTGAGTTACATAGAAGTAGAAGTAACGGGGCCTAACAGAGACTTGCATAGCGGGGTATATGGTGGGGCAGTGGCCAATCCGATCACCATTTTAGCAAAAATGATTGCATCGATGCACGATGAAAACAACCATATTACCATCCCCGGATTTTACGATGATGTGGTAGCATCTACCGCAGAGGAAAGGGCCTTAATGGCGAAAGCACCTTACGACGAACAAGCGTACAAAGATGACTTGGGAGTAGATGCACTTTGGGGCGAAATGGGCTATAGTACCAATGAACGCACGGGTATTCGTCCAACCCTGGAGGTGAATGGCATTTGGGGAGGTTATACCGGCGAAGGAGCTAAAACCGTGTTGCCATCGAAGGCATTTGCAAAAATTTCTGCGAGGTTGGTACCGAACCAAAGCTCTGAAAAAATTACAGAGAAAATGATTCAACACTTGCAACAAATAGCGCCGCCGTATGTGAAAGTGAAAGCTGCCCTGCACCACGGAGGAGAGCCATATATGACACCCATCAACAGTGTGGCTTACCAAGCGGCAGCAAAAGCGATGGAAACTACCTTTGGCAAATTGCCAGTACCTGTAAGAGGTGGAGGCAGTATTCCTATTTGTGCTTTGTTTGAAAAAGAGTTGGGAATTAAAATTGTGTTTTTAGGTTTTGGTTTGGATAGCGACAATTTGCACAGTCCGAACGAAAAATACAATGTGGCCAACTATTACAAGGGCATTGAAACGATTCCATATTTCCATCAATACTTTACTGAATTGCAGTCAGGCGCCAAATAAAACGGAATTTTTGTAGAAAATGGGTAGGATTATTCAAAATGATTTCAGATTATTGGTAATTAACTCTATTTTTGCCGCCCGTTTGCCGGGGTAGCTCAGCTGGTTAGAGCATCGGATTCATAACCCGAAGGTCGGCAGTTCAAGTCTGCTCTCCGGTACAATAGGAACCTCCTTTTTTGGGAGGTTTTTTTATGGGTAAAGGGGTAAACCAGGAAGGGGTGCTTTTGCACTACTGGCAAAACTGTACCAACAGGATCGCCGGCGTTGATTAATTCTTCCTCCCGGCGCATGGAATTTGCATTTCAAATGTTTCATTTTTAGGAGCCCTTTGTTCATCGCTATAAAATGGATGGCAATGCTGCGTTTGTAGCGCCAAGGCTCCCAAACAAAACCACTTCGTACAGCGCTTTCATGCGTAGATGCATGAGTCCTTTTAAGGGGTAAAACTGCGAAGCACATTATTCCCTTTGCCATCTTGTTTTTCTGAATTCGATTGCAAACTGGCGGAATTAATAAACACGGGCGGCAGCAAAAGCCAAACAGATACGCCAGTGGCGAATTAAACGGCATCAAAGTGACTGTGTTTGCCGAACACTTGCCAGAGAGGTTATTCAACAAATTAAAAGCCCGTTTAGTGATTTAGTATAAAAAATGTTATATTTAAATGCATAAAAAAAGCGAAAGAAACCTTCGCATATCCACCTGATATTGGGTTGCTTGGCGAAGGTTTGTTTCGGTTATATGCAAGTTGGGGGGAATTTTAAAAACGACATGAAAACAGACAAAGCAAAAATATTAGACGACATCTTAAAAAGATTTTCTGGCAATATAACTATCACATGGGACAGCTTGAGAGATGAGTTCAAGGAGGACATGAATAAATATTATATTCTTGAAAACAATATTAATTTTTTGGTTGGCGACGGTATATTAAAACGGGACACAACTTTACTTACTTTATGTATGACTGACAAAGGTTTCGCGACAATGACTGACCCTGAAAATTTAGGTTATGTGATAAAAGCCAAAAAAGAAACCCGAGACAATCGTATCAAAAATATAGCGTTCGTCATTACCATTGCGACCTTTCTTGTTCTTTGTTACAATTTCTGTAAGACTAATTTTAATTCAAAAAACAAATCTGAAACCCCTAAGACTTTTCAAGAAAACATTCAAGGTCTTAAACTAACGCAAAATAAATCTCTGGACTCAATTGGATATATATAAAAAACGACACCGTTCGACAAACACAGCCGACGAAAATAAAAACGGCGCCCTAACAGCGGTTTGGCAAAAGTGGCGGTTCAGTACTCCGCAGACAGTTTTGTGATTAATCAAACATTGGTTCTCCGCATCAACATTTGTGGTAAAAATCGCCAACTTCTTGTAGCTGCAAAATGTTATAGGTAACCAACCAGACAAATATCATTATGACTAAGACATTAATAATAATTGGGGCAGGGAGTAGTAAAAATATCCACAAATCATTTCCGACAGGTATTGAATTGGCGCATTTTATTGACGTCCATTTAATTTCTACAAAAAAGACAACTAACGAACCGATCTGCCCATATATATCTCCAATGATAAATGAGGCATTTAGAGTTTTTAAATATAACGTTAATTATCTTGACGTGTTAATTGACAAACTAAAAATTGAACTTTGGGCTTATACCAGAAAATATGATTATTATTCTTACCGTACTGGTGCCGACCCAATTTCAATTGACGAATTAATTTCTTCTAAGTTTGGCTGCGACACAGACGTTTATAACCTGGCGAAGCAATGTTTAGCGTATCATTTAAAGGGGCAAGAAGACTCCTACTTTGACACCGTAAACGAAACCTTAAACTCAAATGACTTGTGGGTAGAAAATATTTACACTATACTAAAATCAAGAGGTGCGACATTCAACGACATAAAAAATAATTTGAGTGTACTTTCCTTCAATTACGAAAGACTATTTGAATACCTTTCTTGCAAAGCAATAAATAAACTGTATAATGAAAACGTCACAGAATTGCCGTTTGTAAATTACATGTATGGTAATTTCGGTAGCCTAAAGGAAGTGCCTTTCGAAAAAAGAAATGACAGTGAAATATTTAGAAAATACTGCTACGAAAAATTAAACTTTATTGGTGAACGACAAAAACTTAACAATAAACCAAACCTTGACAATTACGAAAAAGTTCTTTTTATCGGCTTCGGCTACGACAAGGACAATCTTACGGACACGCTTACAATCAAAAATGTTAAAACTGCCCAATTGATCGGAATGTGTCGCGAATTAGATCAATTCTATTCAAAAATTGAAAGTGATTATAAAATAAAAATGGTAGAATCCGGTTACAAAATATACGACTTTATCAACGGACAATTATAGACATTCTGTGTGCGGCTGGCAACCTATAACAGCGGTTTGGCAAAAGTGGCGGTTCACTGCTCCGAAGACACATTTGTGGTTAATCAAACTTTGATTCCCCGCATCAACATTTGTCGTAAAAATCGCCACCTTCGCCAAGCCCGAAACCGTTAGCGGTCAGCTTAAAAAGACGGCACAATAGAGACAGGAAATGATATTTTTATATAAAGCTCGGGGAACATACGACAAGACTTATGACGAGGACGGAATGTCTTGGGACAAATATATTGAATGGTCTAAACTAACACATTTGACTGAACTTGTTTCGCTTGACGGTAGGTTAAATGAAATTTTAGTCGAACCAGACAATGATAATGCAGACGGTTGGAATTTCATTCACATTGTTGAGCAATACCAAACAGGTTTTTTCACGACACTTGAGTATGTTTTTAAACGGTTGAAACCAAAAAATAAATATAACCTATTGACAGTTGTTTTGGAGCCAGACAAACACTGTAAGGGAATAAATGTTGACGGTTATGAATTTGTTGGTTACGACTTATTAGACCAAGATTTCAGCATCAGTGCTTTGACAAATTGCGGTTGTTTTGACGAAACATTTTTACCGAAAGACCAAAACGACAAAGGACTTATTGACAACTTTGAAAAAGCGTATGATATAAAAAAACGACTTTTGGAGAACAATCCAGAAGAGCATCACGCAGACACAAACGTAATTGCTGTTTGGCGAAACAAAACAATTGGACGATGAAGCAAACTGACCTATACAAAGAAAGCCGAACCGCTAACAGGCGTTCATTGTAAAACGACACCCTACAACTCGACAGACAAATAAAAACGAATATAAAAATTAGTGCGATATGGAAATAATTGAAATTACTTTTGACGACTTTACAATCACGACAGACAAATCAAAAATGGATATTGTTGCAATCCACGACTTTCTTTCAAAATATTCAGGTTGGAGTGACAATATTTCATTTGATAGTGTAAAAACTTCTATTGACAATTCTCTAAACTTCGGACTATTTCATCTCGATAAACAAATCGGTTTTGCGAGAGTAATATCTGACTTCTCAACTATTGCATATTTAGGCGACATTTATGTTTTAGACAATTATCGTGGACAAGGCCTTTCAAAAAATCTAATGCAAAGTGTTATGACACACCCAAACTTGCAAAGATTACGACGGTGGATTCTATTAACTTCGACAGCAGATTGGCTTTATGAAAAGTATGGTTTTACTAAATTACCCAAACCAGAATTATATATGGAACTATTTAACCCAAATATTTATGCCCGAAGAACAAAAATCTGAAAAATAAATAAACATAACAAGAACAACGAGCCGCTAACACCGGCTTGGCAAAAGTGGCGGTTCAGTGCTCCGCAGACACATTTGTGGTTAACCAAACATTGGTTACCCGCATCAACATTTGTGGTAAAAACGCTACCTTCGCCAAGCAGAAAACCGTCAATCTGTCTAAAAACCAACATCATTTTGTTGATTACTTTTTTGTAAAAATGCAAGATAAAAGCAGGTTGTTTTGTATCTTTAAACCTTGCAATTTATACAAGGAAAAAACAGAAACCAAAGCATTCTTTTCCCTGAGAATTTAGACCAGATTGTAGAACAGGATAATGAAGTACGCATCATTGATCTTTTTGTTGAAAGCATTAAC
>JBBSDF010000071.1:0-11804 GCA_038249665.1 Chitinophagales bacterium
AGTAAATTGTGTAGATGTAATAATCCTGATTCCATGATATGATGTTTATTTGCACCAAAACTACTAAACCAACCTCAGTAAAAAGAATAATGAGGAAGAAAGTTTTTATTGCTAGTGTATTGATCCAAAAAAAATGTTTCTTTTACAACCAATACTTATAAACTCATTAATGGAATTACTTCCTTGAAGGTGATTTATTATTTCCCACCTACCCAATCTGCAATAAAAACATTGGTATCGCGAGTCCCTTTATTGTTACGGTTGCTAGAGAATACAATTTTTTTACCGTTCGGACTAAACATAGGAAAAGCATCAAAACCTTTATCGCGGGAAATTTTTTCCATCCCAGTTCCATCTGCATTTATAAGGTACATATTGAAAGGAAAACCTCTTTTGTATTCATGATTACTGCAAAAAATAATTTTTCCCCCGGGTGTAAAATTCGGAGCCCAATTGGCCTGACCTAAGTTGGTTATTTGTTTTGCATCAGAACCATCCACATTAGCCGTCCAAACTTCCATGTTGGTAGGTGCCACCAAATTTTCTGCTAATAACTCTTTGTATTCTTTTATTTCATCCGCTGTTCGTGGGCGAGAAGCACGCCAAATGATTTTAGTTCCATCTGTGTTAAACCAGGCTCCACCATCATATCCGAGCTGATGGGTAATTCTTTTTACATTTTTCCCATTGAGATCCATAGTATATAATTCAAGGTCACCATCACGCATAGACGTAAATACCATTTTATTTCCTTTTGGAGAAATGGTGGCTTCTGCATCATAACCCCTGGTGTTGGTAAGTTGCTTAATAATTTTACCACTGGTATCCGCTTTAAAAATATCAAAGCTTTCATAAATTGGCCAAATGTATTTGTTGCCGTACTTGGCTCTATCTGGTACTGGTGGACACTCAACGCTGCCTAAATGAGTAGAGCCATATACGACGTGTTTTCCATCCGGATAAAAATAAGCGCAGGTAGTTCTGCCCGTTCCAGTGCTCACGAGTTTAGGTACAAATGCCTCATCAGCTTTCTCAGGAATTTTGCCCATCCAAATCTGATCGCATTGAATACCATTTTTTACATCGGTACGTTGGTAGATCAGGTACTTCCCATCAAAACTAAAATAAGCTTCTGCATTGTCGCCGCCAAAGGTTAATTGGCGCACGTTGGTGAAATGATCTTCATTGGCAAAATGAATGGTATCATTGTAAGCAACAGTTTCAACAGATAGGGTATTTGTTGCGGAATAATTTAAAAAACTGAACAACGCAGCAAGAGGTAAGAAAAAAAGCAATTTCATAAAATTTGTAATTAGATGATCCTTTACCAACATGGTAAGTTTTAATAATTCTGCAAAGCTAAGTTTAGTTCAATTTTTTACTGTAATAAAATTGTCATTCGTTGGCATATTGCTACTTTTGTGACATCAATCGTATGAAAAAAATAATATATCTCCCTTTGTTATGGATAGCTGCGTGCCAACCCAATGAAAAGGCGGCAGAAATAAGCGTTGTAAAAACGCCTGATCAACAGATGACGGATGCCATTAAAACGTATCCTGATTCTTCCTTGCTGAAAGAAAACCTGGCACAATATTATCGGGAAAATAACAAATACGGCTTGGCCATTTCAGTGGTGAGTGACGTACTGGCGAAAGATAGCGGCAATGCCAGGTTTTGGGATATCAAAGCAACCTTGCAGTTAGAAAATGGGGATACCGTTGCGGCTGTGCGGTCGTTTGAAAAATCAATTGATTTGAATCCATTACCTGAAGTGGTTATATCACTGGGCGTGCTCTATGCTCAAACCCGCAACCCGCTCGCCCTTGGCATCGCCGATGGATTGATGCAGGCCAGTAAAGCTGCTGCCGAAAAAGAAGCACTGTTCATCAAAGGATTGTACTACAGCTATATCGGTGATAAAAGCAAAGCGGTCACCCTTTTTGACCAATGTATTGCCTTGAATTATACTTTTATGGAAGCACATCGCGAAAAAGGAGTGGCATTGTATGAAGCAGAAAAATATGAAGAAGCCTATAAAGCACTTGACAAAGCAGTGACGATTCAAAATAATTTTGACGAAGGATATTATTTTATGGGGCGTTGCTTAGAGAAGCTCAACAAACCCGTAGAAGCCATCCAAATGTATGAACGCGCTTTGCTGTACGACCCGAACTATATAGAAGCAAAAAATGCCTTGGCTAAATTAGGCGTAAAATCATAACTCATTATTTCATTCAATTAAACTAACCAATATGTCGATCATTGCACCTTCTTTACTGGCGGCAGATTTTCTCCAGCTTCAAAGGGATTGCGACATGCTGAATCGCAGCGAAGCCGATTGGTTTCACCTCGACGTAATGGACGGAAGGTTTGTACCCAATATCAGCTATGGCCCCATGATCATTGAGTTTATCAGAAAAACAACCAAAAAAAAATTTGATGTTCACCTGATGATTGAACAACCAGAACAATATGCAGAAGCTTTTAAAAAAGCTGGTGCCGATATTCTCACGGTTCACATAGAAGCCTGCCATCACCTGCATAGAAATATTCAACAAATAAAAGCATTGGGGATGAAAGCCGGTGTTGCCATCAACCCGCATACGGCAGTTACTTCATTGCAAGATATTTTACATCATGTAGACTTGGTTTGTGTGATGAGTGTAAACCCAGGATTCGGCGGCCAATCTTTTATTCCGCATACGCTTCAAAAAATAAAGGCCTTGAAGCAAATGATCACTGAAAAAAAACTGGATGTTCTAATTGAAGTTGATGGAGGAGTGACCCTTGAAAACGCCGCATCCATTGTAGAAGCGGGAGCGGATGTGCTGGTTGCAGGAAACACGGTTTTCAAAGCCGCAGATCCTGAAGCGATGATCAAAGCGTTAAAATCTATTAAATAATTGTGGAACCTTCCTAACTGATTTTATAATAATGGTTGCAGAAAGCTTGCAATCATAAAATAGTTATCTTCAACTCATGAGATATTGCGGTACGCTCCTTTTCTGTTTATGGATGGTTACAGGCTTTTCACAAAGCAAAACGGCCACAGTAAACGGCTTGATTGTAGATGAAAACGACCAGCCCTTACCCAACATCTCTGTAGTGATGCTGGGCAAGAATACCGGAATAGTGAGTTCTGACAGCGGCCGTTTTAGCGTAAAAGTTCCCGCTCAAAAAGCTTTCGCACTTGTATTCAGCGCTACTGGCTATATCAGTCAGCAAAAAAATTTTTACCTCAGTGCAGAAGAAATGGAGAATATAACCATCCGCCTTTTACTCAAAGGTGCCACATTAGAAGAAGTGATCATTTCGGACGATAAGAATAGAACCGAACCTGGATTGATAAAAATAAATCCAAAAAATGCGATTATGATGCCCAGCACTACCGGTGGTGTAGAAGCGATGATCAAAGTACTGGTAGGCAGCAACAATGAACTCAGCTCGCAATACAATGTGCGTGGGGGCAACTATGATGAGAACCTAATTTACATCAATGATTTTGAAGTGTTTCGTCCCTACTTGGTGAGCAATGGCCAACAAGAAGGGCTCAGTTTGATCAACCCGGAACTTGCAAAGAACGTCAATTTTTACACCGGTGGTTTTGCTGCAAAGTATGGAGATAAAATGAGCAGCGTGCTAGACATACAGTATAAAAAACCAACATCATTTTCAGGAAGTGCTTATATGAGTTTGTTAGAACAGGGACTTCAACTGGAAGGTGCTGCAAAAAAAGGTGCGGTTACCTGGCAGGTAGGCGTTCGCAATAAAAACAACCGAAATCTTTTAAGCAGTCAGCCAACATTAGGAGCTTACATCCCATCTGCTTCTGATGCGCAAGGGTATATTACTTATCAGATTCATCAAAAATGGCAACTTGAATTATTAGGTATCTACTCCACTTCTTCATTTAATTTTTTTCCAGAATCGGTTAAAAAAACTTCTTCTGTTTTCTCGCCATTGTACACCGCCAACCTTGGTCTGGATATTTTTTTTGAGGGCCAGGAAAGAGACCGCTACAACACCAGTTTGTTAGGCGCTAGTGTGGTACATTCCCCTAATAAAAATCTTCAATTAAAATGGATGATCAGCCGCTTCAAAAACAAAGAAATCGAAAACTTCGACATAGCGGGTGCATATATTTTTGGTGATCGTGATTTTGACAATACCAGCAATACTTTCGGAGAAATTATAAATCCGTTGGGAGCAGGATATTCCCAGAATTATGCAAGAAACGAATTGAATATTGAAGTGTTCAATGCATCACACAAAGGTAGCTACAGCAGTGGCAAACATTATTTGCAATGGGGCAGTAGTATAGAGCAAACCAATATCATTGACCGACTAAGACAGTTTGAATACAGGGATTCTGCTGGATATTCACTCCCTTACACTCCAACAAACCTTGTTTTATACAGCGCGCAAAATAGCACCGCCGATTTGAGCATCCAAAAATTGAGTGGCTATTTGCAGGATAACATCAATATTAGCAAAGGCAATAACGACATTACGCTGCAAGGAGGAATTAGGTACAACTACAATTCATTGAACAAAGAATTGCTTGTGAGTCCCAGAGTGCAAGCCAGCCTAAAGCCAGGGTGGAAAAAAGATGTGTTGTTTAAATTTGCCGCAGGGCTGTATCACCAGCCGCCGTTTTACCGCGAGCTCAGAAGATATGATGGCAGTTTAAATACCAACATTAAAGCACAACGCAGTACGCAAGTGGTGGCAGGCATGGATTATAGTTTCAAAGGGCCCGGCAGCAGGCCTTTCAGGCTTACCACAGAAGCTTACTACAAACAAATGACCAATGTGGTGCCTTACGACATAGACAATGTAAAAATCAGGTACCTGGGCGAAAACAATGCCAGAGCATACGCCACTGGTTTGGAGTTCAGACTTTTTGGAGAGTTGGTAAAAGACGCAGAAAGCTGGCTGAGCATAGGTTTTATGCGAACCAGAGAAAACCTTGACAATGATTTTTATTATCAATACAAAAACGCAGCAGGAGAGATCATCAATGCAGGCACACCAGACCAAGTGATAGCAGACAGTGTACAAACATTTGTTGACTGGTTGCGCAGGCCGTCAGACCGGTTGATTACCGTGGGATTGTACCTGGAAGATTACCTTTCTACCAACAAAAATTTTAAAGTCCATTTCAATATGATCTATGGATCTAACATGCCCTATAATATTCCCAATAGCGTTCGGTACAGAAATGGGCTCATTGTAGATCCTTATATCAGGGTGGATATTGGGTTTAGTGCATTACTACTTTCAGAAAAATCGGCCCGCAGGAGCCATAATCCTTTCCGGGGACTAGACAATATCTGGGCGAGCGTAGAAGTTTTCAACCTCATAGACCGGGCCAATACTATCTCTTATCAACTGATCCAAGATTTTGCCAACAACAGCTTTGCCATTCCAAACCGGCTAACGCCTCGGCTGCTGAACCTCAAGCTGCTGGCGAGATTCTAGTAATTTTTTTCAAATAAAATATGCAGTTGATTTGCTAAAATGTTAAGAAATCAACAAGCAGCATTTTTTAACCTTTTCCACTGCATCTTATTAAATGTGTATAATTAAATTAGCATTCTAAAAAGTTGAAATATAAATTTGATAAGAATGAATTCATCCTATCCATCTAAACAACATTCTTTTACCAACCATACTTTTACTGCCACGCAGAAAAGTATTTAAAACGGAAATGCATTGACAGACACAATCATTAACCTTGAAACCGTAAACCCGATTGAGTTCTTTGGCGTCAACAATGGCAAACTCGACATTCTGAAAAAAAAATTCCCTCTGTTAAAAATTTTAAGTCGCGGCACACAGTTAAAATTAAGTGGAGCCCCGGAACAGATTGAAGAGGCCAGAGAAAAAATCAACCTGCTCGTTCAGTACCTTCAGCGCAATGGTCACATGAGCGAAAATTATTTCGAACAAATTCTTGGAGGCGACGATGAAAAAGCGGTAGACAATTTTCTCGATCGAAATCCGAATGATGTATTGGTGTTTGGACCAAATGGGAAAACGGTGAGAGCCCGAACGCAGAACCAAAAACTGATGGTGCAGGCCTGCGATAAAAATGATATCTTATTCGCCATCGGGCCAGCAGGTACAGGTAAAACCTACACTGCTGTTGCATTGGCAGTAAGGGCATTAAAAAATAAACTGGTTAAAAAGATCAT
Organism: Chitinophagales bacterium; assembly: GCA_038249665.1. Taxonomy (GTDB): domain Bacteria; phylum Bacteroidota; class Bacteroidia; order Chitinophagales; family Chitinophagaceae; genus Ferruginibacter. The sequence goes on from JBBSDF010000071.1 coordinate 6,201, forward strand.
TTTGACAAGGCCAGCGGTTGAAGCAGGTGAAAGCCTTGGTTTTTTACCCGGCGATTTAAAAGAAAAAATTGATCCTTACTTACGTCCTTTGTACGACGCATTGGATGACATGATCCCGGCAGATAAGTTGGGTTATTACATGAGTACCAGAACAATTGAAATTGCACCGTTGGCTTACATGCGCGGCCGCACATTAGACAATGCATTCATCATTTTGGATGAGGCTCAAAACACGAATGATTTACAGATCAAAATGTTTTTAACGCGCATCGGGCCAAGTGCAAAAGCCATCATTACAGGCGATCCAACTCAGATCGATCTTCCAAAAAATCAACAAAGTGGTTTGTTCAAGGCTAGCAGAATTTTGAAAAATATCGACGGTATTGCTCACGTCGAACTGGATGAAGAAGACGTGGTAAGACACCGCCTGGTAAAATCGATCATCAAGGCTTACAACAAAGATGATGAAATTAGAACCAATCAATCAGACAGAAAATAGGGCTCATCTATGACTGGCTGTAAAAGTAAATTGATAAGGCAATCCTTTTGGGGTTGCCTTATTTTATTAAATGTTTGTATCGTGTTATATACAGGATGCAAGCCATCACCAACGCTCGCCCCGTTAGTGGTGACAAAACAAGATTCATTGAATCAGCAGATGTTGTATAAACGAGCATTTAAAGATATCGAGCATCTAAAAAAGTATATCCAAACGGGCGACTTAGTTACCAGAACAGGAAATGATTTTACCAGTGAAAGCCTTCGATCATTGAACCAACGGAACAAAACCTATTCGCATTGTGGAATTGCCAGCATTGAAAATGATAGTCTATTTATTTATCATGCTCTGGGTGGAGAATGGAACCCGGATGAAAAATTACGAAGAGACAGCTGGAAAATATTTGCAGAGCCCTTTAGTAACAGAGCTGTAGGTATTTTTCAGACAAAATTGTCTAGTACAGATAAAAAATCTCTTGTACGCATCACGAAAGCTTATCATCAATCTGGATTGATGTTCGACATGAAATTCGATCTTAGCACGGATGACAGAATGTACTGTGCAGAATTTATTTACAAAGTTTTCGTAGAAGCCAGTCAAGAAAAAGTAAAATTCCCGCGCAGTAAAATCGGCGAATTCGAGTTTATTGGAGTAGATGATATTTTTTTACATCCTGTTTTTGAAAGCAGTATAGAAATTATGTATAAATAATGAATGAAATACTCAGTAAACCTTTACTTTTGATTTCAAAATTAAAACCAACAACCATGAAAAAGATTTTATTTATCGCGTTTATTGCTACGACCACATTATTTTTTAGCTGTAAAAGTGGTGGAGGTGATCCTAAAGCTGTGATCGGCCAATTTTTTGAAGCACTTTCTAAAAAAGATATGACAGCGGCCAGAAAGTTAGCAACAGCAGACAGTAAACAAATGCTAGACATGATGGAAATGGGTATGAAATCAGAAAAAGACAATGATTCTGAAAAGTACGATGCTACGAAAATGGAATTTGGAGAAGCAAAAATTGATGGCGATAAAGCCACCGTTCCAGTAAAAGACAAAGCAAGCGGGGAAACCATGAATTATACTTTGAAGAAAGAAGGTGGTGACTGGAAAGTGGCGTTCGATAAATCATCCATTATGTCGATGGGTATGGATAAGATGAAAGAAGAAGGTGTTAACATCGGCGACAGTCTTACGAATGCGCTGGATCAAATCAAAAGTACTGATCTTGATTCTTTGAAAAAGGGTTTGCAGGAAGGTGCCGATGCATTGGAAGATGCAAAAAAGGAATTGGATAAACTCGATAAAAAGTAATTGTATGTATTCTTTTAAAAAAGCACCTGAATTCAGGTGCTTTTTTAATGTTTAGTAAACCGTTACTGTAAAAGGTTCCCCTTTTGTTATAAAGTAATTGGTTTAACTTTGGTACGAACAACATCATCAACTATGAAATTTATTATTTGCCTGTTTGTGTTGGCCACTACTCTTTTTTCTTGCAGCGAATCAAAAGAAAAAAGTAAGGTTACCGCTTTAGATACCGGAAGAGAGTTTATCAGAGCCAGCTTAGACGGCAATTTTGAAGCAGCCAATGCACTTTTGTTACGAGATCAGCAAAATATGGAAATGTTCCAGTCGTATAGAATTTTCTATGACAAACTTCCTGCCGAGAAAAAGAAAGGCTATAAAGAGGCTTCTTACGAAATCAATAAATATACCGATGTAAATGACAGCATGTCGCTCATCAATTACAGCAACAGCTATATGCACCAACCGATGGACATTAAAGTGGTACGAATGAACGGCAAATGGTTGATAGATTTTAAATATACATCTGCAGATAGTATCAATAAACAGTAACGATCATTGAAGTGTTGATAAGGTGAATGGACTTGATCGATTCAACAATTCTATTTGAATAACAACATCGTTTTAAAATAAACATTATGTATGTACTACACCCTTGGCATGGTGCCCATTATGGAAGCGGTGCGCCTGAACAAGTAAATGCACTCATCGAAATATCACAAGGCAGCAGGTGTAAATATGAGATCGATAAAGTTACCGGATTGCTTAAGTTAGACAGAGTCATTTATTCTTCTTTTCATTATCCCGTAAACTATGGTTTTATTCCAAGAACATTGGGCGAAGACAATGATCCTTTGGATATACTGGTCATTTGCAGCGAGAGTATACAACCATTGTGTTTGGTAGAAGCCACCGTAATCGGGAATATGCAGATGATCGACAACGGCGAGAAAGACGATAAGATCATTGCGGTGGCTACCAAAGATCCAACTGTAAACCACACCAAAGACATATCAGAATTACCATCCCATTTTTTTGCGGTGCTCAAAAACTATTTTGAGCAATACAAAGTACTGGAAAACAAATTAGTACTCATAGACGAGATACAGGATAAAGAAATTGCTTACGGAATCATCAATGATTCTATACAACGCTACAATGAACGTTTCCCCGGAAAATAAAAAACACGAAACCAGCAGAAAAAAATAATAAGTGCTCTAGAAAATTATCCGTTTGATAATTCTAAGCCGGTGCGTGCGTTTCCCCGTTTCTGAATGAACAATACCATCATGATCTATGGCGTCGATGCGAACGTTGCCTGAAGCGTGTATGATGGTATGATCGTTCAATAAAATGCCCACATGGGTAATTTCACCCTTTTCATCAAAGAAAGCCAGATCACCGCAAACAGCTTCCTGTAAAAATCCGACAACCTCCCCTTTTTCTACCTGCTGGTTAGCATCGCGGGGTAATGTGTATGCTAACATTCGATATACTGATTGAACGAAGCCGCTACAATCGATCCCAAAAATTGATTTACCACCCCAGAGATAAGCCGTGTTCAAAAAAAAGCGGGATATTCTTTCCACAGAAAAAGAAATAGTCCTGTTAGAGGGATGCTCATAAAAAATACCGTCGTATTGAATTTGCTGACCTGGCCAGGAAGCTTTTAATAAAGAGAGTGAGCAACCAAATGGAATCATAATTTTTTGATCATTCCAAATTATTTCATTGATCCAACTTCCGGCAAAATCAGCACTGGGAAGCAGTGGTTCTGCAACCAAATAAAATTGATTTGATTTGCAATAACCTTTGTAACCATCAAACATGCCTTCTACAAACCACCATCCATCCTCCTCCATTCGATGAATGAGTACACACTCCCCAAACAGCAGCTGACTCATCATCTCAGAGCGATGACCGGTCGTAAATCGCGAGGGCGCTGCGGGAACTTTACAAACTGCATATTGCATGGATCAGAATTATGTTTGGGCTAAATTATGGAATTAATATAAGTTTACATCTTATAAAAAACAACAGGCGATCCAACTTGCAAGCAAAAGAATATAAACATATTGAAGACAGTGAATTGCTGCAACGTTATTACAAAGATAACGACAATGAGTGGCTGGGTATCCTGCTTCAACGATACACGCTTTTGCTATTAGGTGTTTGCATGAAATATTTAAAAAATGAAGCAGACGCCAAAGACAGCGTACAACAGGTATTTTTAAACGTGATTCATACTCTTCCAAAATACAAAGTGGAATATTTTAAAAGCTGGTTGTATATGGTGGCGAAAAATCATTGTTTGATGAAACTCCGCGACAAAGGGCTGATAACGATAGAGATCAACGAACAGGTATTGATGGCTAAAGACACTGAAGACAGCATACAGGAAGCCAAACAAAAAGATCATCACTTACAGCAAATGGAAATCGCTTTAAATGAATTGAACACAGAGCAAAAGCTTTGTGTAACTTTGTTTTACCTGCAAAAAAAGACCTATCAGCAAATTGCGGAGAATAGCGGTTTCAGTGTGATGCAGGTGAAAAGTTACATTCAAAATGGCAAACGAAATTTAAAAATAATCATGCTCAGCATGAGTAAACATGAATCCTGATTTAAAAGACATATTATCCCAATTGAACAAAGAGGTAGATCAGGAAAAACTGTTGGAATACCTCAGCAGAAACCTCTCCTCTGCAGAACAGCACGAGCTGGAAATGCAGTTGAACGATGACGCATTTTTAAGTGATGCCATGGATGGGTTGGAACAATTAGAGCAGAGCGAAAAATTACCAGCAATGGTTCAACAACTCAATGCCGGACTGAAATCAAAATTAGATCAAAAGAAAAAGAAACGCAGAAGAAGCGGCGCTTTCAAAGACAACTGGACTTATTACAGCATTATTATTTTATTATTGCTCATCGTATTGGGTTACGTTGTTATCAGAAAAATAATACACACTTAAATGCTTTTCGCTTAACACCAACGTTTGAGGTTTCTTTAAAGGATTTGCCTTTGCACAAGAGCCAGCATGGGTGTTTCAGAAGTAACGATAGCATAGTGAAGCACACCCGGTGGAATAACGATTACCTGTCCCTTTGAATAGTTAACTGGTTTCCCGTCAAAATACATAGTACAAGCACCTTCCATTATGGCAATGTATTCGTTGAAGTCATCGTGTATTTCTGCCTCCTGACGATAACGTATCCAGGCAGCAAGGTTGATGACTTCTCTGGTAGAGGGCAATTCGAATATTTGTGATTCTTCCTCATCTGCAATAAATCCTGGAATAGTATTGGCTTTGATTACTTGTTCTAACCGTTGTATTTCTACCAATTGATGCAAGAGCGGAATAAATTCTGGTTGAATCTGTGTCTGTTGTTCATATACTTGTTGCATCACGGCCTGTTTTAAGGAAGCCCTGGGTTTGAGTTCTGTTTGAAAAATCGCCTTATTTAAGGCTGCCCTAACTGTTTCTATTTCTGCTGCCACTTCTGGAAATTGACTGGCCATGCTGTTAACCATTGTATTTTCTTCCTCCGAAGTAAATCCTAAACAATAGACCTCGATTATTCCCGACAATATAAACTCCTGTACATTCACTCTGCAAAATTACTACTTCTGGTTGCATCATAAAAAAAAAGCTGCTCCGGTGAGGGAGCAGCTTTGCTATGGTCTTAAACTTATTTATTGTTTAATAAACCTGAGCGTTTTGCGTTCGCCTTCGTCGGTTACACCAGTAACCTGGTAAGTACCTGCTGCAAGGTTGCTTAGGTTTAGCGGAA
>JBBSDF010000072.1:0-11122 GCA_038249665.1 Chitinophagales bacterium
GCAGATGAATACGTGTTTAGATTTAACAGAAGGAATAACAGAAAGGTGATTTTTCACAAGGTAATAGTAAACATGATGAATCAAATACCTCACCCGTATCCTGTATTAAAAACTCTTTATCATTATTCTACCTAATCCTAATTATTTATTTCAATTTGTATTTTGTTTGATGGATTTTCTTTTTTTTAGCCGTTAAAATTATCAAAACAGGCAGTAGCACCAAATTGGTTATAGTGGCCACTAACAGGGTTATGGAGGTAAGCCATCCCAAAGCAAACGTGCCACCAAAACTACTGGCACAAAAAATAACAAAGCCTGCCGTTAATACCAATGATGTATAAATAATACTCAAACCAGTTTGTTGCACCGTGGCTTTTACAGAGGCCGCTACATTGTATTGGTGATCTGGCAATACCTGTTTGTAATTCACCAGAAAACGAATGGTAATATCTACCGCAATGCCAAGCGCCACGCTAAAAACCAACACCGTGCTGGGTTTCAATGGCACACCTGCCCACCCCATGATACCGGCTGTAACCAATAAAGGCACCAAGTTGGGAATGAGCGAACAAACCAATATTCGCCAGGAGCGAAATAAGTACAACATACAAGCGGCTATTAATAAGAATGCCCAACCAATACTTTCCTTTAGCCCATTGATAATAAACTTACTTCCCTCTAAAAAAGTAATACTGGTACCGGTAAGGGTTACCTGATAACTGCTGTCGAATAATTCATCGGCCCTTTTTTGAATACCATTTAATATAACAGGCAATTCTTCCGTACCTACATCTGCCATACTTACGCTAATCCTTGTGGTTTGATTGGCAGTGTCAACAAAGGAGCGTAACATTTTTGTAAAATTATTTTGTTGGGCTCCCTTGGCTGGTCGTAAATACTCTCCCACAAAGGCACCATCAAAACTATTTGGCAGCATATAATTCAGGCTATCGCCTTCGTAAAATCCCTGCTTCGCAAACTTCAGTCCTTCTGCTACGGTGAGCGGCCTGTTCATATTGGGTTGTGCAGCAATGTACATGGCCAAACTATCTACCTTGTTATATATATTTAAGGCGCGCATACCACTCAAACCCCTTTTCTTTTTGGTGTCGATCATGATCTCCAGGGGCATTACCCCTTTAAAGTTTTGCTCAAAAAATTTAAGGTCGGTGTAAATCACATCGTCTTTAGGCAGATCATCTACAATTTTACCTACCGTTTTTAGTTGCAACATACCTGCAATACTAAAAATTATCAACAAAGCTGTAATGATTAACACTGGTTTTTTATGGTGAAATACCCAGCGGTCTAAGCGAGCCAGCATTTTATTGATCCAGTTACTGTACAAATATTTTAAATCCCTTTTACCCGGAGGGGGCAGCATACTCAATATAGAAGGAAGCAAAATAAACGACAGTACAAAAATGACCATGATGCTCAAACCCGCCACGGCTCCAAATTCTTTCAGTATTGCACTTTTAGTGAGCGCGAACACCGCAAAACCAATAGCAGCAGCGATGTTGCAAAACAAGGTTACTACGCCCATCTTGCTCACCATATCTATTAACGATTGCTCTTTGTTGCCGCTTTTTACAAAAGAGGTGTGGTATTTATTGATGAAGTAAATGCAATTCGGTATGCCAATTACCACCACCAACGATGGAATCAATGCCGTGAGCAAAGTGATCTGGTAACCCATTAATTGGGTGATGCCTACCGTCCACACCACGCCCATGATGACTACTGTCATCGACAAGATGGTGTTACTTAGCGATCGAAAGAACAGCAACAGCATTAGGATGCTGAACAACAACGAACCGATGAGAAATAATTTCATTTCTGCTTGAATACGATCTGCCACTACCGTTCTAATCAATGGCAAACCGCTTAGATGGGCCGCGTAACCAGTTTGTTCCCCAAACAATTTCACTTCTGCTGAAATAGCATTGATCACTTCTGTTCTGCCCTTCGAGTTCAATATTTCTTTGTTGATGCGAACCCCCATCAAATAGGCATTGGTAGCAGGGTTGTACATTAGGCCCCGGTAAAAGGGTAAACTTTTAAAGACAGTTACAGAACTGTCTAATTCTTGTTGCGAGGCGATATTTTCTGAGAATATTTTCACCGCATTCAGTTTCTCACCTGCACTGTCTTTCTGTAAATTCACAGCCGTGGGTACACTCAAGATATCTTCTACATAAGGCACTTTACGTACGCGCTGCTGCAAATCCTGGTAAGCTTTGAAGTTTTTTAATTCAAACAAGTTATCTGCCTGAATGCCGACCACCATCAGGTTGCCATCATCGCCAAATGTTGCTTTAAAAGCTACATAATCTCTGTAACGGGGGTTATCGGTTGGAATCGCTTTAGAAAATTCGTAACTCAACTTAATTTTAAAAGCGAAATAGCCCATCACTGCTGTACTGAGTAAAAGCGCCACTAATAAAACAAACTTATTTTTTATAACAAAACCTGCCAGTGTTTTCCACATATAAATGGGGTATTTTTTTTGCAAAATAAGTTCATTTGCACTGTAATGCCATCGTACAAAGCTTTAAGCACTTAATTGTGTAAAATGTTTCATTCTATCATCTTCTAAAAAAATAGAAAAAATGCATCCAGACAACTTAAGTTAGTTGCTTACAACTTAACAACATTTACACAAAAAGGCTGTTTACCTTTATAACAACAACCTGCCAATAAAGATGATGGATATTTTATATTAACAACGATCAAGCATATGAAAAAAATACTTCCAATCCTTTTTACTTTCTTGCTGTGCGCTTCCTCTACATTGGTATCGGCGCAAAACAATGAACTCTCTGTAATACTCAATCAAACCTCCTTTAAACCCGGGGATGAGATACAGATTCAAGCGAATCAGCCCGCTAAAAAAGGGGCCATTGCCACTTTTTTCTTAATAGCGGAACACGAAGAAGGCATGGTGTGGGAAATGCGCTGGCCCATGATCAACGGCGTTTGCGAACCGGACTTACGGATCCCCGACTCCCTACCGCAAGGCAGGTATCGTTTTCATTTTTCTGTATTACAAAACCTGTTCACCGTTTTTGGAAAAGTAAAATCACCTGAAGGAATAGAAATTCTCAACAGTACCCTACTGACCGCTAAGGGCGATGTATATGATTCAGAAACGCCGGTAAACCCTGATGGTAGTTTCACTTACAAAAATGTGTTGTTCGAAAACGAAGCCACCATCATTTTTGGTGCAGACGGTAAAAGCAAAAACAACGAACTCAATATAGAAATTTCTACCATCTTAGACTCCAGCCTCACACCAGGCAAGGGCAGGAGCATCGACGTGTTTATTGGCACTACTCCTCCAAAAAAAACATTGCCTCCATTTGTAAGTTTTAGTATCGACAGCAATGCGAAGGCGCAAGTGCTCGAAGCGGTGACGGTGATCAGTAAACCCGTGAACAGAGGAGAACTGTTTAATAAAAAATATTCGAATGGAATGTTCAAAGACATGAATGAACGGGTGATCAACCTTTTAGACGACCCCACCCTCAACAACGCCTTCACCGTATTACAGATTGTGCGGATGAAAACTGCGGGCATCAGTTTCACCAGTGGCATAGATCCAATTGTTCGTTGGAGAGGCCTGCCAGTTAGTTTTTATGTAGATGAAATGCGAATATCTGCCAGCGATGTAGAAACAATTCCCATTTCTGATATTGCTATCATCAAAGTATATCCGCCGAATTTTTTCGGAAACATTGGCGGATCAGGCGGCGGCGTGGCGGTGTACACCAGAAGAGGCGGCATCGATAATGAAAATTATAAAAATGCATTTAAGGTAAAAGGATATACTGCTTTATCTTCGGTGTTTCCCGTGCAGCCAGACAGGTTGTAGTGGCCATTTTTTTTATCCCATTCATGACGCACAAAACAAAAGGTATTGTTCTCAGAGCCATCCGTTACGGCGAAACCAGTTTGGTGGTAACTGTGTTTACCGAAATATTTGGCATACAAACCTATATGGTGAATGGCGTGCGCAGTTCGAAAAGAAACGGTGCCAAAGCAGCTTTGTACCAGCCGCCTTCTTTGCTCGACATGATTGTGTACCACCAGGATCAGAAATCGATGCACCGCATCAAAGAAGCCAATTGGAGTTTTTTGTATAAAAATATTTTGTCGGACGTTATCAAAAACAGCATCGCTGTTTTTATTACAGAGCTCATCCACAAAACTCTGAAACAACCAGAAGAGAATCCCGACCTTTTTTATTTTTGTGAAGATTTGTTTCAGCAACTCGATGAAGCTCCGCCCGCAATAGCTGCGAATCTTCCTTTGTACTGCTGCCTTCACCTCACCCATTTTTTTGGATTTCGCATCAACGACATGAGCCCTGAGCAGGCCGCAGAAGAACATCTTTTCCTCGATTTAATGGAAGGCAATTTTACCAATACTGCTCCCACGCATCCTCATTTTTTGGAAAAAGAAGACGCCTTGATCAGCTCTGAATTGTTGCGTATCATGCAACCTCATGAGTTGAGTCAAATTAAACTCAACAAACAAAAAAGGAGACATCTGTTGCACAAATACCTGGAGTATTATAGTTTGCACATCTCCGATTTTGGGCAAATAAAAACCCTGCGGGTATTAGAAGAAGTATTGGGCTAAGGTAAAAAACGGTGTGGCACAGAAACCCCGTCATTACTACTGTTGATCCATACCAAACCTGGCCTTTTGCCTTTTTCAAAACTACCAAATTGATGGCTGATGTTGAGCGCAGCAGCACCGTTGCTGGTGGCCCATTGCAATAAAATTTCTAAAGGAATGGTAGGGAAATTTCGTCTGATGGTTTGCAGTTCATCCCAAATACTAAGCGAAACATTGCTGGCGTAACTGTCTGTTCCTACCACCAACTTGTGATCATAGTGTTGTAACAAAAGTAATGGCGGCAAGCTTTGCTCAATGTATTCATTGGCATTCATGCAAATACAAAAAAAGGCAATGTTTTTGGCCACTTCCAAATCTGCTTCACAAGTAAAAGTATTGTGCACACTGATGATCTGTTGTTTGTTGTTGAAGGCAGCAATCCAGCTTTGCAAACTGCTGGCTCCGGTAGGATGAAACCCACTAATATCAACGCCCAGTTGTTTGTACAACCCCAAAAAATCCCCCGTTCCGAACTCATACAATTCGTTCTCTGCCTTGGTTTCCTGGTTGTGAATGCTGATGATTTTACTTGCCGTTCTTTCATTGATGAGCTGAAACAAAGTTCTCGAAACCGAGTAAGGTGCATGTGGCACCAAATTACTGTTGCTTTCAAAACCTGCCTTTTGAAAATCATCCAATACCGCTTCGGCAGCAGCCAATCGGTTGGTGGCGGTGGCATCTATGAAACCGCTTACTTCAATAAAGTTGTGCCAATATAGAGGGCTACCCGTTTTTAAACCTATAGAATGAGCGGTATTACAGATATCTCCCACTGCCACCGTTCCACTTTCATACAATTCGTTGGCAGCGGCTTCCATCGCGGCTTCTATGACTTCAACATTTGCTTCGCGGTCGCTGATGATCTGTTGTACAAATGCTGTTAAGCCAGTGTGAGGAGGGATTTTACCTTTGAGGTGACTCAATTCAATATGGCAATGGGCATTTACAAAACCCGGACTAAGCCAGCCATCCAATTCCCTCACATCGTCGCCTGCTTCTTCTGCATCCACGATGTCCTGCACCACACCATGCTCGTTCATTAATATTACCTGGCCAGCTGGCAACAAGGCAAAACCGTTGAAAATATGGGTAGGTTTAAATTTTATGTACAAGGGGATTGATTGAGATCATGTAATTTTGCCGCCTCAAAGCCTAAACAGGTGTTGAACCGGTAACAGAAACGAAATTGACGAAAATAACCGAATAAAAAACAAAGCCGCAATAGTTTAACGATTGCAGCACCCAACAATTATGTTAGATAAACTGGATGCTATCAGAGCAAAATTTGAAAATCTGGGGGTTGCGCTCACCAATCCTGAGATTGTAAGCGACAACAAGAAGTTTAGCGCACTCAGCAAAGAATACAGGAGCCTCGAAAAAATAGTAAATGCCCGCAATACTTATGTAAAATTGATAGAAGATATTGAGTTTAACAAAGAAGTCCTCAACAGTGATGACGAGGAAATGCGCGATATGGCCAAGGCTGAACTGCCCGCACTAGAGGAACAAAAAGAAGAATGGGAAAAGAAGTTGCGCAACATGCTGATTCCCAAAGATCCGTATGATGAAAAAAATGCCATTCTCGAAATCAGGGCGGGTACCGGTGGCGACGAAGCCTCCCTTTTTGCAGGCGACCTGCTGCGAATGTACCTCAAATATTGTGAGAAAAAAGGCTGGAAAACGGCGCTGCTCAGCGAAAGTGAAGGCACTGTTGGTGGATACAAAGAAGTGCAGATAGAAGTAACCGGCGATGATGTGTACGGCACCCTTAAATTTGAAAGTGGCGTGCACCGCGTACAACGGGTCCCCGATACCGAAGCCAGTGGCCGTGTGCATACCAGTGCCGTAACGGTGGCCGTTATGCCAGAAGCCGAGGAAGTAGATTTTGAGCTGAAAGAAAGCGATGTGAAAATGGAAACCGCCAGAAGTGGGGGTGCGGGCGGCCAGAACGTAAACAAAGTAGAAACAAAAGTATTTCTTACCCACAAACCAACCGGTTTAGTAGTAGTGTGCCAAACAGAGAGAAGTCAATTGGGGAATCGGGAAAAGGCCATGGACATGATGAGAACAAAACTCTACGATGAGGAAGTACGCAAAGCAGAAGAAGCTATTGCACACATGCGCAAGAGTTTGGTGAGCACCGGTGATAGAAGTGCCAAAATCCGCACATATAATTTCCCGCAAGGAAGGGTCACCGACCATAGGATTGGCCTTACCGTGTACAACCTCGACAATGTTTTGAATGGCGAAGTAGAAGAATTTTTGGAAGCTTTGCAGTTTGCAGAAAATGCAGAAAAATTAACTTCACAAAACTAGTAGGTCAAAGAGAGAATAAGCATTTAAATTATTATTTTTAACCGTCATTTAAACACCTTCATTTATGTTAGAACAATTACTCAACCTTGTAAAAGGGGAAGCTCAGGAAACGGTCATCAACAACCCATCTGTTCCCAATGAATACAACAACGAAGTGGTGGCGGAAGCTACCAATACCGTAGCCTCCGGTCTTCGGAATATGGTGGCGGGTGGCGGTTTACAAAACATCATTTCTATGTTTAATGGTGGTGGAAACAACCAGCAAAACAATGGCAACAACCAACAAGGCGGCATTAATGGCTTGGTGAGTAACCCGTTGGTGATGATGATGGTGGGGCATTTTGCGGGCAAACTGATGAGTAAATTCAACATGAACGGGAACGAAGCCAACAATGTTGCCAGCAACCTTATCCCAGGTGTGCTCGACAATCTGGTGAACAAAACCAACCACCCAAGCGACAATGGCTTTTCACTGGACGGGCTTTTGAATTCCATCACTGGCGGTAAAGTAGCCGAACAACAAAACAACGGTGGGTTTGACTTACAAAGTCTGATTGGACAATTTACTGGTAGCGGCAACAACGGCAACAACGGTGGTGGCGGTAGTGGCCTGATGAACATTGTGTCGCAGTTTACACAGGGCGCACAAGCCCAACAGCAGAAAAACGGTGGCGGCGGTTTGATGGATCTGATCCAGGGTTTTCTCAAAAAATAAACCATACCATTTCTTTGTATAAAGCGCCTCTGACCAGGCGCTTTTTTATTGCGCTCTTTTCATTAATATTTTTTTAACAACCGCCTTTTAAACTTTGGCATCCTGTTTGAATCTATTAATTATAGAAAAACGACAAATTTAAAATTTTCTCATAAGCAGTTAGTTTTGGTAAACGGCCCCTGTGTCCACAGGGGCTTCTCTTTTGCTTCACTTGCCTAAAAATCAATTTATTTATATCATCAAATAAGCCTGTTGGCTACTCAATCTGCGTTACCTTTGCTTTAAAACAAAACAGGGTGGCGGCAACAGAAGAAACCAGAAAACAATTTTTTAAAAAAATAGCCAATTCCAAGCAAGAGGAAACCGTAGAGATGAGTTTCATCGACCACCTGGAGGCACTTCGCTGGCATTTGGTGAGGGCAGTGATTGCCTGGGTAGTGGCGTTCGTTGGCGTATTTGTTTTTATTGATCGGATTTTTGACCACATCATACTTGCACCATCTCAGGCAACTTTTGTTACTTACAAATGGTTCTGTCAATTAGGCAGAACGCTACAACTCGGTGATGCCCTTTGCATGCCGCCGGTAGACATGCAGCTAATGGGTACGACCGTAAGCGCACCTTTTATGTCGGCCTTGTCTATTGCTATGGTTGGCGGTTTTGTGATTGCTTTTCCCTATTTGTTTTGGGAGCTCTGGCGCTTCATCAAACCTGCGTTGTCGCCCAAAGAAATTAGGTATTCAAGGGGCAGCATTGTATGGGTATCGCTTTGTTTTTTTACAGGCGCGGCTTTTGGTTATTTTATGCTGGCTCCTTTCACGTTTAATTTCATGGCCAATTTTAAACTCGGCACCACTGGGGCATACCGCTACATCCCCAGCTTGACGGACTATATAGACACACTCACCAACATGATTTTGGGTTGTGGCATCGCCTTCGAGTTGCCGGTGCTGGCATTGGTACTGGCCAAACTAGGACTTATCTCTGCAAGGGTTTTAAAAAATGTACGCAAGTACGCATTTGTAGTGATCCTGATTTTGGCGGCTATCATCACCCCTTCACCTGATTGGACCAGCCAGATCATTGTAGCCATGCCCCTGCTTTTGTTGTACGAAATCAGTGTAGTGCTCGTAACAAGAGTGGATAGGAGACGCGTGAAAGAAGAAAAAGAGTGGGAATAAGATAAAACAGAAAATCCATTCATCCAAAAGTTTGGGCTAAATTTGTAACAAGGACAACAGTTACTTTATTTTATCAAATTCAACCGACCGCCATGTATATATTCGATTCTGCCAAACCAATTGCCATAGGCTGCGACCATGCAGGTTTTGATTGCAAAGAAGACCTCATTTCTTTTCTGGAAGGAGAAGGTATGTTGTTCAAAGATTACGGTACTTACAACAAAGACTCTGTAGACTATCCTGATTTTGCTCATCCGGTAGCCAGCGCGGTTGAAAGCGGCGAAGCCAGTTTTGGTATTTTGTTATGTGGCAGTGCAAATGGTGTGGCCATTACTGCCAACAAACACCAGGGCGTTAGAGCAGCCATTTGCTGGGGCGAAGAACTGGCAGAGTTGGCCCGCAAACACAATGATGCCAACATCCTTTGTATTCCTGCTCGTTTTGTAAGAGATGGTGATGCAGAAAAAATGCTAGACCTATTCATGAACACCAAATTTGAAGGAGGAAGGCATCAGAATAGGGTGAGTAAGATGGCTTGTTAAGATTTATCGTTATCTATTTTTATTGCCTTACAACCTCTCTGTTTCAGAAAATCGAACGTTCGTTCCGTCTGGCTTTTAGCCAACAGCGAGCTTTACTACAAACATTGATTTAATTCTTTGCTGAAAAAAACTTACTTGATTGCTCCTTTTCGATTGAAGTGCGCTTATCTTCTTTTGTTTTTTGTTGCCGCTCGCTGAAAGCGAGACGGCGGTATCAGCCTTAATTTATTACTGCTTATCGATTGATGTGGGCCTCCCTTTTTTTTATGCCGATCGCTGAAAGCGAGGCAGCGGCATCAGCCTTTATTTGTTGCTCCTTGGCGATGAAGTGGGCTTATCTTCTTTTTAACGCCGCTCGCTGAAAGCGGGGCGGGGTATCAGCCGCTTATAAAAAAGAAATGCAGAAGCAGTAGCAAATCATTATTTTGCCTTTGTATAAAAATTATATGATGAAAAGATTGTCTATTTTCCCTTTACTGTTATGGAGTGCAGCGTTGTTTGCACAAAAAGATGACCAAACAAAGTATGCCGAAATAATTCAGGTATCAGAATTGCAAAAACACCTGAGCATTATTGCCAGCGATGAAATGGAAGGCCGCGAAACCGGCACGGCTGGCCAAAGAAAAGCAGCCGAATACATTCAGCAATTTTTTAAAAGTATTGGCCTGCAGAGCAGCAAACCCCTCAAAGGATATCAGCAAATGTATCCTCTGTACAAAGACAGTTTGACCAGCAGCAAACTCATGGCAGGTAAAAAAGTAGCCGTGTATGGCACCGATTACACTAGTCCAGTTAATACAAACGACAACGGCAAATTCAGCAGCAGTGAAACCGTTTTTGTGGGGTATGGCATCGAAGACAAATTGTACAACGACTATGCAGGATTAAAGGTTAAAGGCAAAGTGATTGTATTGATGGCTGGCGAACCCAAAAAAGACGGAAAGTTTCTCATATCCGGTGCAGCCCGCGGTTCAGAGTGGAGCAGCCTCAATAAAAAATTAGAACTGGCTGCTGCAAAAGGAGCCAAGGGGGTGTTGTTGATCACACCTGCCACGAGCAGTTTCAACCAACGTGTATCAGACGCCAGTAAGATCACCAACGTGTACTATCCACGCCCTGGCGCAGCCAAAAAATTGAGCTACGCCATGGTCTCCCATGATTTTGCCAAAAACATATTGGGCAACAATACCGATGCGTTGATTGCCAAAGCAAAAAACAACGAATCATTTGCAACTGCAGATTACAGCACCCAGAAATTAAAAGTAAGTTACACCCAAAAAGAAAATCGCACCACCACCATGGCTAGCAATGTTTTGGGTCTGATTGAAGGAAGCGATAAAAAAGACGAATACGTTTTTATAACGGCACATTATGATCATATTGGTACCCGCAATGGAATAGTAAACAATGGTGCCGATGATGACGGTAGTGGTACGGTAGCTGTGATGCAAATTGGTGAAGCATTTGCCAAAGCAAAAGCAGAAGGCAAAGGACCTCGCCGTACGGTAGTGATCATGACAGTGAGTGGAGAAGAAAAAGGTTTATGGGGAAGTGAATACTATAGCGACCATCCTGTATATCCATTGGATAAAACAACCGTAGATCTTAACATTGATATGATTGGAAGAGTAGATACCGAACGCATGAAAGACGATACTTTGAATTATGTGTACGTGGTAGGCCAC
>JBBSDF010000073.1:0-11016 GCA_038249665.1 Chitinophagales bacterium
CCGATAGGGCTATCTCCATTGCCTTCTACACCTTTTGAATCAACGCTTACCCGTATCACTGTATCTTTTTGGGTATCTGCTACAAAAATATCCTGCGCATTATTCTTATCATCGGGTACCATGTTGGTTGCAGTGGTGGCAAATGCAACGTAGCGGCCATCGCCTGAGATAGAGGGCCTTACACCACGGGTGCTGCTCTCATTTCCCTGGTTTCTTTCTTGCCCATTATACGTAAGACTGATGCGTTTAAGCGGGTTGTTTTTGCTATACAAAAAAATATCCCACAAATTATTTTTATCGCCGGGTACTAAATTGGGTGAAGAGGAATTAAATGCAATTTTTGTGCTGTCGCCTGCAACCATACTGATAGAAGGGCTTGAACCACCTGCCGGTTTTTTTGTTTGATATTCTATGCTTAAAAGTTTTTGTTCGTCCGTAATCAGGTTGCGCCAAAATACATTAGCCATAGATGATTTTTCCATTCCTGGAACGAGGTTGGTAGCTGAAGAGGTATATGCAATTTCACCTGTTGTAATAGATGGCTCAAAACTTTCACCATTAGCTTCTATGCCATCAGCACCAACGCTTACCCGTTTTATTTTACCAGTATTACTATCCCACACGAAAATATCCTTCACCCTATTTTTGTCTCCATCAACAAGGTTGGTCGCATTCGATTCAAAAGCTACGGTGCGGCCATCGGGTGTCATAGATGGGGCGTAACTGTCTCCATTACCTGCTTCGCCGTTTTCGGCTGCACTGATCATTTTTGTGATGCCGGTATTTCTATCCCGCCAAAAAAGCTGGCGGTATTTTCCGGATGAGCCACAAAAGCCAGCAGCGTTGGACATAAATGCAACATAACGTCCATCTTCCCCATTAGCGCCTGCTACCGCAGGCATACCGCTTTCATAAAAACTACTAAAGTTGGCATTGTTTGTACTGCGGCTTACCAGGTCAAATTTATAGTCGCATTCCACCTTAACCCCATTTCCGGGTATTGGCAACACGCCTTGCCCATTGGTTATTTTAGTGGCCATCAAAGCCGGGACAGTTTTAACTGTAACGTTATATTTAGTGCCTGCTGCAAGTGGCTTTAGAAATTTAAAAATATTCCAACTGTAAACAACGGTCTCTTTTTTTGCAACTACCGAAAGCTGATCAACATTGTTGTTCTGTAATACAATGGAGGTACCTGTTGGGGCAATAAAAATCCCGTTTACAAAAGACGTTTTTTGGGCTAACAAATGAACAGAACCAAAACACACGAGCAGTAAGAAAAATATCTTTTTCATATTATTTATTTTTGAAAAATCTTTTGCCCAATTTTCCATTATTGTAATTTTTTTACTTGTTATTTTTTTGTAACTACCCATTTACCTTGCCCCTTTGTGCTGCTTCCTGATCCTTGAGAGCAATTTAATTTTTGAGTAACAGGATCATAAGTTCCTGTAAAAGAAAATATTTCCCCGCTGCTTAACTGTTTATAAGAACCGGTAATAATATTGTTTGAAAAAGTATAAGAACCTTTTGCTGCTAATACACCGTTCCTATCTTTTGATAAATATTGGCCACCGGCGGCTAATTCAAATAAAATTGCCTGCGGATACACCCCATCATCATTTGTTTGGGTACCTGCCCAATTGCCTACCAATACCTGGCTACTTATAACATAGGTTGGTTGGTTGATAAATTTTGCCGGCCTATCTCCATTACGAATAACAAATAGGTTGTTTGCTGCCGTTGGGGCAGGCGGCGCTTGTGCGGCGGCTTTTGTAAATTCAGGGTTTAAAAGCAATGTATATTTTCCGTGATCCCTGTTATTGCCTAAGCTTGGTTCGTCGTAGTGTACAGGAAAAAAATTCCCTGAGTTCCCTGTATTAGGCTGCATAACAGTTACCCAGTTTTCGAGAATATTTGCGTTTAAAACAATTACCTGGGGGTTATAACTTGCGTTCAACGCCATGCCAACAGGGCGATTGCCTGGCACTCCGTTTACTCCTCTTAATATTTGAGTAATACCCGCCATGTTAATACTGTTGCTGCCTTGGTCGGTAAACTGCCTGTTTGCTGTTTTTATATCGAAACGTTGTGTAAATGCTGCCATACGTACATTAACATTATTGAAAGCATTCCACAGATAGGACTCGAAGGAGTTTTGGGTGATAGTGGGATTATTGTCCCATTCCCATAAAACCGGTATAATTGTAATAATATCACCCGCATCAAGATCAGCTTCAAAAGCTTTCAAGCCTTTAAAACGTTCATCTCCAATTGGCATTTGATTTTGTGTTTGCGGATGCAGGTAAACCGCATCATTACGTTTAATTCCACCTGTACTTCCTGCGGAACCGGCTTTGACCCTGGAAGGCCAAATCCTATTATCGCCATAAACGCCAGTGGTGAATTTATTGATGTATTTAGTGGTTCCATTGCTGCTGGCGACTGAATAGAATAGCGTGATAAAAATTTCGTCAGCTTTGCCGTCGCCATCAAACCAGTCGTCTGCTGTTTCCTTTTCACACTTAACAGAATGAAGGTATAGACGTACTTTTCCTTTGCTTGATTGCTGAGCAAAAAGTATCCCTGTTTGTAACATGATTACGAGTAAAATAAATTTTTTCATCTTGAGATTTTTGTTACTTGTTACTTTTTTGTAACTACCCATTTACCCTGCCCAGTTGTGCTGATTCCTGGTCCTTGTGAGCAATTCAATTTTTGAGTAGCAGGATCATAAGTCCCCGTAAAAGAAAATGTCTCCCCGCTGCTTAATTGTTTGTAAGAGCCGGTAACGATATTGTTTGAAAAAGTATAAGAACCTTTTGATGCCAATGTTCCGTTAACATCTTTTACCAAATATTCGCCATTTTTTGTTAACTCAAACGAAACAGCCTGCGGATATTGACCGTAGTCATTGGTTTGTGTGCCATCCCAGGTTCCTATTAGAGGCGATACACCTATCATCAGGTTATTATTACCTTTAATCATCGCGCCTTTGTTTATATTGGTATTAATTCTCGTTGGTCTGCCCGTAGGGCCAGAATTAGATGCGACAGGATCTGGTATAAATTCAATTTTAAGAAATATAGAATAACTGCCGTTGCTGGTAGTAACAGCATACGTATTTTCTACAAAAGGAATGTTGATACCAGTAATATAATTTGGCCCCTCACGATACTGAGATGATCTGTTATTTATGAATAAAGCATTTAAAACCCGCGTATCTAGCACAATTAAAGTAGGTGGATAAATTACCAAACATCCACCGTTAAAAGAGCCTGATCTTACATCAACAGGTTTGCTGCCCTGGCTTATTGAAGGGCATAGAAAACTTTGAAAAATGGTTTGATATTTTGTTGCCGGACCATAACGGTATTTATCAAAAATTTTTATCGTGCGGCCGTTAAATGGATCGTTACTATTAATTGCGGTGTTTGCAAAAGGGTATGTTTGTGTAATTACCCAATCAAGATCTGTTTCTAATTGCCTATTAAAGTCTCTGAATGTATTATTTTGGTCAGCATCCCATTCCCATACTGAAGGGGCTATTATTATGTAGTCATCTGCATTCATTCGATCGTCAATTAATAATTTTGACACGTTAATTATGTCTCCGTTTTTAATGCCACCCAAGTTGGGCGTTTGTGTTCCTGCTCTGGTCATGCCATTTATTGCCGAACCGAATATTGGCGTTCCCCCAGCACCTTTTCTGGAAGCTCCCGGATTTGCAGGCGTATAGATTCTGTAACTATAATTTACAGAAACTTCATTACCATGTCCATCAAATTCTATCAGGCCATCCCAGGACTGTTTGATACACTTTATTGTTTCAATGCTAACTTTTAGGCGCCCAGCTAGTTTATCTTGTGCAAAACTCATTGCTGCAATGTGAATGCAAATAACGGTTGTGATTATTTTGTTCATTTCGTATTTTTTATGATGTAAATATGTACTTAGTTGTAAAATTTTCCTATCCCTGAAAAACAGGATTTTTCCTAAAAATTAAGATAGCATCGAAAAAGAGTAGCACATTTAGATAAATAAATATTGAGTTTATTTTAAAGTTTAATGAAAGTTTTATTTTATTAACGAAATTGATAACTTGTTTTTCTAGAGAAATATTTTGCGGAGATAAGAGTTTCCCCAAGCTGTTATATTGTTCTTTAATCAGTACTTCCCATATATTTTATTTGGTTGAAATAAAATAGTAGTGTCGCTTATTTGATACAAACCATTTTTTATTTTTAAAAGATTTTATCCGCTAACGTGTTGAATGTTTTTATAATGAAAACATAGATGCCGTTTACGCTTAAGACAAAGCGTGAAGGATGGTACTTGCATTACTATTGCACATTGTTAAAGCAAATGAGTGTAACAATGAAACTATTTTATTATTAATTCTATCTTATCCTAGCAGCTGTACTATTGGTAATATTTGTCACCCAGATAAATGAGGCGTTTTAGTGTTGCATTGATAGCAGTGGATCTATACAGATCAGCTCTTAAATAAAAGATGCCATCTTCTGCAAAGCCAATTTTAATAAGATCAAACTCATCATTTCGCTGTAGCTGCCATTTGTATTGTGCTTCAGCTAATTTTCCGGTTGTGCCGCAAAAGCCCATAGCAATTGACATAAATGCAACATAACGGCCTTCTTCTTCTTAATCGCTTGCACAGCCGGCATACTGCTTTTATAGAAACTACTGAAATTTGCATCGTTTGTTCTAAGGTTTATCAGATCAAATTTATAATCGCATTCCGCCTTAACGCCATTCCCGGATATAGGTATCAACCCTTGCCCATTAGTAATTTTAGCAGCCATCAAACCTACATTAGTTTTTAATATAACGTAATATTTAGTCCCTGCTGCAAGTGGCTTTGGAAATTTTAAAAATATTCATTCTATTAATAACATCATGTACTCAATTTTTATCAGGTATTTGTCGCCTTAGTAGTATTATCTACATTACACCTATTAAAAGAGCGTTTAGATTATTATTTATTCAGATCTCCTCCAATAATATCGGTGACCTTGGCTACTTGGGCAATGACTCGTTTTAGTAAAGCGGTGTTGGTACCAGTCTTATATAAATCGGCTCTCACGGCAACTGTGCCGTCTTCATTACTTATGCCAATTTTTACGATATCAAAATTGTTGTTTTGATGTAACAGGTATTTGTAGTTGGTCTCACCAATTACGCCAGGCAGTGCTTCTGTAAGGTTACTGAGTACAATGTACAAATCGCTTATTTGCTGGATCACTACCTGAAAAGAGTTGATGTTATTGCCTTCGTAAGGGATCACGGCAAGGCTATCGCTTACCATTTGGTAAGGCAGCCCGATGCCGGTTAATATTTTTGCCAATTCAAACTGCGGCTTTTTTACCACTGGTTTTGTTTTGGGTTTTGGTTGGGCATAGGCAAAACCTGCAAAAAGCAGGACGCACAATAAAGAGAATAAGCTTTTTTTCATGTTTAGTTGTTTAAGTGAAAGTTTTTTGAAAATGTTTCGATCGGGCTCTTAAAAGTTTTATCGCTGATTGCAACAATTGCGCAAGCAGCTATTTTATTTTTTCTAAATGTATATAACATTACCACGCACCTTTTTTTATGTGGATAGAAATTGCCAATAGCCAGGGTAGATGCCCATTCATCCCATAGTTGTTCTGTCAACACCTTTAGCGGTTCTTTATTGGCTTTGTTTAACTGTTTTACCACTCGTTCCTTCCTCTGCGCCGTTGCGTCTTTCACGATATCATCTTTGGCTGACAGGCTTTTGTAAACGGTGATTACACAAAAGCTGGCATCTTTATTTTTCATCCTCCACTGCGCCCTGGAAGGCAATTCACTTTTAATAAAATGTTCAGGTGATTGAAAAGTGAATACATCAAAACTATTGGTCTGCGCAAAAGAAGCATAGGGTACAAATATTATCAACGGGGTTAAAACATACTTTTCCATCAATGTATCCTTTTAGTTGTAATGATGTTGTAAAAATGAATATAAAAAACTATTTATTTATCCCTTAAAAACAGGATTTTTAAACTAGGAACAACTGTCTCTATTCCAGGTCAACGTTATCCTGCAACCCCCTTTTATGGCGGGCAGCACATTCCATTTGTAACCTAAAAGCGTATGTATGCCCAATATTTTTGCTTTCCAAAAACTGATTCCTTTATTACTGTTGATTTCATTTATAGGAATTTGTATGGAGGTAGCAGCCCTGTTTTCTTCTCTAATTAGAGAATGGTTTTGCACCCATAAAACAGTTTCTGTGTTATTCGTGCGTGGTATACCGATTTGTTTCCACCAGGTAACTTTTTTCCGATTGTTTTCGCCCAGAGAAAGTACAAACTCTACCTGGTCAGCAGCTACCACATTGTACTCTACTTTAAAAAACACGTCATCACAATCATCGTTGGTGCGTAGGTTCCCTGTTGTGTTTATTCCTTCTGGAGGAAACGGGTACCATAGCCTTGCATATTGACCATCTATTTGAGAAATATTGTAATTTATGGTGGTGCCGCTGCCGCTCAGTAAAAGATCTTCAGGAATGGTGTAATGCATCACTGAATACCTATCATAAGCAGAATAGTTGGTATTATTTTGGTTAAGCTTTTTGATGACATTTCGGTCAACTTGTTCTGGAGTCCAATTATTTTTTTCTTTATAATACTTGTATGTTTTGTCAAGGTTCCATCGTAGCGGCGACGCTGGAGAAAGGTGTTCATGATCAAAACCTAAAACATGACCAAATTCGTGTATTATAACACGTCCCATTTCCTGTTCGTCTGTATTAACGCCAAAAGAGCCAAAATTCATGGTATAGGCGTTTAATGGATTGAATAAAACGTCTCTGCCCAACCACGACCAGCTTTGGCCGCTTTTAAACAATCCAACTTTTATGTTGGCCGCTTTTAAGTCATTAATAAATTCAAATCTTATATTGGCAAATGCTTCCCATTTTTTTGCATAAAATTGTATTCTGTTCCTTATAAAGTCGGAGCCGTTGAGGGGCGATAGGTAAACAGAAATGATGTCAGCCGGGCTCCACATTTTTTCTGTAACTCCTGTTAATGGTTGCTGATTAACACCTACTTGTAATAGGGTACCATCAGGTTTTATTTTTGCTATTGGCGGGCCTCCACTGTTCCTTCGTGGCGGCAGGTTAACATGGCTGGGTGTAGCAATATCCAAACAAATATTTACTTTACTGAAGTCATACGCCACAGTATTTACAGCCGTGTTTTTTAAAACTTCTGACTGATTATTTACCATTACGGGTTTTACTACCTGGCGGTTGGTTTGCGTAGTTTTTATTTTATCAAACTGTGCATTGGTATTGCTATTTACAAAGATAAACAGCAGTAAAAATAAATTCTTTTCCATGTTAACTTAATATTTTGTAGTGATGTAAAAGGGTTTTTTATTCAATGGACCTACAATATTGCTGTTATTGCTAATGGTTATGTTTGACGCTTGTGTATGAGTACAGGCTGAAATTGCCAATATGGTGGCGATCCTTTTCATACTTTCTTTTAGCATATTTTATGTAAAAATGTAACGAACGCAGTAGGAAAGCTATCCCTTAAAAACAGTATTTTATTTAAAGCTTGCTTTAGTTTATTGCCATGAATACGGTAAAAAATTAAACACTTTTGCGGGCCAAAAAAATTGTAGCCAGGCAGATACGATCGGTATTGTAGTTAAATACTTTTACAGTAATGAATTGGCGGGTAGAAATACTTTTTAACAGTGAGGTCTGTTTATTGCATAGAACAGTTGTTAGGCCAGGCCGCTTATTATTATTCTTTTTGAATAAGTGCTTTAACTAATTTTTGTAATGTTTCAATTTGTGTTTGCTGTTCAACCACTCTTTTTTGCTGTTCATTTATTTGTTGTTGCTGTTCTTTTATACTTTCAATCAGCAGCGGTACAAGCCTTGCATAATCCACCCCTTTGTATCCATCTTTTTCACTCACCGCTTCGGGCACTATTTTCTCTACATTCTGCGCCAGCAAACCCATTTGCCTGCCAGGTTGAAAATGATTTTTTTGGAACTCTTTTGTTTTCATTTCATATTCCACTCCATTGAGCAACATTAATTTTTGTAATGGAGTTTGTATGGGTGTAATATTTTGTTTAAATCGTTCATCGCTGGCATATACGCTTCCATTTGCCCAAAGGTTACCAAAAATGAAAAAGGCAAAAGCACCATTGCGTTGCGCTTTTGCTGTTTCATCAAAATTGCCGGCATTATCCTGTGTACCAAAACTTACTTTAGATCCAGGGTTATCTGCATGCAGCCTTAATTCATTTCCGTAAACACCAATGCCTACTTCGCCGGCAGCACCGGGGAAGAGTAATATTTTTTCTCCTAAAGATGCAGGAAAAGAAAGTGGCTTTGCAGGATTGCCTCCGTTTAATCCAATACCCACATTAGCATTGTTTGTATTCATTGTTAAACCCCAGCCAGCACCGCCAGGGCCATAAAATCCTGTTAGATTATCCGTAGCCATACCCATAAATACAACGTTTTGATTATTAGCAATATTGGTCATCCATAATCCTGCAGATTGAGTGCCGGTATTTAATTGCAACCTTCCTTTAAGCGTCATTCCATATTCTCCCTGGTTAATGATTCGGGCTCTTTCGGTAAAACTGCTGCTACTGCCTGAGCCAAATGCAATATTGGCGGCGGGGGCATCGGTGTGCATTTGAAGCAGTCCACCCTGGATACCAAAGCCATAGTTGCTTGTGCCAATGCCAAACAAAGAAATTTTGCTTCCAAGCGCATTGCCAAAAGAAAGTGGGCTGTTGGGAGTATTGATACCTATGCCCAACTTACCTGTATTAAACACCATTGCATTAGCAGTCGTAAGAGTAGCATCACTAAAAAATCTATATCCTCCTGCAAAGCGGGTAGTCATTTCATTGATTGCACTTGAATTGGTAGTAGTGCCGGTTGAATTATCACCAATAATAAATGCCCCAGCATATTCATTTGTGGAAACTCGGTTTCCCATTGCGGTGGTCAAATCTCCACTTGCTGTTGTATTATCTCCAATTGCGGTTGATGTATTACCAGAGGCTGTTGCATTAAACCCCATTGCAGTGGAGAAATTTCCGATTGCTGTTGCATTATACCCAATTGCAGTGGAGGCGACTCCTTTTGCTATTGAAATAAACCCCATTGCAGTGGAGTAATTTCCGCTTGCGGTTGTATTAACTCCCATTGCGGTTGATGCATCACCAGAGGCTATTGTACCCTGCCCCGTTGCTACCGAAGAAAAACCATAGGCGGTGGTTGTAATTCCCGTGGCAAATCCACCTTCTCCAAGTGCCTTTGTATTGTTACCTGTTGCAAATGAATACCTGCCAATGGAGTCTCTATTCCATTGTGTTCCATTAACAACTCCCGCTCTAAAAGCTGCTTTTTGTGGATACCACATCAGCCTGCTTCCTGCACCTTGTACCGGGGGATTGAAGGTAGTGGTGCCCGGTACCACTGAAGGACCGGTAAAAACTACATTGCTATCCATAACATGCAACCTTGCTTGCGGAGTGGTAATGCCAATGCCTACATTTTGTGCATTGCTACTATTGAAGCAGCAAAAAAGTAAAATAATGAATAATGATTTTCTCATGGTTCCTATTTTTTATGATGTAAATATGAGAAAGATGCCGATAAGAATTCATCCCCTAAAAACAGGATTTTCTACGTTTGCGAAATAATATATTAAGACATTAGCGAATTTAATTACCATCTGCAGACTTTTAATCAACGTTGCAGTCCGAATTGAAACTACTGATTACGTTTGGTTGAGAACAACCACCGGGGCCGAAATGAAAAAGTACACTGCATTACAAAGCAATTGATTTTTTATAACTGAGATGCTAGCGATCTAATTTCTTTTCCAACTCCTCAATTCTTTTTTGTAAATCGGTGTTTTGTTTTGCTAATTCTTTCACTGCATTAATCAATAAAAAGGTATAAGCCTGGTTGTTTACAGAGCGCAAATCATCATAGCCATTTTGGTTACTTTTTTCTACCATATAAGGTGCTGCTTTTTCCAACTCTTGCGCAATAATACCGGTTTGTTGCTGATCTGTTTTAAATGGTGCATCTGCATTATAATAAAACTGCACCGGGTTTATCTGATTGATCACTTTTAACCCATCTGTGAATGCAGTGATCGAGTTCTTCAGCCTTGCGTCACTATAAGAGCCAACAGCGCCGGAAGCAGTTAACGCTGCACCATTTCTTACTTCAAAGCCTTTTACATTGCCATACAAATTTGTGGATCCGGTGCCATTGGTATAAAACTCAAGGGAACCAGTAAAACCACCAATGTCATTGCTTCGGATATAGCCGGGGCGCCATTGGCTGCTTAGGCCGTAATCGCTTACCAATTCAAGTGCAGCAGGGCCAAACCCACCTTTGTTGCCTATTACCAGGGCAACCGGTATAGCGCTGGGGCCACCCACTACATCAAGTTGCTTTTGAGGAGCTGTGGTGCCAATTCCTACATTCCCATTGTTTAAAACTGTTACCGCATTACTCCTTGCATTGTTGGCAGTGCCATTACCAATTTCAAAAATGCGGTTGGTATTGGTCGTATCATTAAACTTGCCTGCGACAAATGAAAAATCTGATTTTGCAATGGTATTAAAACCCATGCTAAAAGAAGCCAAAGCCCTGGAAGCGGATTCGTAACCCATACTGGTTGCAGAGAAACCGCTTGCAGTAACGCTACTGCCTATTGCAATTGCACCGGAACCACTCGCCACTGACGAATTACCAAGGCTTACTGAATACAATCCGCTTGCTGTATTGAGAAAGCCTAATGCCACAGTGTTGCTGGCGCTGGCAACAGAACTTCTCCCCGCTGCAAATGAGTGATCTCCGGTATTAACGTTGTCCCATTGTGTACCATCAGCATAGCCCGCCCTAAAAGCTGCTTTATCTGCATACCACATCATTCTTCTACCTGACCCGCTTATTGGTGGATTAGC
>JBBSDF010000074.1:0-10927 GCA_038249665.1 Chitinophagales bacterium
GAAGTTAAGCCCCTCATGGCCGATGGTACTGCACAACAATGTGGGAGAGTAGGTAGCCGCCATATTTATTTTAAAAGCCTCTTAGACAACTAAGAGGCTTTTTTATTATATACCACTCATCTTTTTTACTATATCTAATAAAGAGGTACCAATTTTTTATAACTACAAAGGTTAGGAACACTAAACACAAACTGGACTTTCAAAACAAACGACCCTACTCAAATTATCACAAGCTTTGTTGTTCCTTCCAACCTATGCTGTACTTTCGGTTATGCCTTCTTTTTTATATCATTTCCTGAAAAACAAAACTTTGCTTTCGCTGATTGCAGTCATGATGGTCACTTCAATTTCTTTTGAAAATTATACTGATAAAAGATTGGTTTATTTATTCGGTAATGAACATCGGACCTTGGTCGTAAGACAGCAAATACAATTATTAGATAGTTCCATCGCGGGTGTGAAAGAAAGAGATCTAGAAATTGTGGTTGTAAAAGCGGGCAATAAGTTGTACCAACAATACAAAGTACCCAACAACAAATTTTGTATAATCTTAATTGGAAAGGTTGGTGGCGAAAAATTCAGATCCTACAGAATTATTGAGCCCGAAAAATTATTTCTGCTCATAGACGGTATGCCGATGCGGAAGTCGGAGATGAGAGCCCAAAACTAAATTGCATTAGTTTATGGAATGGAAATCGAAGCCAATCGAGTTTTACTACAAACCAGCGCTTACTTTATCCTACCAATTTATCCGGTGTTATCGGCAACCTTCTGATCCTTTTACCAGTAGCATTGTACACTGCATTTGCAATAGCAGGAGCTACACCTACGAGGGCAATTTCTCCAATTCCTTTCGCCCCTGTTGGACTAATAATATGATCTGGCTCATTTATAAAATAAATATCCATAGGCGGCGCATCTGCGTTTACGGGTACATGGTAGTCTGCAAAATTGGCATTCATGTACTTGCCATACCGATGGTCTACCACCGTTTCTTCTGTAAGTGCCATTCCTATTCCGCCTACAACTCCTCCCACCATTTGGCTCCGAGCCGGATTGATAGCAATGATTTTTCCACAATCTGCAACAGATACAATGTGTTTGATGCTGATGACCCCAGTAATGGGATGCACATGCAATTTCACAAAATGAGCCGAAAATGAATTCATAGCATATTTCTGTGCTTCTGCGGTAGCCCGCGCCGCATCTTTAACTACTTCTATTAAAGGTTTGTCTGCCTTGCTAATAACTTCAGTGTACTGTATCGAATCTCCGGTAGCTAAACTTAATTTTCCATTTTTATAAGTGATATCTGCCGGTTTTGCATATTTAAATGCTGGTATATGTGCAATAGCCAGCTCTTTTAAATTTTCCTGCAGTGCTGCGCACACCGCGTTGATGGCGGTTCCGATGGCGGAGGTGGAACCAGATCCACCTTGGGTTGGCCCTGGAGGGAAATTGGTATCACCCAATTCGAAAAATACTTTTTGTTTGGCTAAGCCCATCAATTCGGCTCCAATATTTACCATAGCAGTAGCAGTACCTGGACCCATATCACTCACTGCACTTTGCATTACAAATGTGCCATCTGCTTTTAAAATTCCTTTAGCAGCAGCTTGTCCACGCCCAGCACCAAAAACACCTACCGCCATGCCATAACCCACCAACATGCCATTCTCTTTTAAAGATCCAGGCTCGGTAGGTCTGTTTTGCCACCCAATGCCTTTTTTACCCAATGCATAACATTCCTTCAAAAACCGGGTTGTCCAGGGTAATTTGTTTACAGGATGCACACTAACGTCATTGCGTAGACGAAGTTCGATTGGATCCATCTTCAATACATAACTCAACTCATCCAACGCAGATTCTAAGGCAAAGCAACCAGTAGCTGGGCCAGGCCCTCGCATCCAGGTGGGTGTATTTAAATCGAGTGGCAAGAGTCGATAACTGGTATTTACATTAGGGCAGCCGTATAAAAATTGAGAAACATTTACGATGCCTTCCCCAAAATCTTCATAACTAGACGTATTGCTCACCGCATGGTGAGTGATGCCTGAAAGTGTACCATCCTCGCTGGCACTGATTCCGATTTTTTGCCAAGCTTCTGGTCGGTAGCCAACAGTGGTAAACATTTGTTCTCTGGTGATCATCAATTTTACCGGGCGTTTCGTTTTTTTTGCCGCAATAACGGCAGCGGTTACATGCGGCCAACTTCTCAATGCACTTCCAAAAGCGCCTCCCACAAATTCTGTTACTACTCTTATATTTTTTTCTTCTAATCCAAAATTATTCGCCAGATCTCGCTGTGTTCCTTTTGGCCCCTGCGATTTATCATACACCGTTAATTGGTTTTCTCCGTTCCATACTGCAGTGGTCGCATGCAACTCCATTGGGTTGTGTGTTTCTATAGGAATATCATATTCTGCTTCTATTTTATAAGCGGCAGTTTTATAAAAATCAGCTTCTCCTCTTTTGTAATCTCCCGACTTTTTTAACCTGCTTTCTTTTGTACGATCTTCCTGAAAGTTGGTGCTGAAGGCCTCTTTAACATAAGTGGCTTTCACGAGTGAAGCTGCATAAACAGCCCTTTCTAACGTGTCGGCTACTACCAATGCAATGGGCTGTCCATAACTATACACCAAGTTGTTGTTGAAAACTTTTAAACCCCGCCACTCGTATCCTTTTTTATTGGGGTCTTTGAAGTAAGGATTGTAACCAGGAACCACAGGGCAGTTTAAATGATGAATGATATCTAAAACGCCGGGTGCATTTTTGGCGGCGCCTACTTGCATGTTGCTAATGGCACCTTTGGGAATAGTACTGCATACAAAAACCGCATAAGCCATATTCTCTATGTCATGTTCCGCGGAATAGGTTGCTTTTCCGGTCACTTTATCGATGCCGTCTACACGTTCGTCTTCAAAATTATTTTCTATATAAAAAGTTGGTTGTCCCATTTTCTGTTGATTAAAAACTGTCGTTGAAATTAAATTCCTGCGGCCTTTAGCAAAGCTTCCAATACCGCTGCCTTTCCCATTTTTATTTTAAAATTGTTTTGTCCAAAACCACGCGCACCTTCCATCGCCAAGGTTGCAGCGATTTCAAAATTTTCTCGGTTCATCTGTTTTCCCGCCAGCATTTTTTCTACTGCTGTTAATCGCCATGGCTGATGTGCAACACCGCCCATGGCTAACTGTATTTTTTGGATGGTTTTGCCGTTTGTTTGCATAGCAACTGCTACAGATACGAGTGCAAATGCATAGGAAGCACGATCTCTGATTTTGACGTAGTGGTATTTATTGAAATCATTGGATGGGACGCTTACTTCTGTGATCAGCTCGCCTTTTTGTAATTGGTTATCCAGCTCTGGTTCATCGCCTGGCAGCCTTAAAAACTGCTGCAGGGTTAGGGTGCGGTTTGTCTTTGCACCATTCAACGTTACACTTGCATCCAATGCCGAAAGCGCTACACACATATCGCTGGGATGAACTGCTATACATTGGTTAGAAGTTCCAAAAATGGCATGCATTCTATTGTAACCTCCAATGGCTGCACAGCCGCTTCCAGGGTTTCGTTTATTACAAGGGAGTGTTGCATCGTAAAAGTATAGACAGCGGGTGCGTTGTAAAATATTACCACCCACCGTAGCCATGTTTCTCAACTGTGGAGATGCTCCTGCTAACAACGCCATACTGAGCAATGGATATTTTTCCTTCACTGTTTCATGTTCTGCTAGATCGCTGTTGAGCGACAAAGCACCGATGCGGATACCCTCATTATCAGAGCTAATTTGTTTTAGTGGAAGTCCGTTGATATCGATCAGCCGGGTCGGACTTTCTACACCCTTTTTCATGAGGTCTACAAGGTTGGTGCCTCCTGCAATAAAAGAGGCAGACTTTTCTTTGGTGTGCGCTTTAACGGCGGCTTTGATGCTATTAGGTTTGATGTATTCGAAATTGATCATATTACTTGCCCTCCTTTTTTTACATCCATGATGGCATCCACAATATTGGGGTAAGCACCACAGCGGCAGATATTTCCACTCATGCATTCTCGTATTTGTTCTGGCGAACCAGCGTTTCCTTCTTTAACACAGGCAATGGCACTCATAATTTGACCGGGAGTACAATACCCACATTGAAAACCATCATGCTTAATAAAGGCTTCTTGCATTGGATGCAACTGATTGCCTTTCGCAATGCCTTCTATGGTAGTAATTTTTTTTCCGTTGTTCATGATGGCAAGCGACAAACAGGCGTTGATTCTTCTACCATCCACATGAACAGTGCACGCGCCACACTGGCCATGATCACATCCTTTTTTGGTTCCAGTAAGTTTCAGGGTTTCTCTTAAGAAATCAAGTAAGGATGTTCTGGGTTCAACAGAGAGTTGGTAAGGCTTACCATTTACTTCTAATTGCAGCGGCATTTTTTCGAAAAGAGCGGCAATTTGCTCATCCTTTTCTCCAGCTTTTGCTATCACCTGGCCCGCTATGGCTAGTGTGGCGAGGGCTGTAGTCTTTTTTAAGAAGTTGCGCCTGCTATTGTTATGTTGCGATGTATCCATAAACATGTTTATATCCTTAAATATACAGTTTTATCAGGTTTAGTTTAGCGTAAAAAAAGGAGTATTTTAATCAGCTCTTATTTTGTGTTGAAGTAGGATATCTATTTTAATTATTTTTTTCTCATTTTTTTTACACTATCACTTATTTCTTTTGCGACATGAGCATGGGAACCTATCACCACTGTTCCGCCAGACGCTGCCGGTTATGAAAAATTAACAACAATGGTTGAGTGGAACGCAATTGGATCAAATGGTTTCCTTACATGATTATTCTGTTTCTTATCGCGGTTTACGTACAGGCCTTACCGTTACTCTTACACAAGTACAAGATCGTATTGCTAAATTTGAAAAAGTTGGAGAACACTTTTTTCTGTTGCAGTGCGGCCCACAATTAGAAGAAATGGGACGTTTTTCTGGGGCCGTGGTACAGTGATGAAAAAGGCGGGCTTTTATAAATAATTTTCTACATTGATTTTTCGCAGATAGTCAAATGAATACAGGAAGATATTCCTGTTGCTACCTCCATGCCATACAAGTGTACAAAATCGCAATTATAAAAATAAAGAGGATCGACAGTTGAATATAGGCGTCGAATCGTCTTCTTGGAACGGTATGTTCCGGATACCAAATCACCCATTTACCTTGGTTGGCACTTTCCCATAAAATCTGAGGCGTGATGGGAATGTGTTTGACGGCATTAGGGGGTGTTTTAAAAAGCATTTTTCCAATGGCAGAAGTATCTCCGCTCACTACGTTGGTATGAAAATACCAGCGGTAATCTTCCATGTTTACGCCAAACTTTGTGCGATAGGCTGCAATGAATTCGTCTAGTGCAAAGTCTACACAATCTAAGTCATACACAATATCGGCGTCTTCGTTTACCAATGCCAGATCGCAACCCAACTGAGTAGCGATGAATTGCTGTATATCGGTGATGGAATATTGTGTGCTCATGTGTATTGGCTATTGTCTTCTACTTTTTTAAAACAAGGATAGTGATAAATAGTTTAAAGGAACATAAGTTGATGAACGACTTGCTGCCCAATGATATGCTGTACAAGAGAGTGACACAACTAAGTTGAAAAAAGTTACTACTGTTGGCCAACAAAAAAATCATAAAAAAACCGCCGGCTCTGAAAGCAGTCGGCGGTTTGTATAAAAAAGGGGATAGTGCCGGTTTTAGCCACTGCAGCTGATGCAGCCTTCTTCCATGGTGCATACCTGGCCTTCGATGATTTTGGCTTCTGTGCTTGTGCTGTTGGTATTGTCTTCTACCACAGTTAAGCTGTGTGTGTCGATCAATGGCTCTGTTAATTTGCCGCCTTGCTTCTCTACCGTAAATTGTACTGCTTGCGATGCAGCTTTACTACGCAGGTAGTACATACCCGTTTTGAGGCCTTTTCTCCAACCATAAAAGTGCATGCTGGTGAGTTTGCTGGTGGTAGGTGCATCTACGAATAAATTTAAACTTTGGCTTTGGCAAATGAATGCGCCTCTGTCTGCAGCCATATCAATGAGTGCTCTTTGTTTGATTTCCCAAACAGTTTTATACACTTCTTTGATCTCTTGCGGGATGTTGTCTATTTTTTGAACAGAACCATTGTGCGAGATGATGCGCGACTTCATATCATCGTTCCAGAGATTGAGTTCTACCAGGTCTTTCAACAGGTGTTTGTTTACCACTACAAATTCTCCACTAAGAACGCGGCGTACATAAATGTTGGAAGTGTAGGGTTCGAAACATTCGTTATTGCCCAATATTTGTGAAGTAGATGCAGTCGGCATTGGGGCTACCAATAAAGAGTTGCGAACGCCGTGTTTGATCACTTCTGCTTTGAGCGTGTACCAATCCCAACGCAGAGAAGGCTCTACGTTCCACATGTCGAACTGGAAAATGCCTTTGCTAACGGGAGATCCTGCGTAGGTTTCGTAAGCGCCTTCTTTGATGGCCAGGTCTTTGCTAGCCGTCATAGCTGCGAAGTAGATGGTTTCAAATATTTCGCTGTTGAGTTTTTTAGCGGCATCGCATTCAAATGGCAAACGAAGCAATATAAATGCATCTGCCAATCCCTGTACACCCAGTCCAATGGGACGGTGACGCATATTAGATTTGCGGGCTTCCTCTACAGGATAATAATTATTGTCAATAATTTTATTCAGGTTTAAAGTAGCTTGGTAAGTTACTTCGTATAATTTATCGTGATCAAATGCACCGTTGATCACAAAACGTGGCAGCGCCAAGGAAGCAAGGTTACAAACCGCTACTTCATCAGGAGATGTATATTCTATGATCTCTGTGCAGAGATTAGAACTTTTAATGGTGCCTAAGTTTTGCTGGTTGCTTTTGCTGTTGGCTGCATCTTTGTACAACAGGTATGGGGTACCGGTTTCTATTTGTGCATCTAATATTGCAAACCAAAGGTCTTGTGCTTTTACTACTTTTCTGGCTCTTCCTTCTGCTTCATACTTTGTGTACAATACTTCAAATTCATCGCCATAGCAATCTTGCATGCCAGGGGCTTCGTTGGGGCAAAACAAACTCCATTGCCCGTCTTCTTCTACACGCTTCATAAACAGATCGCATATCCACATAGCGAAGAATAAATCTCTTGCACGCATTTCTTCTTTACCGTGGTTTTTACGGAGATCAAGAAATTCGAAAATATCCGCATGCCATGGTTCAAGGTAGATGGCAAAGGCACCTTTGCGTTTACCGCCACCTTGATCTACATAACGTGCAGTATCATTAAACACACGGAGCATGGGAATGATACCATTGCTGGTGCCATTGGTACCCCCGATGTAGCTACCAGTTGCACGGATATTGTGAATGGCTAAACCGATACCGCCGGCGCTTTGCGAAATTCTTGCGGTTTGTTTCAGGGTATCGTAAATGCCTTCGATGCTATCATCTTTCATCGTCAACAGAAAGCAAGAACTCATTTGTGGTTTTGGTGTACCTGCATTAAAGAGCGTAGGTGTGGCATGTGTAAACCAACGCTCACTCATGAGGTGGTAGGTTTTGATGGCTTCTTCGATATTGTTTTTATGAATACCAATGGCCACCCTCATGTACATGTGTTGAGGTCGTTCTACCACTTTGCTGTTCAACTTAAGCAGGTATGATTTTTCGAGTGTTTTAAAACCGAAATAATCGAATCCGTAGTCGCGGTCGTAGATGATGGTTGAATCCAATAGTTCTGCATTGTCTTTGATGATTTCCCATACATCGTCAGCCAGCAATGGCAGTACTTTACCTGTTTTCGGATCTGTACAATTGTACAGCATTTCCATTGTTTGAGAAAAACTTTTGGTGGTATTTTTATGCAGGTTACTCACAGCAATTCTGCTGGCCAGAAGTGCATAGTCTGGATGTTTCACGGTAAGTGAAGCGGCAGTTTCTGCAGCCAGGTTATCCAGTTCGGTGGTAGTAACACCGTCGTATAAACCTTCGATTACTTTTTTTGCTACGTCAACAGCGTTTACGAAACGCCTGTCGAGGCTATAACACAGCTTTTCAATTCTGGCTGTGATTTTGTCGAATTTGACACTTTCTTTTTTTCCGTTTCTTTTTTGTACAACCATCGTAAATGCTTTAGGAAATTGTTTAGATTATTTTTTTGCTGGACGGAAAAATGTTCAGTTGTTAAAGACTTCTACTTTTCCTTTGTTTGTTTTTAAGCGATATTAAACCATAAGCGGTTATTTGATGGCCTCTGTATGGTGGTTGTTTTAGAAATCTTCGTCCATGCTAAATGTTTGCGCTTCTTTGTTGCCGCTCATTACGCCAGCCTTTTGATAGTCGCCCACCCGTTTTTCGAAGAAGTTAGTTTTGCCTTCGAGTGAAATCATTTCCATGAAATCGAATGGATTGGAAGCGAGGTATCTTTTTGGATAGCCCAATTCGTCTAACCATCTGTCTGCCACAAATTCAATATACTGTTTCATCAGATCTGCATTCATGCCAATCAATTTTACAGGTAGTGCTTCGCTGATAAATTCTTTTTCAATATCTACAGCGTCGCCAATGATTTGGTACACTTCTTCCTGGCTCATTTTGTTGCTGAGCATGCTATAGAGCAGGCAGGCAAATTCGCAATGCAGTCCTTCATCTCTGCTGATGAGTTCGTTGCTGAAAGTAAGGCCAGGCATCAAACCTCTTTTCTTCAGCCAGAAGATAGAGCAGAAGCTACCGCTGAAGAAGATACCTTCCACTGCGGCGAAGGCAACCAGTCTTTGAGCGAAAGTTCCATTCTCGATCCAGCGCATTGCCCATTCTGCTTTTTTCTTTACGGCAGGAACGGTGTCGACAGCGTGGAACAAACGATCTTTTTCTATAGGATCTTTAATGTAAGTATCAATTAACAACGCATAGGTTTCGCTATGGATGTTTTCCATCATAATTTGGAAACCATAAAAGCAACGAGCTTCTGGTAACTGTACTTCGCTCATGAAATTCACGGCGAGGTTTTCGTTTACGATACCATCGCTTGCAGCGAAGAATGCTAATACGTGTGAAATGAAGTGGCGCTCTCCATCGTTGAGTGCGTTCCAATCTTTCATATCACTTCCTAGGTCAATTTCTTCTGCTGTCCAGAAACTGGCTTCGTGTTTTTTGTATTGTTCCCAAATTTTAGGGTAATTGATAGGTAGGATTACGAACCTGTCTTTGTTTTCTCTTAAGAGGAGTTCATCCTGGTGCTGCATGGTCATATTCATCTATATTTTTGGCCTTTTTTATTGTAGGCGGTGAACGTTCACATTTTGCTGGTTGATGAAAAGAGTCGAGAATCTGATTACAAGAGACGATGATCTCTGATAAAAATCAGTTTCAAGCCTTTCACCCGAAAGCGTTTTCACTGGTTGGTATTAATGGCAGGTCTTCTGACTTTGCTTTCGTTTGTTGCCTTCCCGTTAGAATTTACAGTGGCGGTGTTTACAAACGATCCTGAAATCAACGGATATTCAGGAAGCTTTTACAGCTACGGGGATAGTTCCGGACTTTCACCGGATTCCCTTTTAGATGCATTTTTCATAAATTAAGAAAGATGCATACCATTAATACCATACAACATTACTAACGAATATTAAATAATTGTAAAGGATTTATTAAGGTACTGTTGAAAACTTATGGAAGCTATACTGGTGCTAGTTTATAACTTATTTACACCTAATTGTGAGCAAATTCTTTTGGTTGTTATCAGATGCAAGGTGGTGGCTATTTTCAGGGCAAAATGCGGGTTGGGTATCATTTTTTCAAGTTTTTTGCAGCTCTAATATTTTTTATTTACATAGATATCAATTGATTTTTGGAAAATGTTGGGTAATAAAATTTTGTTTAACATTGGCACCTATTTTTAGAATTATCACTTTGTGATTTTTATTGAAAAAGGAAAAAAGTTGCAGTTAGCAAGAATCTAGAAGCGTTTTGGAAAACTAAACAACAAATATTTGAAGTAAAAGGACATCTTGTTTGGCTGAATTCTTACTTTTTTAAAAAAGATGATGAATTGAATGTAGAAGTTGTCATCGCATATTGTAGCAGACTTGCTGAAGCGAATTTTAAATAGTTATTTTTCTTTTCGATTATCTAAAATATCAAGCATTCTAAAACATGCCTTTTGTAGGTAATAAGCTGTGCATTATTTCG
Organism: Chitinophagales bacterium; assembly: GCA_038249665.1. Lineage (GTDB taxonomy): Bacteria > Bacteroidota > Bacteroidia > Chitinophagales > Chitinophagaceae > Ferruginibacter. The sequence goes on from JBBSDF010000074.1 coordinate 10,217, forward strand.
AAGGAGCGATGTAGTGGTTGTATTTTTACAAATCGACTGGTTTTAAACCAAACCACATCTAACAGCTTTCACAGCAAGAGATGTGCGGTTATTAACTTGCATTTTTTTGAATAGTATTTCACGTAAACGTTCTGTGTTTCGCAATGAACTGTTTAGTAATCCAGCGATTTCTTCATAAGTTTTCTCTGTGCAAAGCAGGGCTATTAATTGTTTTTCTAATGGGGTAAATGAAAGACTGGGAGAAGGTTCAATTTGTTTTTCACCACCAACAAGGCGCAACAATAAGGCTTCCATTTCCCTTGGGCATATATCTTTTGAACAGAAAGCATCTGCACCAACGTCAAAAGCGGCTGTGATTGCGTATTCATTATCAAAAACAGTAAGTACAACTACCAAAACGTTTGGATAATTTTTTTTTAACCTACATGTTGTTTCATACCCATTCATAATAGGCATATCAAGGTCAACTATTACAATGTCCGGTAAATCTCTATAGCTTAAAGTATCCACTAGTTGCTTACCGTTCTCAAATGTTTTTGCTACAAAAAACTTTTCAAAATCATTAATATTTAGGATTAGGTAGAACGGTAACAAAGCAAATATAGTACTTGTTTAAAACTAAATAGTTTAGTATTTTTATGGCTAAATATATTAGTTATGTTCAAAGGGATAAATGCAATTGATTTTGGTAAACGGTTTCATGATAATGAA
>JBBSDF010000075.1:0-10794 GCA_038249665.1 Chitinophagales bacterium
AAAAAAACGGGTTTCTGCAGAAAAGAATTAGCGACGCCGCCCATCATTTTGACAAGGAGTTAACGATTTTTTTCAACAGCATCAAAGCACATACCCTGGTTAAAGAAAAAAAAGAAGCTTGTGTTTTAAAAAGGAAGCGATGGAAAAAGCTTCTTTACAATACAAAATGTAATACTGAACGGTGTAAATGCCCGTAACGGTTTCTAACAAAGTTTCATTTACCTCATCCGCAGCTTCTTTGTGTTCAGTAACCAGGGTATGTGCTTTGATACTGTTGAACAAAATCGTTAACTCCTTGTCAAAATGATGGGCGGCGTCGCTAATTCTTTTCTGCAGCAACCCGTTTTTTTCTATCGCTGGCTCTTCTTTCATCATCGTATAAATATGGCCAATGAATTTTTTCCCCACCGATTGTACGGCGAGAAAATGATGATCAAATGCCAACAACCAATCAATTCCCTCAGGATTAAATTTATTTTTTTCTTTTTTTACTGCGTTGACCAAAGATTGAACAGCACTATAAACAGCATCGAAAGCAAAAATATCTTCTAATAATTGTTGGGTAAAAACCTGTCGGGCACCTTCAAACCGTTCTGCAAGCGAACCTCTGTGTGTGAGCGCCTGTTGGCCTTTCACCACTTCTTCGTTACTTAGGATGGCAGAAGAAGGAATTTTAGATAATAAAACAATTCCATCCAAACTGGTACATCTGCTCAATGCCACATACACCTGGCCACTACTAAAGGCAGATCCAGCATCAATCATTACTTTATCAAAAGTGAGCCCCTGGCTTTTATGAATCGTAATCGCCCATGCAAGCCGAAGCGGATACTGCGTAAAACTTCCCATAACTTCCTGTTCTAGTTTGCCATCTGCTTTGTTCAGCGAATAACGGGAATTTTCCCAACTGTCTTTCGCGACAGTAATATAATTCCCATCTGCTTCCACCACAATTTTGTCGGTTTCCAATGTTTTTACCACCCCTATTTTACCATTGAAATATTTTCTTTCAACAGCATCATTTTTAAGAAACATTACTTGAGCGCCTTCTTTCAACACGAGGTTGGCTTCTGCAGGGTAAAGATGTTCGGGGAAATCGCCCATGATTTCTGCGGAATAACTAAAGGGTCCAGTGAAAAGCCTCTCCAGTTCACGAGTGTTGATTTGGTCGGCCTGGTTGTTATGAGAGGTAAGGGTGATAAAGCTTTCATCGCGCTCTGGTCTGAAACCAGGAATATAGCGCATGTGAAGATCTTCAAAGTCGTCTTCGTCCATGTTATTATTGCGCACCTTATTCAACAATCTTACAAAAGAGTCTTCTTTCTGTCTGTAAATCACATTCAACTCTATCAACAGCGGCATTTGTTCCCGGATCACCATGCTGTCGAAAAAGAAACGCGATGGATAGTATTCTTGCAACAAGTTCCACTCATGATTTTGTGCTACCGGGGGCAATTGAAATAAATCGCCTATGCAAAGCAGCTGAACCCCGCCGAATGGTGTTTGGAATTTTCTTCTGACTGAACGAAGGATCGTATCAATTGCATCCATTACGTCGGCCCTCACCATGCTGATCTCGTCAATTACCAGAAGCTCCATTTTTCTGAGTAATTGCTGTCGTTGTTTGTTAATTTTAAGTTTACCCAGCAAATCATTTTTTCCGCTTGTGGTAGGTAGAAAAGGATGAAAGGGCAACTGAAATAAACTGTGTAAAGTAACACCACCCGCATTAATGGCTGCAACACCCGTGGGTGCGGCAATCACAACATTTTTGGCACAATGTTCTTTAAGATATTTTAAAAAAGTAGTTTTTCCGGTACCCGCTTTTCCGGTTAAAAAAATATTTTCGCTCGTTTCGGTTACGAAACCAAAAGCCAGGTTAAATATATCATTGCGTTCTATCTGAATCATATCGAATGAAGAGGTTCCTTTTTTCGCAAACCATCTGTTTAGAAAATTAAAGAAACTTGTATGTAATGTAAAATATTCTCATCTTAAAAAATCGTATTCCTCCAATTTAAATTTTTACAAATAAATGTACGCGATTCTTTTTGCTGCATACAAAAGGACATTTATTGATCACACCAAGTGATCACATTGAATAAACAATGCGCGTTATGTTTTGCAGGTCAAAATTAAGCCAGCGCTGCTTTAACCGATCATTATTATTTCCACACTTTACTATAAACAAAATGGTTACCTGTTTGAAGCATCCGGGTTCATTATTTCGATCAAGCATTGGTTATTGTTGAGATTCAGCAACCAAGCCCGAAAAAGAAGTGGCCCCCTAATAGTAACGAGGAGAAAAGTTTGAAGCGGTTTATTTTTACCTGCTGTGATGAATAAAACAGGAAACCCTGGCCGCCCCTTGCTCATCATAATGACAGCAATTGGGTTGCAGGGTTTCCTGTTCAGCTTTGTTACACACTTGGCTTAGACCCCAGCATCAACATTTCATTCATCTGGATTTCGGTCACATACTTTTTTTGACCATCTTTATCGGTGTAATTCCGATAAATGAGTTTCCCTTCCAGAGCGATCTCACTGCCTTTTACCAGGTACTTTTCAACCACGTCGGCTACAGTTCCCCAGGCAATTACATTGTGCCATTGGGTCTGTTTTACTCTTTCACCATTCGCATTCCGGTAAGACTCATCGGTGGCAACTGAAAACCTCACCAGTTTTTTGCCACTTTCTGTGCTTTTTACTTCCGGAGCATTGCCCAGGTTCCCAATCAGTTGTACTTTGTTTTTTAATGCGTACATAGCTGTAAAATTTGTGCCCATCCTTTTACGGGTAGAGCGGTTAAAAATGAAAATTGTGTATGAATCATTCGTTTCATTCACAACACAAAAATGCATTCATTCATAACCTATACTCGGCTTTTAATCGTTTATACCCGTATGTATCCGTTTAAAAACACTTGCACAATTAAAATATATAATTTATCTTTCTATTCAATTTAATCCCTACCCAAAATGAACACACAATCTATCAGCAGGCAATGCCTGTGTTGCGACAAACCTTTGCGCGGTCGCACCGACAAAAAATTCTGTGATGATTATTGCAGAAACAGTTTCAATAACCATCTTAAGGCGGCCACCTACAACTTTGTTAGGAACGTGAATCATGCGCTCGGTAAAAACCGGCGTATTTTAGAAGGCCTATTCTCCGAAGGAGAAGACATGACGAAAACCACTAAAGAGAAATTGTTACAAAAGGGCTTTCTATTTAAATACATGACCCATTTTTACAACAACAAAAAAGGGAACACGTACTATTTTTGTTACGACTACGGTTACATGCCACTCAATAATGAGTGGTATTTACTGGTAAGGAGAAAACAAGAAAGTTGATCAGCATTGTTTGATCAACTCGGCAAACAATAGCGAAAGTTTTTTATCTGCAGAACCAGCAACGGCAATAATTTCAGTAATATCTACCGGTTTTAAACGACCTGGCTGGCACTCGTCTGTTACAACACTAACCGCTGCACAAGCAATGCCGATATGATTGGCAACAATCACTTCGGGCACAGTACTCATCCCTACCACATCTGCTCCGGCTGCTTGCAGGTATTTATATTCGGCACGAGTTTCCAGATTGGGTCCGGCCACCGCAACGTACACTCCTTTTGAAATGGGCACCTGCTGCGATATGGCAATTTTTTTAATGAGTTTGTTCAACCCGGCATTGTATGGAGCAAACATGTCTACAAATCTATTTCCAAAATAAGGATCGCTGAGCCCTTTCAACGGATTTTCTGGAAGCATATTAATATGGTCATCCAAATACACCAGATCGCCCTTTCTTAATTTTTTTTGTATTCCTCCGGCGGCATTGCTTAGCAGAAGCGTTGTTACACCGAGCTCCTTCATGACTCGAATAGGAAATGTAATTGCCCGCATCGAATAACCCTCGTAATAATGAAACCTTCCTTGCATCACCAACACTTTTTTATGGCCAATCTGCCCAAGAATGAGTTTGCCCTTGTGAAACTCTACAGTAGCCACCGGAAAGTGAGGAATGTCGCCGTAACCAATACTGTTGATCACTTGAAGCTGTTCTACGAAACTTCCCAATCCGGTGCCTAACACAACGGCTATTTCTATATCAATAAATCCTTTTTCTTTTAAAAAAGAAGCAGTTTCCTGTATTTTTTGTACCAAGTTGTCCATAATATATAGGTAATTTGTTATCAATAATTTAAAGCTGGAATGCTGCCCAAACTATCCTATGCTAAAATACGTTTATAACAATAACAAACACACCAGGTTTTGAGATTAGCTTTTGTGACCATATTCATTTTCTTCCTTTCCGCTGTGTATGCTCAAAAGGTATATCAGGTGGGAAGTAATGTCGATAATTTTGAAGCTCCCATTGTTTTGAACCATCCGCAACAAAAAGCGACTTTGCAAACGCTCTCTGCAAAAATTACCATACTCGATTTTTTTGGAACTTGGTGTGTACCTTGCATCAAAGCCCTACCTCAGTTAGCGCAACTACAAAAACAGTATCCTCAAACGGTGAAGGTGGTACTGATTTCTACCGAAACAACCGAACGATTACAAAAATTTATGGCCTCCAGGCCTTCTCTTGGTTTTCCGGTGATCGTAGACAAAGCTTCTGCAATCACGGCCTTGTTTGAGCCGCCATCTTTCCCTTACACCGTGGTATTGAATGCCAACAACCAAATTGTGGCAATCACAGAAGCATCTTCCATTACATCTAACCTTATAGAAGAATGGCTTGTAGGAAAAAAAAGCCATCCTCCCATTATGAATGAGCCCACAAAAAAAACAGCACCAATCTCCGAGATCATGGATCCATACAGCAGAAGCAACAACAAAATAATAGCCCTTTCGCAAAACTTGATGTACGCTCTAAAAACAGGGGAGAACAGCGAAATGTTTATTAAAGAGCTTGCAGCACTTAATTACGACGAATTATTAAAGGGTCTTTCTTCCGACGATGAAAAAAAAGCCTTTTGGATCAATGCTTATAACGGTTACACACAAGCGCTACTTAAAAAAAAGCCTGATGCCTATAAAAAGAGGAATACCTTTTTTAAAAGCAAACAAATTGTGATTGCCAGCAAAAAATTTAGTCTGGATGATATAGAACATGGTATTCTAAGAAGAAATAAAGTAAAATGGAGTTTGGGGTATTTCAACAAATGGTTTCCAAGAAAAATAAACCGGCAATTAAAAGTTGATAAACTGGACCCTCGTATCCATTTCGCTTTGAACTGTGGTGCAAAAAGTTGTCCGCCCCTAGCATTTTATGATCCCGGTAAACTCAACAAACAATTAGATATCGCCACAACGGTTTATCTTACAGGAGAAGTGGTGTACGAGGATGAAAAAAATACATTATGGTTGCCAGCCATCATGGGTTGGTTTCGCAGAGATTTTGGAGGAAAGAAAAAAATGCTGCAGCTGGTTCAACAACAAGGCATCGTACCGGCAAACAAAAAGCCGTCCATCCGGTTTAATCCATACGATTGGAATTTAGATTTAAACAACTATCAATAAACAACTATGAGCAATCATTATTACAACGCAAGTGACTTAAACAAATTTGGAAACATTGCTGAATACCAGAAAGAAATGGCGGATAAATTTTTTGGATGGTACGGTGCCGTCTTTGCCGACAGCGCTTTAACAGCCAAAGAAAAATCATTGATTGCTTTGGCGGTAGCACATGCGGTACAATGTCCCTATTGTATTGATGCGTACAGCAGCGACGCATTTGAAAAAGGGAACAGCGAAGCACAAATGATGGAGGCCGTGCACGTAGCTGCGGCCATCAAAGGCGGGGCGGCATTGGTGCATGGTGTTCAAATGATGAACAAAGTAAAAGAGATTGCGATGTAGCATGCCTGATTCGTTTGTTTTAAGAAACACCGAAAAATAATCAAAAAGGATTTTCTATGAAGTCATTAAAAGCCAGTGGTAACATTCTTGCGGATAGCCAGGAGCAGATAAACATATTGGAGCATGGTGGCAACGGAAATGATTTGTACCGTATGGTTCCGTTTCAGCAACAGTTGGAGCAGATTGGATTGTATCCGCTAAAAGCAACTGGTGTAAGTGTTTTTCAGATCAACGTTGGCAAAATGTGTAACCAGGTTTGCAAACACTGCCATGTGGATGCTGGTCCGGACAGAAAAGAAATCATGACCCGGGAAACCATGCATCAATGTCTGGATGTGTTGATTGCTAACCCGTCTCTTGTCACCGTAGATCTCACCGGAGGCGCACCAGAAATGAATCCTGATTTTCGTTGGTTTGTAGAAGTCATCAAAAAAGTAAACCAACAGATGCACATCATCGTAAGGTGCAACCTTACCATCATAAGAGCCAACAAAAAATATTATGACTTGCCCCAATTTTTTAAAAAAAATCAGGTAGAAGTGGTGTCTTCACTTCCTTTTTACAGCAAAGAAAGAACAGACAGACAAAGAGGGGATGGCGTTTTTGAAGATTCTATCATGGCGTTACAAATGCTCAACGATGTAGGGTATGGATTGGAAGGAACCGGATTAAAACTGAATCTTGTTTACAATCCGGCCGGCGCATTTTTGCCCCCTTCACAACAATCGTTGGAATTAGAATTTAAGCAGGCGTTAAAAAAAGATTTCGGTATTGAGTTCAACCAGTTGTTCGCGATCACCAATTTACCGATTAGCCGATATTTAGATTATTTACTACAGAGTGGTAATTACGAAAAATACATGGAGAAGTTAATCGCCGCATTTAACGCACAAGCGGCAGCAAATGTGATGTGTAGAAACACCATTTCAATAGGTTGGGATGGATTTATGTATGACTGTGATTTTAACCAAATGCTTAACCTAAAAGTAAATACGAGTAGTCAACACATATCGGCATACCAAGCCTCCGTTTTACAAGAAAGAAACATCGTCGTCAACCAACATTGTTATGGCTGCACCGCTGGCGCGGGAAGCAGTTGCGGAGGTGCAGTAGCTTAAATGAGGAAGCCGTGGTGAGAAATGATATTTTCGTTTCTCTGTCTATATTCTTTACGACGGCGACCACTGCTAAAAATTATTATTCATGCCAATAAAGAACGAAGCCATCATCATTTTTGTACGCAACCCTGTTTTGGGACTGGTGAAAACCAGGATAGCAGCAAAGCTGGGATCAGAAGCAGCATTAAAGGTGTACGTAAAATTGTTGAAGCAAACACACGAAATAGCTTGCCCATTGACTTCTGATAAATTTGTTTTTTATGCAGACGGTATCAATCCTCAAGATCTTTGGGAAAACCATTTATTCTATAAACGAAACCAAGTGGCGGGTGATTTGGGATTAAAGATGCAACAGGCATTTAAAGAAGTGTTTGAAATGGGATATCAAAGAGCATTGATTATTGGTAGCGATTGTTATGACCTCACAACAGAACTTATGACCGATGCATTTGAATCGTTGAAACAGAAACAAGTAGTAATTGGTCCGGCGGCGGACGGGGGCTATTACTTATTGGGTATGCAAAAAATGCAACCTTCTTTGTTTACAAACATCGAATGGAGCACACCTAAGGTGTTAGCGCAAACCATTGAAGCCTGCGAAAAAGAAAACCTTTTGTATAAAATCCTGCCTACTTTAAGCGACGTTGATGAAGCGGATGATATTCTATTTTTATACTGAACGCGTATCAGTTCAAATAATTTTTATAAAAGCTTGCAACATCTGCTGAGGGGGTTCCCTTTTTGTATAACTGTACAACCTTGTAATTAGCTTTTTGAACCCTGATCCAACTATTTTTTTTATACTTGCGCACACTTACTAAGGCCGACTTTTTGAATACGATGTATTTTCCTTTTTCTTTGGCTCTTTGAGTGATATCGTAGTCTTCCATGATTAGTTTTTGCTCATTAAAGCCGCCGATAAATTCAAAAAGGGTTCGGGTGATAAACAAGGTTTGGTCGCCTCCATAACACATAAACCAATCAAATCGGGTAAAAAAAGCGTTGAGCTTGAGGAGCAAAGAATTACTGTTGAATTTTGTTTGGCATCTACCCACTTCAAAATGATTTTCCACCGCACGCTGAATCAATTGAAAAAATCCTTTCGGGGGAAGCGTATCTGCATGCACAAAATAAAATATCGAACCCGAAGCCATCGAAGCTGCGAAATTCATTTGAGCAGCTCTTCCTTTTTTCGGACAGTGCAGTACCATCACCCCTGCATTACTGGCTATAGATACCGTATGGTCATTGCTACCGCCATCTGATACAATAATTTCAAACATAGGACTACCGGCCACTGTTTTAATATAGGCGATCAATGTGCCAATATTGTCTGCTTCATTGTAAGTTGGAATGATAATGCTGATCATATATACCCGAATGTAAAAAGATTTACGAAATATGTACGATCTGTGTTTGTTGAAACCCATAAAGTTGCCGAAGTCGTCAAACAAAAGTGTCTTTCCATCCACCAAAGTTTGTTCTTTCAAAGAAGCCGGTGGTTCATCCTCACCCTAATTGGTTTAACTTTATATCGTAAACCTATATACGATGTCTTCACTTACTATCACAACGATACAAACCAATCTTCATTGGGAAAACCCTTCAGCCAATTTATTGATGTTCGAAGAAAAGCTGCGCAGCATAGAAGAAAAAACAGAAATCGTGTTGCTGCCAGAAATGTTTAGTACAGGATTTAGCATGCGCCCACAGGATCTTGCAGAAACAATGGAAGGCGTTAGTGTAACATGGATGAGAGACATGGCGAAGAAATACCGGATTGTATTGGGTGGTTCACTTATTATTGAAGAGGAAGGAAAATTTTACAATCGTTTTGTATGGATGTTGCCAACCGGACAGTTGGGTTACTACGACAAGCGGCATCGATTTGCATTTGCAGGCGAAGATCAACATTATACAGCGGGAGCACAAAGGAAAATCGCTTCTGTAAAAGGCTGGAAAATTAATTTACAGATCTGTTACGACCTTCGTTTTCCTGTGTGGGCCAGGCAGTCGGTTGAAACTACGGCCGCATCAAATGAAATGTTTCCTACCCCAGAATACGATCTGCTTATTTATGTGGCTAACTGGCCCGAAAGAAGAATCCGTGCCTGGAAAACCTTGCTCTGTGCCAGGGCCATCGAAAACCAATGTTATGTGATTGGCGTAAACAGGGTAGGCAATGATGGCAACGATAATTACCACAGTGGCAATACCATGGTCATCGATCCATTGGGAGAAGTATTATACCATATGGCTGATGCGGAAGACATAAATACCATCACTTTGTTGAAGGACACATTGGATGCGGTTCGTACAAAATTTCCATTTTGGAAAGATGCAGATACTTTTGTGATAAATAACGTTGGTAAAATCTAATGTGTTTTAATTTATTGAAATCTTCTGCCAGGAAAAATACGATTACTTACTTAAAATCAAATCCCGAATAACCCTCATTTTATAGTCGTACCCCTTCACCAGCGCTTCATAATTGGTGCCTACATACATATCGGGTACCACGCCTGTACCGGTTTTTGAAACATGGTTGTATTGTACGAGCCGATACAAGGGCAATCGAACCCTCGTTTTGGAATGAGGTAATTTGATATCCGGAATCATGATCCCGCTGTTGCCATGCCAACCACCTCCCGTTTCTTCTCCTACCAGCGCAATACCTTCCTGTCCTTTTACGGCATTGCAAAACAATGACGATGCAGAGAAAGTGGGCCCGCTCGTGATTACATACACCGAGCCGTTGTAATGATTGTGCGACTTTGGTTTATATAATTTATTTTCTAGTAAGCCTACATGGTAGCCTCCGTCTTTTCTTTTACTGCTGATGAAAAACATTTCAATATTATTCAAAAAGCCACCTTTTATATACCTGCTATATTTACCAAGTCCACGGGCAACAGCATAAGTAGAATCTGAAACCTTAAACGGTTGCCTGGAAATGTATTTGGTGAGTAGTGTTGACCACATCACCCTTCCTCCTCCGTTGTTGCGAATGTCGAGCACCAGGTTATTGATTTGTTGCTTTCTCATTTCCCCGAAAGAGTGTCTAAAAAAAGATCTTAGCCGACCTTTACTAAAAGTATTGATCGTCATCACCGCATATTTTTTGCTGCTATCAATCTCAAAGGATCTGTACCGCAACAAATTACTGGCTTTAGGTTGTTGTTGTTTTGGTGTTTTTTCTTTAACCGTTTTTTTTGAAGAATCCCTTTTCGGGGCATATAGCGGAATCGTTGTACTTCGTTCTATCCCGGTAGTATCCAGATAAGTAACCTGATACTGTTTGCTCAGGCCATAAATGTTGCGATGGAAGTAAGGGTAGTTGCCACTCAAGCGTATGTAATTAACGGAATTGGCGTAGCCATCTTCTGGCAAGTAGTTAAAAAAATGATTTATCTGATCAACATTTTTTATACCATTTACAGAAGTCACCAAGGTGCCTCTTTTAAAAATACTGTCTTTTGGATTCAGGTTAGCCAACACGGCCATGCTATCGTTCCATACTTTTAAGTACAAAGGAAAAGAGGGCAGCCTTTTTCCTGCGGCCCATTTGCGATAAGCCTTGCTGCTACCTACGGTGGTATGCCCGCAATGAATTTTATCTACCATTGGCGCTAACACCTGCCAGATAAACTGTTGCTCATTCATACTGTCTTTGATCAACTTAAAAAAGCTGTCAAAATAGTAATCCATGCTGTCTTTGGGTGTGTACCAATATATGCTAGGGTGTTTTTTTTCTAAAATAGTACGGAGAAGCGAGAAGTCTTTCTGCAAAGCTTCTTTGG
>JBBSDF010000076.1:0-10700 GCA_038249665.1 Chitinophagales bacterium
GTAAGTAAAAAAGCCATGAGAATCAACCCTGTAAATACTTTTATTAATCTCATAAAGAATCTCAAAATTAAAGGTTTTTAGCGAATTTGAGTGTATTTAATTTATAATCCAAAATTGCACCGTTAATGAATTTATAAAGCTTTCACAACGCATAAAACCCTCCCAAAAGGGAGGGTTTTATTATTCAGCAAAAAGTGGAATTAAAACTTTTTTTATTAGTTAGACTTAATGTCTACAGTATTTTTATCACCACCACCAACTTCTGCGTTAGTTGAAATCCTGTCAGCACTAATGCCTTCAGTTTCAACTAGGTATGCTTTAGCTGCGTCCAGTCTTTTTTGCGCTACTGCCTGAGAAGCTTTAGAGGCTTCAGGGTAAGCATTCATTGTGATAGTACAAGTTGGGTTAGATTTCAATTGCGCTGCAGTAGAAGCCAACAATCCTTTGTTGGTTGCATTTACGGAAACTGCATTACCAGAGAAAGAGATACTTGGGTAATTAGTTGGGCAATTGCTTCTAACTCCACCGTCTTCTATCATTTTTCTTAATTCTCCGCAACAAGCTGGTTCCGGGCATTTTCCAACACCATCAGCATCCACTGGTTGACACTCTGTAGGAGTAATCAATTGCTTGTCTTTATGATCTGGAACACCATCGCCATCGGTATCTAAACTAACACCATGAGTGTCGACTGGGGCACCTGCAGGCGTATTTGGTTCGCGATCTAATTGATCAATTACACCGTCGCCATCTGTGTCATCCAAAATTGGTTTTGGGAGTTTCATGTGCTTAGGATTGTTCAATTCGCTGTAAGCATAATCCAAAGGATTCAACCACCACAATGGTTCAACTGATTTAGATCCAAGATTGAAGTTCAGACCCAAAGAAAGGTAGTTATAAGAGTCGAAATCTCCAGTTGTAGCAGCATCGCCTCTAGGATTTTCTTGCCATTGTTGACCATCTAATAAATCATCATTCACAAAAGTATGGCGATTTTCTAATGCGATGTTAATTCTTTTACCAAGCTTAACAGCTACTCCAGCCAATGCTGTAGCAGAGAATCTTAAAGTATTATCCCCAAGAGTTCCACGACGAGTATCTTGCCCTTGAGCGTCCGTTTCGTAGGTGTCATCCAAACCATCTTTTAACTGATTGATGATATCTTTACGATTCTTGAAAGTATTGTTTGAAATAGAAGAAAACAATGCAGTATAAGGATTTCCGTTAGCGTCCAATGTATTTACGCGAACATCATATGCTGTTGCCCCTACACCACCACCTATGTAGAACAAGAAACCTGTTTTTTGTTTGTGGAAACGTACATTGTTTAATGTAATAATACCTTGCAAGCTTAAATCTTGTGTTTTGTTTCTGTAGTTATAATAAACAACGTCATTTCTTTGTGATATGGTGCCATTGGTACCAAATCTGTTTTCGATTAAACCTTGATTGTTTCTTTGCGGTGAAGCGTAGCGGTTCCATGCTTCGTTTTTATTGAAGTTCTCGGAATTTCTCCAATTCAAGCCTGTTCCAGTTCCATTCAAGTATTGTAACCTCATGGAGAAAACATAACCGAAGGCTTTTCTAATGTGGGCTGCGAATCCAAGAGAAGGGAATCTTGAGTCAACATCACCTGCAACGTTGAAAGAACCTGCAGAAACACCTACTTCCCACTGGTTGCGGGGTTTAGCTGGAAAACTATATGCGTTGTTCCAGAATTCATTCTGCTGGGGCATTCCTTTTTTGGTGATTACAGTAGAATCATATACATCGTAACCACTCTTCGATTGGGCGAATGAACCCGTTGCCAGGACTATAAGAAATCCTGTTAGTAATAATTTTAACTTTTTGCTTGCCATAACTTAATGATTGATAGATTTCTAAATATACGAGTTGTTTAAATGCAAATGTATTAAAGTAGTAATGAAATTACAAATTTTTTTAGTAATTAAACTGTTACCCTATTGTATTTACTGCGATAAATCGTATTTTATGACCCCGCTCAGCCGAAAATCGATAGGTGGAACTCAAAATAAATTGTAGAAACTGCGTATAATTTAATTTGATAACCACGATCTGTGGCTTAAATTGCTGCTTTTAAATCAATATGAAGTTTGTAACCAATATTATAGGAACGGAGTTAAAAACCTTTGAAAGCAAGTTTTCAGAAGCAGTAAAAAGCAACACTTCGCTTTTAGATAGTATCATGAAGTATATTATCAAAAGAAAAGGCAAGCAATTGCGGCCCATGTTTGTTTTTTTGAGCGCCAAAATGCATGGAGAGGTAAATGAAAGCACTTACCGTGCAGCCGCCCTGGTGGAGTTACTTCATACCGCTACGTTGGTGCACGACGATGTAGTAGATGAAGCATTCGAAAGAAGAGGATTTTTTTCTATCAACGCCATTTGGAAAAATAAAATTGCTGTGTTGGTAGGAGACTACCTACTGTCCAAAGGGCTTTTACTATCCACCAGCAACAACGATTTCAGACACTTACACATTTTGAGTGACGCAGTACGACAAATGAGCGAAGGGGAACTTTTACAAATAGAGAAGTCGCGCAAGCTGAATCTCGACGAAAATGTGTATTTTGAAATCATCAAAAGTAAAACAGCTTCTCTGATTTCATCTGCTTGTGCTGTGGGAGCCTACAGTACCACTCAGGACGATGAAATCACAGAAAAGATGCATTTATTTGGAGAAAAAGTAGGCATCGCCTTTCAGATAAAAGATGATCTCTTCGATTATGGAAGCGATGATGTTGGTAAACCTACAGGCAACGATATCAAAGAAAAAAAATTAACCCTGCCATTGATTTACACATTGAACAAAGTAGATAAAGCAACAAAACGGTTATTGATTTATATCATTAAAAATGAAAATAAAGATCCGCAGAAAGTTAAACAAGTAATTGAAGCGGTGCAAAAAGCAGGAGGAATAAAATACGCAGAACAAAAAATGACAGCGTTTAGGGATGAAGCACTGGATCTACTCAATTCATTTCCCGAATCGCCTGTAAGAAACGCACTTGAAGAATTGGTTAGATACACTACAGATAGAAAGTATTGATGCAGGAAAAAAGATGGAACATATTGCCCTATCAAAAAGAGAAAACGAATGCCCTTCACCAGCAACTGAAGGTTTCGCCCATTCTATGTAATATATTGGTACAACGTGGCATCGAAAACTTTGAAGATGCCAAAGCATTTTTCAGACCCACACTCAACATGCTACACAGCCCTTGGCTGATGAAAGACATGCAGAAAGCCGTTGATAGGGTCATCGACGCCATTAGTTGTTCAGAAAGAATACTTGTATTTGGCGACTATGATGTAGATGGGACCACTTCTGTTGCATCCATGTACCAATTTCTGGTAAGTATTTATGAGGAATCATCCGTCGACTTTTATGTTCCACACCGATACCGGGAAGGTTATGGCGTAAGCAAAATGGGAATCGACTACGCTGCTACAAACGGAATTACATTAATCGTTTGTTTGGATTGCGGAATCAAATCGGTAGAGTTGATCAGGTACGCTGCCAGTATGGGAATTGATTTTGTTGTGTGTGATCACCATTTACCCGATAAAATTTTACCTCCTGCAGTTGCAATTCTCAACCCAAAGCAATCCGATTGCAACTATCCTTACAAAGAACTATGTGGCTGTGGTGTAGGATTTAAATTGATGAGCGCCATTGCAGAAACATTAAACCTCCCAGAAGATACTTATCTAAAATACCTTGACTTGGTAGCTACCGCCATTGCTGCAGACGTTGTACCAATGACCGGCGAAAACAGGGTGCTGGCTTTTCATGGATTACTACTAATCAATGAACATCCTTCGCCTGGTATCAAAGCACTCATCCAACTTTCAGGCATCACAAAAGCGCTTCACATCACCAATGTCGTATTCGCCATCGCACCAAGAGTAAATGCTGCAGGCCGTATGGACGATGCTAAAAAAGCAGTTCAACTTTTTATTGAACAAGACTTTGCCAAAGCGTTGGAATTGGCAGAAGTGTTACACAATGATAACACCGACCGTAAAGATGCAGACAGAAGTATTACAGAGGAAGCACTCGAAATGATTGGGGCCGATAACAATGCCATTGGAAAAAAATCTTCTGTAGTATTCAAGTCGCACTGGCACAAAGGTGTAGTGGGGATTGTAGCTTCCAGATTAATTGAGCACCATTACAGACCCACCGTCGTTCTTACCGAAAGTGGTGGATTGGCAACAGGCAGTGCCAGAAGTGTTCCAGGGTTTAATTTGTATGAAGCCATTTATCAATGCAAAGAATTGCTGGTTGCATACGGCGGACATTATGCTGCCGCGGGTTTATCCTTGTTGCCAGAAAATGTTGAAGCTTTTCGAAACAAATTTGAAACGGTTGTAGCAGCCAGCATCGAAGATCATTTACTGATTCCGGAAATTGTAATTGACAGCGAAATTAATTTCCCCGAAGTCGTAACTTCTTTATATAAGTTGATTTCACAAATGGAACCATTTGGACCCCAAAACTTACGTCCGGTATTTGTTGCTAAAAATGTAAAAGATACCGGATTTTCAAAAATTGTAAAAGAACTACACCTCCGTGTGGTACTACAACAAAACAATGTTACACTCACCGGCATTGGTTTTAATATGTCAGAGAAATACGCTTTAATAGAAACTAAACGACCACTCGATATTGTTTTTACCATCGACGAAAATGAGTGGAATGGAATTACCAGTTTACAGCTAAAGTTGATTGATATAAAACTAAGTGAGTAATTAAATTGGTGGTTATACTTCAGCGCTGTCGCACAGCTTTCGTCAGGATATTTTAAATTTGCAGAACCGCTTTTAACAACTTAATAAAATTTTCCCTTGAACTTATTCCTATACCTGCACTATTTTTTCTACCTCGCTTCCAACTGGAATGTTCGCATTGCTTGCCACATCATCAAAAAGGAGATAGCCGGAGAAAAA
Organism: Chitinophagales bacterium; assembly: GCA_038249665.1. Lineage (GTDB taxonomy): Bacteria > Bacteroidota > Bacteroidia > Chitinophagales > Chitinophagaceae > Ferruginibacter. Next base: position 4,975 of record JBBSDF010000076.1, read on the forward strand.
AAATATGGCATCCAAACTACCGGCGCCGATGAGTTAGCCTCTTTAGAAAAAAAAGGAATAGATATCGAACATGCCACTATTTATATGCCCATCAGTTACGACGTGTTGGAAGATGTATTTGCAGCCGTAAACATCCGGCAGTTTCATCACATGCTCGATCTCGGCTCTGGTAAAGGCCGTGCCCTATGCGTAGCAGCTCATGGAGGGGTTCGTAAATTATCCGGGATTGATATTTCCAAAGAATTCTGCGATATCAGCAAAAAAAACTTAGAACACACCGCTACCTTTTTCCCGAACCTCCAATATAAGATTTATAACAATGATGCCTTCTACTTTAAAATTCCACCAGATGTAGATGGTATCTTTTTATTCAATCCTTTCGATGAGGTCATCATGAGTGCAGTTCTAGAAAACATCGAAGAAAGCCTTGACCTGCACCCTAGAAAAATGACTATCATATATGCCAACCCCATGCAGAAACATCTATTCAAAGAGTATGACTACAAAGAAATATACCATACCCAAAAATTAAAATACCTGGAAGCCATTGTGCTCACAAAAAACCCCGGCTAGTACCGGGGCTTTAATTCAAATCAATAATATATTAATTTTTATCCGACATAATCTCTACACTACGACTGATAAAATCAGTAAGATGTTTACCGGTAAGAAGTCCTTGCGACAACAGTGCGAGATCACCCAGATTTTTTACCAATTGTTGTTGTTTCTCCACAGCAGCTTCCCCAAGAATACTTCCAAATATCGGATGGTTCCCGTTCACAGTTAAATTAACTTCGTCTGGCATTTGCGCATAGAACGCAGCCATACCTCCACCCATGGAACCCATGTCTTTCATTCTTCGCATTTGTTCTGGCCTGGTAGCAGTTACCGGTGGTGCGTCTGCACTCAGCCCCTTCACTTCAACGGTGATGTGTAATCCTTCCTGTGGTTGTTCAAATAATCCCTTCAGTTTTTCAGCTTCGTCCTTACTCAATATACTGTCTGCTGATTCAGTTTTATCAATCAAATTGTCAGCGATATCAGCATCTACCCTCGTAAAAATAAAATCGTTCCACTTCATTTCCATGCTGTTGATAAATGCGGCATCCACTAAAGTTTCCATCTTCACTACAATATATCCTTTGGCCACTGCTTGCTGTATAAACACATCTTGTTGCACGGGATTGGTACTGTATAAAATCACCTGCTTGCCCTCTTTGTTTTTTTGATTGGCCTCGGTAGCTATTTTGTATTCCTCCAGGGTATAGAACTTTCCAGCGGTATCCTGCATCACAAAAAATTTGTTGGCTTTATCCAAAAACTTATCGTCTGTCATCATACCGTATTTTACAAACAACCCAAGGCTTTCCCATTTTTCTTCGAAGGAAGCACGCTCATTCTTAAATATTTCTTCTAGTTTATCCGCTACCTTTTTAGTGATATGTGCATTGATCTTCTTCACGTTTGGATCGCCCTGTAAATAACTTCTACTCACATTCAAAGGAATATCCGGGCTGTCAATTACACCATGCAACAACATCAAAAATTCAGGAACAATGTCTTTCACTTCATCGGTTACAAATACCTGGTTGCTATACAATTGAATTTTATCTTTTTGTATTTCGTAGCTCTGTTTAATTTTTGGGAAATACAAAATACCCGTTAGATTGAATGGGTAGTCTACATTCAAATGAATCCAAAATAAGGGCGTTTCACTAAACGGATACAACTCCTTGTAAAAATTTTCATACTCCTCTTTCTGTAGTTCAGAAGGCTTTTTCGTCCAGGCGGGTGAAGGATTGTTGACGGCTTTCTCCGCCAGCGGTTCTTCTCCCTCTTTCAGTGTTTCCTTTACCTCATTCACATCTTTGAAATAAATGGGAATCGGTAAAAACTTACAAAATTTTTCAAGGGTTGATTTTATTTTATAGCCATCTAAAAACTCTTTGCTTTCTTCATTAATGTGCAAAATGATGTCTGTTCCTCTAAACTCCTTTTCGGTTTCGCCCAGAGAAAATTCCGGACTACCATCACACTCCCATCTTACCGCCTGAGCTGAATCACTGAAACTTTTACTCACCACTTCCACTTTTTCACTTACCATGAAAGCTGAATAAAACCCCAGTCCGAAATGCCCAATGATGTTATTTTCGTTTTGTCCTTTGTATTTTTCTAAAAACTCTTCTGCTCCACTAAATGCAACCTGATTTAGGTATTTATCGATTTCTTCAGCCGTCATCCCTACCCCACGATCACTGATCGTAAGCGTTTTGTTGGCAGCATCCAATAGTATATCAATTCTCAACGCTCCTAGTTCGCCTTTGGCTTCACCAATGGACGACAAGGTTTTTATTTTTTGAGTAGCATCTACTGCATTACTGACAAGTTCTCTGATAAAAATGTCATGTTCGCTGTACAAGAACTTCTTGATGATAGGGAAGATGTTCTCTGTTTGTACCCTTATATTTCCTTTTTGCATATGTTAACTGGTTGTTTAATGTTTCCAAAGCCTGTATGCAAATGGAATACCAGCTTTACCAAACAGGAAAAACTGTCAGTTGATCTCACAAAGCAAGTCTGCTTCATTATGGCATCACTTATTTATTCAGTTCTTCCCCTTCTACCAAGTCTATCTCTTCTTTTCCAAGTATCGGTAAATTTCTAAATCGTAAAAAAATATTACCGGTTGTAATGACGTCTTTCTGACAATAAATGGCTATGCGCCGAAGACCAGCAGTCCTTTCTGCTGCCGTGCCTGACCAGTACAATTCGCCCACCATGCTTCCATCGATATCATCTTTGGGCGAAGGAATTCCCAGCGCTGCCGCCAGTAAACGCAAGGAAGTATAATTTTTATAGTCGCCAAAACGCCAATATTGAAAAGTATCAACAATATTAGTTTCCCATGGTTTCATATGTTGAAAATCGAGGTAACGGGGTATTGGCATTCCATTGATGATAAGCCTCCTGCAAATAAATGGAATGTCAAACTCTTTGATGTTATGCCCGGCAAAACACCATTTGGTATGAATGCCTTCCATTTTTTGAATTGTCTTTAAAAACTCTTCCAGAATCATTTTTTCGTCATGTCCGAAAAAAGATTTCACTCGCATTCGAAGTCCCTCTTCATGGTTAAAATAGCCCATACTGATACAAACTATTTTGGAAAATTCTGCCATCACGCCTGCGCGCTTCGGATAAAATGCTGCAGCCGTCATGCCTTCGGGTACGCTGTTTTTAACTTTGTCTTCCCAGAGCGTTTTCCATTCTTCATCCAATGCTTCAAAATGGGGAGAAACTGCCGCTGTTTCAATATCAATGATCAAGAGATCGTGGGGTCGGATATGTTGCATACATCAAATTTTACATCAATGTACAACATCCATTTAAAAAATAAAAGGGGGAAAAAACCGTCGAATTATTTTTCTTCCCGCTTATTCCCTGCATTTTATAGATAATTAGCATTTACAAGGCATTAAAAAACCCCGTCCATTTCTGAACGGGGTAATATGATCCTACCAGATATTCATCTGACCGTAACTTAATCTTCAATCTTCATCTTTCCTTTTGCTTTCGCCATTACTTCTTCAGCAACACCGTTTGGTGCTGGTGCGTAGTGACTAAACTCCATAGTAGAAGTGGCTCTACCAGATGACAAGGAACGCAATTGAGTTACGTAACCAAACATTTCGCTCAAAGGAACTTTTGCTTTGATTACCTGTACGCCATGTTTGCTATCCATACCTTCTAGCATACCACGTCTGCGGTTAAGATCACCAGTTACATCACCCATGTATTGGTCGGGCGTTAAAACTTCCACTTTCATAATCGGCTCTAGTAACTGAGGCTTGGCTTTACGGCCCGCTTCACGGTATCCTTGCTTGGCACACAATTCAAACGACATCGCGTCAGAATCCACCTGGTGGAAAGATCCGTCTTTCACCACTACTTTCATACTCTCCATTGGATATCCTGCCAATACGCCAGTAGTCATCGATGTTTCGAAACCTTTCTGGATGGCCGGTACAAATTCTTTTGGAATTGAACCACCAAACAAAGAGTTTACAAACTGGAAACTGCTTTTACCATCCATTTCTTTCAGGAATTCTGCGTCTGCTGGCCCGATAGAGAAAACGATATCAGCAAATTTACCACGACCACCCGTTTGTTTCTTCAATGTTTCACGGTGATCGATGGTGTTATTGAAAGATTCTTTATATGCCACCATAGGAGCACCTTGGTTTACTTCTACTTTAAATTCACGACGCATACGATCGATGATGATCTCTAAGTGAAGCTCACCCATACCGCGCAAAATAGTTTGGCCAGTATCTTCATCTGTATTCACACGCAAGGTTGGATCTTCTTCTACCAACTTCGCAATCGCCATACCCATTTTATCAACGTCTGCCTGAGTTTTTGGCTCAATCGCAATCGCAATTACTGGTTCTGGGAAAGTCATCGCTTCCAACACCACTGGGAATTTTTCATCGCAAAGGGTGTCACCTGTTTTGATGTCTTTAAAACCAACCGCTGCACCAATATCACCTGCTTCGATGAAATCAACCGGGTTTTGTTTGTTCGCATGCATTTGCATGATACGACTGATACGTTCGTTTTTTCCAGTACGGGTATTTAATACGTAAGAACCAGACTCCAAACGGCCACTGTATGCTCTGAAGAACGCCAAACGTCCTACAAATGGATCGGTCATGATCTTAAACGCCAATGCAGAAAATGGTTCTTTAGGATCTGCTCTTCTGAGTACTTCTTCTCCGGTGTCGGGATTGGTACCAACTACAGCATCAATATCCAACGGACCAGGTAAGTAACGTACTACTGCATCGAGTGCAGTTTGAACGCCTTTATTTTTGAAAGATGAACCACACATCATCGGAATGATAGAGATATCGATAGTTGCTTTACGAATCGCCTCATGCATTTCTGCTTCGGTGATGGTGTTTGGATCGTCGAAGAATTTCTCCAACAACTTTTCATCGTAATCTGCCACTGCTTCCACCAATTCCTGGCGATATTGCTCCACCTCTTCTTTCATATCCTCTGGGATAGGCACTTCCTTGAAAGTCATGCCCTTATCTTCTTCATTCCAAACTATTCCTTTCATGGTAATCAAATCTACCACACCTTTAAAATTATCTTCTGCACCAATGGGCAACTGTAATGGAACTGCTTTTGCACCCAACATTTCACGAACTTGTTTAACCACGTTCAGGAAGTCGGCACCACTACGATCCATTTTGTTTACAAAACCTATACGGGGTACTTTGTAACGATTGGCCTGGCGCCAAACAGTTTCACTCTGGGGTTCTACACCAGATACGGCGCAAAACAAAGCCAGCAAACCGTCTAACACACGGAGTGAACGCTCTACTTCTACAGTAAAATCCACGTGGCCCGGAGTATCAATGATGTTGAATTTGTATTGTTTGGTTTCAGGTATTTTCTCACCTTGCGCCATCGGGAAATTCCAAAAACAGGTGGTAGCCGCAGAAGTAATCGTAATACCTCTTTCTTGCTCTTGTGCCATCCAGTCCATGGTAGCACCACCATCGTGTACTTCTCCAATTTTGTGGTTTACACCGGTGTAATAAAGAATACGCTCGGTGGTAGTGGTTTTACCCGCATCGATATGCGCGGCAATACCAAAGTTGCGTTGATAACGTAAATCTGCCATTTTTTTTTATTTAAAATTTATATTTGAAAGA
>JBBSDF010000077.1:0-8901 GCA_038249665.1 Chitinophagales bacterium
GTTATCATTGGGTGTATTGGCTGGTAGGGTTGTTTTGCTTTCATATACAAAGCCGCTGGGTTGATCAAATGCTACAATCATTTACTCTTCGGCAATTCCTGCGCTTTGTGGATTACTTCTTTTAAGCACCTACCAACCAGAGCGGAAAAACATTATGCAACTTGTTTTAGTAAACGCAGCCTTCTTTTCTAGTTAGTACTTCGACTGTTGGGCGGAGACGCAACAGCGGCGTGCTGAGATAGCTGATTTTTTTTAGGACATACCAACAACAATGACAAATACAACTGTTGAAGTTTTAAAAATTACCGCTTCTTTATCTATAAACTTATACTGGATAATCATAGTAAATTATTTGTAAAAATATAAAACTCAAAACGGTAAAATGGGTTATGTAATATGGAATTTGTTTTTGCTAGCAGTACAAAATTTATAGAGTAGTAACAGGGAAGACACAGGACGGAGTCCTGCGCCTGTGAGGCTTTGTTGTTTCTACTTTATCTGTATCTGCTAAGCTAAATGTTCGCTGTTCTTAAACTGCCAGTTAAAAATACTTTTTTAATATCCTCATAGTCAATTAACTTAATTATATCAACAAACTTTTTTTTAAACGACTCAAGATTTGCAATATTAGTTTCTTGGTTATTGCTTTTATATTTAATAATCTCTCCACTGCTTTTTATAACGGGTATCACAAGTCCTGTCTTATCCTTTAAAGTATACTCGACTATATATAGCCCATTGCAAAGCGAATCAATAACTAAATATGATTTTATTGTTATTCTACCTATTTCCGACTGCTTTATATTATAATCTTCAGGCAATAGCTGAACATCTTTTTCTTCAATACAGTTATTTGTCAATTCGTTTCTTATGATGGATTTACTTGACTTGCAGGATAAGAGGAAAACAAAAATTACTACAAAAATTATCCATTCGTATTTGCTTTTCATAATTGCTTATTTATTTTTTTCTGTTCTTAATCTTCGTCTCAAATTCTCTTTGCGCACTGAAAGAATATATAGTGGTTTGCTGCTTTTCGTATGGTAGCCTTTGTATAAACATTTCGTCATAAACATCCATTGAATTTGAATTTGTAAATAATACATCCCCGAACTCATTTGCTATGGTGGAATTTATCGCCTGCGGAAAAAGTGTGATTGTGTATCCTGCTATCGTATTACTACCCTTAATAAAATTTCGCCTAAATTCTTCTCCTTTATCATTAGTCATAATATTGTTAGATAAGCGTATGTTAACTTCGCCTCGATTAAAACCGTATTCAGTATCATTTTTACTATCTACACTGGAAGCATAAACATAAACGTCAGCTTTTTCGCCGCCCTTATCTACAAGATTATCTACCAGGTTAAAGAACTCTGGGTCGACATCCTTTACCAAATCAATAGAAGATTGAGCTCTATCATACAATGCCTGTGTACCGCTTAATGTGCTATTGGCATTCCTCAATTCTTTATTAGCTGCCTTTCTATCTGCTTTGGAAGCGTCTTTGTTTTTACTAACTTCATCAGCTTTTGTCTTTGCGGTTTCCTGCCTCTTCTTAGCATCATCTAAATCCTGTTGATGTCCATTTTTAACTTCCATCCCATCAGGGTCAATGTATCTAATTGAATTATTATACGCATAAGCATAAGGACTCCACCGCCTGCTAATATCAGCTAATGGATCTATAGTATGCCACCTGCCTATCTGCGGGTCGTAGTGCCTTGCACCGAAATCATAACTCTCCAAACCGCTTCCATCGCTGAACTCTTGATTATTTAATTCTTTTCCCCCAAACTTATATTTATTTGTAAGTGTTCCAGCTGCCTTACTCGATATTCCCGCCATGGTCAACCCGAACGGATAATAATGCGTCTCCTCCAATATCGGCCCCGGCCTATGTATTACCTGCAAATTATCAAAGAACACATCAAGATTACTCTCGTTGCTAACATAAACAAATATATAACCATTTTTGGGAACGGTGATATTTTGCAATTGTGCGGCATCGGCAAACCAATGGTCTTTAACCGTACCATTGCTGCCCACCCTGCTGGCATTGCCGTTTACGTATTTAAACTGCTCATCAAGAAAAATATAATTGATATATGCTTTGGGTATAGTAGTATTTTCATTGTTATCTCCTCTAAAAAAACTATTAGGTATTTGCCCAGTATTAATGGTATTTAAAGTGGCTGCACTTAATCCTTTACCCGCAGCGGCATTTAAAGGAGACAATAACAAATTGGTCATTAAACTTAGCAAATTGAGTGGCGTACTATTGCTATTATTGATAGGACCGGTATTTAAAAAATAAGATTTGCCAAAAATATCTATTTTATCTCCCGCCATCACTTTTATCATAAACTCCAGCCCCGTTTTATTGACCGTAGCATTTAATTTGTAGAGTTTACTACTGCCATCAGTTTGTACAGGGGTACAACCTGTAGGGTAGTTTAAATTGGCCGGGGGATTACCGTTGTTGTTATAATATAATTTTGTATTGGCGATTGTTTCCGTAGGCCAGGAAGCAATGGATGATTCGCTTATAACTTTAGTATTGTCAATATTATAAAATGTTTTTTCTGTATTTATCATACTGTTTGCCTGCGCAGTTCCTGTTGCGCTGAAAGTACCTTCCAGTGTAGCAGCAGGGTAAATATTTATTTGTGCTTCTTCTGTAAGCACCATCCGCACATTTCCAAGATGATCTTTGATCATATAATCGTACTGAAAACTTGCAGGTATAGCAGCAACGGCTTCCTTGAAACGGATTCGGCCTTCTTCATGCCCTATCAGTTGCAATCTGTCTGTGTAATTTGGGGTGTTGGGATCGGCGGGAACTATATCCTTGCTTTCGTAGACTAACCCTCCTAAATAGGTAGTAGTAGTGGTAATGGTTCTACCAGCAACACTGTTATCTGTTGTTACTTTTTTTATTTTACTACCGCCGGCATCGTAAGTATAAGCAATTGTACCCTTACTTGTTATGGTAATAAGCGAGGGTAGGTTTAAGTGGTTGTAAACGATGCCACTGATACTTTTATTCCTATCTAAACTTAGATTGCCATTCACATCATAACTGTAATCATCAATTCCTGTATTGGTGCCATCTTTAAAATCTCCTAGCTTATTATCAACTGCTATGCCATCTGTAACTCTTGCCAGCTTATTAGTTTTGTCTTGATACAGATAAGTAAGATTATCAATCTGGGCCGAGCCGTTCATCACTAAACCCCATTGCTGCATTTTTAAAATATTCCCGTTTGCGTCATAGGCGGTGTTTACGTTAACGCCATCCCCCATTTTTACATTAAAGTTTACAAGGGCATTCTGGTTAAAGGTACCGCCTGTATATTGCGTAAAATCTGCCTTAAGCAACCTATTGGCAGCATCGTAGGCAAAATCATATTTGCGTTTTTCTCCATCTCCCCTGCTCTTCCATACCATGCCTGCAATATTACCATTATACTGAGGGGTCTGGTAAGTTTGACTACCAACAATATTGTTGTTGGTTTTATCATATCCAAGATCAAAACCAAAATAATTACTACTTACGGCGTCTCTAGCATATTCTCGGTTGGCACCTAATAACCAGCCTCTAATATTGTAATCATAAGTAAGCGTTTCTAGGCTGTTGTTGCCGAGTTTTTTCTTTTTAAGTTGACCAAGTTTATCATATTCATTTTGAACAATTATCTGTTCCGGTTTCGATACGGCCAAATTGTTGATGGCACTGTTAACAGTCTTCTTTATGTTGATAACACGTCCCAGGTCGTCATAAAACATTCTAGTGATGACTACATGATTCTGTGCATTGATGCCCGCCTTGTCCTGCTTTTGCACCATCACCAAAGGCTGCCCAGCCCAACTGTATTGAGTGGTCACAACATCTAAGCCTCCGGTGATATTGGTAGATTGTGCTTGTATCACTCTTCTTTTGTCATCATAGTAATTTACGGTATTCAAAAAAGTTGAAGTACCCAACACTTTTACCTGCATCCAGGTTACCATGCCCTTTGTGGCAGTGCTTACTACGGGCATTTGAGAATAAGGCCAATCGTTATTATTGGTTGCCTGAAAATGACTGTTCCACGCTGTTGAAAAACTACTAAGACCAGGAGGTAAGGAAGCATAGTCATCATAATGGGTTACGCTCAATACATCATAAGTACCGGTTATGGTGGGATAATCAACTGGTAAAATATTGTTGTTAGCGTTGGCAATATGTTGAGCAAAAGTGGTAGCACTATTCCAAAGCCCTGTTTCAAAAGGTCTATTTAAAACATCATATTTGGTCACCATCCATTTGCCAGTTGCCCGCATATTAGCATCCTGTGTCATCACCAATCGGTCTCTTTTATCATAGACCATGTACACTTCTCCCGCACCAGGCACTTTTTTCATGATAATACGGTTGCGATGGTCATATTCGTATCTGAATACTTGTTCGCTTAAAATTGTCGGATTGTTCAAAACATAACCAGGCTTAATCAAATCCAACCCTTGAGGTTGTATAACAGCCCGCAGGTTATTTAGATCATCATAAATATAATATGTACACAACCATCCGTCAGGTCCAGCCCCGGCACCTATATCTTCAGCAGCAGTCAATTGTACTTTTTTCAACACCACTTTGCCTTCTTTGTCTTTGAACTCTATTACCTGTTTACCATGTTCATCTACCGTTACCATTTTAGATAACTCACCAGCGGGATACGCTCCTGGGCTGGCATGAGAACCAAACTGACCCACCGATACTGCATTCGTTACATTCCAAATTCTAACAATATCATTTGCAGTATTGATCCAATACTTCACCTTCACTGATTGGCGGTTTGCTTCTATTGTTTGGTTGGAGCTTCCTACCCAACTCACCCCGGGAGCAAAACTTTCTAATGGCCTGTTTAATGGAGATGCCTCAAAGTTGGTTTGGCTGTATGCCCAATTGGGTTGGTTACTACTGCTTGTTTCTGCTGCCTGGCCATTCAATTGTGAACTGTAAAAATTAGCTTGTGCTGTGAAAGGAGAAGTTTTGAACAAGCCATTGTTTGAACTGCCCCCTCGCTGTCCCAGGTCTTCCAACAGGCTCGCAAGTATCTATAAATTCTGCCGGACTATGTCCGGAGTTAGCTTTACCAATGCTCCATTTTTAGTAGGCCTTGTACATTGCTGCAAAAATATATGCTGATACTTTGTTTGTAGTGACAATGCTCTCAAACTAAACCACTTATTACAGCACTTCCTGCGGGCAAAACTGAGAAGTACGTTGCTCCCTTTCGCCATCTCACTTTTCTAAAACCGTTTATAAACCGGCAGCGTTAATTGTCTCTCGTGTCTGGCTAAAGCCGAAAACCTAGGCAAACGGAAGTCTTTGCAGGGCCAAGGCTCTCCAACCAAACCAGTTCTTACCTGGCATTCCGAAACTTTACAGATCTAATCAAGCGTAGAAAAGCGGGTGGCCTGAAAACCCCCTCCATCCCCCACATTAATTCATCCATTGAAATAATTCAATGTAAATTTGCACCGCTTCTCCCCGGAAGCCAGCGAACACAACAAACATTTCTTCATGAAAATATTACTCAAATACCTGAAGCCGGATAAATGGCTGGTGGTATTCACCCTTTGCATGGCAGGTATCAACATCGGCTTCTCCCTCATTGATCCTATTTTATTGGGTAAACTCGTGAACCTGGCCGCGGACCACAAAGCGGCTCCCGGTGGCTTCAGCAACCCCAATTTTTACTGGTCTAACGAAAACATTACCAGAAACGGCAAACCTTACTTCCAATTGGGAGTAGTGTACATCCTGCTGTTTTCTATTACTGTAGCCATGGTGAGTCGGATCGCCAAAGCTTTTCAGGATTATTTCCTCAACGTAGTGATCCAGAAATTTGGCGCCCGCGTTTTTACCGATGGTTTGCAACAAGCCATGAAACTGCCATACGAAGAATTTGAAGACCAGCGCAGCGGCGAAACCTTATCAATACTCACCAAAGTAAGAGCCGATGTAGAAAAATTTATGATCAGCTTTATCAATATCCTTTTTGGTGTGTTGGTAGGTGTAGTATTTGTATTTGTGTATGCCGCTATTTTCATCAACTGGCGCATTCCTGTAGCCTACTTACTGGGCATCGGCATTCTCACGATCATCACCAACCGCCTTAGCAAAAAGGTGAAAATGATTCAGAAAAATATTGTAAGTCAAACCACTGCACTCGCAGGCTCTACCACAGAATCGCTCCGCAATATTGAACTAGTGAAAAGTTTGGGCCTAACAAGTCAGGAAGTAGATCGTTTGAATAAAAATACTTACAAAATTCTCGGTCTAGAAATCACCAAAGTAAAACGCATTCGCAGCATCAGTTTTATACAAGGCACATTGGTAAATACGTTAAGACAAGTGATTCTATTTATCCTTATGTGGCTGATCTTCAGAAACGAAATGGATGCCGGTCAGTTGGTGACCATGCAAATATTTTCATTTTTCATTTTCGGCCCTTTGCAGGAAATCGGTAACATCATCCTATCGTATAGAGAGGCTGAGGCTTCGCTCAATAATTTTGAAACGCTCATGAACAAAGCGCCCGAGCATGTTGCAACAGATCCCAAGCACATTGGTAACATCGAATCATTGGTGTTTGATCAAGTAGCTTTCAAACACAAAACGGCTTCCCAAAAAGCCATCGATAACATCAGCTTTACCGCTAAAACGGGTGAAACCATCGCCTTTGTTGGGCCCAGCGGCAGTGGTAAATCAACACTGATGAAATTATTAGTGGGTTTGTATCGTCCGCAACGGGGCAGGATCTTATACAATGGTATAGATGAAAACAACATCAGTTTCGAAGACCTTCGCAGCCAAATAGGATTTGTTACGCAAGATACCAACCTCTTCAGTGGCAGCATTCGCGAAAACCTGCTATTTGTAAATCCCAAAGCTTCAGACGAAGACCTCAACGATGCTTTGCGAAAAGCGGCCTGCCTCAATTTGCTGAGCAGAGCAGAAAACGGATTGGAAACAATGATTGGTGAGGGAGGACTAAAACTCAGCGGTGGTGAAAAGCAAAGACTTTCTATTGCCCGTGCCTTATTGCGCAAACCGAACTTGCTCATTTTTGATGAAGCCACCAGCGCATTGGATTCTCTTACTGAAGAAGAAATAACCAACACCATTAAAGACATCAGTTCCAGCAAAGACCAAATCAGTATTTTAATTGCACATCGGCTTAGCACCATCATGCATGCAGATAGAATTTATGTATTAGAAAGAGGCGATGTTGTAGAAACAGGTACACACGAAAAACTAATTGAAGAAAAAGGACTATACTACGCCATGTGGCGCCAGCAGATAGGTGAACGAAAAAAGTATAATTCACCGACGTATTAAAAAACAAACAATGGACTACATTAAAATATTAGGATTGTTGGCAGGTACCATCACTTCCATCACTTTTATTCCGCAAGTGGTACAAATTTGGAAAACAAAAAGTGCCAAGGATATTTCCATCCTGATGCTGAGTTTGCTGATCGCAGGTGTTTCTTTGTGGTTGGCTTACGGCATTCTTGTAAAAGACGTTGCCATCATTTACACCAATGGTATGGTACTTGCAATGAGTTTACTCATGTTGTATTTTAAATTTCGGTTTAAATAAATAATCTTTCACATGACTACAGATACACCTATTGTTCCCGAGCCCAAAAAAGCACCCAATTATATTTGGAGCCAACTCACCATGCGTTGCCCCAGGTGCCGAAGGGGACCTATGTTTAAAGATAGCAACGCCTACAGAAAATTTTCGATGAAGCATATTTTCGATATGCACGAGAATTGTCCGGTATGTGGGCAGAAATACGATATGGAACCTGGTTTTTGGTACGGCACTGGTTATGTGAGTTATGCGTTGGCTGTAGCAGTGTCTGTGTCGAGCTTTCTGGCCTGGTGGGTATTTATCGGCATTTCGGTAAGTGACAACAGGGTGATCTGGTGGTTGGGCTTCAATGCCGCCTTGCTAGTACTTTTGCAGCCATGGTTGATGCGGCTAAGTCGTGTCATCTACATACGTTTTTTTGTAAGCTACGACCCTAATTTTGATAAAAATAACCCTACGAAATTTGATTTTTAGGATGTAGAAAACATTACGTCGTTTGTGGCTAAAAATTTTTAGAAACGTGGCGCCGTTGTTAGTGTGCCAGGAAGCCACCAAAGTACAAAGTTTTTATTCCTTCGGAATATAAAAGCAACGGCTGTTTTATTTTTCCCATGGCATGATCTATTTTTTTAGTTAAGTTTTTTTGCTTTGAAGCTCTGTAACGCCTGCCGCGGGCTACTTTTCTACAAGTAAACTCTCTAAGGTTTTCCAGGCAGGTAACTTAATTGAAGACGCTGGTGTTATTGTGAAAACTGGTGATTTGAAGTGTATGCGCAAACCCTTATAGGTTTTTATCCGACCCTCTTCAATATTTTCTTAACGCAATTTTTTCCGAGGTCCGGCTTTCAGCTTCGTAGCGGGTTTGTCTCGAGTTGGTATAATTAAATTCGAGTTGGTCTTACATTCCAAAGGAGTGAAACTTAGTGACTTCTGAATATTAAAGCACTGTCTGTTTTCGTTCAGCATCAAGGAACAGATTTTCAGTTTACAGTAGTATAAAAGCTCTATCAGGGTACCGCCGTCAAACGAGGTGTTATCGTTTGGCGGGCTCCTTTTTTATTTCTTTTTTGGAGAAGCAAAAAAGAAAAGAAGCCCGCGGCAGGCGTTGGGAAGTTGCGAAGCAAAAAGCTTTTACGGTAAAATTAATCTCGTTCATCCATCTATAGCCGTTAGTTGAAAGCCATACGGCGCTGACCTCTTATAATTTCGCAATAAAGGAGCCAGAGATGCGATCTATATTTTTTTAGTA
>JBBSDF010000078.1:0-8747 GCA_038249665.1 Chitinophagales bacterium
ACTCCAAACCACGTCGCTTGCCGCTTTACGGGTTGACTCAATATCCACTATTGGATTGGGATAATCTTTCCCAACAATTACCTTGTAAAGACTTTGTTCCATCGCCGTCATTTTCCAGGGTTCGTGTACCAACCCGGAAGGAACATCTTCCAATTCAGGAAGCCATGTCTTGATAAAAAGACCGTCTTCATCATGCTCCTGCGAATTTTTTACAGGATTGTAAATCCGAATCGTATTGATGCCTGTAACACCTGATTGCATCTGAAGTTGTGGGTAATGGATTCCGGGCTCGTAATCCAAAAATTGTCGGGCTAAAAAATGAAGTTCACGCCAATCTTGCCACAGGTTGAATACAAAAAACGAAACCACCATAGCGCGCATTCTGAAATTGATGTAACCGGTTGCCGCGAGGCAACGCATGCAGGCATCCACGATCGGAACACCTGTTTGTCCACGCTGCCATGCCAAAATGTAGGCTTCGTTTTTTGGTTTCACCAGCGTGTCGTAAGCTTTGTTTACATTTTCAAATTCCATACGGCATTCATCTTCAAACTTTTGCATGAAATGACAATGCCAGTGCAAGCGGGAAACAAAATTTGATAGCGCTCTTTTGTTGCTTGCCAAGGCATAGTGCTGCATGGTAACTTGGTAAACCATACGCATGCTGATGTTGCCGTAGCTTAGGTAAGGCGAAATGCGACTACATCCTTTGCGACTTAATGCCGGCTTGGATATGTGTTTGGAATAATTGACGTAGCGTTCTTTTAAAAAACTTTGCAAATATTTCCAAGCATAGGTTTCGCCTCCCGGTTGAAAATTTGAATTTTGAGTTACAATCTCCATGTTTAGCTCAGGACCTTTGGTGGCTTCATAAAAAGCCTTATCCAATGCTAAGAAATTACAATTTTTTTCATCCACCAGTTTTGGAGGTTCCTGCATTTTTTGTTTCCACAGCTTGTCCCAATCTTTTCTTGATTTTAATTTTCTTACAACGCCATTGTGCTGGTATTCATTCCATTCAATGTTGTTGTGCAAACAAAAATCTTTTACTACAAGGTCTCTATCGTAGGTTATTTTATTTCCAATCTCTTGGTGTGAAAAAATACTTTTGATGTTGTACTGTTCTGCTATGTTTTGAAAAACAGCAATTGCTTCCGCGTGAAATAGGTAAATCTGTGCATTCAAGTCGACCAGCTTCCATTGCATATCCTGCAAGGATTGGTGTACAAACCGCCAGTGGCGAACATCGCTGTCCACATAATTCATAACCGTTGGTTCAAAGCAATAAACAAGCAGCAGGGGAAGGCTTTGTTTTTGAGCAAAGTAAAGCGCCTCATGATCTGTAAAGCGCAAATCTCTTTTGAACCAAACCAGGGCAATATCTTGCTTCTCCATTTTTTTTAATTTCCTTTTTTGTGGGTAACCATACTGCCAACCCCTCTAGCCGCTTTTGAAAAACCGGCCGACCTTTGTGGTATAAACAAAGGTAAGGCAAAAAGGAATTTCCCTACAGAAAAACGTTCGTTGTTAATGACTTATGCATCGAACCTCCTGCGTTTGGCGGAATTTTCGCGATTACGCTGCTTCCGTGGCAATGGGTTGCCGAGTTGCCGGAGGCTGGCGCAATTCGTTTCCGTTTATCCTACTGAATAATAAATGGTTGCAGTTTTTATCTGCAGTTTTTCAGAGCCTGTCAAGTTCCCACGTTGCTTCCGGTGAGTCATCTGGTGACCAAAAAAGTCACTGGTGACGTGCGGGGTTAGGCATGCCTCGTCGCCCATGTGACTAACAGGCCGTAGTGTCCTTATTTCAGGTATATACGAGGCAGCAAAATTGGTGAAAAATGGTGGGGGCGGCAATGCCAGAGGTCAATTTTAGGGTTGATTTTGGGGGTGGGGCTGCGAGCCTGCAAACATGTGAATTGTGTAAACATTAAGTTTATTTGTGTAAGGTTATTGGGAATGAAAGGAATAAATTTGCATATGAAAATGGACATGACTAAAGAAGAACATGCTAAGATGGACCACAGTAAGATGGATCATTCTAAAATGGACATGAACAAAGAGGAGCATTCTAAGATGGATCATGGAGCTATCCCGATGGGTAGGGAAGGGCACGACCATCATAAGATGATGATACGTGATTTCCGGAAACGTTTCTGGGTATGTTTGATTATTACCATTCCCATTCTTGTTTTTTCGCCGATGATCCAGGATTTCATTGGCTATAATCTCTTGTTGCCTGGCAATCAATACATTCTTTTGGCACTGTCATCATTTGTATATTTCTGGGGTGGATGGCCATTTCTGAAAGGTTTTTGGGGCGAGATGAAAAAAGGCTTGCCAGGGATGATGACGCTGATTGCTATGGCCATCTCTGTAGCCTATTTCTACAGCGCGGCTACGGTATTTGGATTGCCGGGGGTTGACTTTTTTTGGGAATTAGGTACCCTGATAGTAATCATGTTGCTGGGCCATTTGCTGGAAATGAAATCTGTGCTTGGCGCTTCAAAGGCTTTACAATTACTCGTAAGCATGATGCCCGCTGAAGCGCACCGTGTAAAAGCAGATGGTCAGGTTGAGGATGTAAAACTGGAGGTGCTGGCTCAAAATGATGTGATTATGATCAAACCGGGTGAAAAAGTTCCGGCTGATGGTATCATCATAGAAGGTAGCAGTTATTTGAATGAAGCTATGCTAACCGGAGAATCCAAACCGGTAAAAAAAGAGATTGAAAACAAAGTAATAGGTGGCTCCATCAATGGCAATGGTTCACTCAAAATAAAAGTAGAGCATACGGGGAAAGACAGCTATCTCAATAAAGTAATTACGCTGGTAGAAGAAGCGCAGAAGTCAAAATCTGAAATGCAAAACCTGAGTGACAGGGCAGCAAAATGGCTTACTTATGGTGCAATAACTATAGGTTTTGGCACATTGGCTACATGGTTAATACTGGGCTTCCCGTTTGTATTTGCTTTAGAACGCATGGTAACCGTAATGGTCATTGCCTGTCCGCATGCATTGGGGTTGGCCATCCCTTTAGTAGTTGCTATATCTACTGCTGTATCTGCACAAAACGGACTTTTAATCCGAAACCGTACTGCCTTTGAAGACTCACGAAAAATAACGACACTTTTATTTGATAAAACAGGAACACTCACCAAAGGTGATTTTGGCGTTACGCGGATTGTATCGCTTGACAAACAGTTTTCTGAAGACGAATTGTTGAGGCTTTCTGTTGCATTGGAACAAAGTTCGGAGCATCCGATTGCTGTTGGCATAGTTCGCAAAGCAAAAGATAAAAAAATCAGTGTTCCAAAACCCGAAAAATTTAATGCAATAACGGGTAAAGGTGTTGAAGCAATTGTTGAAGGCAAACAAATAAAAGTAGTAAGCCCCGGTTATCTGAAAGAAAAAAGCATTGCTGTTCCTAAAGATGCCTACAGCAGCGAAGCAGAAACAGTTGTGTTCATTATTATAGATGAAAAACTTACCGGATACATTGCTTTGTCTGATGAGATAAGGCCCGAAAGCGCCGAAGCCATTAATGTGTTTAAGAAGAATGGCATAAAAGTATTGATGGCCACTGGCGATAATGATAAAGTAGCAAAAGCGGTAAGCGACCAGTTAGGACTGGATGGATATTTTGCAGAAGTGTTGCCACACCAAAAAGTGGAGATTGTAAAGGATTTGCAAAGCAAAGGGGAGTTTGTCGCTATGACTGGCGATGGCATAAATGATGCTCCGGCACTTGCACAATCAGATGTAGGCATAGCAGTGGGTTCTGGTACAGATGTGGCTGCGGAAACTGCTGATATTATTTTGGTAAATAGCAACCCGCAGGATATTGCCAATCTTATTTTGTTTGGAAAAGCCACTTACAAAAAAATGATTCAAAACCTAGTTTGGGCAACCGGATACAATGTAATTACGATACCCTTGGCTGCCGGCGTGTTATACAAAGCAGGATTTGTTTTAGGCCCGGCAGTAGGCGCAGTGTTTATGAGCTTAAGCACCATAATTGTAGCTGTAAATGCGCAATTGCTTAGAAAGAAAATAGGCAATAAATGATACCATTATGTGCTGCAATTCACAAACTGAAATGAATATAACTACACTGTTTCTCGACATTGGCGAAGTGCTGCTCACAAATGGGTGGGGTCATGAATTGCGGCAGCTTGCTGCAGAGGAATTCCACCTTGATTACAACGATTTCAATACCAGGCATGCTATTGCATTCGAAACTTATGAAATAGGCAAACTTACTGTGGACGAATATTTAGACATCGCTGTTTTTTATAAGCCAAGGGATTTCACCAAAGATGCATTCCGGCAATTCATGTTTAGACAGTCTAAACCGTACCCAAAAATGATCGGATTAATAAAGAGACTTAAAAAACAATATGGTTTAAAGATCATTGCAGTAAGCAATGAAGCAAGAGAATTAAATACCTACAGGATTGATGAATTTGGATTAGCGAGCTTTATTGATTTTTTTGTTTCCTCTACGTATGTGCACATACGGAAGCCAGACAAGAATATTTTTAAACTGGCACTTGATATGGCTCACGTGCAGCCGGATGAAGTGCTTTATATTGATGATACGGAGGTATTTATAACCATTGCTGAAAGTATGGGTATAAAAGGAATATGGCATGTAAACCATGAAACAACATGTGAAAAATTGCAATCATTCGGATTTGAAACCACTGTATGAAAAATAAAAATATAAATATTCTGGTAATAAACGGTGGTTCGTCCAGCATCAAATTCGCATTGTACGATATGGCTAAAAATTTTATTAAAATCTTTTCAGGACAGATAAAAAGAATAGGGTTGAGCGGGACTGAGTTTACGGTTGTCAACAATATCCGGGAAAAAATTGGAATAATAATTGATGCGAAAAATTTTACAGAAGCTGCTGAAGTGCTCATCAGATGGTTAAAAAAACAAAAGGATTTTGAGAAGACGATATGTGTAGGCCATCGCATTGTACATGGCATGAAGCATACACAGGCTGAAATAATAGAGGAAGATTTATTGAATGAATTAAATCAAATCAGTGATTACGACCCCGATCATCTTCCGGCAGAAATAGAAATGATTAGATTGTTTAAAAAAGAATTCCCCTTTTTGATGCAGGTTGCCTGTTTTGACACAGCCTTTCATACCACCATTCCTGCAGTAGCAAAAATATTTGCCCTTCCCAAACGCTATTATGAAGAAGGTATTCAGCGGTATGGGTTTCACGGCATTTCTTACAGCTATTTGATGGGAGAGATTAAGGATCAAAATGAAGCAGAGGCAAGTGGGAAAATCATACTGGCACATCTTGGGAACGGCGCCAGCCTTGCCGCAGTGAAAGAGGGTAAATGTATAGATACCAGCATGGGTTTTACGCCTGCCGGAGGCATACCCATGAGTACGAGGAGCGGAGATCTTGATCCCGGTGTTGCTTGGTATTTAATGCAAAAAGGAATGGATGCAAAACAATTTAATGAGCTCATCAATCATCGATCGGGCTTGGAGGGTATTTCAGGTATGAGCTCAGATATGCAGGATTTGCTACAATATGAACAAGAAAATAAAGATGTGGCACTGGCCATTGATATTTTCTGTTACCAGATAAAAAAATACATCGGTGGGTATGCGGCAGCATTGGGTGGATTGGATATGTTGGTTTTTTCGGGTGGCATAGGAGAAAATGCTCCCGTCATTCGTGAGCGAATTTGCAATGGTTTGGAATATTTAAACATTCATATAAATGAAGAAAAAAACAATAAAAATAATCGGCAGATTTCAAGCGATGAAAGCGAGGTGAAGGTTTACGTCGTTCCAACAAATGAAGAATTAATGATTGCCAAAACGACTGCTGAATTATATGAAAAAGGCTACAGCTAAAAATTTAAAAGTTAAAAATAAGTCGAACGAAGCTACTCCACTTCGGCCGGAAGGAGACCGTATATTAGATGCTCTACTGGTGGAAATGGATCTGAATAATTTTATTGTTCAGATAAAAAAGGAAATTACCTGGACAACAACCGATCACAACTCCATCACTATTTTTAAATCCGACAGTACGACTGTAGTGCTGATTGGAATGCATAAAAATGCCGAATTTAAAAAATACAATGTGTATGGAGACATTCAAATGCAGGTACTTGAAGGAAAAATAAATTTCTGTACCGAGCAACAAACGGTTTCGCTTCAAAAAGGACAAATGATTGCTTTAAAGGCAGATATTCCACATAGTGTACAGGCTTTAGATGAAAGTTTTTTTCTGCTTACCGTGTTCGTTACTGGTAATTCTTGATATAGCATTTGACTATACCTCGTACCGCCCTGTTTTGTGCATGGATAGAGGCCACGTTTACTAAACTTTCAAAGTTTAGTAAACGTATTTCCCAGTTGCAGCCCTGATAATATTGCCTGCGTGGAGGTGTTTTTGTGTTCAAAAACAGCCAATGTGTGAATTATATAATTTATTGACATAATTGTGTAACCCGCTCCACCCAAAAACTAGGACTTTTACAGTGTAATTATACAATTACGATAATCAAGCACAATCATTGGACGCGGCACTAGGTAGCAGGTCAGTTCACACTTCTGATCGTAACCTTAAAAATTCAAATACGTGTCCCATCTCTGTCATCCGTGTTCCTCCCCTAACCAGTTACTAATATAAACTCAAATCTGCAACGCCTATTTCTTTACGAACTAATGATACATGAATGATAAGGAAAAACAACCCGATGAAAAATTACAATCTGGGAAAATTATTTCTGTTCGTGGCAGTGTTATAGACGTAAGGTTTGAAAACAATCTTCCGCCTGTTTATACTTTACTACACTCAGGAAAAAACAAGGAAATATCTATTGAAGTATTGGCGCAATTGGATAATTGCAAAGTGCGTGGTATTGCCTTAAATCCAACCCAGGGATTGTCTCGTGGCATGATTGTAGAAACAGACGGAACTGAACTCACCGTTCCGGTCGGTAAAGAAATCCTTGGGCGCATGTTCGATGTGTTTGGTAACACTATTGATCATCTTGAACCTTTGGTGGGCATGCAACAACGCAATGTGCAACAGCCCCCGCCACCATTGGCAAACCGTTCCACCAAATCTGAAGTATTTTTAACTGGAATTAAAGCCATCGATGTGTTGTTGCCACTGGAACGTGGCGGTAAAGCCGGATTGTTCGGCGGAGCAGGCGTAGGCAAAACAGTTTTGCTTACCGAGATGATCCACAACATGGTTGGTCATAATAAAGGCGTGAGTATGTTTTGCGGTATTGGTGAGCGTAGCCGGGAGGGCAATGAATTGTACAACGCCATGAAAGAAGCCGGATTACTGAAAGATATGGTGATGATGTTCGGTCAAATGAATGAACCGCCAGGAGCACGTTTTCGTGTAGGCCATGCAGCGTTGACGATGGCGGAATATTTTCGGGATGATGAACACCGTGATGTCTTGTTATTGATTGATAATATTTTTCGTTTTATACAAGCAGGAATGGAAGTATCCGGTTTAATGGGGCAAATGCCTTCCCGGCTTGGTTATCAGCCCACCATGGGGACGGAATTGTCGAAACTGGAGGAACGGATCGCTAATACCAATTCCGGCGCAATCACCTCTATACAAGCGGTATATGTGCCTGCGGATGATCTTACGGATCCTGCCGCAGTACACACCTTCTCACATCTTTCTGCTTCCATCGCCTTGTCCAGAAAAAAAGCAAGTGAAGGTTTGTATCCTTCCATTGATTTGTTGCAGTCGAATTCAAAAATGTCTACGCCGGGAATTATCGGACAAAGGCATTACGACCTTGCTCAAAAAATAAGGCAAAATTTAGCACAATACGAAGAATTAAAAGATATCATTTCTATGCTGGGTATGGAACAGTTATCGGTGCATGACCGCAACGTGGTGAACCGTGCAAGGCGTATTGAACGGTTTCTCACCCAACCCTTTTTTGCCACCGAACAATTCAGCGGTATCGAAGGCAAAAAAGTGAGTTTAGAAGACGCTTTAGATGGATGCGAACGAATTCTGGCAGATGAATTTAAGGACTATCCTGAAAGGGCGTTTTATATGATTGGATCAATAGATGAAATAAATAATAATGAATGAAGCATCGTTGCGTCGCACTCTTGTACTGACATCAGCAATCATTTAAATCTGCCAACTCCCTTTTAGGTGTTGGGGCAAAAATATGGATACACAATCAATGCACCTTAGAATATTACTCCCATTCAAAGTGTTTGCTGACGAAAACGAGGTAAGCAACATTGTGATTGAAACAAGTAAAGGTTCCTATGGATTACTGCCGCAACGGCTCGATTGTGTGGCAGCTTTGGTGCCTGGAATTTTTATGTATGAAACAAAACATGAGGGAACAAGATATGTAGCGGTTGATGCAGGGGTGATGGTGAAGGCAGGCAGTGAGGTTTTGGTATCAGTCCGCAATGCCATTGGCGGCGTTGAACTGGGTAAATTAAGTGATCTGGTGAAGGAAATTTTTACACAGCAGGAAGAAGCTCAAACCAATGTGCTTTCTGTAACCGCAAAGCTTGAAAGCGGGTTTATTTACGCCTTTGATAAATTTAGAAATCAGTAATTATGGAACCAGCTAACAAAAAGGAGAAAGAATATTTTAGCCGGCGAATTGCTGAAAAAGAGAAGCAAAAACTAAAGGCGTTAAGTGAAAAAAATAAAAGTGTTTGGCATGGATTAGGAATGATGGGAAT
>JBBSDF010000079.1:0-8574 GCA_038249665.1 Chitinophagales bacterium
AATTTTACGTGTCCCACAATGAGCGCAGAGAATCGGGAGCTTTTTTTCTGCAGCCCTTGATTTTTGTTTCATTTCATCAAGGAAAAGAAAAAAAGCCCGCCGCAGGCGACATAGAGATATAAAGCAAAAAACTTTACTAAAAAATATAGATCGTATCTCTGGCTCCTTTATTGCTTAATGATAAGAGGTCCCCACCGTCCGATTTTAACCAACCCCTATGGTTGGATGAACGAGATTAATTTTACCGTAAAAGCTTTTTGCTGCGCAACTTCCCAACGCCTACCGCGGGCTTCTTTTCTTTTTTGCTTCTCCAAAAAAATCCCGTCTTTCATCAGGACCTGTGGCAAAAAAAGACATCGCCAAACGATAACACCCCGTTTGGCGGCGGTACCCTGATGGAGCTTTGGTACTACTTCGAAATTTGTTCCTTGATGCTGAACGAAAACAGACAGTACTTTAATATTCCGAAGAAATAATCAATATTTTTTCAGCTCTTTTATTAAAGTTACTTTACCAGGTTTGGAGTTTCAACTCTCATTACCTAACAAAATAAATAACATTTACCTGCCTCTCAGTAGAGAATGCTGCAAAAAAAAGCCATATCGATTGGATATGGCTGCTGGTATAATTTAGTTTCCGTACTCGCACAAAAACTTGATGCGCATCAGTTTCAACTGCTCCCAATTAAAATTGCTGTCGGCCATTTCTTCCTGCGCTATTTGTAAAGACGAGGTTTCGCAACTCTTGAAATAATCAATGATCTCTTCCTGCTCATACTCATCTACCATTTCATCAATCGCATAATTGAGGTTGAGCTTGGTGCCACTGGCTACAATGGTTTCCATCTCTTCCAGCAACTCATCAATCTTTAAATCCTTGGTTTTAGCAATGGTTTCTAGCGGGATTTTTTTATCTACATTCTGTATGATGAAAATTTTATTGTTATTGCGGTTGGCCACCGTCTTCATCACAAAATCATCGGGTTTGATGATGTCGTTCTCTTCTACATAATTGCTGATCACTTCTAAAAAAGGTTTGCCATACCGCATCGATTTTCCTTTGCTCACGCCGCTGATTTTTTCGAGTTCCTCCATGTTGGTAGGATACATGGTGGCCATATCCTCCAGTGAGCTTTCGAGGAAAATAACAAAGGGTGGCAGGTTTTTTTCTTTCGATACTTTTTTGCGAAGGTCTTTTAGCAACTCCAATAACTTTTCATCTGTTGCGCCACTGGCTTCTCCTACCAGTTCTCCCGCTTCGTCATCCGCATTGGCATCTTCAAACAAATTGTTGAGTCCAATTTTAAAACTATCGGGTTTTTTAAGAAAGGCAGCTCCTTTTTTGCTGATCTTGAGCATACCATATTCTACAATGTCTTTTTCCAGTATGCCTTCCAACAACATTTGGCGAATAAGGCTGCTCCAAAAATGCGGCTCTTTGTCGTTCCCGGCTGCAAATACATCCAGCGCTTCGTGCCTAAACATTTGCACCTGCGGCGTGGCTTTACCAGTGAGGATGAGCATCACATATTCGATGGCAAACTGTTCCCCAAGGGCCTTCACGGTTTTGAGCACGGTGATGGCTTCGGCCTTTGCCTCTATTTTTTCTTTGGGATGCAGGCAGTTGTCGCAATGTCCGCAGCTTTTGGTATCGTTGTACTCTTCTCCAAAATAATAGAGCAGGGTTTTGCGACGGCACACACTGCTTTCGGCATACGACACCGTTTCATTGATGAGCTGTGCGCCCACTTCTCTTTCGCTCAACTGCTTGTCGCGCATGAGGTGCTCCAGCTTACTCACGTCTTTGTGCGAATAATATAAAATACATTTTCCTTCCATGCCATCTCTGCCAGCACGCCCTGTTTCTTGGTAATAGTTTTCAATCGACTTTGGAATATTGTAATGGATCACAAAGCGCACATCGGGTTTATCAATGCCCATCCCAAATGCAATGGTAGCAACGATGACGTGCACATCTTCATTCAAAAACTGGTCTTGCCGGTTTGCCCTCAGCTTCGCTTCCAGCCCGGCGTGGTAAGCCACGGCGCTGATGCCATTGGCATTGAGCATGGCCGCCAACTCTTCGGTAGTTTTCCGGTTGAGGGTGTAAATGATGCCACTTTTGTTTTTGTGCAGTTGTATAAAACGTACAATACTTTTATTGGTTTGCTCCAGGTTCAC
Source organism: Chitinophagales bacterium (assembly GCA_038249665.1). GTDB lineage: Bacteria > Bacteroidota > Bacteroidia > Chitinophagales > Chitinophagaceae > Ferruginibacter. The sequence goes on from JBBSDF010000079.1 coordinate 2,181, forward strand.
TTTGGGCAATACTTCGTAATAAAGATTAGGCCGGTTAAAAGAAGAAATAAAAATCTGCGGCTCTTTTAAGCCTAGATTTTTTACAATGTCGCTTTGCACTTTGGGCGTGGCAGTTGCAGTGAGGGCAATGATGGGAATGCCGGGATCAATCATATCCATCATCTCTTTTAGCCTGCGGTATTCGGGCCTGAAATCATGGCCCCACTCCGAAATACAATGCGCTTCATCTACCGCAAAAAAAGATATGTTGAGTTCTTTAAAAAATTGGATATTGTCTTCTTTGGTCAAGGTTTCAGGTGCCACATACAGCAATTTGGTGCGGCCCGATGTAAGATCGTCTTTCACCACTTTTTGTTGTCCCTTGTTGAGGGTGCTGTTTAAAAAATGTGCCACATCATCTTTACTGCTGTAACTTCTTACCAGATCAACCTGGTTTTTCATCAAGGCAATCAGGGGCGAAACTACGATGGCCACCCCTTCGCAGATCACTGCGGGTAATTGATAGCAAAGGCTTTTCCCACCTCCGGTGGGCATGATCACAAAAGTGTCTTGGCCCGCCAATAATGATTGAATGATGGCTTCTTGCGGCCCTTTAAATCCGTTGAAACCAAAATGTTGTTGCAACTCCTCTGCAAGGTTCACGTTTGCAGCAGGTGATAGTCTTTTATTAACTAGTTTGCCGGTTGTAGTTGTTTTAGCCGCCGTTTTTTTTGTTGCGGGCTTCGCCGTTTTTGTAGTAGCCATAATATTTATTCGTGCTCTATTTTTATTTTCAAGATGGATCGCCATCAATATGGCTTTTTCAGGAGGGAAACGAAGTTAATCAAATCCGTTTGCAATGTCAAACGTATTAGAAGGTTTACACTTTCTTAACAAAACATGTTTGTTGCCTCTTTTCGCCTATTAAGATAACCAAAATAAATAGGATGTGGGAATTATTTTTTTGAAACGGAAGGTTTTCTTTTAACCGGTGGTTTCTTTGCATTGTGGTTATATTAAAGTAGGTTTGCCGCGAAGAAAATGAATCAAATCAGCATCATAGCCAGCGCTCAACGGAGCATAGAACTGCAGGCCGCGTCAATCGCAGGATTGCTACCTTCTATCAACGATCAGTTCGAAAAAGCTGTTCATTTATTGGTAAAAAGCAAGGGGCGTTTGGTGATATCGGGTATCGGCAAAAGCGCCATCGTGGCACAAAAAATTGTGGCAACGATGAACAGCACCGGAACCCCCGCCGTGTTTATGCATGCTGCTGATGCCATTCATGGCGATTTGGGCATGGTGCAACCCGATGATGTGGTGATGGTGATCAGCAAAAGCGGCGATAGCCCGGAAATAAAGGTATTGGGTCCGCTGCTCAAAGGTTTTGGCAATTCGCTCATTGGTATGGTGGGCAACATGAACTCGTTTCTCGCCAAACAAGCCGATGTTATTTTAAATACCACGGTCACCCAAGAGGCTTGTCCCAACAATCTGGCCCCCACCACCAGCACCACCGCGCAAATGGTGATGGGCGATGCATTGGCAGTAGCACTGATGGAAACCCGCGGATTTAAACCTGCCGATTTTGCCAGATACCACCCAGGCGGCACACTGGGAAAAAAATTATACCTGCGAGTGGCAGACCTCATCGCACCCACAGACAACCCTTTTGTACAATCCGGTGCATCTGTGAAAGAAGCGATTATGGAGATCACCAAAAAAAGACTCGGAGCCGTTGCTGTGATTAACGAAGCAGAAGAAGTATTGGGCATCATTACAGATGGCGACGTTAGAAGGATGCTGGAAAAACACGATTCCTTTGCCAGTTTAACCGCAAACGATATCATGGGCAACGCTCCCAAAACCATTGCCCGCGAAGCATTGGCGGTGCAGGCATTTGAAATGATGCGCCAACTTAACATCAATCAACTGATTGCTATTGAAGACGGAAAATATGCAGGTATTGTACACCTGCAAGATCTGGTAAGAGAGGGCATCATCTAAAACAACTGTTGCCCAATAAAATTCACATCATGAACAAAAACCATTGTGTAGCCATCATGGCTGGAGGCATCGGCAGTCGTTTCTGGCCGATGAGCCGCACCGATTTCCCTAAGCAGTTTTTAGACATTTTACATATCGGGCGAACATTGATACAATCTACCTACGATCGTTTTGCCAGTTTTATACCTGCCGAAAATATTTATATAGTTACATCGGTGCAGTACCGTGAAATTGTGATGCAACAGCTACCAGACCTGAACCCCGATAATATTTTGTGTGAGCCTTCCCGCAAAAATACAGCGGCTTGTATTGCTTTTGTATCTTATAAATTGCAGCAACTGAATCCGAATGCCAACCTCATTTGTGCGCCTGCCGATCACCTGATCACCGAATCAGCCAACTTTCAAAAAATTTGTTTGGAAGCACTGCATTTTACCTCTCATATCAAAGCATTGGTAACACTGGGCATCAAACCCAACCATCCCAACACCGGTTATGGGTACATTCAGTTTGAATCTTTTGCGGTGAGTGAAAACGTGTACAAGGTAAAAACCTTCACCGAAAAACCCGATCTGGAACTGGCCAAAACCTTCATCGCCAGTGGTGATTTTTTATGGAATGCCGGTATTTTTGTGTGGGAAGTAAAAAACATCATCAAAGCGTTTGAAAAACTTTTACCCGAAATGCACGAAGTATTTGATGCAGAAAAAGCTTCTTTTAATACGCCTTCGGAATCAGATGCCATCGATAAAATATATCCGCAGTGTGTAAATATTTCTATCGATTATGGCATCATGGAAAAAGCAGACAATGTTTATGTAATGCCAGCCGAATTTGGATGGAGCGACCTGGGTACCTGGAAAAGCACCTATGATATCATCGAAAAAGATTACCTGGGTAATGCTGTAACGGGCGACAATGTAGTGGTGATTGACGCTACCAAAAACATGGTGCATGCCAGTAACAATAAACTGATTCTGCTACAAGGGCTCGATGACTTTATTGTTGTAGATACCGAAGATGTGCTGTTGATCTGCAAAAAAGACAAAGAGCAAGAGATCAAAGAATACGTAGCAGAGATCAAGCGCAGCAAAGGCGATAAATATTTATAATCAGATACGATTTGAAAAATTAGGGGAAACAGTTGATGCTTGTCAACTGTTTCTTTTTGTTTGAAATCTGTTCAACAACCTCAAACTATCTGTGGCAGGATTCGTAATTTTAAACCAACGATAAAAATACTTCCATTGACAGCAACCTTTCAAAGTAAACTACCCAACGTAGGTACCACCATTTTTACTGAAATGAGTGTGTTGGCGCAGCAATATAATGCCATCAACCTCGGACAAGGGTTTCCCGATTTTCCGATGGATCCGGCCATTACCGAGTTGGTGAACGAAGCCATGCAAAACGGTTATAACCAATACGTACACATGAACGGACTGCCTGCTTTAAGAGAAGCGCTCGCTGCCAAAGCGCTGCAATTATACGGTAATAACATAGATGCCAACGAAGAAATTACGATAACACCAGGCGGCACGTATGCCATCTACACGGCCTTCACAGCCCTGCTGCAAAAAGGAGATGAGGTTATTGTATTTGAACCCGCTTACGACAGTTACATCCCAAACATAGAAATCAATGCTGCTGTGGTGGTATCTATTCCGCTGGAGTTTCCGGCCTACAGCATCAATTGGGAATTGGTGAAACAAAAAATAACGAGCCGTACCCGGGCTATCATCATCAACTCTCCGCACAACCCTTCAGGAGCCTTACTCACCGCAACAGACATGGATCAGTTGACCGATGCAGTTCGAGATACCAATATCATCATCATCAGCGATGAAGTGTATGAGCACTTGGTATTCGAAGACAAAGTACACCAGTCTGTATTAAAATATCCCGAATTATACAAACGTAGTTTTGTGTGTTTTTCATTTGGCAAAACCTATCATTGCACCGGTTGGAAAATGGGGTACTGTATGGCACCTCCAGCATTGATGAAAGAGTTCAGGAAAGTGCACCAGTTCAATTGTTTTACTTGCAACAGCCCGATACAGTATGCGTTGGCCACTTTTCTTCAGCAGGAAAATGCGTACCGTGGATTGGGTAAATTTTTGCAGGCCAAAAGAGATTTTTTTATGGAGGCCATGAAAGCTACCCGCTTTGTACCGTTGCCTTCTTACGGCAGTTATTTTCAACTCTACAGTTACGAAGGCATGAGCGATGAAAAAGAAAAAGATTTAGCTATCCGGCTCATCAAAGAATATGGTGTGGCTACCATACCTGTTTCTGCATTTTATAAATCGCCTGTAGAAAACAAAGTATTGCGTTTTTGTTTTGCAAAAAAAGAAGAAACGCTGGCTGCAGCCGCTCAAAAATTGGTGAATGTTTAAAAGAATATTGTTTCCAGGTTTGCTGGCAGCGCTGCTACTGCAATGCCGTCCATCTACCCGCCAAAAAAATGAGGTTAGAGCTGATAGCAGCTTGGCAACTATTACTGATAACGCTGATACAAATATTGCAATTAGTGCAGTGACTGTTGATAGTTTTGAATTCAATTTTGTAACAGAAAAACTTTTTCCTCAACTGGTAAAATTACCCTCTGGCGATTCTTTTAAACTGCAATTACCCAAAGGCTTTCTGATAACTCCTGCAGCACAAATCAACAGCAGATTGCGTTTTATGGCAAAAGGCCCCGATGGACGATTGTTTGCAACAGACATGAACGATTTGAGCGACAATAAAAAAGGTAAGGTCTTGATATTTGATGGTTGGAATGAAGCACGAAAACAATTTGACACAGTGCACACTTACCTCCGCAACCTTCACAACCCCAACCAAATCGCTTTTTACGAAGGCTATATGTATGTAGCAGAAACGCATGGGCTTTCCCGTTATGCTTACCAGGCCGGGGATAATTTGGCAACAGATACCGGGCAAATCATTGCTCGTTTTCCCGACTACGGACTTAGCTATAAATACGGTGGCTGGCACCTTACCCGTAGCTTGGCATTTTACAACGATAAGCTGTACGTAAGTGTGGGCAGCAGTTGCAACGCTTGTACAGAAGCCGAAACCAATCGTGCCGTGATATTGGAAATGAATCCGGATGGTAGTAATAGCCACGTTTTTGCCAAAGGACTGCGCAATGCAGTGGGTATGCGTTTCATCGGCAACCGCTTATGGGTAACGGGTATGGGTAGAGATTTGTTAGGGCCGGATAAACCAGAAGACCTGTTTCAGGAAATTACCCGCGGTGGATACTATGGATGGCCTTTTTATTTTCAATACCGGCAGCGCATATACGCAGATGAAAACTTTGCTGACAGCAGCCGGCCACCGGAAGTAAAAGAACCGCCTAAAGCCTTGGTAGGATTTCAAGCACACACTGCGCCCCTGGGTTTTGATTTCTTCAATTCGTTTGAACACCCAGCCCTGAACGATGCCGTATTGGTTTGTTTACACGGCAGTACCAGTGTTTGGCGCCAAAGAGGATATGAAGTGGTACGTTTAGAAAAGAATGGTTCCTACAGCAGCTTCATTTCTGGTTTTTTAACTGGCAAAATAGCTCCAGACCGGCACGGCAGGCCCTGCGATATTTTGCAAAACGATACGCGTTCTTTTTACCTTACAGATGATTTGAAAGGCGTATTGTATTATGTATGGAGGGAATAATTACAACCCAAATTGCTGCAGTTTCTCTTTATTGCATGGCACTGATACGCCAAACACTTTTTATGGCGCAGATTTGCGGCATTGCTAGGCAGCACAGGGTAACTGAGCCCAATTAGTTTCTCTACCAAAAATAAAAAGAGGTCACCACTACTTGGCTTTCAGCCAAGGGCTATGGATGGATGAACGAGATTGATTTTACCATAAAAGCTTTATGCTTCGCAACTTCCTGTTGCCTGCCGCGGGCTTCTTTTCTTTTTTGCTTCTCCAAAAAAATCCCGTCTTTCGTCGGGACCTGCGGCAAAAAAGTAGGCCGCCAAACGATAACACCCCGTTTGGGCGCGGTACTCCGATGGAGCTTTCGCACTACTGTAAACTGAAAATTTGTTCCTTGATGCCGAACAAAAAGAGCCACTCCTTTTATATTTCAAAGGCTCAAAGTTTTATTCCTTCGAAACGAAAGACCCACTCGAATTTGCCGCAAGCCATCGAGACAACCCCACTACGAAGCTGAAAGCCGGGCCTCAGAAAAAATTGCGTTAAGAAAAATAAGAGGAGGGATGTAAAAATGAAATTAATGTTACCAAAGCTTGGAACTATTCTTAGTTGGTAAGTCGCACATAGTTTGGATAAGTACAATTGTTTGAACTTATTTCATTTTACACCCGACGAATATTTTTTAGCTTTTTTTTCTGAAGCCCTTGACATTTGCTTCTTTTTGTTAAGAAAAAGA
>JBBSDF010000080.1:0-8520 GCA_038249665.1 Chitinophagales bacterium
TGTTCAATAATCCTCCCGGTTATTATGGAACTAAAAATACAACAGCTCCTGGTTTTTCCAACAACAAAAAATACAACCGCATTACAGTAATCATCAAAAAGAAAGAAGAACTTCTAGAGGTTTTTATCGACAAAAATAAGATAGCAGCATTCGAAAAAGCCATTCCGGCTGCGCTGTTGTTTAATGCGATGTCTTTTACGCATGGACGCAGTGATGGAGAAACAGAGAAGTTTTATATCAGCAATATTAAAATTACAAAAGAGTAAAATCCCTTTTTTACAGGATAGTAAGCTGTTTGCAACAACAATACATTTACACTATAAATTGAAATCATGAAAAAACTAACGCTGCTTTCTTTTCTAATTGTACTTGCAGGCTACACTTTTGCACAACAACAAACCTTTGACCTTGCCACTTTTACTCCACCCAAAGGATGGGACAAAAAAGAAGGAAAGGATGCCATTCAGCTATCAAAACACGATGAAAAAAGTGACAGTTATTGCCTGATCACTTTGTATAAATCAACACCGGGCATAGCCGATTCAAAAGAAAATTTTGATATGGCATGGACTTCTTTGGTAAAAGAAACGATCCCCGTTTCTACTGCTCCTGAAATGCAACCAGCAGCAACAGAAAACGGCTGGGAAATACAAAGTGGCCATGCACCCTATGAAATCGAAGGCACCAAAGGCGTTGCCATGTTGGTAACTGCCAGCAGTGCTGAAAAAATGGTGAATATGATCATCCTCACTAATACGGATATGTATGAAAAAGAGATGACCGCTTTTATAGAATCAATTAGTTTAAAAAAATTAGAAACACTGCCTGTCGGGCAACCTGAAAACCCACAACAGTCACCCAATACTAGTAAAGAAACTTTTGACCTCATCACCTATTCTCCACCGAAAGGCTGGACAAAAAATGTGGAAGAAACTTTAGTGAGCTATGTAATTACGGACAATGCAAAAAACACTTGGTGCCGAATTAATATTGTAAAAAGTACGATAAGTAAAGGAAGTATTGAAGCTGATTTTGAAAATGAATGGCAGGACTTAGTTGTAAAAAATTATAACCCTACAGATAAACCAAAGGAAAGTGACATACAGGAAGCCGAAGGCTGGAAAATAAAAGTAGGTACCAGTAAATTTACTTTTGATAACAGCGAATGTTCGGCCATGCTTACCACAGCAAGTGGCTACGAAAGATGTGTAAGTATCGTGGCTGTTGCAAACAATCGGGATTATATAAACAACATACAGGCGTTCATAGAATCAATTGATCTTCTAAAACCTGAAAAACCTTCATCACCAACTGAAACTAACAAATTGCAAACAGAAGAGCAGCAGAATTCTGTTAATACACCGCTGCCTGCCAAGCAGGATGGTTTTGCATTTACCACCACCAATTTTGATGATGGATGGACAAGCACTGTACAGGAAGATTGGGTGGAAGTAACCAAAGGCAATGTCAAAGCGTTGCTGCACTTTCCTTGTAAGAGAAATACTAATTCATCAGATCCTGATCCGATAACCAATGATGCCTGGAATATACTGGTAGCACCAAGGTATAGCAACCTTAAAAATTATTTGGTGAAGTATGTTTCATCTTATGATAGGGTTCATTTGGCAGCCGGTAATCTTACAGACAACGCAACAGGGAAAGAAGTGTATGTTGCATTTATTAGTCGCAGCAGCAATGTATGGATAGAATTTATTTCACCTGATAAAAACGCATTTGTACAAGCCTTCGGTATTGACTTCGATGATGTGGCCTGGAACTCAGACAAAACAATTTTTGACCCCTTATTGAAGCTGGCCAATTGTAATAAGTTTGCTGTTGCTGCATCCGATTTAACCGGTAAATGGTCCAGTAACTCTTCAAGCGTACAACAATATTATAATGTATACACAGGCGATAATGCAGGCATGAACTTGAACACTGCCAGCCGAACTTTTCAATTTGGCGCCGGCAACACATATCAATGGAATTTTGTTTGGGTGAATGGTTTTTCGGGAAGTGAAAAAGTTGTACAGGAACAATCTGCAGGAACATTTTCATTGCCTAATAACTGGCAGGTATATTTTTCCAAAATAGAAAGTGGGCCTGAAACGTACGATGCTTACTTCACTTGCATCAAAGGCGGAAGAATTCTTTGGATGAACGATGCAAACTCCCCTGGTTCAGGAAAATACACAGGCTTTGGAAAAGCGGAATAATTAATCGCTATAAAAAAGAAAGCGGAACTGCTTTATATACTAATTAATAAAAATAAAATGGCTGAATACGAAAAAGCAATTCCTGCTGCGCTGTTATTTAATGCGATGTCTTTTACACATGGGCGCAGTGATGGAGAAACAGAGAAATTTTTTATCAGCAATATTAAAATAAGTAAAGATTAATTTCAGATGAAAAGATTAAGTTTCATACTATGTATACTTTGTGCGCAAGCCATCTATGCTCAAAATTGTAAAACCCTTGCTGCAAACAAGCCATCTGCTTTAGTAAGGGGGGTAGATGCGTATCAATCTCCTAACGGCAAAATAAACACAACAGAAATCAATAAAATAAAACCTCATTTTGCAAAAGCAGAAAACTGGACAAAAAAAATATTGACCAATTTTACAGGAGCTAAATTACTTTATTACAATAGGTTTTTTCCTGATTATTTGAATGACGGTTCAACGCATAAAAATTTTAATAAGGCAACTGGCCTCAAAACTTATTTCGATACCAGAATGTTGTTCTTTGCTTATTATTGTTATGATAACAGCAACACTATACAAACTGAAGGAGAAAGTGGATCTGGGGTAAATGTATATTTCAACAACTTTTTTACTTTTAAGTTTGCATCAGATCAGGGTGTTTTTACCATTAACGGAAAGCCAGCCTTTAAAACCATCCAAAAAAAACGCAGCGAAGGCAGAATTGATTTTTATGAAGACAGGGAACAGAATAATGCTACCGCCAAAATGTTTACAGTAAACGACTTTATCATTTTGCGAAATAGTGATAAACCTGTTTTTATACCTGTTACACGTAAAGAATACCTGCAACAAATGCTCATCGATGCAGAAACTTTCGGTATAAAGGACACAAAATTTATGTCTGATGCTTACAATCAAAACGCAAAGCAGTTTGAAGCAGAAATGAAAGTGTATAAAGAAATGGACAAAACTTATACAGCAGAAAAAGAAGCCAAGCGTAGAAAATGGTTTGAAGAGGATCAGGAAAAACTTAAAAGCAATATGAGCAAAGCCATGCCGAACTCAGGAGCTGCCAAGGTGGTTTTATTACAATACCTAAAAAAGCCCGCCGATTGGCTAAACAGAGGCTTCAAAAATTTTTATTCATATTCAACATACACGGCAGAATCAGTTAAACAATTTGTAGAAAATTGGGATAAATCTTACCCGAATGCAGAAGAAGAAACGCTGGAAGAAATTGTTACCGTAAATCCGGCTTATTATAATAAAACCCTCGGCAGTGATGTACCTCAGTTAATAATGGTACATCTAAAAAATGGCTTTTATCCCCACATGGAAAAGGTTGCTGCCCTTGTTAAACAACCAGGTGCTCTTGCTCCTTTAGAAGCATTATTGAATGGCAAATCAACACCTGTTGAAATTACCCCGCCCTATACATTTCGCTTTTTACCGAAATTAAATACGCTTTCACCGTTAACTATACCTGCGGATATGAAGGCTTCAACAGTTCCGGCAATTCCTTTTAACAACCCTCCTACTGCTACCTTAAAGATTGAAACGCCCTCTTTGTCTGCAAAACTAAAAGAATTACCTGCCACCATTTTTACAACAGCCGCTTACACAAATTATATAAGTGAACTGAATTCAAAAATTTCAATTGCCGTGAAACCCGAAATAAAAAAGAAAGCAGATGATTATGTAAAAAATAAAAAACTAACTCAATCCAAGGATATCAGCAATATTGCTTTAGCAGCCTGGTTACAAAACACGCCGAAAGCAAGTTTGTATTTATACAGCAAGGCGGTTACCAACAATCCTGCTGATGCACTTGCAGCAAATAATTTTGCTGCCTTTTTAATAATGGGTGGGCTTCCGGAAAAATCAATTCCAATACTGGAGTACTGGAATAAACAAAAGCCTGGTGAAACTACTATCCTCTCTAATCTTGGTAATGCCTATTATCGTTTAGGTGATGTTAACAAAGCCATGAATTTCCTTCAGCAAGCGGTGCAGAAAGACAGCCTAAACCCTACTGCTAATAAAATCCTCTGCATCATGTACCTTAAAAAGGGAGATGTAAAAAAAGCAGAAGAGCATGGTACAAAATCTATAGCAACCTCTTATGATGAGCAGGTAATATCCGTTCTGCGTCAGCTAAATAATAAAGTGAAACCCGGTGAATTAATGAGCCAGTTTCCACCACTGCCTGTAAAAGAATTCCCGTTATTAAAAAGAACACAATTGCCTGCTATGCCATCCAATCTGGATGATATGGACGCATTTGAAACAACGTTAAATGCATTAAAGGAATCGCTGCAAATGACGATAGAAGCTATTGAAGCTAAAAGCCCAAAAGTAAGTGAAGATATGGTTCAAAAGCTAATGGGAGAAAGTTTTAAAAAAGGCATATCACCCATTCGTATAAAAGCGCAATACATTATTATGGATGGCACGCAAACTTACCTTAATGAAAGTTTAAAAACGGATGATGTATTCAAGTACAATTTAAAAAAACTCAACATTCCCTATAATGCCAAAACAAGAGCCATTGCAAAAAAATATGATGTTCAATTAAATAAACTGGAAGGTGGAGAAGCAGGTGATGAAGCTGAAATTGCAGCTTTGGAACTCGCAAAATGCAAAGAGTTAAATACAGAAATTCAAAAATACCTTTCAGTGTTATCACCCCTAGTGAATCAATACGCACAACGCCGGGAAAACATTTCCCGTAAATTTTTCAGGGATTATGCTAACTGGGCGCCATACTGGATGCCCGAAACAACCATACCATTCCCATCAATTGAAAGCGATTATTTGAGAGATGTACGAAATATTTTATTAGAATATAAAATTGTAACCAAAATCAATTGTTCTGTGTATGAACCATTGCCTGTTGAAAAGGGTAAGCTTCAAAAATGGGAAGAAGAATATTGTGCAAACTTTAAAGGAAAAATTGGCATGGGTCCGGCTAAATTATTTTGGAACTGTAATTCTTGGGGTATAGAAGGTGGCGAAGGTATTGTTGGTGGTTTTGAAGTGAATTATGCCGATGACGGAGCGTTTGAAGACGTTACATTAGAACTTGGACTTGGAGCAAACTGGAATATGGGAACTGAACATATTGCACAAGTAGGTGCTGGTGCATCTGTAAAAGAATTTGTAAAAATTGGCCCAGACAACACAACAGGAAAATGGGAAGTAAAAGATGCTGGTATTAAAGGTGACATAACCATTGAGGGAGAAATTGGCAATGTGAGTGGAGAAGTAAAAGTGATTGAAGTAACAGCAGGCTATACCTCTGGGGTTACAATGGGAGGTGTACTTGTACCCATACTTCAGCTCAACTAAAAATCATGGTTTTAAGGGATAGATAATAGTTGCCAACCATAATATATTTACTTTATAAAATGAAATCATGAAAATATTAATGCTACTTGCTGTACTGTGTATTTGTATAGAAAACACGTTTGCTCAAAATGAAACTTTTGACCTTGCCACTTTTACTCCACCCAAAGGATGGGACAAAAAAGAAGGAAAAGATGCGATTCAGCTTTCAAAACACGATGAAAAAAGTGACAGTTATTGCCTGATCACTTTGTATAAATCAACACCGGGTACAGCCGATTCAAAAGAAAACTTTGATATGGCATGGACTTCTTTGGTAAAAGAAACGATTCCCGTTTCTACTACTCCTGAAATGCAACCTGCAGCAACAGAAAACGGCTGGGAAATACAAAGTGGCCATGCACCTTATGAAAGCGAAGGCACCAAAGGCGTTGCCATGTTGGTAACTGCCAGCAGTGCTGAAAAAATGGTGAATATGATCATCCTCACTAATACGAATATGTTTGAAAAAGAGATGGCAGCTTTTATAGAATCAATTAGTTTAAAAAAAATAGAAGCACTGCCTGGCGGGCAACCTGAAAACCCACAACAGTCACCCAATACTAGTAAAGAAACTTTTGACCTCATCACCTATTCTCCACCAAAAGGCTGGACAAAAAATGTGGAAGAAACTTTAGTGAGCTATACCATTACTGACAGCAAAACCAATAGCTGGTGCCGGATAATGGTTATAAAAAGTACCGCAAGCAAAGGATCCATTGAGGCTGATTTTGAAAGTGAATGGCAGGAATTAATCGTAAAAAATTATAACCCCACAGATAAACCAAAGGAAAGTGACATACAAGAAGCAGAAGGTTTCAAAATAAAAGTAGGCACCAGTAAATTTACTTTTGATAACAGCGAATGTTCGGCCATGCTTACCACAGCAAGTGGCTACGAAAGATGTGTAAGTATCGTGGGGGTTGCAAACAATCGGGATTATATAAACGAGATACAGGCCTTCATAGAATCTATTGAACTAATAAAACCTGAAGCTACTGCAGCGGAAGCCCCCGCAGCGGAAGTACCTGCCGCCGAAGATGTTGAAAAGTCCATTATTGGTACATGGGTAAGAAGTGCAAGCAACCAGTCAGACTATTCTGTAAACAACGGTATTAGCGGCAATACGAAAAGTCAATACAGCTTTAATAGCAACGGTACATACACTTTTTATAGAAAATCTTTTCAAATGACTTATAATAAACTTCTACTAGCAAGAGAAAGCGGATCTTATAAACTTAGCGTAAAAGACAACATTACCCAAATTACCATTAACCCACAAAAAAGTATTATAGAAGAATGGAGTAAAGAAAATGGTACAGATAAATGGGGCAAACTTTTATCCACCCAAGGCTGCAAGTTAGAAATAGTCACTTACGGATTTTTTAAACATTATGCTGCCGGCGTGCAGAAATGGTACTTGGTATTAGACGGTGTTAACCCAACGCAAAGAGATGGCCCATACAACGGTGGTTCATTATTTAGTAACGCATGGATGTATGGTTTGGGGGACTATCCGATTGAGCTTCCGAAATAATGAACAAGTAATGACTATCCGCAATTAGGATCAACTCCATAAAAAGAAAATTGTAGAGCAGTAGATTCGTTTCCGTTGTTACAATATTAACCGTGGCTACGCCTCTTTGCACCGAATTTCGGATAGTCATTCAATAAGTTTAATTCAAAATAACTTTACTGGTAAACCGGGTGCCATCCTTTTTTTCGATCATTACAAAATACATGCCTTTAGCCCAGCTACCTATTGAAAGCATATCCTGGTCTTGTATTGTTTTGGAAAGAAGCACCCCTCCGGATATGTTAACAATCTTTACCAAGGCTCCAGCTCCGGCATTGCGGATCCATAGAGTGCCAGTTGTTACTGTAGGCGATACAGTAGGCGCTGATAAGCCACCAATAGTTACCTGTTTGATGGAAGAATATTCCTTTTCCCCATCTTTATACAATAACACCATCCTGTAAAATTGTTTGCCAGTACCCGGCTGCAAGTGTTGGTAAGTATGATTTCTTTGCCCCGTTGCATTTACCAAATTGATACGGTTAAAGTGTTGGCCATCTGTACTGTGTTCAATTATAAATTGAGCGATGTTATCAGAAGCTGGATAAGTCCATTTTATAGCAACATCCTTATTTACGGCAGTTGCATTCCATTTTAAATCAGTAATTGCAAGCAGGCAATTAGTTCCTGTAACCTCACTCATAGAAACATCATCAATAAAATAATAAGCGGCCGGAAGTGCGTTCAGGTTTGCACATCCCACAAAGGCGCCACCTGCATTTCTGCCAGCATCATCGGGAGTGGGTACTACCTTGGTTTGTAAGTGATGCCTGAAATTTCCAATGGTAAAATATTTCATTGCTTCCGTAGGTGTGTATAAAAAACTAATGGTTGTCCATCCTTGTTTTCCAGTGTAAAAAGTTCCCCCTGCTGTTTCAAACTGAGGAGTAACTGACAACACGCCTTGTATAGGAACGGCCGTTTTTGTGCTGGAGAAATAAACCCCCAACCTGTCTATTCCAATCAGCGAATAATCAGACAAACTAATATTGAAACTAAACAAATAGCTTTTGCCCGGTTGAAGCGGGCTAGCTAAAGTTCCCTGAAGGTACTCATTGTAATTCTGGTTGGTAATGTGTGCAAATATGCCAGCATAATTTCCACCACTTCTTGGCGATTCAAAACCGTTACATACATTGAACAAGGGATTTACGGAAGATGAGTTTCCGCTGCAGGAAGTAAAGATATCGGTGGTGGCATAAGTAGCCATATTCCAGTTTTGCACCCCGAGTAAATTATAACTAAAACTCCCAAAGCCGGACTGGCTTACAAAAGTTGTAGGGCAGTTTCCCGCAGAAGCCAGCGTATCAAAACCGGGATTTCGAACAAGATTTGTACTTAAGCAGGAAGGATTAA
>JBBSDF010000081.1:0-8353 GCA_038249665.1 Chitinophagales bacterium
CTCCTCGGGAATTAACTTGGTGGGGTCAAGCAAATCAAATTCAAATTTGTGCTCGTCTGCTTCGGGAACGATTTGAACACCCAGTTCCCATTCTGGAAATGCCCCGCTTTCAATGGCTTCAAACAAATCCCTTCGGTGAAAGTCTGCGTCCTTGCCTGAAATGTTCTGTGCTTCATCCCATGCAACGGAATGGATTCCCAATAATGGCTTCCAATGAAATTTTACAAAATGGGAAACGCCCTGTTCATTTATCAGACGGAAAGTGTGTACGCCAAAACCTTCCATCATCCTCAAACTCCGCGGAATCCCACGGTCGCTCATTACCCACATGATCATGTGTGTGCTTTCGGGCATGAGAGAGATAAAATCCCAAAAGGTATCGTGCGCCGAAGCAGCCTGCGGAATTTCGTTATGTGGTTCGGGCTTTACAGCATGAACCAGATCGGGAAATTTTATGGCATCCTGGATAAAGAATACAGGCATGTTGTTTCCCACCAAATCATAGTTGCCTTCTTCGGTATAAAACTTTACAGAGAAACCTCTTACATCACGGGCCAAATCTGTGGAGCCCCTCGAACCGGCAACAGTAGAAAATCTTGCGAAAACAGGTGTTGGCTTTGAAGCATCATTTAAAAATTTTGCTTTCGTATATTCTGCAAATGGCTTGTACAATTCAAAAATACCATGGGCAGCAGTGCCACGGGCATGGACAATCCGTTCTGGAATCCGCTCGTGGTCGAAGTGCGTGATTTTTTCACGCAAAATAAAATCTTCCAATAAAGTAGCACCCCGATCACCCGCCTTCAGTGAGTTTTGGTTGTCATTGATCAATAAACCCTGATTGGTGGAAAGCATCTGGCCTTCACCATTTTGAGTATTGGATTGCAGGTCGTTTATTTTTTCGTTTGCACCCTGTTCGGAAATTTTCTTTTTTGCCATGACTTAATTTTTTTTTAACAATAGAAATGAAATGACCTATTTACTCTTTCCCATGCGGATAACGAAATAAATAATTATCCCGATAACCAATACCACCAGAAATATTCCCACACCCATACCGGCTTTGAAAATATCTCCGATTACAGAACAACTTGAAAAAACTGCAAGGAAAAGGATTGATAGCAATGCGATCAGCTTTTGATTTTTCATGGTTATTATATTTAGAAAGTTATAGCCGGCTTTTTCCCCGGTGTCTTTTTCTTCTTCAATTTTATCTGAAACTCCCACATTCATGGAATCAGAAGTTTGTAAAAGTTTCCTATTTGATACCTTTTCTCTGTTCCATGTTACTTCCAAAAGCCAAACAGTCCCTTAATCTCACAATTCATATCATAGGCTGCTTGGCCAAGAGTGGCAGGATATGTTTGTCCAAAGGCTGTACTAACCAATAAGATTTTTTATAAAACCGATTGGCCTATCTTATATTACCACGAAAGGACCAACTATTGCCAATACCTGCTCCTTGGTTAGCGATTCATCAAAGGCTCCTAATTTGGCATTCATAGGGTAACTGGCAAGAGAAGCAATGCTATCCAAACTTATAGTGGCATGTGTGATGTTTTCCTCTCCGTCACAACTTGCCTGCGGGGCACCGTTGGATTCTTTGCCCGTTATCCATCCATTAATCGCCTGACCTGATACCATTCCTCGCAAGCGCCTTATCACGGAAGCATGCCTGGCCTCCACGCTATGGATCTGTAATGCCGCCATCAGCATGTCACCTTGTCCACATTCTAATTGGTGGTTATTATCTGCTGTTTTATTTCTATAATCATGTGTGTTTGGCGGTATACTTCTTGCACCTGATCAGTCGCTTTCAATCATAGTTGGATATTACGTTTGGATTTTTTCGCAGCATCCGCCGTTTTCTTTTTCCGGATAAGTTTGATGTTTTGTAAGGTCCGATTTGTTCGGAATCATTTGCTTTTCATTATTTTGACCCGTTATAATCAAAATGTATTTCACAAAGTTGTGAATACTAAAGGTGACATATCTTGCGTATTCTTCGGAATTAATTGCATTTTTCACACAATGGGTGCGTTATAAATCCTTCATTTATTGTGGTTTATGCAGCACTTTTTGAAATTTATGGCTGTCGCCTATCCTGCCTGTAGGTGAATTTTACCTAGGTAAAAGGTGGGAAAATGCCTTACTCCGGCGGGAGACAAAAAGTCAAATTCACCATCCCGGTTGCTATCGGGTATTTTACCACAGGGACACGATTTGTGTTGAATTTTCGGTCGGGGTAGAATAGTGTTGTGGGAAAAAGGGTAGCAAAATTACTTGTAAACATAAGCCATTTATACAGAAAAAATTTGAAGCTGGTATACCGCAATAGCGCTCAGGTTCAAAAGTAAAAAAACCTAAAATTGGGCCATTTTCAAGCTTGGGGTCATGATGGGTCAAAGCTGATTTTATCAGTTTGTTTTGAATGCGATGGTCCAATACCAGCTTTAATCAATATTGTCTATTTTCAAAGGCGTTCTTGAAAGCTTTGCATTTGTTTGAATCTAGAAAGAGATGTATTTCCTTGTGGTATTTCTCTCCACACAAAGTACCCGAGCCACCTAAAAAAAGAAAAATATAAACCAAAAGATATAAATTACTTAATGTTGTGATCTCGATTTGTTAAAGGGGTGACGCTAACTTTGTTTCAATGAGACAATACCGGCAAATCTATAGTAAGCAACCTATTTTTTTTTCTGCATTTGCGGCTTTTTTATCTATCAGTGTATATCTAATACTTATGTATCCGAGCAAAGGGATGTTTGTCTATCTAAATGGAATGCATTTTACTTCGCTAGATGTTTTTTTTATCAACTACACCCTTCTGGGCGATGGTATCTTTAGTGTGTTCGTGTTTTTTATTTTGCTTTCGCAGCAGCAATTTACCAAGGGGCTGCATGTAATTGGTGCCTATATTATAAGTGGGGTAACTGTACAGGTGTTGAAAAATGCTGTGGGTGCTCCCCGGCCCAAACTCGTTTTTGCGCCGGAAGAATATGCCAATTTTGTGCAAGGCATTACTTTAAGCGGCAGCAACGGTTTTCCAAGTGGGCATACCACCTCGGCCTTTGCACTATTCACATTATTGGCCATATACAGCCACAATAAGTGGTTGGGTGCTGTCTATATGTTTTTGGCTGTTACGGTTGGTTATTCCCGCATTTATTTGGGCCAGCATTTTTTTCACGATGTGGTAGTGGGTAGTTTAATTGGAACGGCTACAGCGGTGCTGTGCTATTTATATTTACCACAAGTGGAATTGCGAATTGGGTCATATGAAAATAAGCTGGAATAGCAGCGTTTGAAAAACTTAATTTTATATGATACTTACTATTAAACTACCGAGCAAACAAGCCAAAAATATACTAAAGACCGTTCTAAAAATTGCGGTAACGATCTTATGCCTTGGGTATATATCGTCTAAAATAGATTTGAGTAAAGCAGCCTCCATGGTGGTTGGCGCATCGCCATTTTGGATCGGCTTGGGTGTTGTCATGTTTTTGATTTCCAAGTTTTTTTCGGCTATTCGCCTCAATATTTATTTTGCCAACATTGGTGTACAGGTTTCACTTTTTCAAAACAGTAAATTGTATTTGCTCGGTATGTTTTACAATCTGTTTTTGCCCGGGTCTATTGGCGGCGATGCCTATAAAGTGGTACGTCTTCATAAAACCCATGCCACAGGCTACAAACCTCTGTCTGCTGCTATACTGCTCGATAGGTTAAGTGGCTTGCTGGCGCTTTGCGTGTTGCTATGTTTATGTTGGTTGGCTATGGAGCATAGCAGTCCTATAAGCCTCGGAATGATTGGTTTTCTTGTATTGTGTTTGCCGGCATATTACTTACTTATGCGTCTTTTTTTTCCGGTATTTCTACCTGGTTATTGGAGTACGTTTTTGTGGAGTATGGTGGTGCAGCTTTTTCAAATTGCTGCTTTGTGGTGTATTTTACAATCATTGGATATAGCCACCGGTTATTTACAATATATCATTATATTTTTAGCAAGCTCGGTAATAGCCGTACTGCCATTTACCATAGGTGGCCTAGGTGCCCGTGAATTGGTTTTTGTCTGGGGTGCGCAGTACTTTTTCTTGCCGGATACCATCTCTGTTACTGCAAGTGCTTTATTTTACATTGCTACCGTTATATCATGTAGTTTCGGACTGCCATTCGTTTTTATTGATCCATTACAAACGGGTAATCAAAACACGGCAAATGCGTAATTCAGTTAGCCGTCTGGTGCTCATCTTGACTGGGTACAGAGTGGCTTTGGTATTCCTGATAGCGGCCATCGTATTTTTTTCTCGATTGGGTTCTCCCTCTATTTATATTTTGGATGAAGCCCGAAATGCGCAAGCAGCCCGGGAAATGTTGATGCATGATGAATGGGTTGTGCCGACCTTTAATGGAGAACTAAGACCACAGAAGCCTCCGTTGCATTATTATTTTATGCAGGCTGCATTTAGGGTGGCAAGTGTGCATGCAGGCTCGGCTCGTTTTTTTAGTGCTGTCATGGGAATTTGTACCTTGCTTCTTGTATATTTTTTTACCAAAAAGCATGTGAATCAAGATGCCGCATTTTATGCGTTGTGTACGCTCGCCGCAAGCAGTCATTTTGTTTTGGAAAGCAGGTTGGCGGTACCGGATCCTTATCTTATTTTTTTTGTTGCCGCAGCTATCCTTTGTTTTTACAGTTATACGCAAACCTCACTATTTATGTGGCTTTTGCTGAGTGCCATAGCGGTTTCAGGAGCCATTTTATCTAAAGGCCCTGTGTTTTTGGCTATACCCGGTTTGATCATATTTATTTGGTTGCTAGTATCACGAAAACTTTCTGTTTTATGGTCTTGGAAAATATTGGTTGCCTTGTTATTGACGATGGCATTATCGGTTCCATGGTATGTGTTGGTACATATACAAACCAACGGAGTGTTTACTCAGCAATTTTTTTTAGAGCAAAACCTTGATCGCTTTAGCAACGAAATGGAAGGTCATGGTGGTATTTTTTGGATCGTCCCCATTATTGTACTGTTGGGAATGCTACCAGGAGCCGCATTTATCGGGGAGGCAATCCGCAACAGGAGCCAAATATGGCGCCATAGTTTGGCCAAGATTTCAATTATTACGGTAGTGGTATTCATAACCGTATTCAGCATTTCAAAAACCAAATTGCCTAATTATGCCATGCCGTGTTACCCATTTTTAGCGATTCTTCTGGGCTTTTATTTTAGTTGGGTAAAAAATTCAATGTATATAGGTAGGCGCTACCCTTATTTAATTTTAGCATGTTTGTACCTTGTGTTGGGAGCGGTGGCATATTTTGTAATACCGGAAGAACCTGTCCTAAAAAATATGGGGTATGTTGGTTTTTTGTTTTTAATAGGAGTGGCTACGGCATTTTGGGCTTGGCGTACCAAGCAATTGCCACGTTCCTTCGCTATCCTGTTTGTCGGATTCAGTATTTTTAACCTTGTTATTCTCAATATTGGCTATCCGGCTATTTATAGTCAAAATCCCGTTGAGAAGACTGCGCATTTATTTTCACCTTCAGAAAAAGTATATGCCTACAAAACATATAATCCAGCATACAATTTTATCCTTAATCAGCCTATCGTGGTATTAGAAACACAGCAAGCGGTAGAGGCCGTATTGGCTAATGATTCGACAGCAAAAATTATTTCCAGACTATCGTATTTGGATTCATTGGTAGGGGTTCAATATAGAATTATTGCAATGGAAAAAGATATATTCGAGCCTCCAACCACCGTAATTTTTACTAGATAGCCAGGGTGTTTATGGAGAGGATTAGCAGTACTTTGTCCGCAAATTTTTGAGGCCATTATCAAAGACAAAATTGATAAGCAAAAAGGATGTGGGAGATGGTTTTTGTTTAGACTGGTTCTGTCATCGTTAAGCGCCTTTGGCGGTGGGCTAGATGTTACCGGTATCATGTCGAAATACCAGGATTCCGCCCGTAAAAGAAAGTAAAATTCGCCCATCGGCAGAAAAGTGTCCTATTTTTCTATTTTTCTTACAGAAACTGTCATTCTTGCTGTCTTCTGTCCATTCATATTCGATTTGTTCTGCTACCTGCCTTGCTACATCAACTCCGTGTAAATCTTTCAAAAAGTCCAAGGTCATGTCCATTCCGGCAGTTACTCCCGAAGAGGTATAGAATTTTCCGTCAACTACCCATCTCGCTTTTCTTATCCAATTGACGTTGGGACCATTGGTAATCACCCAGTCAAAGGCTATTTTATTGGTTGTTGCATTCTTAAAATCCAGCAATCCGGTTTTTGCCATTAAGGAAGTACCTGTACAGACCGTGAGGACATACCTACTTGATTCAGCTATTTCTCGGATGGCTTTCAAAAGTGGCTCATTTTCAACTTCTGTCCGGGTGCCATATCCACCTGGAATCAAAAAAATGTCAACACCGTTTTCAATTTCTTCCAGTTTCTTGGTAAAAATCGTAACCCCGTGACTATTGGATATATCTCCACCGGCTAACGAATAGAATTTAATCTTAAAATCATTTTCAGACGGCCTAGAATTTCTACCGGACCAAAAACGTCCAACGTTTCAAATTCTTCAAACAGTAAAATACCTACATTCATTTTTGTGATTTAAGTTATGCTGAATATAATGAAGCCGGCTTTCCTTTAAGCATACTTTAAAAGCAGGTTAGGCTCTTTAATCCAAAAATATTTTCATGGATTCATAAAAAATATATGCATTCAGACCAAGAAAAAATATAGCAGGTGACGATGCCCACAAACCGTCTTTAACTTTTAACCTGACAATTACGCCAAGAAACATCAATAAAGCCAAGCCTCCTGAGGACACCAGTAAAATACCGTTAAACATTAAGCCGATCAATAAACCTAAAGCCCCCACGATTTCTAAAATTGCTGTAAGGGTTCCAAAATCGCTCAATCCAAAGCGTACAAATTCACTTTTCATTTTTGGAGATAAAAAATAAGCGGTGCCGTAACCTAAAAAAGAGAGACTCGAAAAAACAATCAAAACCTCCAGTAAACGCATTAGGCAATTAAATTAAGGGAGACGGCAGCAATAAAAAGACTTAGAACCATAAGAAACAATGAGGGAATACGCTTTTGCCACGGATTATTCACCTTGAAGTGAAAATACTGTGCACCCAACATCAGGAAAGCCATCAAAAGTGCCGGAATGAGAACGAGCGAAGGATACCAGATCCCTGCTATAAGCAATGTTGCCAATGCTATTTTAGTGGCTCCAACAACCGTACGCGTCAAATCATTCAGGCCATATTGCTTAAATTCTTTCACAATATTATCGAAACGAAATACCCATACAATCACAACAGAAATAGCAACAATGAGTTGCGCAATCATTGATAAATTTTCCATTTTAGTTTTTTATAAATTTAATTCATTCTTTGGCTTTTCCTGTTCTGCCCCGATATTTTTGAGTGATTTCTGACCTTCATTTTGCATTTATTAATCTGATCACCTTTATTATCGATTTTGGAATTTTAAGTTCTCTTGTTTGTGTATTGCAGATGTGGCATCTATGCGAGGAGGTTATAATTGGCGGGGACGTTTTGGCGCTTGGCGAAGAAGCGGATTTCGAAGCACTAAACTTCATTGGATGCATAAAGCTTGGATTTAGCAATTGATTGTCATAGAAGCACGAAACCCCTGCTTTTGCAAAACGGCTGTTGTGCGTTCGGCTTTCCTTTTTCATTGGTTACAGTCAGATTACGACCTATCTTATTTTATTCTGGTTTTGGACCTTTTAAAACAATGGTTCTCACTAAGCCAGGAAACCACCGCTGCAACCAAACTAAAACTCTCCCGTGGGTTGTGAAAACATAATTTCTTCTTCGCTTCAATATGGCCTTCACCATAACTTTCGCAGCTTTATCCGTTGGCCACATTAAATTTGATGGACGCGGATCTTGACGTTCAGGATGCCAAACGCCTTCATTATCAATTCTGGCAATCTCCGATACAACAAATCCAGGATGTATGGTAGTACAACTCACACCTGTACCCTTTAATTCAGCTTGTAATGTCAGACCAATTGAATGTACAGCAGCTTTTGAAGCACCATAGGCTCCGACATTAGGATTAGGAAGATATGCTCCGACACTGCCAACTAAACCGATGCGACCCTGCGTTTCCTTTAGATGTGGCAGTGCATATTTTACCGTCAAGGCTAAGCCGGTGACGTTACCTTGCAATTGCCTGTTCCAGTCCTTAGCAGTCAACTTATCTATACTTCCAAAAACACCAAACCCAGCGTTTGCCACAGCAATATCGAAACGCCCCCAAGTGGTTATGATACTTTGCACAGCATTTTC
>JBBSDF010000082.1:0-8099 GCA_038249665.1 Chitinophagales bacterium
CGCAGCGCGAGCCCTGAGCGCAGCGCGAGCCCTGAGCGCAGCGCGAGCCCTGAGCGCAGCGCGAGCCCTGAGCGCAGCGCGAGCCCTGAGCGCAGCGCGAGCCCTGAGCGCAGCGCGAGCCCTGAGCGCAGCGAGAGTCCTGAGCGCAGCGCGGCGAGCCACGAGTGTAGCAGCAGCCCTGAAAGGGCGCAATACCCATGCTCTGGGCAAAGCCCAGAGTATAAAAAATCCCTAGTCCCACACATATCGCTCATCATATGGTATCTTATACTTTTTCAAAAAGCCCCGGTACTCATCCTGAAAACCTTTCTTTTTATGGTGCTCATGCTGGTTAGCAATATAGGCGGTCACAATATCAACTTGTGAAGGATTAACTGAAAATGCACCATAACCACCTTGCCAATAAAAATTATATAAATCATCTCCCTTAGTTTTCATCCATTTAGATGAGTGAGATTTTACTTCTTCCAATAGTTTCATCAGTGCTATCTTTTTTGAGAGCATACATAATATGTGAATATGGTCGGTGTATCCCCCTACGATGATCACCGGACATTCGAGGTTGTTACAAATTCCACCAAGGTACCTATGAAGTTCCGCTTCTACCGGAGCATGAATAAAATGTTGCCGGTATTTGGTGCTAAAAACAAGGTGTACATAATTCTTTACCAGCGACTGCCCCATAGTTTTAATATTACGCCCGAAGAGGGCTGGTGACGGATTAATTACCACGATGCACTTCACCCATACTCTGTATATCATAACATTTCAGGGCTCAACACATCATACTCCAAATTAATGAATTTTCCAATATTTTCATATTATTCAACCAAAAATTAAGATTTACAGTAGACCGCCCCAAAAACTCAAGAAAACTCCTTCTACAGCCCTGAAAGGCCGATATCTCCTAACATCAGTGTAGCCCGTTGGCGGTCGAAGCCTGACTTACAGCCCTGAAAGGGCGTTCTATGCTTAAGTCAGTTGCAGCCTGACCAACAAAAAAAAGGGGCCGAGCCATCGCTCAAACCCCTTCTAAAGTATAGCCACTAAAAAAAACTACGTTTTATGCCGGCAAACAAACTCCTACCCTCCAGTTCTAACAGGGATAGGTATAGGCTTTAACGGTTTGCCAAAAATAATTGCAATCAATTCTTCTAAAAAACTATTCAACTGTCTCATATCTTCTTTGGTTTAATAAACGGAATGTTACCCCTTATAGATTCAAAAGCTGTTCCGAAGTAACAACCAATAAGCATAAAAAATAGTTAAAGCCCATTTATCCACCTTTTTGTGCAAATACATTTATCGCTTCATCTTACCAACTTAAACAACAGTTGCTTTGATGAAAGGAAAAGAAACCCTTATATCTGTTAAAAGAATCAACCCATTACAAACACTCTTACCTGCAAACAAACTCAAAATTGTATCTTGTATATACATAAACACCCCTATATGAAGGATTTACTGAAAATAATCACCACAGTTTTATTACTATTCAATTTTACTACCGCGGAAGCACAATCTAACAACGACTTTCAGAAAGAATGGAAACAGGTATCAGTCTTAGAAGCAAAAGGACTCACACAAGATGCACTCGGCCAAGTAAAAGATATTTTTGAGATGGCCCTTGTTGCTGACAACCAACCCCAGCAAATAAAATCGGCGATGTATCAGATGAAGTACCGCAACATGGTACAGGAAGACAATCTAGAGAACAATATTTTTTATGTAGATACCCTCATCAACAAAACAAAAGCGCCTGCAAAAAACATCCTCCAATCGATGCAGGCTGAACTATTTGCCAGTTACCTAAACAACCATCGATATGAGTTGTATGATCGCACCGAACTAGTGGCAGAAAATAGTACTGACATTACCACCTGGAGTATTGAAAAAATAAACAATGCCAGCAGAAATTTATATAAGGCTTCTCTGCACGATAAATTAATTCTACAGAATACGCCCATTGAATCTTTTGCAGCGATTTTAACAGCGGGTAAAAACACCCGTCCGTTGCGGCCTACCCTTTTTGATTTTTTGGCACACAGGGCTTTGGATCATTTCATCTCAGCAGAAGATGAGTTACCAAGTAGAGCAGCCAATAAATTCATCATCAATGATGAAAAAGCTTTTGCGCCGATTGAAGAATTTGTTCAACACACTTTTAACGCAACAGATACCAACTCCCTCTTTTTAGATGCACTACAACTACTTCAACAGTTGTTGGCATTTCACAAAAATGATGCTAATAAAGATGCTTTGCTGGATGCAGATCTTATTCGCTTAGAATTTGTAAACAACCATGCTGTATTTTCTGATCAGGAAAAGCTGTATGAGAACGCACTGTTACAGATAGAACGAAAATATCCTACCGATTCTTATGCCGGCTTGGCCATGTATTTGCGTGCCAAACGATTGCAAGAGTCAGGAAATAAATATGGGCCGCAAAATAACCAACAGCAGTTTGACCTCATTAAGGCATTGGAGATTGCTAAAACGGTACAGGTAAAATATCCGGGCACAGAAGCCGCAAAAAAAAGCAACAATCTAATCATTGATATTTTAAAACCATCACTGGAAGTAACTACAGAAAAAGTGAACTTACCCAACGAGCCCTTTCGCGGTTTGGTGAATTACCGCAATGTACCAGAACTTCATTTCAGGTTGATCAAAACCAGCCGCGCTGCAATGGAATCAATCGCCAGAGATTATCCCGATTCCCTCTGGAATACCCTGATTTCAATGGCGGCATCACAATCGTGGAGTGAGGTATTACCCGATACAAAGGATCACCAAATACACCAAACAGAAATCAAAATAGACGCATTACCCATCGGCTCCTATATTTTATTAACTAGCATTCAGCCCAATTTTAGTTTAACCAATAATATCCTCACCAGTCAGATGCTCTACATTAGCAATATCAGTTATGTTGAAAATAATGAAAAAAATATCTATGTCTTGCATCGTAAATCAGGCCAGCCTTTGAGCAATGCAACGGTGCAAGTTTGGGAAAATGAATATGATTACGGCAGCAGAAAAAATATTTCGAAACCTAGTGAAAAATTTACAACAGATGTAAACGGTTTGGCTTCCCTTGAATTGAATCAAAACAAATACAACAGTAAC
Source organism: Chitinophagales bacterium (assembly GCA_038249665.1). Classification (GTDB taxonomy): domain Bacteria; phylum Bacteroidota; class Bacteroidia; order Chitinophagales; family Chitinophagaceae; genus Ferruginibacter. The sequence goes on from JBBSDF010000082.1 coordinate 3,130, forward strand.
TTGCAGTTCCTTTATAAAAACGACGAACTCTTTACAGACGACAATTATTACCATTACCAATACAACAGTTACGAAACATCAAAAAAAATAAAAACATTTTTATTTACTGATAGGTCAATTTATCGCCCCGGACAAACCCTCTTTTTCAAAGGCATTGTGTTGCGTAAAGATGATTCGCTGCAAACAAATCAGGTAATCGCCAATTACAAAACCACTCTTTTGCTGGTCAACAGCAACGGAGAAAAAGCAGGCGCTATCGATGTAACCAGTAATGAATTTGGTTCTTTCACAGGCAACTTTACATTGCCTACTGGTACACTCAACGGTAGCTTTAGCATCAGAGATAGTATTAGTAGCGATGTAAAAGAATTTAGCGTAGAAGAATACAAGCGTCCTAAATTCATAACCACTATAGAGAAACCAGTAGGCACCTATCGCATCAACGATACTATTATGGTAAAAGGCAAAGCCAACGCATATGCCGGCAATGCCATCAACGATGCCAAAGTGAGTTACAGGGTGGTTAGAAAAACGCGTTACCCTATCTGGTGGGGTTGGGGTAGCTATGGAAAAACAATGACACCATATGGGAGTAACTCTTCGATCGAAATAACCAACGGTTTTACTACCACGGATGTTGATGGAAATTTTGAGATCAAATTCAAAGCTATACCAGATGAAACCACCAACAAAAAAGACCTCGTTACTTTTTATTACGAAGTAAGTGCAGATGTAACAGATATAAATGGTGAAACCAGGAGCGCTTTTAATAGTGTTACGGTTGCTTACCACGCACTTGAGCTGAATATTCAATTACCAGAGAGAATTCCATCGAGGGATTTAAATAAAATTCAAATTTTCAGTACCAATCTCAACGGCTTATTTGAAAAAACCAATGTTCAACTAGAATTGTATTCATTAGATCAACCCAAAAAAATATTCCGGGAAAGATTTTGGGCAGCACCCGACCAGTTTGTAATGAGTAAAACAAGGTATGAAGCATTGTTTCCTTTTGACGAATACGCCAATGAAGCTGACCCAGCTGGCTGGGCCATTAAGAAAAAAGAACTGACTGCATCTGATACTACCATCAGAAATGGCAGTTTTGAGCTACGTTATAAAACATTAAAACCAGGTTCTTACAAAATCATCGCCACCGCTATCGATCAATTCGGAGAAAAGGTGAGAGCGGAAAAAATCATCACGATTTTCGATCCCAAAAAACCGTCTCTACACGAAGCGTTTGTATTGGATGTGAAAAAAGCCACCGCTCTACCAGGCGAGTCATTACTGTATAACATGCATACTGGTTTTACAAATATATGGCTGATCAGTCATGTTAAAAAAATAGATCAAACAACAACGGTTGATTACCTGAACCTAACCAAGAAAAAAATTATTCAAAAAATAATATCGGTAACAGAAAAAGACAGAGGAGGCGCGGCCCTACATTATATGTTTGTAATGAACAATAGATTTTACAGTGGCAGTACCGCTTTTGCCATTCCCTGGAGTAATAAAGAATTGAAGATTACTTATGAAACTTTCAGAGATAAATTATTACCCGGTAACAACGAAGAATGGAAATTGAAGATCAGTGGAGCCAACAGCGATAAAGTTGCTGCAGAACTATTGGTAAGCATGTACGATGCATCGCTGGACCAATTTAGATCACATAATTGGGAAAATTTGCGTTCTGTTTGGCCTACACTTAACTATTACTTTAACTGGAGATCTACTAATTTTACCAGGGGCTTTTCAGATGAAAAAAATCTCTGGACCAATGATTACACCACCATCACCGAAAAAAACTACGATGTATTATTAAACGAAGGTTGGAATATTGGGATGTATAACTATAACTTATATAAGCGAAATATGGTTGCCGAATCTGGGAACGTAATGATGGATAGCGCTGCTGGTGCAGCACCTGCTCCCCCAGAGGTAAATCAGGTAAAATTCACTGCTCCAAAAGTAGTGGGTAATGATGAACTAACAGAAGAAATCAAAAATGACAAAGTTGTTGTGAGCAATCAATCAAACAACAACCCACCCAATACTAACATTCGCAGCAACCTCAAAGAAACAGCTTTCTTTTTTCCTCAATTGAAAACAGATGCTGCGGGCAATGTATCGCTCAGCTTCCAAATTCCGGAAGCACTCACCCAATGGAAGTTAATGACCCTCGCACACAATACATCATTATCCAGTGGGTATGATGAAAGAATGGTGCTCACACAAAAGCCGCTGATGGTACAACCCAACGGCACCAGGTTTATCAGGGAAGGCGATGCGATGGAATTAGTAACAAAAGTAGTCAACATGAGCAAAGAAGAAATCACCGGAACTGTGCAACTAGAACTTATAGATGCCATCAATAACAAACCAGTAGATGGCTGGCTTAAAAATATTTTCCCTACCCAATATTTTACGGTAGCAGCCGGACAATCAGTCGCAGTTAAATTTCCAATCGAAATTCCATTTTATTTCAGCGGCGCCTTAACGTATCGCATTAAAGCTATTTCGCAAGACCAAGCTTTTAGCGATGGGGAAGAGAATACAATTCCTGTTTATACCAATCGCATGTTGGTGACAGAATCTTTGCCCCTTCAAGTTCGGAATACCAACACCAAAACATTTAAGTTTGATAAGTTATTGCAATCCGGTAACAGTGAAAGTTTAAGAAACCATTCACTCACGGTAACATATAGCAGCAATCCAGCATGGTATGCAGTGCAGGCACTTCCGTATTTGATGGAAGATAACAACGAAAATGCTGAACAACATTTTAATAAAATGTATGCCAATATTATCGCGGCAAATATTGCCAACAGTAGTCCGAAATTAGCTGCTATTTTTAACCAATGGAAGACGTTGGATACCGCTGCACTGCAATCTAATCTACAAAAAAACGAAGCCTTAAAATTGGCTTTGCTCGAGGAAACGCCTTGGGTGTTAGATGCCAAAAATGAAACTGCCCAGAAAAAGAACATTGCACTCTTGTTTGATCTGGTTCGACTGAGCGAAGCAACCAAAAATAGTTTTGCAAAGCTGCAAAATATGCAACTAAGCAACGGAGGTTTTAGCTGGTACAAGGGCGGACCCGATGACAGGTACATCACCCAATACATCCTCACTGGTATCGGTCACCTTAAAAAATTAAAAGCACTCAACAGTAAAGATGAAGCAGATTTGCAACCGATGATTGCAAGGGCACTGGCTTATCTTGACGCTCGCATCAAAGACGAATACGATCAATTATTGAAAAGTAATATTAAACCAACTGATTATCATTTATCAATTACGGCGATTCAATATGGTTATATGAGAAGTTTTTTTGCCGATGTTGCAGTACAGGAAGCTAGCGTACCTGCAGTCAATTTCTTTAAGCAACAGAGTAGTCAGTTTTGGATAAAGGAGTCAAAATACATGCAGGCCATGATCGCTTTGAGTATGCATCGAAACAACCAACTTACGGTAGCCAAAGCTATTTTACAATCGCTCAAACAAAATGCGATTTACAAAGAAGAGATGGGTATGTATTGGAAAGAATTTACTACGGGTGGCTACTACTGGTACCAAGCACCGATAGAATCGCAGGCCCTTATGATAGAAGCATTTACAGATATTGAAGGCAATAACAATACCATCAACGATCTTAAAACTTGGCTGCTGAAGCAAAAACAAACCAATAACTGGCCCACCAGTAGGGCAACCGCAGAAGCTTGTTATGCGTTGTTGCTGGGTGGCAGCAATTGGTTGGCAGAAGAAAGCGAAGTCAATATTCAATTGGGCGATGTTAGTATATCTTCTACTGAAAACAAAACAGAAGCAGGCACAGGTTATTTTTCTGCAACAATTCCAGGAGAAAAAGTAAAACCCGCTATGGGAAACATAGTAGTGAATATAAAACGCCCCAGCAACCAATCTGCCTTACCCGGTTATGGTGCCGTGTATTGGCAATATACCGAAGACCTCGACCAGATCACTACCGCAGCTACCCCATTACAATTGCAGAAAAAAATATTCAAAGAAAGCAATACTGAAAAAGGAGTCATGCTCACTGAAATCAAAGAAGGAGACGTGGTCAATGTTGGGGACAAAATAAAAATACGCATCGAGTTAAAAGTAGATCGTAATATGGAATACGTACACATGAAAGACATGCGGGCAGCAGCCATGGAACCCGTAAACGTACTCAGTGGTTACAAATGGCAAGGAGGCTTGGGCTATTATGAAAGTACCAAAGATGCCAGCACCAACTTCTTCTTCGGATTTTTACCAAGAGGCTCTTACGTGTTCGAGTATGCGCTGTTTGCCAGTCATGCCGGCAATTTCAGCAATGGCATCACCAGCATTCAATCTATGTATGCTCCAGAATTTACGAGCCACAGTGAAGGCGTTCGAATCAATATCGAATAATCGCAATCAATATTTTTTCAAAGCCCTCCCTGTTAGATGGAGGGCTTTTTATTTTATATTCGCATCCAAATATTACAGTATGCAAGAGAATACCCAGCCGGCAGATACAATCAACATCCACTCCACCAATGATGGAGATACTTTTTATAAAATTCCGCAGCGATACCGCGAAATGGAAAATTTACACATCGTATTTTGGTTGTTTAAAGATATTGCTTGGTGTATGCTGTGGAAGCCACTGGGAATTCTGATGGTATTTCCTACGCTATTGATCGCAGTGATCATCAGTTGGCGTACCCGACATAGGGTGAGTGAACTATGTCATAATCTCGCCATCGTACTTTGGATATCTGCCAACTCCTACTGGATGATCAGTGAATTTTTTGAATTTGATTCGCTCACCATAATTGGCAACATCCATTTTAAACACCTGGCGCTGATCCCATTTGTGTTAGGTATATTAATACTGGGATGGTACTATTTATGGTATGCGTCAAATGAAAAACGTAAAACTGAGATCTAGTCTGCATTTCAAACATTTTTTCCTA
>JBBSDF010000083.1:0-7935 GCA_038249665.1 Chitinophagales bacterium
TTAGTTCAGCAGCCCCAAAAATACCCCCTTCATTAAATACATAATACAACTTATTACTACTGTAATATGACTCGGTTATATTATTTACTTTCATCCAGCCGGCGGCGTTCAAATAACTTGTAATCTCCGGCATATTTATACATCTTACAATATAAATTCTTCCATCAGTAGCTGCACTTGGCACAGGCAAATTAATAGAAATAGTTTGATTGGGATCGTTAGCCATGTTTACCTAAATAGTAAAATCATCTTCTGTTAAAGAGTAATCTTTATTTACAGTTTTACCGGGCAATTTCATGCTTCCAAAAATAGAAAGTGTAGAAGTTATTAAAGTAGGAGTTTCGGCTTGTTTACCAATGCCAACTTTGCCACCCGGCACATCATTTAAAATTACTTTAGAGTTATCTATTCCACCTCGTATGTAAGTATTTTCCAGCGGCGAAAAATAAAAAAAACTAGAATAATTCGTGCCTGCAAAAACTGCAGATCCGCTATAATTATTAAGCTTTGGCACAATAAGTGTGGCATCAGCAGAGGCTTCACTTCTTATCCCTATATTCCCACAATTAAAAATGGTGAATGCCCTGCGGCCAGGTGCAATAAATCCATTCCCATTGCCATAAACGTACATATCTATTTTTACTTTTCCATTATTTACTTCTTATGCAAGTATGGCTGCATAGCCATTTGCAAAGCGATTGCCTTGCGAGTTGACAAATGTTTGATCTCTATACTGAATAAAGCCAATAATAGTACCATCAGCATCTTTTTGTATAGACAACCCTGCTCCTTCTGTACCAAAAACGGCTACAGTTGTGCCTGTACCAGCTGCACCTTTTATTTCGAACTTACCTAGTGTGGGCGTTGTAGTGCCGATGCCAACGTTTTGTGCTTTCATTGCGGGACCCAAAAACAAGGCCATTCCTAAGATGATAGACAGAAATTTCATTTGAATGATTTAAACAGTGTAGGTGGTTTTATAAAATTGGCGCATGCTGTATTTCATCTGTAGACATAAGCCCTACTTAAATAATTTTACAAAAGTTGCCAATACAGCTACCAATAATATTTTAGAAGGCTTATTCAATTTTTGAACAACCTGGTTAGCCGCTTCTTTTTTTGTTTTACAGGGATTGCCTGAAAGTCTGTTAAAATCTTCAATACCATCATTTACGGCATCGGTAACATCAAAGCATTGTAGAAAGTGCAACTTTTTCATGAAATATATTTTAGCGTTTAAAAAAGAGGAAGATTAACGCCACAAATGTGAAAAATATAAATAGCTATTTTAATCACGTAAAGGGGTGATTTTTGGAAGAATCCTTTGATGCTAACGAAAAATAAGAAACCTTTACAACACCCTAAATTAAAAACAGCACGATGCATCCTTTAAAAAATACCTATTCAATATTGTTTATTTTTTTAACTGCGCTTATTAATATCAGTTATGCACAAACCGCCATCACAACAACCAAATTTGAAGAATTAAGAAATAAGACAGAATATCTTATAAAAATATATCCTGATTCTGCATTGGTATTTGCTGAGAAATTAATAATGCTGGCAGTGAACTCAAGATCAGATCAGTTACTTGCCAATGCGTATAGCACGATGGCCAGTCTTAAAATAGCCAGGTCTTTACCTGAAGAAGCATTTGCTATAAATGAAAAATCATTTAACATTAATAAAAAATTAAAAAATGATGCTGAACTATCTAAGAATTATTCACTTTATGCAACCATTTATCAAAACAAAGCTGATTATGTAAATGCTACCCTCAATTTTAATAAAGCTATCAAACTGGCAAATGATACCAAACAGTATGTTACAGTTAGCTATTGCTATCGTTGTTTATCTAAAATAAACCTGATACAGCAAAAAAACGAAAAGGCACTTGAGTATGCAAATAAGGCCATCAATTATCAACCAAATAACGGTAACCCCCGTGAAAAAGGCCTGGCTTTTATTGCTGTTGCAGATTATTATCGTGACTCCAATAATTTTGATTCCTCAAATTATTATTACCAGGAGGCGTATAATATTTTCGATTTAAATAAAATAGACATCAGTAAGGCATGGGTATTGTCTTTATGGGCCATCCTTTATGCAGAAAAGGATCCTATAAAAACTACCGAAATGATGTTAAAAGCGCAAAGTATTTTTGACACCGTTTCTCCTTTTAGCGCATTCTCTTCTAATAATATCGGAAATATCGGAGAAATGTTTAAAACATTAGCCAAAAGTGACTCTTTGATTAAATTGATTGGCACAAGCAATTTTCCAAATACTAAAAGTGCTTTACTCGAAAAATCTGCCACCTATTTAAATAGGGCCTTAAGTATTGCTCAAAAGAAAAAAAATGGCCTGGATATATATTACGCCTCCGGAAATCTGGCAGAGTTGCTTTCAATAAAAGGAGATTACAAAGCTGCATTTGAGTACTTAATAATGTCAGATACATACAAAGATTCTATTTTTTCTCAAAAAAATAAAAATGCCATTGCCAAATTAGAGTCAGAGAGAGAAATGCTTCAGCTTAAAAACATAAATGAAAAAAAATCAACCCTCCTTACAATCTTAACAGGCGCTGCCATCGGTTTAATATTATTCAGTCTGCTGGGTTACTGGAATTTTAGAAACAAACAAAAAGTTTCGACACAACAACAGGAATTACAACAACAAAGAATTTCTCAACTGGAAAAAGACAAACAATTACTTGCTATAGATGCCATGCTAAAAGGTCAGGAAGAAGAGCGAAGCCGATTGGCCAAAGACTTGCACGACGGTCTTGGAGGCATGTTATCAGGCGTAAAACTATCCTTTGTAAATATGAAAGAAAACATGATCATGGATGCTGAAACCTTTCAGTCCTTTGAAGCCTCCATCCTCAGGCTAGACGATACCATTGCTGAATTGCGCAAAGTAGCACATAACCTGATGCCGGAAGCATTGGTAAAATTTGGCCTAAACAATGCCGTAACTGATTTTTGTAATGCGATGCAATTAGCATCCAAAATAAAAATTATTTTTGAACCAATGGGCATAGATAGGCAACTTAGCAACACGGCCGATTTGTATGTGTACCGAATTATACAGGAGCTAATTAACAATGCTGTTAAACATGCTGCCCCCCATCAAATTTTAGTACAGCTTACAAAAACATCTGATAAGATTTTACTTACGGTGGAAGATGATGGCAAAGGATTTAATAAAGAAATATTAGCATCTGCTAAAGGGATAGGCATGAAAAATTTGCAGCAGCGGGTAGATTATTTTAAAGGTGAAATAGATATGGAGTCCCAACCGGGCGAAGGCACATCGGTTAATATTGAATTAATAGCATAAGTATGACAAGCGTTTTTATAGTAGACGACCATCAACTGATTATCGAAGGCATCGTTTCTTTTTTACAAAAAGAGAAGCATATTAAAGTGGCAGGCTATGCCACATCTGCAAGTGCATGTATTGACTATTTTAAAACAAACACGGCCGATGTTATTTTAATGGACATCAATTTACCCGACATGAGTGGAATAGATCTGTGCAAACTCATCAAATCAAATTATCCTGGCATTGCTGTAATTGCATTGAGTACAATAAACCAAGGAAGTTATATAACGCAGATGATTGAATACGGAGCAAGTGGCTATCTTTTAAAAAATGCAGATAAAGAAGAAATTTTAGAAGCTATCGCAACTGCGCAAAATGGGAAACCCTATTTTAGTTTTGAAGCAGGTAAAATATTTAAAGCCACTTCTGAAAAAAGGACCGGCCTGCCAGTACTCAGTAAAAGAGAAAAAGAAATCCTTAAATTAATTGCCGAAGGTTTTACCAATATAGAAATCAGCAGGCAACTTTTTATAAGTATTGATACAGTAGACTCCCACCGGAAAAACCTGTACACAAAACTACATGTAAAAAATACTGCGCTGCTTATCCGCTACGCAATTGAGCATACTCTTTTATAAAACCTACCGAATGATTGCCCATTCTTCTTCAACAAAAAAACTGTCGACATACACAAATATTTCAACAGGATGCTTTACAGCTCAGACGCAGTTCTACAATAGTATATGGGAGATTTGCCTTGCGCAAAAAAAGGAGCAAGCCTTCGCTTACTCCTCATATGATTTTTTTCAAAACGGAACCGTTTTACTCTTCGTCATCAAAACTCATCGCTTCCTTAGTGGTCATCAACAATTCATATTCTTCCTTGCTTCCTACGATCATGTTGTTGAACTCACGGAGACCCGTACCCGCAGGTATGTGGTGACCGGTGATCACGTTTTCTTTTAAGCCCAGCATCTCATCTGTTTTACCCTGAATGGCAGCAGAACTTAATACTTTGGTGGTTTCCTGGAACGATGCAGCCGATATCCAACTGTGTGTGCCCAACGAAGCCTTGGTAATACCCAACAACAACGGTGAAGAAGTCGCAGGTTTAGCATCTCTGAATTCAACCAGTTTTTTATCCGCTCTTCTGAGAATAGAATTCTCTTCTCTCAGTTCACGCAAGGTTACAATCTGACCAGTTTTCAGTTTGCCACTTTCACCATGTTCAGTTACTACTTTTTTATCGTAGATGTAATCATTCTCGGTGTTAAAGTCCAGTCTGTCTTCTGTATCTCCTTCCAGGAATTTGGTATCTCCCGCATCTTCGATGGTTACTTTACGCATCATCTGACGAACAATCACTTCAACGTGTTTATCGTTGATACGTACACCCTGTAAACGATATACTTCCTGGATCTCATTGACTACGTACTCCTGTACTGCAAACGGACCTTTGATGGAAAGGATATCAGCAGGTGCGGTTTGACCATCACTCAACTGAGAACCAGCTTTCACAAAGTCACCATCCTGTACCAGGATCTGGCGGCTCAATGGAACGAGGTACTTACGCACCACGCCATCTTTTGCTTCTACAATGATCTCTCTGTTACCACGCTTAATTGCACCAAAGGCAACCACACCATCAATTTCACAAACTACCGCAGGGTTACTTGGGTTACGTGCCTCAAACAATTCTGTTACACGAGGCAAACCACCCGTAATATCCTTCAGCTTACTCAACACCCTTGGTATTTTCACCAGTACTTGTCCACTTCTCACATCATCCCCTTCTTCAATCACAATGTGTGAACCAACTGGTAAGTTGTATGCTTTTTTCTCCTTGCCTTCTACAATGATAGCTGGCAATTTGGTTTTATCTTTTGTTTCAATAACGACCTTCTCACGGTGACCAGTTTGTTCATCGGCCTCATCACGATAGGTAATTCCTTCGATCAAAGATTCGAATTTAATGGCACCCTGTACTTCAGCAACGATTACATTGTTGAACGGATCCCATGTGCAGATCACTTCACCTTTGGTAATTTTCTGACCATCTTTTACATTCAATACAGATCCGTAAGGGATGTGCATGCTGTTCAACAATCTGTCAGATTTTACATCTATGTTTCTTACTTCACCCGTACGACCGATAACTACTTGGATTTTTTTACCATCTGCATTTTCAGTGCTTACTGTCCGCAATCCATCAAATTGTAGGGTACCGTCGAACTTAGCATATAAAGATGATTCAACCGTAGAAGATCCAGCCACACCACCCACGTGGAAGGTACGTAGTGTTAACTGAGTACCAGGCTCACCGATCGACTGTGCCGCAATGATACCAACTGCATCACCACGTTGCGCCAGAATACCACTCGCCAGGTTCTTACCATAACACCTTACGCAAACACCACGCTTACTTTCGCAGGTTAATACCGAACGAATTTCAACGGTTTCAATGCCACTTTCATCTACTTTCTTCGCATCATCAGCACTGATTTCTTTACCAGCTTCAATTATTAATTCTTCAGTTACAGGATGTAACACATCATGTAACGAAGTACGTCCTTCAATTCTATCACTCAGTGGTTCGATGATATCTTCGTTGTCTTTCAACGCAGAAGTAGCAATCCCACGTAGTGTGCCACAATCTTCTTCATTGATCACCACATCCTGTGCAACGTCTACCAGCCTACGAGTCAAATAACCCGCATCCGCTGTTTTCAATGCAGTATCCGCCAAACCTTTACGAGCACCATGCGTAGAGATAAAGTACTCCAATACACTTAGTCCATCTTTAAAGTTTGCCAGAATCGGATTCTCAATAATTTCAGAACCTGATGAACCACTTTTACGCGGTTTAGCCATCAAGCCTCTCATACCACCGAGCTGCTTAATTTGTTGCTTACTACCACGGGCACCAGAATCCAACATCATGTACACAGAGTTGAAGCCTTGCTTATCAGCGGCCAGATCTCTGATCAATGTTTCTGTCACCTTCGTATCTACCCTACTCCATATATCAATAATCTGGTTGTAACGCTCGTTATTGGTAATTAAACCCATGTTGTAACTATCCATTACCTCAGAAACTTCGCCTTGTGCATCTGCTACCAGTTGCCCTTTGATTTCAGGAATGATGAGGTCATTGATGTTAAACGACAATCCACCACGGAATGCCATGCGATAACCCAGGGTTTTAATATCATCCAGGAAACGAGCCGTTACCGGAACGTTGGTCCACTTGATAATATCACCAATGATTTCCCGCAGGTTCTTTTTAGTGAGCAATGCGTTGATGTAACCTACTTCCTTCGGTACAAACTGGTTGAACAATACACGACCAACGGTGGTATCGATCAGCTTGTAAGTAAGGGTTCCATCATTATTACGCCAGTTGGCCCTCACTTTAATATTCGCATGAAGGTCGATTTGCTTTTCGTTGTAAGCAATGATCACTTCTTCAGCAGAATAAAAAGCCTTGCCTTCACCTTTTACGATTTCTGTTTCAGTAGATTTTTTACCCTTGGTAATATAATACAAACCAAGCACCATGTCCTGAGAAGGAAGGGTGATAGGCGTACCATTTTGAGGGTTCAAAATGTTGTGCGAAGACAGCATCAATAACTGGGCTTCCAAAATAGCAGCGTTGCTCAAAGGAACGTGAACTGCCATCTGATCACCATCGAAATCCGCGTTAAAGGCGGTAGTTACCAATGGGTGCAGTTGGATCGCTTTACCTTCAATCAATTTTGGCTGGAAGGCCTGAATCGACAAACGGTGAAGCGTTGGGGCCCTGTTCAACATCACAGGGTGACCTTTTAATATATTTTCAAGAATATCCCAGATGATGGCTTCTTTTTTATCCACCAACTTACGGGCACTCTTTACTGTTTTTACGATACCTCTTTCGATGAGTTTGCGAATAATAAACGGCTTAAACAATTCTGCCGCCATATCTTTTGGCAAACCACATTCGTGCATTTTTAATTCCGGACCAACCACAATTACAGAACGACCAGAGTAATCAACACGCTTACCGAGCAAGTTCTGACGGAAACGCCCTTGCTTACCTTTTAACACATCACTCAATGATTTCAACGCACGACCACCTTCTGCTTTAACAGCATTTGATTTACGGCTATTGTCAAACAAGGAATCGATGGCTTCCTGCAACATCCTTTTTTCATTACGCAGAATCACTTCCGGTGCTTTAATTTCCAACAGTCTTTTCAAACGGTTGTTACGGATGATAACACGGCGGTACAGATCGTTCAAATCGGATGATGCGAAACGACCACCATCCAATGGAACCAATGGACGTAATTCTGGTGGAATAACAGGAATATATTGCATTACCATCCATTCCGGACGGTTGTTGATTCTGGTGTTGGCATCACGGAAACTTTCTACTACGCTCAAACGCTTCAAAGCATCTGCCTTGCGTTGTTGTGAGGTTTCGTTGGCAGCCGCATTGCGCAGGTCAAAACTCAGTTGGTCTAAATCTAATCTTTCCAACATCGCATGCACTGCTTCTGCACCCATTTTTGCCACAAATTTTTCCGGATCTTCATCAGGAAGCATTTGGTTTTCTTTTGGCAA
>JBBSDF010000084.1:0-7907 GCA_038249665.1 Chitinophagales bacterium
CTTGATTTTTGTTTCTTTTCATCAAGGAAAAGAAAAAAAGCCCGCGGCAGGCGATATAGAGTTGCGAAGCAAAAAACTTTACTAAAAAAATATAGATCGTATCTCTGGCTCCTTTATTGCGAAATGATAAGAGGTTACCGCCGACTTGCTTTCAACCAGTGGCAATGGGTGGATGAACGAGATTAATTTTACCATAAAAGCTTTTTGCTTCGCGCCTTTCTAACGCCTGCCGCGGGCCTCTTTTCTTTTTTGTTTCTCCAAAAAAGAAACAAAAAAGGAGCTCGCCAAACGATAACACCCCGTTTGGCGGCGGTACCCTGATGGAGCTTTGGTACTACTGTAAACTGAAAATCTATTCCTTGATGATGAACGAAAACAGCTAGTGTCTTAATATGATGAAGTAACAAGAGGAATATTTTTTCTTCCGTGGTTCTATGTGAAAACTCCGTGCTACTCTTTGTAACAAAACAATTACACAGAGAGCAATTCATTTCTGGTCCATTTACATTAAAAAAGCCACTCCGAAAGGAATGGCTTCTTTAAATCTATTTTTAATAATACTGGTCTTTAATTTTTCTTCGCCATGTTAGATTGACGAATCATGTTGTTCACCACTTTCACTGTTTGATCAATGAAAATATCTTCGCTCCTAACTTTTAACCACTGCTTGTTTCTTTCCACTTTTTCAGTAGCGGCATTGATGACGGCTGTATCAGCAGCCATATTTTGAATGCTGAATGGCGTGCTCAATTTATACGCCACTTCCATGGTTTTGAAAGCATCTTTCAAAGCTTTTTGATCTTCCTTGAATTTTTGCAGATTCAAAGAATAAGAACGATCATTGTTTTTTTCTAACCAATCGATGGTGGTTTTTATTTTTTGAAAATTGGGAGATGCACTCACGGTAGCATTGGCTTCACTAACGATCGCATCTGCGCTGTAAGTACTCATCCAGGGTTGAAATGGTGATTGATTGATCTTATCCCATTTTAATGCATTTGGATTATCTTTTTCTCTGAATTTAAGGTATTCTAACCTGTCGGGCAGAATTACATCTGGTACCACACCTTCCAATTGGGTTGCTCCACCATTGATGCGGTAAAACTTCTGAATAGTCAGTTTCACAGTGCCCAGATCTTCAGATTTGCTGCTAGAGAAAATATTACTTTCTGTTTGTGGATTCAATGGAATATTGCGTTGTACAGTTCCTTTTCCATAGGTGGAAGTGCTTCCTAAAATGATGCCTCTTTTGTAATCCTGAATGGCTGCAGCAAAAATTTCTGACGCGGAGGCACTCGTTTCGTCTACCATTACAGCCAACGGGCCTGTATACACCACTCCTTTTTCAGGATCTGGCAACACACGTACTTTATCGCCCCGGCCTTTTACGAGGCTCACTGGGCCATTGTCGATAAACAATCCTACCATTTGCACCACATCATACAGTGAACCACCGCCGTTTCCACGAAGGTCTATCACAATTCCATCAACTTTCTCGGCTTTTAATTTTTCAATTTCTTTAGCCACGTCATCTGCACAACGAGCGCCGTTAGGATCTTCAAAATTGGCATAAAATTCAGGAAGGTAAATGTATCCAATTTTGTTTTCACCTTTAATAATGGCAGACTTTACATATACTTCATCCAATTTGATGTCATCTCTCAACAGCGTAATCACCTTGATGGTACCATCGATTTTACGAACGGTCAGCCTTACTTCGCTTCCTTTTTTCTCACCCCGAATGATCTTCACCGCATCAGTAACTGCATATCCGGTAACGTCTATAGGCTCCTCTGCACCCTGGCCCACTTTTAATATCTCGTCTTTCTCTTTTAGCTCCCCACTCTTCCAAGCCGGTCCACCGCTCACTAAACTGGAAATTTTTATTTTGCCATCTTCTTCCGTCAACTGAGCGCCAATACCAAAAAAGCTACCCCTCATCCCTTCGTTGAAAGTACGAAGATCAATGGGCGGAAAATAACTGGTGTGGGGATCCATCGTTGTAGTAATGGCATTTACAAACGTGCTGAAATTTTCATCGCTGGTCTCCCGGTTCTTTTTGGTGGACATATATCTTTCTACCTGCTTTTTCACCTGCTCCCGGGCTTCTCTTTCAAGCGTGCTATCTGCCTTGTATTTGAAATCTTTGTTGTCTTTATTTTTTTCACGGTCATCTTGCATCGTTACAAATCGATCAATAACGCTGTACTTCACCGTTTTACGGATGTGTTCGTACCGATCTTTTTCATTTTTAGGAAAAGAACGTTTTTCCGGATCCATTTGGATCGTTTCGTTCACAGTAAAATCGATGGGTTTCGAAAATACATCTTTGTACACTTCAGCCGTTTCATTCAACCCTTTAAGATAGATGGAATTGGCAGCGAAAAAAGATTCAATGGGCGCACCATGAATTTCATCGTCTATCAACTTTTCGTATTTCTTAAGCTCATCGACATCGGACTGCAAGAAGATATTTTTATCCCCGTCCAGGTCTTCGAGGAACTTCTTAAAAACTTCCTTGCTGAAGTTATCGTCGATCGTTTTTGGACTATAATGACCTTCTTCCAACAAAATACCTACGTTTCTTAACACTTTTGCGTACCTGCTTCTGGGGTTGTCTTCATCGTCGTTTCTTCCTTGCGACTGAAAAGCAACAAAGATGCTGGCAGCGGTAAGCACGATGATAACCGGGATGAACTTTTTACTCATAATGAAATCTGCAATTTTGTGCATGTTGTAAAATTAACGTAAAAAAGCACGTTTATGATGATGAAAAACGCCAGTTATCGACTAATATTTTGTTAAACAGTAATTAAGGAAAAAAGATCAGGATGAATGGTAACAACAAAATGGAACAATTGTTAAGGACCCACAGCGGAAAATTTTAATGTTCAACACCCCTTTTGTATTTTTTCCTTCAGCGACTGTATGACACATCATTCAGATTTTGCCTGACTTATTCAATCCATCAACCTTTTCAACTTATTTCTTACCGCCTTTGTATAAATGTCTTTCACACACTCAGAGAAAAAGGACGATCTGACCATGATTTCCAGCTGCGGTTGTTTGCAAAAAAAACACCTAAGATTCGTACTGCCCTTTTTTCTACAATGCCCGGTCGTTTGGCTAGTTTCATAAAATTTTCTTTGCCAGCATAGCCATGTGTTGCATAGAACCCGGCGTTTGTGTCGCTAATATACAGAACTAGTGCAGTGTCAGATCCTTGTGGTTTGCGCATTACGGCACTTCGCAAGTCGTAAGCCGGCAAGAGTTGGTATTCGCCCGAATCGTTGCGCAACAAAGAAAAGTTTTTCAGGTGTGTGTTGCCGTTATATACAACATAATTAAAAACAACAAGCTGAAAGAATTTTTCCCACCCTGGCAAAATCGTCGTTCTCGTCTATTCTCAGTAATATCCATAGAGTGTCTCTGTTTACGTCTAATATCAATAAACCGGAAAAGAATGGAAATAAATTCGCAGACCTGTTTTCCGAATATTTTTGGGCAAGGTTGAGCCGATGGGCGGATGTTCCGATATTTTAAAGCACGCTTCGTCCTAGATAAAAAGATAGGAACCCGCGCTTGTCATTTTCAAGATAGCCTGTAAGCAGTTCGTTGTTATAAACGGCTGCTTTCATTCTCTGGCCATTTTAAGATGAAAGACAATTTCCAGTCACAATACGTCCAACAATTTTCAGGTGATGGAGAGTGAAGGGTTTCCGCTGCTGTATTCAATCGAATCAATGGTTTTGATAGCAACGCCTGTCACCTCAGCCAGGCCCTCTTGGATTAGAGAAAAAACGACTCGTTATTGTCGTATTAAAATTCCCATTTCTACTTCGTTCATCGGAAATATTTTACTGATATATCAGGAATATATTGCATATTTATTTAAAATGTATAATTCACTGATGTAAGTTCGTTTTTCGTAAAAAATAATACAGAAAAAATTAGTAAGACAATCGAAAATATAGTGCAGATTTTACAGAAAATTAGGGTAGAAATTAAAAAAGGAGGTCTGCGGGGAACTCCTTTTTAAGTGGGGTAATCGAGGGGGCTCGAACCCCCGACCCTCAGAATCACAATCTGATGCTCTAACCAACTGAGCTACGACTACCGTTTAAATTATTGGACGGCAAAAATAGATAAAATCTTTACTCTCACAAAATTACATTTGATATTTTAAACTCTTTTTTACTATTTTTGAAAGCTATTGGAAAAAATGTTCACTACACTGGCCTTCCTGCTTGTTTTGTTGAGTGCTCTTGGGGGTTGGTGTATGGCACATCTCTTCATAAAAATCATATTTAAACCCTATATCCCAAAAAAAATAATCGGCTTAACCGTTCAGGGATTCGTCCCGTTTGTGCAATCAACCTTGTCTGACGGCATTGCTGCAGCTATCAAGCAGGAATTCTTGTCTGAAAGTATGCTGAAGCAGCACCTGGAAAATCCAGCATTGCTTCAAAAGATGGCACCGGCCATCGAAACACATGTAGATCTTTTTTTGAAAGAAAAACTCAGTGAGGCATTCCCCCTATTGTCGAAATTCATGGGAGAAAAAACACTGCAGAAATTCAAAGATGCCTTTTTACTCGAAGTAGAAACCATCTTGCCTTCCCTTTTGGGTTCGTATGGCAAAAATTTGTTGGAGAGTGAGGAAATAGAAAAAGGAATCGCAGAAAAAATACGGCATTTGTCGGCACCAGAGATGGAAGCGAAAATGAACAAATACGCTGCCAAAAGTGTTCGAAAATTTAAGCTTGTAGCCACATTGATTGGGACATTGATCGGCTTATTACAAATGATGCTCGTTTATCTGTTGATGATTTACTAACTATAAAAAACATTCAAATATTAGCCAGCTAACGGGCAATTTGTGATGAGAATTTTTAAAACACTGCTTATTGTTGCCTTATTAATGGGCGCTAAATTGATGGCCCAACCCGTGCCACCAAGCGCGAACGGCGTTAACCTCTATGGCAAAATTCTAAACGCTTCTTCACAAAAAACAGTGGAAGGTGCTACTGTGAAATTGTTTCAACAAAAACCTGATAGCATTTCTGGCATTCAAAAATATGAATCGGTAGGTTTCAGCCTTACCGACAAAAAGGGAGAATTCAGCTTCCCCGGTTTAGACCTCAAAGGCCTTTACATAATAGAAATATCATCGGTTGGTTATGAATTGTATAATTCCAACATCAGTTTTATGAAGGGTAGCGATCCCACCCTTCAAGACCTGGGCAATATCAAACTGATACCCAAAAAAGGAGAACTGGAAAACGTAACCGTAGAAGCAACCAAACCTTTGTTAGAAATGTATCTCGACCGCAAAGTGTACAATGTAGAGAAAGACCTCAGCACTACCGGCGGTACGGGCTTGGATGTACTGCGTAATATCCCTTCGCTCAATGTTGGGATCGATGGTAGCATTTTACTCCGCAATGCCGCTCCCCAAATATTTGTAGATGGTAGGCCATCTGCTTTAACGCCCGATCAGATTCCGGCAGACCAGATCGCCTCTGTGGAGATCATCAGCAACCCCTCGGCAAAATTTGATGCCAGTGGCGGAGGCGCAGGAATCTTAAACATCATCTTAAAGAAAAATAGGAAATCGGGTTACAATGGAAGTACCAGAGCAGGCATCGACAGAAGAGGAATCCCCACCGCAGGCGGCGATTTCAACATCAAAAAAAATAAGATCAATTTATTTTCCTCTCTGCAATTGTTTAAAAGAAAATCGATCACCGATGTAGAAACAGACCGCATCGATCAGATCAACAATGGCAATGTATTAACTACCCAAACAAACCGTCCTACCAACACCGGCAGGATGATGTTCGGCAGGGCTGGTCTAGACTACTTCATGACCAACAGAAGCACCCTCAGTTTTGCCGGGAACTTTTTTGTAGGTCGCTTTTTTCTAGTGGATGAAGTCAATTCGAAAAGAGATTCTTTGCTTCGGACCTTTCAATCCGTTGAATATTTTTCCAGAGCTATTGATGTAGATGCCAAATATAAAAATACCGGTGCCAGTGTCGCCTTTAAACATATTTTTCCGAAAGCTGGTAGGGAACTCACGGCAGACGTTAATTACAACCAAAGCACGAACACCAACACTTCCTTGTATGATACCCGTTTTTTCGACGAAAATTACAACCCCAAACCATTACTAGGCGATGAAATTGCGACTGGTGGCAACAACACCGACTTCTATACTTTACAAACCGATTATGTAACCCCGGTGGGCAATAACCAAAAAATAGAAACCGGATTGAGGGTTGCCGGCAGAGCATACGATAGCTGGAACGACAACTATCGCAAAAACCTTAACACTGGGGGTTATGAACTAATTCCCGGTACACAGGTTAATTATAATTTCAAAGATATTGTAGGTGCGGCATACGTTACCTATTCCCAACAATTAAAAAATCTTAGTTACCAGTTAGGCTTGCGGGCAGAAAGTAGTAATTACAATGGAGAGATGATCAATACTGGCCAAAAGTTTGCCAACGAATTTCCCATCAGCTTGTTCCCCTCTTTGTATTTTTCTTATAAACTGGGCCCCAAACAGGATCTCCAATTGAACTATTCCAGAAAGATCAACCGGCCAGGATTTTTTCAATTGTTGCCCTTTGTAGATTTTTCTGATTCACTGAACCTCTCGGTTGGCAATCCGGCACTGCTGCCGGAATTTACCAATCTGGTCGAATTAAATTACAGTTATCAATTTAAGCCCGGGCATTCTTTTCTGGCAACGTTGTATGGAAAAAATACGGATCAGCTCATCACAAGATACCAGTTCAAGGGGCCAAACACAGATATAACAAAACCAGATAGTTTGGTGTACAACACTTACGCCAATGCAGACCGCAGTTATACCATTGGGTTAGAACTTATTGGCAGAAACAAAATCAACAAATGGTGGGAAATTACTTCTAACCTCAATTTTTTTGATGTAACACTCATCAACACCAATTTACCTGATGCGCCCAACAACCAATTGTTTAGCTGGTTTGGTAAACTCATCAACAATTTCATACTACCCCGCAATTACAGCATACAATTATCTGGCGATTACCAGTCCAAAACCATCTTACCTGTTAACAGTGGCCGAAGCGCCGCCGGAGGCATGTATGGTGGTATGTTTGGCAATACCCAAAATTTAGCACAGGGTTTCATCAAATCTATTTATGGGATAGATATATCTGTTCGGAAAGATTTTTGGAAAGACAACAAAGCCTCTCTCACCCTGCAAATCAGCGACGTGCTGGGGAGTCGCGCCAACCAGGCCTTTGCCAGTAACAATTTTTTCACCCAGAACAACTATCGCTTGAGAGACCCCTACATGGTGCGCCTCAACTTTAATTATCGTTTTGGAAAGTTTGATGCCAGCATTAACAAAAGAAAAAATACGCGAACGGAAACGGAGAATACGTCGGGGTTGTAAGGGGATGTTGTGGTGTGATATGGTGAAATACAGAGTGGTTGCACGGTTTCTGTTTTGAAATAATAATTGGGCGCCGCCGTATGGCTTTCAGCGAATGGCTACGGATGGATAAACAAAATGATTACTTTTTTCTGCAAGTTTCTTTGCTTCGAAAGTTCCTGTTACGAAATAAAAAGAGGGCTCCGCCGTATGGCTTTCAGCGAACTGCTTTTATTGAATGAACAAGATTGATTTTACCGTAAAAGCTTTTCGCTTCGCAACTCTATATCGCCTGCCGCGGGCTCTTCTTCTTTTTCTTAACAAAAAGAAGCAAAAGTCAAGGGCTGCAGAAAAAAAAGCTAAAAATCAATCATCGGGTGTAAAATGAAATAAGTTCGATCGGTTGTACATTACCAAGCTATGTGCGACTTACCAACTAAGAATATTTCCAAACTTTGGTAACATCAATTTCATTTTC
>JBBSDF010000085.1:0-7708 GCA_038249665.1 Chitinophagales bacterium
CGCAGAAATCAAAGTACCTGCGTGACCAATACCTACCCACCATACGAAGTTGGTAATATCCCAACCCCAACCGATCGTTTTGTTCAGGTTCCACTGGCCGATACCGTAGGTTACCTCACGATAAACACTATACACCCCAAATAAGAGTAAAGCCACGCTTATCCAGAAGCCAACATACCAAAGTTTAGTAGGCTTCATTTCTATCGGGCCAATGATATCTTCCGTTATCTGGTGGTAATCTTTATTACCATCTACCAGCGGTTCCCTTTGTTGCGATTCGTATTTGAGTAATGACATATATAGGTTTAATTCTTTTATTGCAATTTCTTATAAAACTCCTCTTTCGGCGGATCTAAAGACTCCAAAACTACTTTTATCAGGTATTGATACTTTAAATTTGAATCTTTTTGATTTATTTCCTGAGTTCAAGATGATCACTTTAAACTTCCCCGAAAAAGATCCGATTCAAACTGTCGTCCGACAGAATCAGTTGTTATCGGTACTCCGTTCAATACTACTGTTCCATACCTATACTGCATAAAACGGGTAGTATCCTT
Organism: Chitinophagales bacterium; assembly: GCA_038249665.1. Taxonomy (GTDB): domain Bacteria; phylum Bacteroidota; class Bacteroidia; order Chitinophagales; family Chitinophagaceae; genus Ferruginibacter. The sequence continues at coordinate 558 of JBBSDF010000085.1, forward strand.
ATGGTAAAAACTCATTTTTACAAACCTTGTGTATTCAAAATCATTGAGTATTTCATTTTTCTTCTTTTCTCTTTTTTCAACATAAACACCTTTTATTGAACTACAAGAGCAAAGCAACAAAAACAGCAATGAAACATACATAAATCTGAGCCGTTCCATCTTATCTACTTTAGCGCTTTTATTCAATGACCACTATACTCTTTTAAAGAACTTTTTACTACTTCTAACAAAAGCTTTCAGACTTTTTTTAGTGCGCTGCCGGTGCATGTGCTTCTTCCTTCTGAACTCCTGCCGCTGGTGCCGCATGTTCTTCTTCATGACCAATCTGCCTATCAGTATTCCTGATTTTGGCCAGGTAACTCACATTTGGCAAAACGTGCAATTGCTCCAACACATAAAAATTACGGCTTTCATCTGCCCTTGCTTTGTTCACTTCACTTTCAGGATCGTTCACGTTACCAAAAGAAATGGCGTTGGTAGGACAAGCCTGCATACATGCCGTTTTCACATTGCGGATGATAGATGGATCCTGTGCTTTTTTAGCTTCCAATTTGCTTTCCTGCAAACGCTGTACGCAGAAAGAACATTTTTCGATCACACCTCTACCACGAACGGTAACATCCGGATTCAATACCATTCTGGTAAGGTCGTCGTTCATGTGGTTGATCACTTCGTTCATATCTGTACCGATCAATGATTGCTGGTTGTCTTTAAAACTATCCGCTCCATTGTAATCTAACCAGTTAAAACGACGTACTTTATAAGGACAGTTGTTGGCACAATATCTGGTACCTATACAACGGTTATAAGTCATTTGGTTCAACCCTTCGCTGCTGTGATTAGTAGCGGCTACCGGACAAACGTTTTCACATGGTGCGTTGTCGCAATGCTGACAAAGCATCGGCTGAAATACCACATCTGGGTTTTGCAAATCACCGGTAAAATAACGGTCGATGCGCAACCAATGCATTTCATGTGCACGTTGTACCTGAATTTTACCTACCACACTCACATTGTTTTCTGCCGTACAAGCCACTACGCAAGCACTACATCCCGTACAGGTATTCAGATCGATGCTCATACCCCATTTAGCGCCTGGCTTCACAAAGTCAGGATACATGGTACCGTCTTTCACGAAATCTGTTTTGCCATAAGGCACCAGGATTTCTCTTTCATGACGGGGATGCGCCAATACTTCGTTGGGATCTTTGATATAACTAGCAAGGCTGGTTTCGTAAATCACCGGGCGGCCTTCCGTAAATCCATGTACCTGTGTTTGGGCCAATGGATAAACGTCGCCTGTTTTTTCAACAGTGGCAGCGCTGGCATAATGAAAACTGGTGCCGTCTGAAGCCACCAATGGAAAAGCATTTTGACCCGCTCCTGCGGCAGCTCTACCAATGGTTTCTATTATTTTTTCGGCGTCTCTTTCTTTGAATTTTGTCGTAGTACCACGACCATAGCCCAGCGCTATAGCTATGGTAGCGTCGTTTAAACCAGGAATGATCAAAGCTGGCAGCGATAAGGATTTGCCGTTCACTGTGATTTTGATTACTGGTTTTTCCGGAGTTACTTCGTAATTATCCGCCTGGCGCTGGTTGCCCATTACATCCAAGGAAAGGAGTGTTTTGGCCATGCCTGGACTGATCATGGCGTAGTTGTCCCAGGTTACTTTAGAAATAGGATCGGGCAACTCCTGCAACCATGGGTTGTTGGCTTGTGCACCATTTCCTACAGATATTTTTTCATATAAAACAACTTCGTACGTACCCGCTTTTACATTTGCTAACTTAGCAGCCGCAGTGCCCAGGGCCCCTCCATTGAAGCTGGCAGCAGCTACTGCCGGAGCAGCAGGTTCTACTACTCCATCCTGAAGCGCTTTGTCCCAATTGGCGGTGCTGCCCAATTTGGTAGCCCAAAAGTTTTTATAATAAGTTTCGTAATCACTGCTGTTGCCCGCCCATTTTAAAAGGGAAGTTTGGAATGCCCTTGTTTTAAACAATGGATTGATGACTGGTTGCAACAAACTAACATAACCTGCTTTAGGTTCAGCATCACCCCAGCTTTCTAACCAATGGTGAGACGGCAACACGTATTTGCATTGCTCTGTGGTTTCGTCTAGTGTTCCGTTGAATGAAACAGACACTGGAACTTTCGCCAATGCAGCATCAAAATCGCCGGCAAAAGAGTAAGAAGGATTGCAGTCGTACAACAACAAAGCGCCTACTGTTCCTGCTTTCATATCATTGACCAGTTGCAGCATTTCGGTATCAACCCCTTTGCGGGTATTGGTGGTAAATGCCCAATTGATGGTAGTGCCGTTTGCGCCGATAGCTTCGTTGATGGCGTTTACTATTAACTGCACGTTTACATCATTACTACCGCTCACTACCAAGCCTGTGCCTTTGTTTGCGTTGAGCACAGCAGCTGCTTTTTCGATACCAGCTTTTAGTTTTGGATCTGCAATATTGGGAGCGGCAACGCTTCCACCCAATTTAGCCAACAACGCCAGGGCTACTGCGCCTGTTTCTGAAGGCTTGTGGGTAAAACGATCATCTGCATTACTACCGGTAAGGCTCATCATACTTTCGAATTGAAAGTGACGGTTGAGCTTAGGCGTTTTGCTCGTTACTTTTCTGTTAGCGGCATACCCTTTGCTGAATTCCACCGGATTTAACCAGGTACCCAGAAAATCGGCACCCAGGCTCACGATGTTTAATGCCTTATCGAAATGATAAGACGGGATGGCTCTTTTGCCATAAGTAAGTTCGTTGGCCAACAGCATTCCGCTGTAGCTCACGGTGTCGTATTGTACATGGCGGCTTCCTGGATATTTTGCCAGAAACTCGCTGATGATTTGTAAAGTGCTCGGAGAATGAATAGTAGAAGTAAGCAATACCACAGACTTGCCTGCGATGGCTGCCACTACCAATTTATCAAAACTGTCGAAGCTGGTCACTTCTTTGAAATCTTCGCCTGTTTTTTGCAAAGGATGACGGAGTCTGGTAGGATCGTACAAATCCAACACCGAAGCCTGTGCCTGTGCACTGGTTCCACCTTTGTAAACGGATGACAAATCATTGCCTTCTATTTTAATCGGGCGACCATCTCTTTGTTTTACCACTACGGCAATAGCGTCACCACCATTTACATAGGTGGTAGCATAATAGTTGGCGATACCCGGCGTGACATTGTCTGGCTTTTGCAGATAAGGCACTGATTTTTTTACGGGTACGTTACAGCTGGCAGCCAGTGCTGCAGCAGCGGTGCTAAAACCGAGGTATTTTAAAAAATCTCTTCTTGGAGTAGCTGCATCCAGTATACCCTTACCATCTAGTTCGGCCAAAGGCAACAACTCTTCCTGGAATTCATTTTTTGAGTCTTCCTGAAAACGGGGTGATTCAGTGAGGTCTCCGAAATTTTGCCAATACTTTTTATTACTCATAATGTGAAGATTCAAAAATGCGGCAGTGCAAAAATGTTCAGCTGCCAATGATGTAAAACCGTATTCCTTCGTATGTTACAAATGCCTGTACAGCCGGCCCTTGGGCTAAACTGCAGGTGTATGTTTAATAGTGACATTTCTGGCACTCCGTTCCGCCAATACTTTCTACCGTTACGCTGTCCATTTTTTTGTTTTTCAAATCGTTGTGGAACTTTTCGTAAATGCTGTAGAATTTATTGCCTTCGCCTGTTTCTTTGTTGTTGAAATCGACCTTAGATTCTCTATGACAGTTGATACACCAGCCCATGCTTAAATCGCTGAACTGATATACTTCCGGCATTTCCTGAATGTTACCATGACAAGTTTGGCACTGTTGCTTGCCCACTTTTACGTGCTGGCTATGGTTGAAGTACACGTGATCGGGAAGATTGTGTATTCTAACCCACTCAATTGGTTTGGCTCCATCAGGGATACCGTCGCCGTTTTTATCGGGATTGTATGCGTTTGTTTTAGGATTCCAGCCGGCGTATTCATACAGTTTCTGAATTTCTGCCGTGCCATCTACTGATGTGCCATCTTCTTTTACAATTGGATCACCCTGGTATTCTTTGATGGCCATGTGACAGTTCATACACACATTAACAGAAGGAATACCCGCATGTTTACTGTCCTGTGCGCTACCGTGGCAATACAAACAACTGATTTGGCTTACGCCAGCATGTACTACGTGAGAATAATAAATAGGTTGCTCTGGCTGGTAGTCTTTGTGACGACCCATCCCTATGGCACCTTCGATGGTCATGTAACCACCTAGGCCAAACAACAGCAGTGTACCGGCCATCAAATACGTTTTATTTCTGTAAAATGGAACCGGTTCGCCACGCAAAACACCTTCTTTTTCGTCGGTCAGTTTGCGCAGGTTGCTGTTTACCTGTAATAAAATAAACCCAACTATGCCAAGAATTAAGGTAAGGATACCAAAAAGTAAAGAGTTGTCGGATGCTGGAACACCTGCACCGCCGCCGCCAACAGGACCTTTCACCGGAGCGGTGTACCCGTCTACATAAGCCATGATGCCATCCACTTCTTCTTTTTTCAGGTTGGGGAAAGCCGTCATCACCGTGGGTTTCCACTTTTCGAACAATGCTTTTGAATAGGCGTCTTCGGCAATCATTTTAGAAGGACTGGCCATCCATTTGTAGATCCAGTCTTTATCAGGAGTACGATCCGCCCAGCCTTTGAGGGCGGGACCAGTAAAATCTTTATCAGGATAGTGGCAACTGGCACAGTTTGCTTTAAAAAGCGCCGCTCCATCTACCTGGGCAATAACAATATTATTGAAGGAGAAAAAGGCAAGTAAAATACAGCTTGCAAACAGGTTTTTGATGGTATTTTTATGACGACTCATATAGTTATCGGGACTAATGTGGTAAAATAACCTTACTCGGCTGCAAAAATAAGACAGGAAACCCACAAACTATCAACATTTTTTAATTTTTTTTTCCTTTATCCGGACTGGCTTTCAGAGGTTTGTGGAAGAATTCGCTAGGCATTTGTCATGTATTTGTAACATCTCTTTTAACAATTGTATGACAATCAAAATCTACCGCATTTTAACAAAGTTTTGCTGCACATTTGCAGTATGTTTCAAAAGTTGCAGCGCAAATGGAAGGTAAACGGCATTTCCCTTTTGCTGATACTCACCACATTTGCCCTGGGAGGTAGTGTTTGTGGCATTGCCGGGAGAAAAATAATGGCGTTCACCGGTATCGAAAAAGGATGGCTCTGGGGAGTGGTGTATATGGTAGTGTTAACCATTATCTGGCCCCTATGTGTATTGCTGATCAGCATTCCGATGGGACAGTTTACCTTTTTTAAAAAATATATTGGAAAAATATTAAGACGCTTTGGTGGAAAAAGCACTCAACTCGAGGCTCAGAACCTTACTCAAACCCGCATAGCCATTTTTGCCAGCGGTAAAGGAACCAATGTTGAAGCGATCATACAATACTTTAGCAAGGATCCTTTTGCCAATATTGCGTTGGTGGTATGTAACAAACCCGGAGCGGGCGTATTGCAAATAGCTGCTGATGCAGGCATCGAAACCTTACTCATTGAAAATGAGCGGTTCCATAACGGTGACGCCTATGTGCCGGTGTTGAAAGCACGGCAAATTGATTGGATCATACTCGCCGGTTTTTTATGGAAATTACCCTCAGCGTTAATTCGGCATTGGCCCTCTGCCATCCTCAATATACACCCGGCCCTGTTACCCAAATATGGAGGCAAGGGTATGTATGGCCAAAAAGTACATCAGGCGGTAATTGATGCAAAAGACACCGCATCTGGCATCAGCATCCATTTTGTGGACGAACAATATGATCACGGAGAAGTAATTTTTCAGGTCTGCTGCCCTGTTTTGCCAGAAGATACGCCTCAAAGCCTGGCGGCCCGCATCCAAAAATTGGAACACCTGCATTTTCCAGCTCAGGTCGCCCAAATTATTAAAAGCGAAAAACTCGTTAAATAAACACGCGACTTTTGCACCCAAACTAATTGTTGATTTATCTTACGTCCTCAAACTTTGTAACTGTTGCGAAAAATTCTATTACTTCTTTGCTTTATTTGTACCAATAGTGCCCTCATGGCACAGTACAGTATTAGCGGAACCGTTTTAGATAAAACCAAAATAAATACCGTAGAAAATGTGCGGGTGGTGAGCAGCGGTGGTATGTTCACCGTTACCGATAGTTTAGGCAAGTACGAAATAAAAGTAAAGCCCGGCGATTCCCTCACTTTTATTTACAAAAACAAACCCACTCAACAGTTTGCTGTAAACGGCATTACCAGCATTCAGGATTTTAATATCTCTTTGCATGTGCAGGTAGAAAGTAAGTACAATACTTTAAAAGAGGTGGTGGTGTATTCTAAATCATACAAACAAGACTCTATAGAAAACCGGCAGAGTTATGCGGATGTATTTGATTACGAAAGGCCGGGATTGTCTACATCCATCGGCCCGGGAGGCACAGTGGGTGCGGATGTTAATGAGCTCATCAATATATTTCGTTTTAAGCGAAACAAGCGACTCCGTGCTTTCCGTAACCGGTTAGAAGAGCAGGAGCAAGAAAAGTACGTGAGTTATCGTTTCAATAAAATTGCCGTAGGCCGCATCACTGGTTTGTCGGGCAATGCACTGGATACCTTTGTAATTTGGTACCGGCCCGATTATCTATTTGCCGCTATGAGCAGTGAGCTACTTTTTAACCAATACATTCTGAACGCCTCCTATCAGTTCAGAAAAATAATGCCATTGGGTGAAGGAAAGTTGGAAGATGCAGGAAATTAGGGGGGAAGAAAATTTTTTTACAATGATCATTAAGTTGGCCGCTACTTCGCTTTCTGCGTGCGGCCGTGCTGGCGGTACAAAACAAATCAATCTGCATTATATAATATTATTGGGCAACTGGTAAGCATTAAGTTCCACCAACCTATCCCTTAAAATATTCCTATCTTTCTTTTCTAAACAACAAAACATGAAAACTTCGATATTTATTCTGAGTTGCTGCCTGTGGTCATTATCAATACAGGCACAAGCAACCCTTATTAAAAATGTTACCGTCATCGATGTGGTGCAAGGGAAAGCCATCGCCGAACAATCTGTTTTGATCAGTAATGGAAAAATTGAACAAGTGGGCCCGGCAAA
>JBBSDF010000086.1:0-7701 GCA_038249665.1 Chitinophagales bacterium
ATTTACTGCGCTGGATTATATTAATTCTTTTATTGTTGGCCTTGCTTCAGGCGTTTGGCAAAAAACCTGCATTAAAGAAAACCAGTTTGTTTTTGTTGATCGCCGCACACATCACCTTGCTAATTGGGTTATACCAATATTTTACAAAAGGCCCGGGCTTCAATTTAATACAGCAATATGGTTTTGGAGAAGTAATGAAAGATTCAGTCATGAGGTTTTGGGCAGTGGAACACATTACCACCATGATCATTGCAATTATACTGATCACCATAGCACGAGGGAAGTCGAAAAAAGGCGTTTACTCAGCGGCTGCTTGGTTGTATCTTATTGCACTGGTACTTATTTTGGCAGGAGTACCTTGGCCATTTAGAGAAGGAATTGGTCGTCCATGGTTTCCGGGTATGTAAAATTAATTTTTTAGGATACTTTGTGATCCCTCGTTTTGCTGTGAATGATTTATTCGAAATAACCGTCAAAAGGCATTTCTGCCATTTTAACTGGCATAGCAGTTGGTGCAATCGGCATTTGAATTTTCTGCCTATGCGTACAGCAGCCATACGTGAAGACTAACGCGACCTGCAATTTAAAAAAGAGGCAGATGCAAAAGTGATGTAATGAAGTTTGTAGTGTCTGGTATAGGGAAGGAGAAGGCTGATAAAATGACTTTGATTCTGAAATATAAAATTAGCCAAAAGGTTTTATAGCACGATTCCTTTATTTTTTACAAGTATTGCCATGTGTGTTCGGCTTTTTACTTCAAATCTTTCAAACAACATTACTCTAATGTATTCTAGTTTTCGAAGCGTTAAACCCATTTCTGTTGCAATTTCTTTATAGGGTTTTTCAGAGCAACAATGGCGCAAAAAGCTGAGTTCAATATCTGAATAATGATTTTCTTTAGGTATGCTGCCAGTATGAGCAGCTCTCTTAATAAAGTTAGCTGCCGTTTGGTCAGAAAAGTAGCTGCCTGAATGTAATACTTGAACAATTGCATATTTTAATTCCAGTAAATCCCCCGTCTTGGCAACAAATCCATTAGCCCCGGAGGCAATAGTTTTCCATATTACTTCATTGCTGGAGTAAAGAGACAAAACGATAATCCTGATATTGGCGCAGCGTTTCCTTATAGCTGTTATGGTATCATACCCGTTCATTTCCGGCATAGCAAGATCCAATAGCAACATATCCGGCATTTCGCTTTGGCCCATCAATTCCAACAGTTGCCTGCCATTAGATGCCTGAACAATCACTTTGCAATTATCCCAACGGTCTATTTTCCCGGCTCAGGGCTTCCTGGTACATGACATGATCTTCAGCTACAGCAATTCTTATCAGTTTCGCAGGATAATTAACAGGCATGGAAACTGCATTTAAAGTAACTATAATATGGATAATTAATACAACTGCAATTTTTGCGGGGGCAGGGTACTAAACATGGTTAAAATTAAATTTACCAAAATCAAAAAAAATAAAGTGGGAAAAACAACAAACATTTTGAAATTATATTCCTGTCTGAAATTGTGAATTTTCACAATTTTGTTTGGTAGTAAATCACCATCTTTATTAAACAAGTTCTTTGATAGATAAGATAAGGGGGAAATTTACAAAGCGTGTTGCTATTAAAAGCCTTGCAGCTTGTGGGTTCACCTTTTTATTGACTACGCTGCCAGGTAACTTTCGGTGTATCATTTACCAGCCAGCCGAAGGCAGGCAAAATGAGACGGGTATGCCGAAAACCGGAACTATAAAACGATTGAAGAAAATGCTCAAAAGGGATACGTTCCATATCTACGTATTACAGGCGATATTGAAATACTTAAAAAGATCGGAAAACAGCATTTCCTTGGCATAAGCCCATTTATTATCTGGGCGGGTTTACAATCAGAAAATAACCAACTGTCCGTATTGCCAGATGATCCTTCCTATATTTCAACGGGCAGCTTTAAACGAACCAGGAGCGGGTATGGGGTAAGACTTATTTTTTCAAGATAGTCAGCCATTCGTTTTAGTTGTTTCAAATTTCTTGCTAACAGCTTTTGGTTTCACCAAGTTTCTACGAATGAAATACAATGAAATTTTTTTTCTCCATATTGACATGGCTCTGGCCACTGCCTGCCCTTACGCAAATTAAAGACAGTCTGCCCAATGCTGGTTTGCGGGCAACTACCGCACAACCTGTTCGAAAAATAGTAGACCCGAAAGACTATAAACTAGAAATATTTACCAGTGGCTTTATAGATATTATTAACAACGGTCAGTTAAATGCTTCCGCCCGTTTTATTCGCTTATACATTGGTGAGCCGGGAAAATTTGCTGTGCCCCTTTCTTTATATTCAGGGGTCTCTTCAAATAATTTTAAAAATGGCCAATCGGTTTTGCAGCGCAGCAATGATGAATTGGTTGCCAACTTCATAAATCCGCTGAGTGGATTGGCCAATATATCAGTAGATGGTGTGATGATGTTTAATCAGAAAACAGAAAAGGTTACCAAAGCAGGTTTTTTATATCATTTCGGGGAACGCATACTTACAGGTATCAGAACAGGGCCGGCTTCTAATGCCACAACCGGAAAACCAGTGAATTTTTTAAACTCTTTTGCCTCGGCGGGGTTGTATTTTCAAACTGGTGCATGGGAGAGAAGCAATACTAAAAATGTGGTTGTATCATGGTTTGCTTTTCGCCTTATGGGATGCTGTACCAATGCCGGCCAGTTAAAAGAAATAATGCCGGATCTAAAAACAAATGGATTCTACACTGGCTACTCCGTTGCATGGGGCGTAGAGATCACCAAACTCGTAAACATAAAAGTGGTGTATTACAAATATTTAAAAAAGCCGGAGATAGATTACTCCCTGCCAATCTACCAATTTTCATTTAACTATACGATGAAGTAATTATCTGCTACCCAGCTCTATCACTTCACAATTTTTCATTTCTTTTCCGTCAATCACCAGTCTGATCAACGTTTTGGTGGTATGCCATCCCTGGTTGCCTGCCGCCCCAGGATTAATATGCAGACAATTCAGCTGATCGTCGAACATCACTTTTAAAATGTGTGAATGTCCACTGATGAAAAGATTGGCTTTGGCTTTTTTGATTTTATCTTTCACACCGGGTGCATATCTTCCCGGATAGCCGGCAATGTGCCGAATGAAAACGTTTACCCCTTCACAAGTAAAAAAAAGATCTTCCGGAAATTGTTCTCTGATAGCAGCATCATCTATATTGCCATACACGCCTTTCAATGGTTTAAATGCCCGTAGTTGTTCAATTAATTTCATGGAGCCAAAGTCGCCGGCATGCCATATTTCATCGCAGTGGTCAAAATGGGTAAAAACGGTTTCATCTAAAAAACCATGTGTATCAGAAATCAGGCCTATTCTTGTCAAAGCATGTCGATTTTAAACTGTAAATTTGATTGAAGTTATCATCAAAAATTCAATTACGACCCAACAAATAAATTAATTGACTGTGCCATTTCACCGCAACTTTACTTACGATATTGACAAGCGCAGGTGGAAATATTATTTTCTGATGTTGGCGTTGGCAAAAGGCTATGGATCGTTCAATTATTGAATAGTATAGTTACTGGCTTGGCTGTTTGTTGTAATGGCATTGTTGCATAAAATAGCAGCAAAAAAAAACAAGTTATGTTTCCCATTTTTTCATTTTAAATATTTGCCATGGCACATTATCATAAAGCAGGAACCATTCCTCATAAAAGACACACACAATTCAGAAAACCAGATGGTTCATTGTATGCTGAACAACTTTTTTCTACTGAAGGTTTTTCCAACGATTACTCTATCCTTTATCACACACATGCTCCAACACTCATCGTTCAGTGCGATGAACCAGTGGATGTAACACCAGAGATTGCAGAAGAAAAAATGTTGAAACACCGCAGCTTTGAAGGGTTCAAGGTAAAGCCTGAACCAGATTTTCTAAAAAGTCGAAAGCCGGTCTTGGTCAACAATGATTGTCATATTGTGTTGGCTTCCCCTACACAAAGTATGACAGACTATTTCTTCAAAAATGCAGATGCTGATGAGATCATTTTTGTGCATGAAGGTAGTGGGGTAGTAAAAACCTGTTATGGTCAACTAACATTTGGTTATGGGGACTACATCGTATTGCCCCGTGGCACCATTTACCAAATTCATTTTAATGATGAAAACAATCGACTATTTATTGTAGAATCTTTTCATCCAGTGCGATTTCCAAAAAGATACATGAGCAAGTATGGCCAGTTGATGGAACATGCGCCTTTTTGTGAACGTGATATCAGGGTGCCCGAACATTTGGAAACCATAGATGTGGCTGGCGATTTTGTGATTCAAACCAAAAAGAAAGGCTGGTTGTACGGCATTCATTACGGCACTCATCCATTTGATGTGGTAGGTTGGGATGGGTGTTGTTATCCCTATATTTTTTCTATTCACGATTTTGAGCCCATTACCGGCAGGGTTCACCAGCCGCCGCCCGTACACCAAACATTTGAAACGGATGCGTTTGTGGTATGTTCCTTTGTTCCGAGACTCTACGATTATCACCCTCAAGCCATACCGGCTCCTTATAACCACAGCAATATCGATAGCGATGAATTGTTGTATTATGTTGATGGTGATTTCATGAGTCGTAAACACGTTACCAGGGGCATGTTAACCTTACACCCGGCGGGTATTCCTCATGGGCCACACCCTGGTGCAGTAGAAAAAAGCATTGGTAAAAAGGAAACACAGGAATTAGCCGTAATGGTAGATACCTTTCGGCCTTTACTACCCACTACAACAGCGATCGACATTGAAAACGATGGCTACGTAATGAGTTGGGCAGAGTGATTCTAACAAACATCATTTACAAAAATTTAATACTTGCGTAAAATACAGGTATTTTTTTGCCGAAGTTTTTAATAAAGGGTATATTATTTTATTCCTTAAGTTCCATAAAAATTCTTTCAGGAAAAGCAATGACTTTTCTTTTTAATAAAAAATGCTTACATTAGACTACACTTTAAAACAATTCAACTATGATTAAATTTCAGGAATTACGTGTTGGTGATTATGTAATGACCAGCAATGAAGGAGATATGCGTAGGGGAGAAGTAACCGGTTTAAATAAGAATGAGAAGCAGGTTTGTGTAGACAATGGTATCCAGGAGTTCTGGTATGAAACCGATCAATTAAGCCCATTAGAATTAAATGATGAAGCGTTAACACTTCTCAAATTTCACAAAGAAATGTTGTCAGATGGATCTTCCAAGTATTCGAAAGGAGCTTTTAGAATGATCGTTCCCAAAGCTGATGATTTTTCGCATTTAGAGATATGGTATCGGGATGAGAAACGCCACATTCTGCAAACTATTCCTTTGCATACTTTCCAGAATCATTTTCACCAAATGACCAAGGTGCACCTCAACGAAGAGGTGTTTGATTGAGCCTCCTACAATTTTTTGCATAAAAAAACTCCCGTTTGTTCAACGGGAGTTTTTAATATCAGAAACAAATTGGTTTTATTCTCCTTTAGCTTCAGCAGCTTCGTCGCTGTCTAATTTAGCTTTCAGATTTGCCAATGCGCTCAGGTCGCCCAATGTAGATTTTTCTACTTTGCTCTGAATGGTTTTCACAGCTTTTTTGGTTGTTTCCTGATCCGCTTTTTTCTCTTTTATCTGAACTTGTTTTTCTTCTTCTTTCTCTTGCTCCCACAAGCGGGTGTGACTAAGAACGATTCGTTTGTCGCTGCGGTCAAATTCTATCACCATAAAGCTGGCAATTTCGTCTGCTACGATGGTTTTACCATCTTCTTTTGCCAAGTGACGAGCTGGTGCAAATCCTTCGAGTCCGTAAGGCAATTGAACTACAGCGCCTTTATCGTCTTTCTTCACCACGGTTCCCTGGTGAGTAGAACCGATCGCGAAAGTATCTTCCAGGCTGTTCCATGGATCTTCTTCAATTTGTTTGTGACCCAGTTGCAGCTTGCGTCCTTCTTTATCAATGCTGAGGATCATCACTTCAATTTCGTTACCCACTTTCGTGTATTCGTTCGGGTTATTGAAACGCTTCAACCAGCTAAGATCGCTGATGTGAATCATACCGCCGATACCAGTTGCCAGTTCTACAAACACACCGTAAGGAGTGATGTTCTTAACAGTACCCATGTGCTTACTGCTTTCCGGGAATTGGTTTTCGATAGTGCTCCATGGATCTTCTGTCAATTGCTTGATAGAAAGGCTCATCTTGCGGGTTTCTTTATCCAGTGTAACTACTTTTGCTTCGTACTCGTCGTTCAGTTTAAAGAACTCCTTTGCGTTGATAGGAGTGTTGGCCCAAGTAATTTCACTTACGTGTACCAAACCTTCTACACCTGGCATAATTTCAAGGAAAGCACCGTAATCTTCGATGTTCACTACTTTACCTTTTATAACTTCACCTTCTTTCAGGTTTTCAGCCAGGGTATCCCATGGATGAGCTGTTAGTTGTTTCAAACCAAGACTGATACGTTTCTTATCATCATCAAAGTCTAATACAACCACATTCAATTTTTGATCCATCTTCAATACTTCTGAAGGATGGTTGATACGACCCCAGGAAATATCCGTGATATAAAGCAAACCATCTAATCCACCCAGATCCAGGAATGCTCCGAAGTCTGTAATGTTTTTGATGGTTCCTTCCAGTACCTGGCCTTTTTCCAGTTTACCGATGATTTCAGCTCTTTGAGCTTCGATATCGCTTTCAATAAGTGCTTTGTGAGATACCACCGCATTTTTGATGGCTTCGTTAATTTTCACCACTTTAAATTCCATCGTTTTACCAACAAACTGATCGTAATCAGTAACTGGTTTCACATCGATCTGAGATCCTGGTAAGAAAGTTTCCATACCAAATACATCTACGATCAAACCACCTTTTGTTTTGCTGGTCACCAAACCAGTAACGATTTCGCCGGTTTTGTTTACTTCTACAATTCTTTCCCATGCTCTGGTAATTCTTGCAGATTTGCGGCTTAAGTGAAGATTACCATCTCTGTCTTCTTTTTCTACTACCATCACTTCTACAAGGTCTCCCACCTTGATGCCACCTGGAATATCTCTGAATTCATTCAAAGAAATGAGGCCATCAGATTTGAAGCCAATGTTTACCACCGCATCCGTTTTGGTCAACGATTCAATGGTAGCCTGAATCATTTCGCCATCGTTGATTTGTTTGAAAGTGTTGTCGTACACTGAATCATACTTTTCTTTCTCTTCTTTAGAGTAAGCAGATACATTGCGTTTGTCTCTGCTCCAGTCGAAATCGTCGTGAGCAGTTTCTACAATAGGTGCAGGTGCTGGTGCGTTTGTTGTCGCAGTAGCTTCGGCTGTCTCAACAGCTGCTGGCTCCAGTTCTTCTGCGTTTAGTTGTTTGTTAATATTAAATGACATAAATAACCCCGCGGTTTTTTGTAACGGGGTGGCAAAGTTAAGTATTTTTCTTATAAAAAAGCCTGAAAATGACCTCTATGATAGCTTGGGCATATTTAGGGTAAAAACAACAAAGCCTCCCAAGGGGAGGCTTTGCGTAATTTATTGAAAGACAGTTATTAATGAATAACTACTCTGCCGGTTTTTAATCTTCTACCATTGCCATCGGAGAGTTCTACGTTGTAGATACCTTTTCCGTGGTTTTTAAGATCTACATCCATTCTGGTATAAGGAACCGC
>JBBSDF010000087.1:0-7597 GCA_038249665.1 Chitinophagales bacterium
CATTACACTGTACACAAAATTTTCTTCGCTTCGAATGTTTCTATCGACTGCCGCGGGCTACTTTTCTACAAGTAAACTCTCTAAGGTTTTCCAGGCAGGTAACTTAATTGAAGACGCTGGTGTTATTGCGAAAACTGATGATTTGATGTGTATGCGCAAACCCTTATAGGTTTTTATCCGACCCTCCTCTTAAATTTCTTAACGCAATTTTTTGGGAGGCCCGGCTTCCGGCTCCGTAGCGGGGTTGTCTCGATGGCTTGCGGCAAATTCGAGGGTATCTTACATTCAAAAGAAATGAAACTTTGAGCCTTTGAAATATAAAAGCAGTGGCTGTTTTCGTTCAGCATCAAGGAACAAATTTCGAGTTTACAGTAGTACAAAAGCTCCATCAGGGTACCGCCGACAAACGGGGTGTTATCGTTTGGCGGGCTCCTTTTTTGTTTCTTTTTTGGAGAAGCAAAAAAGAAAAGAAGCCCGCGGTAGGCGTAGGGAAGTTGCGAAGCAAAAGGCTTTTATGGCAACATCAATCTCGTTCATCCATCCATAGCCGTTGGCTGAAAGCAATACGGCGGTGACCCTCTTTTTATTTCGTATTAGGAAAACAGGGCGTAAAAAAACTTATCGAATAAAAAATATTCATTTCGTGGATATACCCATTGCCGTAGGTTGAAAATCAGACGGCGGCGAATTCTTTTTATTTCATAAAAAAATTTGCGGCAGCGACACTGAAAGGCAATGGTGATGGAATAGCTGGCCGCTAATTGTCGGCCCACAATTTAAACTCAGATACTTTCTCCCGGCTAATGGTGATATCTTCCTCAGTTTGTATGCCACGCATAAAAATTTTGAGCCGGTTGTTGGCCACAGGTTTTACCTGTTCTATCACATCAGCATGGATGATTACTTTGCGGTTAATGCGGAAAAAATGGCGGGGGTCTAACACCAATTCTAATTTCTCTAAAGTGGTGTTGATCACAAATCGATTACCCTCTCTATCTACGAGGCACACAATTTTATTATCGGCATAAAAATAGGCCACCTCGTCGGCCTGCACAAAAAACAAGCGCTGACCCACCTTGGCTAAAAACCGGTTTTTGTAACGGGTGGTAAAATTGTCTTTTACCTGTTCCATGATAATGCCATAATCTGCAGCGGGGGTAAAACTGGATGCCAGGTTTTTGTATTTATTGATGGCAGCAGCAAGGGCTTCAATGCTCACTGGTTTTAGGATGTAATCGATGCTGAACAATTGAAAGGCGTCGATGGCATAGTTTTCATAGGCCGTTGTAAATATGATGGGTTTTTGGGTCGTTGCTTTTTTAAAGATCTCGAAGCTATGGCCATCGCTGAGGTGGATGTCCATCAATAACAGATCGGGATGGGTTTTTTTGTTGAGCCAGTTCACGGTTTCTTCCACGCTCTCGAGGCAGCCAACGATGTTAATGCTGGGATCGTATTCTTTCAGCAAAATCTGCAATCGTTCTGTGGCCAGTATTTCGTCTTCTATGATGAGTATGTTCATTTGGTCATCAGTTAAGGGTGAGCATGGGCAGTGTTACGATGAAGTTTGTTTCGTTTTTGTTGATCAGCACTTCTCTTCCACTTACCAATAAATATCTTTTTTTAATGTTGCTGAGGCCGATCTCCGTAGAAGTTTCTACAGATTCTCTGGCCTGTAAATTATTGCTGACGACGATCGTATTGTTGCCATTTACGTGTACATCGATGTGAAGTGGTTTGTGCCTGCTCACCACATTGTGTTTGATGGCATTTTCGATCAGCATCTGCAAAGACGCAGGTATGATGTACTTCGATTCGTACTCCTCCGGAATATTTATCGTGATAGAAAGGCCTTCGGAAAATCTTTTTTCCAACAAAAAAATATAGGGTTCAATATAATCCAGCTCTGTTCTTATTTCCACGATTTCTTTATCGTGTGTGCTCAAAATATAGCGGTACACTTTTGAAAAGGCTTCAATAAATTTATTGGCTTCTGCATTGTTTTGTAGCACCAGTGTGCTGAGTACATTGAGGTTATTGAATAGAAAATGTGGGTTGATCTGGCTTTTCACGAGTTGTAATTCGGCTTGTGCTGTAATACCTTTGAGCTCTTCTGCTTCTATCCACTTGGTTTTGTATTCTTTAAAATAATACATGATGGCATTGAGCAAATGAAACAATAAGTTGGCCAGCCATGCATAGATGATATTGAGTTTAAGGGGAACAATCGTCTCCTCCAGGGTGTGATCGTGAACGAGCATGCTCATGGCAAACACTGCTGCCACAGTTACAATACTGGTTACCACACTTCCGGCTGCAAAAAACAAGAGTAGCCATTTGATTTTGTGGTGTGTATCGTGAATTCTATTGATAAAAAAAGTTTGCAACAGTCTGCTACCTTCCCAAACTCCCAGTGTGATAGCTCCGATGGTAGCTAATGCGTAGTACCACTCAATTTCAATGTTGAAATAGTAGTACACTTCGCACAACTCTGTACTAATGAAAGTATAAAAGGTTAACCCAAGAATAAAAAGATATCTGTACTTGTGTGTGAACATTGCTGGCAATTAAAATAGCATCAACGGCTAAAGCTATATAAAGTTTACCGTCGATGCTATTATTTATAGGTGTTTTTGCATAGAAATCTATACTATTATGGTAACAAAACCCTGTCGATCAGGTGTACCACCCCGGTGCGGGTAACCACATTTGTTCTGATGATATTAGAAGCATTGCCGCCATTACCGTTGCCTCTGATGGTAGCACCAGATGCCAAAGAAATGGTTGTGTTTCCACCTGCAAACATGGCCAATGGACCATTGGCAAGGTCAGAAGAGAAAGCCCTTCCAGCTCTTACATGGTAAGTGAGCACGGCTGTTAAAAGAGGCAAAGGAATTTGACTGATTCTGGTAAATGTCAAAGCTGTTAACAAATCTCTAAATGCTTTGTTAGTAGGTGCAAATACGGTCAGGATATTACTGTTTAGAACCCCAGCAATACCTGCAGTGGTAATGGCCACTACTAAAGAATCCAATCCATTGTCGCCACCCGATACTGCGATCGCAGTTTGAACAGTGGTTCCTAGTGGTGGTTGCAATACAGATCCGATTTTGTGTATGATACCATTGCTGCCTTCGATGTTGGCTTGTGTAACCTGGATACCATTTACGAATACGCCAGCAGCATTTCTTGTTACGAATACTGAGTCACCATTGGCGGTGGTTACTTTAGCGTTTGGACCAGCAGGTACATCAGCAGCTGCAATTCTTGCACCGATGGTATGGTACAATAAAATAGTAGACAAAGCGGCTGGGGTAGTACCGTTGATCGCTGCATCTGTTAAGCCAGCTGCTGCAAAAGCGGCGTTGTCTGGTGCAAATACAGTAAAGGGACCAGTGCCGCTCAGTGTGCCGGCGAGGCCAGCTCTTACTACCGCAGTTTCTAAACTACTAAAGTTGGGGTCAGCTACTACTTTACCAGTGATCGTGTTGTCCACGGGTTCATCGTCGTCTTCGCAAGCGGAGAAGGTTACGATTGCTCCTAAAGCAAGGAACAAAGGCCATTTTGAAATAAGTTGATTGATTTTCATTTTGATTGATTTTGTTTGATCTAATAACACAATAATCGATCAAAAGATGATGGAGTAGGGCCCAATTGGAGTAAAATCGGCATGAACCGTCGTATTTAGGGGGTGAATGGGGGTAACTTGTAATAGCAAAAAAGGGTCACGCCCGATGATGTAGTCCCTAATACACGTATTGAGGAATATCGGCAATTCGCAGATCGCCAAAAAAGAAAAATTGCTATGCCGGGGGCAGAAAGTTGATTAGCCAAGAAGGCACAAAGGCGCAAAGTTTTCATTCCTGCAAAATTAAAGGTATTCTCGAATTTGCCACAAGCGATCCAGACAATCCCACTACGTGGTCGGAAGCCTGGCCTCCCAAAAATTTGCATCAAGTAAATATTGAGCAGGGCGGATAAAAACCTACAAGGGTTTGCGCATACGCATCAAATCACTGGTTTTTGCAAGAACACCAGCGTCTTCAATTAAGTTACCTGCCCGGAAAACCTTAGAGCGTTTACTTGTAGAAAAAAAGCCCGCGGCAAGCGAAAGAAAGATTCTAAATAAAAAAATTAGTTTAAAAAATAATTCATCTTATTATTCCATCCAAATCCGTTCGCTGAAAGCTATACGGTGGTAGCCTCTTATTATTTCGCAACTGATAATTGCACCAACCGCAATTTATTTAAGTAGGAATTTAAATAGTATGATCACATTGACGACCAACTCATTTCTCCATTTTTCTCATCCTTGAGCTGAATACCCAAACCCGCCAGTTGGTTTCTGATCTTATCAGAAGTAACAAAATCCTTTTTGCCCTTCGCTTCCTTGCGGATCTCGATGAGCAACTGAATGACGGATCCAAATACTTCGTTGTCGGCATTGCTTACCTGCTGCAATCCCAGTATATCTTCCATAAACAGTTTAAAGAGCGTTTTCATTTTTTGTAGCGTTTCGCCTTTGATGGCGCCTTGCGAAATAAGGCCATCTTTAAAGGAATTGATGACTGGTGCCATTTCAAACAAATTGGCCAACACTTTGGCCGTACTGAAATCGTCGTTCATAAATTCAGTGAGCTCGTTGAGCCAGGTATGGAGCTTGCCATCCAGTTCTGGATGACTCGCTTCCTGTTGATTGCTTTCCGGCAATTTTTGCAATATTTCGTAAGCTTCCCACAATCTTTTAAAGGCCTTTTCGCTGGCCACCAATGCATCATTGCTAAAGTCGAGCGGACTGCGATAATGACTTTGCAAAATAAAAAACCGAATAGTCATGGGGTGAAAGGGCTGACTCAGCAAGGGATGCTCGCCGCTAAACAACTCCGTTAATTTAATGACGTTGTTGTAACTCTTCCCCATCTTTTTTCCATTGATGGTGATCATGTTGTTGTGCATCCAATACCGCACGGGTGCCTGGTGATTGCAGATCGTACTTTGTGCAATCTCACTTTCGTGGTGTGGAAACTGTAGGTCCATTCCTCCTCCATGAATATCAAAAGAGGCGCCCAGGTACTTGGTGGCCATGGCAGAACATTCGATGTGCCATCCCGGGAAACCATCGCCCCAAGGGCTTTTCCAGCGCATGATGTGTTCGGGCGATGCATTTTTCCAAAGGGCAAAATCGGCACGGTCCCTTTTTTCTTCCTGTCCATCCAGTTCGCGGGTCGTTTCTAACAAGTCTTCGATCACCCTGCCACTCAGCTTGCCATAATCATAATTTGCAGCATATTTTTTTACGTCGAAATACACAGAACCATTTACCACATAAGCATAACCTTCGGCGATGATTTTTTCGATCATGTTGATCTGCTCTACGATATGACCGGTAGCAGTGGGCTCTATACTGGGTTCTATACAATTGAATTGCAGCATGGCCCAATGAAATAGGTTGCTGTATTTCTGCACCAACTCCATCGGCTCTAACTTTTCAAGGATTGCTTTTTTAGAGATCTTGTCTTCGGCTTCCCGACCTTCTTCTTCAAAATGGCCGGCATCGGTGATGTTTCTAACATACCGCACTTTGTTGCCTAAGTAGGAGAGGTAACGATACACCACATCAAACGTGATGTAGGGACGAGCATGTCCGAGGTGACTTTCGCCGCTTACGGTAGGTCCGCACACATACATGCCTACATGGCCAGGGGTGATAGATTGAAACGCCTCTTTTTGGCGGGTATAGGAGTTGTAAATTTTTAACGACATGTTGTTTTGTTTAAACTGCTTTGGGATCAACCCCGGCTGATGGGGTAGAAACACTGTTTTAAAGCAGGGCAAAATTAACTATAAATTTTTGATCGGGAAGGATGGCCTGTCAATGGCGGGATCATCGAGGTGTTAGCAACAACAACAGGCGGTTAAAAGGTAGTTTGTAAACATGACTTTAAGGTACTGATTATTTTAATTCTAGATCTGCCACAATGGGAAAGTGATCGCTGATTTTTTTTCCATCACGGGTGAACTGGTGAATCACGAATCGTTTGTCAGCAAAAATATTATCGATCCTCAGCGTAGGGGCAATATGCGAATAGGTGCGGCCAATGCCAGTACCGGCTTCTGCGAATCCGTTCTGCAAGCCCTTGCCAATGTGCTGATAAGCAAAACTATTGGGCACATCGTTGAAATCGCCGCAAACAATAAGTGGGTAAGGGCTTTTGTTCATTTCTTCTCTCACGTGCATACTTTGTACCCGCCTTTTGGCAAATCCTGTTCTGAATTTAGAGAGGATGGTGCGGCTTTTTTTGAAATTGTTTTCATTGTCGATGCTGGGTTCATCCAGGTACCTGCGGTCTTCATCGCTGAATTGGAGGGATTGCAGGTGTAGGTTAAAAATGCGAACAGTATCTCTGCTAGCTGCAATGTCCACATATTGAAAAATGGAATTGTAGTTGTTGGGATTTCTGCTGAGCATCTCTTTTTTGATAAAAGGATATTTAGAAAAGATGATAATGCCAAACTGGTGATTTTTATCATAATTCAGCTTGGGGTTGTAAGCGTAAAAATAATAAGGCATTTGGAGGGTGGCGGCAATGTCGGGAAGGTAGTTGATAGCTTCGGGATTGTTTTCGTTGCCCACCATCTCCTGAAAACAAGCCACGTCGGGGTGATAGGCATTCACCAACTGCAGCATTTGCTGTTTTTTTTCCGGATGTTTTTTATGCGCGGCAATTTCAAAATGTTCGATGTTCCAGCTCATCACCCGTAACTGCGATTTTTCTTTTTTTAGATCGAAGCCATTACTCACCCTCAGTTTTACGAGCTGCTTTAATGGACTCCATGCCAATACAATAGCCGCCAAACTGATGAATACCATTTTGGGCTTTGCCAGCAACCAGAAAAAAAAGAAACCAATAAGTAGTAGTAATAAGTAAAAATTGCCTAGGGTGAGCAACCCCATAAACCAATACTTTTCCGGGTTGAACCAATAGCCATAAGCGCCCAATAAAAACAGGATTCCTGCAAGGATATTGCAGAAAACGATGAATCTTTTTGTGTAACGTCGTACCGCTTGGGCCATGGGCTAAAGATAAGTTGAAAATGATCATGATATTACGGCTTGTTCTAAAAGAAGGCATAAGAAAGCTGACGGTAAAAAGCAGATACTCTTTTTGAAGTGATTCGTGGTGCGACGAATCGTGCAGAGGACTTCCAAAAAATCGCGTTTTCAAAAATTAAAAGGAGGGCGGATAAAAACCTATAAGGGTTTGTGCACACGCATCAAATCACTGGTTTTTGCAATAACACCAGCGTCTTCAATTAAGTTACCTGCCCGGAAAACCTTAGAGCGTTTACTTGTAGAAAAAATGCCCGCGGCAGGCGATAGAAAGATTCTAAATACAAAACATTAGTTTAAAAAATTTTCGTCTTTTTATTCCATTCAAAGCCGTTCGCTGAAAGCCAGACGGCGGCGATCTCTTTTCCTGTTTTACGCACTTTTTAAAATTGTGCCCTGAAAGTATTGATTTTACTGGGTTGAGTTTTGAAAATGGGTGTTGCAAAGCTATTTTTGTGTATGTTTGTTCGAAAATTAAAGAATAGG
>JBBSDF010000088.1:0-7173 GCA_038249665.1 Chitinophagales bacterium
AGAAATTATCTGGAGAACAATGTCATAACTACGAGTGATACCCGTAGATGTACCATTTAGAAGCTGGGGTAAAGTTTCACTGTAATTTTTTGGGAAATGTGTTTTAGCGATCAGGATATGTTCCTCGATCAGGTAGAAATTGTCTATCAGCCATTCGCCAGCAGGCGTTACCTGATAGTTTTTTTTAATTGAATCTGTCAGCAGTTTGCGTACTTCTTGTAAGGTATCTTCATTGCTTGCAAGCCGTTTCAGCAAATGATCTTTTGCAGGGTTTGTACTTAATTTATGTCTTGTAGCCAGTGTTTTACCGAAACGCTCCATTTGCTCAGAACTGAACAATTCTTCTCTCAGCGGCTCTTCATTTAAATAGTTGATATTAGTATCACTTACCTGGAAAAAGGCTCTCATATTGGATATGAGCTCATGTGCGGTGGGAATCAATTTTAATTTCATACGTTTCTTTGATTTATCTGTAAAGCAGCATCGACAATGGTTTGTGCCTAGTCAATAACTTTTTTTAGATGAACTTTACTTCGGTTTTCAACCACTGCCACTTTTGCCAGTCGGCGATTGTGCCTTTCCTCATTGCTGAACTTTGCTTTAAGGAAAATATTCACCAATTCCCCGGCTAAAGATGGTGTAATCACACGGCCGCCAAGGCAGATCATGTTCATATTATCATCTTCAACACCCTGATGGGCCGAAAATTTTTCTGTGATGAGGCAGCCTCTTACACCGGCAACTTTGTTTGCTGCAATACAGGCTCCAACCCCGCTGCCGCAAACAGCAATACCGCGTTCCACGGTACCATTTGCGATCGCATCCGCCAGCGGAATTACAAAATCCGGGTAATCATCATCGTTCTCCAGCTCGCTGTTGCCGAAATCAATTACTTCATAGTTTGCTTCGGACAACATCTTTGCCAGAAATTCTTTCAGTTCAAATCCGCCATGGTCTGCTGCAATACCAATCCGTATCTGTTCAGCGGTTGTTTTGTCCTGAGCTTCTAAGGGTTGGGGAGTCATACGAATGTCCGTGCTTCGCTGTTCTTCATATTCTTGAGGGAAGCTTGAATTTGCGTCCTCCTGTTCAATTTTCTTCGTCATTGTAGTAATTTTAGGTTTGTCAGAATAAAGTCGTCAAATGATCTGGGTTCTTGTCCTGTGATATTTTTTACACATTCTGTTGTCTTGGGTATCTTCTGAAATCTTGGAAAATAGTGTAGCTTCATCATCACTAAAATAAACATTGAATGAACACCTTCTTTCCGTTTCGTCAAAAAGAATTGCAATAAATTGGGCGAAACAAATTTTATTTTTTCACCCAAACCATTGCTCAATTTATAAGCCATTTCAGCAAAGGTCAGCGTTTCATTGTTTGTTAGTTCATAACTTTTGTTGAGGTGTTTTTGCGGTTCATACAGCACCTTTGCAGCTACTAAACCAATATCATCAACATCTATTAAGGTGAATTTTGCTCGTCCTGCCGGCAGGTATATTCTATGCTTATTCACTAAGTCAGAACGTAGGGTTGTAGTGAAATTTTGCATAAAATAGGCTGGTCGTAAAAAAGTATAATCAATTTTAAGATCTGTGATAAGTTTTTCAATTTTATGGTGCGGAATAATTTTACTGTTCTCAACTCCTTGAACTGATAAAAAGACAATTTGCCGAACACCACATTTTTTAACTTTTTCAATCAGCGGTTTAAAATACTTTTCAACATCGGCCAGTTGTGGCGGACGAAGTAAAAAAAGTATATCTATTCCTTGTAGCGCAGTTTGAAATGTTTGAACATTTTCAAAGTCAAAAGTTACAAGTGAAACATTGAATTCTTGAAGTTTGTCTTTGTCTTTTTCAACATTTCTCACCCCTGCTGTTACTTTTAAATTATTGTTTTGATTTGTAAGGTGATTTAATACCGACCAACCCACATTGCCCGTTGCTCCTGTAATTAGAATATTCATTTTGTCGGTAGTTGTAATGTTCTTAGTGATTTAATTATGTTGAAACGTTTCGTTTGCAACGCTATGACACCAAAGCTTTCAGTCCATAAAACATGACCAACGGGCGCAAGCCCCATTGGCGTCCAGGGATGGCCTGACTATGCTATTTGTACTTCATCAGCAGCGAGTATTCGAACGGTATTGATTCCCTGCTGTTCAAGTTTTTTAGTTTTCATGACCTGTTGATTTATTTTTTGCAAAAATTTATGCTGAGGCAGATTCAAGTTTTAAATGCAGCAGACTTGTTTTTTTGCGTTAACTTATCAAATTCAATACGGAACCGGTTTAGGTCATAATCATCTTTCAATTTTTTTCCAATCACTCAATGAGGTTCTCTTTTACTTCCATTACAGCATTGTATTGACCTTGGCATGCTGCGGAAGCAAGTTTTGCTCGCATAAATAATAATTTCTGCGCTTCCTCAACGTTCGTATCCTCTCCTTTCCATTTATCGAGCGCAGGTTGTTGAATAGCTCGTGCAAAAGAAAACGTCAATATCCAAGGCAAGCGGCTCTTAAAGTTTTTATTCATGGCATTCAAATGTGCCGCTGCATCTTCCGGAGATTGTCCGCCCGATAAAAATGCAACAGCAGGCATAGTCGCCGGGACAGAAGACCACAAGCAATTTAGGGTAGCTTCTGCTACTTCATCAATAGTATTTTGTGCCACACTTTCCGTTCCTGTAATTACCATGTTTGGTTTTAGGATCATTCCTTCCAGATCAATTTTATATTGATACAATTGATAGAAAAGAGTTTTTAAAACCTGCTCGGTTACCTCATAACATTCCTGAATGCTGTGATTCCCTGTCATGAGTACTTCGGGTTCTACAATAGGTACAATACCTGCCTCCTGGCATAAAGCGGCATACCGTGCAAGTGCATGTGCATTGGATTTAATACATGCTGTTGTTGGGATTCCATTGCCAATTGTGATCACGCCACGCCATTTGGCAAAACGGACGCCCATCGCTTTATATTCCATCAACCGATCACGTAACCCATCAAGCCCCTCCGTAATTTTTTCATTGGGAAAACCTGCCATTGGTTTAGCACCTGTATCCACTTTAATACCCGTGATAATTCCGGCATTAAGCAGCACATCTGTAAACAAAACCCCGTCCTTGGTTTGCTGCCGTATGGTTTCATCATACAGGATAGCGCCGCCAATACTTTCATTCAAACCGGGCGTAGTGACGATGAGTTCACGATACTTTCGCCGCATTTCCATGGTTTGAGGAATGCCGGCGGCGGCAAAGCGTTTGTTGCAGGTTCCGTTGCTTTCGTCCATCGCAAGTATTCCTTTGCCGCTGGCAAAGAGTTGCTGTATGGTATCTTTTAAAGTTTTATTTTTCATCTTAATCAATAATTTTAAAAACTCAAAGCTGCGGTAATGAAAATTACAGCAATAATGGAAAAGCCTTCTACCCAATCTTTAAAGAAAAAAGAAAAGCCGGCGGCTACTAACAGCAATAATATTATCGGGCTTTTTAATTGTTCAAATGAAATCAGCAAAATACTTTTTTTCTTTTGCTCTGCATAACCATTTAAGCTATATTTTGTAATCTTTTCATTGATACTAATTTCTTCTAACCCGGTTTGCAGATTTACATACACCAGCTTTGCAAGCTCGTCAACCTTCATTGAATGAGCACCTTCTATTGGATATGTATTAGCGTTCAGTGTTGTCATGGTTTAATTTTCTAATTACCGGCCTAATTTTATCTCAAGCGTCATCATTGTTTGATTTGTGGAATGATTAAATCTCATTTGTCTGAGAATCATTTACTTTCCATTTCCAATCTCGTATCTCCGGCATGTCCATCCCATTCTGCCGGATGTAATATTTGTGTTCAATAAGCTTATCCTGCATCTCTTGTTTCAGGTATGCAGTTTTATCTTTTAATTGCGGCAATCTGTCAATGGTATCCATCACCAAATGAAACCGGTCAAGATCATTCAGCACGGTCATATCAAAAGGTGTGGTAATGGTACCTTCTTCTTTGTAACCGCGTACATGCATATTGATATGGTTTGTACGCCTGTAGGTTAGTCTATGAATAAGCCAGGGATAACCATGGAAAGCAAAAATTATAGGCTTGTCTTTAGTGAATAACGCATCAAAATCCGCATCACTTAATCCGTGAGGATGTTCACTTTCTGGTTGTAATTTCATCAGGTCAACCACATTCACTACCCGTATTTTCACGTCAGGCAATTTTTCTCTTAATATAGAAACTGCCGCTAAAGTTTCTAATGTAGGTACATCACCGGCGCAAGCCATGACTACGTCAGGTTCTACACCTTCATCATTGCTTGCCCATGTCCACATTCCAATTCCTTTGGTGCAATGAACAACCGCTTCTGTCATAGAAAGCCATTGAGGAGCTGGATGTTTACCGGCAACTATCACATTGACATAGTGCCTGCTGCGGAAACAATGATCCATCACCGATAAAAGGCAATTGGCATCAGGTGGCAGGTAAATTCGTATCACAGATGCTTTTTTATTCATTACCACATCTAGAAATCCCGGATCCTGATGTGTGAAGCCATTATGATCCTGCCGCCATACATGTGAAGCCAAAAGAATATTGAGTGATGCGATTTTCCTGCGCCAAGGGAGTTCTGATGTTACTTTTAGCCATTTGGCATGCTGGTTGAACATGGAATCAATGATATGGATGAACGCTTCGTAGCAATTGAACAACCCATGTCTTCCTGTTAAAAGATACCCTTCCAGCCATCCTTCACATTGGTGTTCGCTCAGCATTTCTACTACCCGTCCATCCTTTTTCAAAAAATCATCCGTATCAATGATGGGTGCTTCCCACTGGCGATCCGTTGCTTCAAATACGGCATTCAATTTGTTTGACAACGTTTCATCGGGGCCAAAAACACGAAAGTTTCTTTTATCTGAATTCAATTTTATTATATCCCTCATAAAAGTCCCTAAAGCCAATGTATCACCCGGGCCTTTTTCTCCACGATTCTTTAGGGCATTTCCATAATCACGAAAATCGGGCATGCGAAGATTGTGAAGCAATAAGCCACCATTGGCGTGCGGATTGGCACCCATTCGCCGTTCACCTTTTGGAGCCAACGCAGCGAGTTCAGAATTGAACCTTCCACGCTCATCAAAAAGTTCTTCGGGCTTGTAACTTTTTAGCCAGTCTTCCAATTGCTGCAAATGTTCAGGGTTGGTAGCAGGGTCTGTTATGGGCACCTGATGCGCCCTAAAAGTGCCTTCTATCTTTAAGCCATTCACATATTTTGGGCCCGTCCATCCTTTGGGCGACTTTAAAATAATCATTGGCCAAATGGGACGTTCAGCATCATTGTTTTCAACGGCATGCTGTTTTATCGCCTTTATTTCTTCAATGACTTTATCCATCAACTGCGCCATTTTTTGGTGCATTTCCATGGGGTCGTCACCTTCAATCAGGTAAGGCTTCCAGCCATAACCCTTAAACAGTTGATCCAATTCTTCACGGCTGATGCGGGCAAGCACCGTGGGATTGGCAATTTTGTAGCCATTCAAATGCAGGATGGGCAGCACCACGCCATCAGTAACAGGATTCAAAAATTTGTTGGAATGCCATGCAGTGGCTAAGGGCCCCGTTTCTGCCTCGCCATCGCCTACCACGCAACCCACAATTAAATCAGGGTTATCAAAAGCCGCCCCGAAAGCATGGCTGAGTGAATAGCCAAGCTCACCACCTTCATGTATAGAGCCTGGACATTCGGGTGAAACATGGCTGGGAATACCGCCTGGAAAAGAGAATTGCTTAAACAATTTTTGTAACCCTTCTTCATCCTGGCTGATGTTCGGATATACTTCACTGTAAGTCCCCTCTAAGTAAACATTGCCGACAATAGCCGGCCCGCCATGACCGGGGCCTGAAATGTAAATCATATCGAGGTCATACTTTTTTATGATGCGATTGAGGTGCACATAAATAAAGTTTTGCCCGGGCGTAGTGCCCCAATGCCCAAGCAGCATGTTCTTGATATTTTCCGGTTTTAGCGGCTCTCTTAAAAGCGGGTTCTCCTGTAAATACATCTGCCCCACTGAAAGGTAATTGGTAGCCCGCCAATAAGCATTCATTTTATTTAAAAGTTCAGGGGATAACTGTTCTTTATTTGTTTCAATAGCTTGTGTGTCCATCATATTATTTTTCATATTGTTGTTTCAAATCCAAATGATTGCAGTTTTTTGCAGGTAGATTCATAATTGACATGAAAAATACCTTTTATACCCAGGCTTTCAGCAATGGTTATAAATACTTCCGTGTCATCAATATAAAGCACTTCATTCGGCTGCACGTGCGCCATGTCGAGTGCCAGCTTAAAAATGTTCTTGTCGGGCTTGCGTATGTGCACATACGTGGAGGAAACAAAAAAATCAATAAAGCCTGCTAACTTAAATTCATCAATCCTGTAGGTATTTAAGTCCCTCGCTTCATTGCTTACTGCAATGATCTTTAAACCATATTGTTCTTTAAGCCTCTTTATCAATCCAATCATTTCCGGGTACGGCTTTGATTGAGTAAACATGAATTGCCGGAATGCCTCTTTGGTGAAATCTCTTGGCTCATAAAAAACAGCAATGTCAAAATACTCGTCCATGGTAAGCTTTCCTGATTCATACGTTTCGAAGGCAATGGCATGCCTGGTATTGAAATCGTTGTAATCAATATTGAATTCCTCTGCAGCAAGCTGCCGCGATTCATGCCCCCAGCCGTTTGTAAGCAGCACTTCGCCAATGTCGAGAAAGAATGTTGTTATCTTTGTTGTTGATTGCATTTTTGTTTTTTAAAACACATGTTTATCCCAAAGGCCATATTTTTCTTTGATTTTCCCTTTTGAAAAGGAAAGGGCCATTATGATAAGTCCGGCAAGGCTACTGCTTATCGTGAGCGCCATATCGCTATCCTCCATCATCCAGGGCATCGCTGCCATTGCCAGGCCTAGCAACACGTTGAAATAGCGAAAACTTCTCAGTACTTCAGCCATAGCCACTACCGCAAAAACGATCACGAGTGCTCCACCCAAGTGATTTAAATTGGCTGCGGATGTTTCTATTCCAATCTGGAAAACAAAAGGAGAAATCATCAACAAAAGTCCAATAATTACAGAAAGGGTTAATTGCCAAGTGGCAGTCATTCC
>JBBSDF010000089.1:0-7077 GCA_038249665.1 Chitinophagales bacterium
CACGCCTATCCATTTAAAACAAGTATAGAAGGTCAAAATGAGGTCGTTGGTTCAGAGGGTTTTGCAGCGGCAGATAAAAAATACTTTTTGCCCGGTACAAGAGAAGAAATAAAACTGGATACTAACCGGTACGAACCTTTAACCGAAGCAAATTATTTCTTACAACAGGCCATAAAGTTTTCAGGTGATCAATTACCAAGTCCTGTTTTTACCGAATATGTGGCAGACCTGCAAAGCTGGATGGGTAAGTTTGATTCTGCCAGTATTAACTATCGATACTTGGTTAAAACTTTTCCTGCCAATGTAGCCCTACGAAATAAGCTAATAAATGTGTTACGTATAAATAAACAATTTCCCGACGTTGCAGAAAACCTTGAAGTGCTGTATAAACATAATAAATTAGCTGCGCTACAGGTGGCTGAACTAGCCGAGTATAAAATGTTGCAAAAAAAATATCCTTCTGCAGATAGGCTTCTCCAATCTTTTTTACCAGAATCAAATGAAGAGAAAATTCACAAATCTTTTCTTTATATGAAAATGTATTTACTCCAAAAAGATTACACGAAAGGATTTACGGAAGCAAAAAAGGGTTTGCTGCTTGGCAAAGATGATGAGGAAAAATATCTTGTTTTCTTATATACAACAGCTCGTATTTATGCCATCAATAACCAGCAGGTACAGGCCATACAAACCCTAAAAAAATTATTTTCTAAAAATTTTAAGCTTTATTACTTACTAAGGAATGATGCGGCCTGGGATAAAATAAAAAACTCAGCTGATTGGAAGAAGCTTGCCAATACTGAAAATGCAGATAATATTTACAGCAACTCAGAAAATAGCACAGGCAAAAAAAAATATGATGTGGTGAACAAAAGAATTCCTGAGCTAAAGTAGATAGTTACCTGGAGTCAATTTTTATTTCCGCCTCCTGTATGCATCTATCATTAGTTGTTTTGCCACACTGCTTTGCTTTAGCTTTCCAATAAGTATTTTTTCTGGCGTCCAGTAAAATTTTTAACCAGGAAGAATTACTCTGCCCGCCAAAAGAAAGCAGGCTATTGCTATAAAACCCCCACATGTTTTTTTTGAGTTCGGCAGTAAAAAAATGGGTATAGTAGCCTCCAATGTCAGGATGTCCCACCGCCAGGTGATTTTTTTCTACGCTACCCACAATGATAGATAAAGGCATTGCAGGTAAAAAAAGTTTTTGAGCCGCCTCTCTATTAAAGTTACCTAGAGCGCCGCCCCCCTTCGGGGTTATCATATCTGTACCCAACACTGGGTTTTCATAAATATCTGCATTGCAGCAATCTGCCAGCACAAGGTTTACCCGCGGCTTTAACGCATTGATCCTTTTATAAACATCTTCCAGTGGCATATTATCTCCCACTTCTTTATTGGCTTTATTTTTTGCTGTGCGAAAAGACATCCTTGGGTATTTGCTTTGGTCGCCGGCCAGCCTGAAACCATGGCCACTGAAATAGAATACAACAATATCTGTAGTCGCTGGTTTTTGCGCTTCCAGTGCCAGCAACGCTGCCTCTACCGCAGTTTTACTATATCCATCTCCGGAAATGTAAATAGGAAGCACTTTCGATATACCGAGATTGGTTGCTAAAGAATTAAATAATCCGGAAACATTTTTAAGATCTGTTTCCGAACTTTTGCCTACCGTTGCATCTTTGGTATTGGCAACTACAATCAGGAACATTTTTTCGGTTTTTGGCAAAGGAGTTGCCCTTGTTGCCTGATCAAAAATATATTGGTAAAACCCATCCGACTCAAAATAGAAGGAGCTCACAAAGGCCTCGTCATTCCTGAGCGCTTCGTGGTTTTTTTGCACGCTTTGGGTCATTTTGGCTGCCAGCCATTCACCTTTTTTATTTTTTAATTCAACGCCGGCCGGTTCATAATAATAACCGCTGCTGTCGTATTGCTTTTTAAAAACAAACCTGGGCATTGAAAAGCCGGAAGTATCCGCATCAATCAGCGGAACAGCGTCGCGTTGAGGTAAAAGGTATTGAGTGCTTTGGCCCTCCTTTTCTATGCTGGAATCACTCAGCACCTGTTCGTATAAAAAAAGTTTATTGTCGGGCCCTGCATTATATTGTATACGTGCTACCGCATAGCCATCTGGTTGTAAAGTTACGAGCGATTTATAAATGTTAGTACCGGTGCTGATAGCGCTGGCTTCATAAACAATGTAATAATAAGTTTGAGCCTGTAGTTTTCCAAAGCCCAAACAAAAGAGTAGCAACAATGCCACTGGGATAAAAAAATAACAGCCCGCAAAAAACTTTCTTTTTGCAGGCTGTTTCCAGTTTCTTAAACAGCACAACATGTTAATTTTTTATGGTTTCGGGGCGGGTACTACTGTTTGGATCTTTGTCCAGTACAGGCAAAGAATCCTTCTTTGCCTTTTCCATCTCTGTTGGAGTTTCTGTTTTTTTAGTCTCGTTGTTGCAGGCAATCAATAAAGTGCATGCCAGCAAAATAACTGCTAACCAGCGAAGGGGTGCTAATGTTTTAAAAGATTGTTTCATTGACGTAGTTTTGTTTGTCTGGTAAGATAACAATTAAATTTAATCTTTTTTAAAAGTTTTTCTTCCTCGGACAGAACAATAATTTTCACTATAACTTCATTATTTAATAGTAAATTCAACAGCATAACTTCAGTTTAAATTACTAAAATCTACTGCATGAAGCGCATTTTGCAGCAATTCTTTTATACGCTTTTAACTGCCAGCAGTTTCAACTCCGCAATTGCCCAGGTGCAAGTGGGTAACATCAGGCAGTTGAAAGAGGAGATACAAACCATGCAGCAGAAAGAAGGCTACCTGGAGGATACTGCTTATATCAACACGGTTAATCGAATTGCCTTTTTATACGCAGACCGCTATCCTGATTCTGCTCTGCAAATATTGTCTGGCATTCCAGAACGTAGCAATGTTATGGCATTCCGCAGGGGCGAAACAGACAGCTACAACGTGTTGGGCAATGCATGGCAAACAAAAGGAAATTTTGATAAAGCACTCGACTTTTATAATAAGGCCTATACCCTCGCCGAAAAAATTAACTACGAAAAAGCGTTGCCCGGCTTGCTGGGTAATATTGCATTGGTTTATTTTAACCAGGGAAATTATGCCGTAGCGCTTCAAAAATTCTACGCATCACTAAAGGCGGCTGAAGCAGTAAATGATCAACTGGTGATCAGGAGTAGCTTTAATAATATTGGCACCATCCATTTTTACCAAGGTAAGATGAAAGAAGCAGAAATTGCTTACCAAAAAACCCTCGAGATTTCGAGAGAGATCTTAGATACTACCGGAATGATCACCGCCTATAACAATATGGGGGAAGTAAACCTGGAGCAAAATGATCCATCTAAAGCCCTAACCAACCTCTCCATTGCATACCAACTGGCCAGCAGGAAAAATGTTCCCGACTTGTTGGTGGCAGTCACTAATACGCTGGGTGATTCTTATTTTAAGCTTGATAGTTTACAAAAAGCTACTGACTTTTTTGAAACAGCGCTTAGGATTGCCCGCCAATTGGGCAATGCAAGAGCCACTTGCAAGGCATTGATAGGGTTGGCAAAAGTACAATCCAAACAAGGCTTATTGAAAGAGGCATTGGTGAGTGGCCGGGAAGGATTGGCAAAAGCACAGGAAATGGGACAGGCACAATTGCTGCGGGATGCCAATGAAGTGGTTGCCGATATTTATGAAAAAATGGGTCTTGGCAGTGATGCATTGCAATACTACAAGCAATACAAAGTATATGCAGATAGCCTGGTGAGTATTGAAAGTGAAAGAGCTGCCGCCAATTATAAGGCCGAATACGAGTTCTCTAAAAAAGAGCTGGAGTTTCAACGGCAAGCGCTGCAACAACGCTGGTTGATCTTTTCTGCCATAGCTGCTTTGATTTCACTACTTATTATTTTGTGGATCATCAGCCGATCCAGAAAAAGGCTTAGCATTACTTACAAAGACTTACAGCACAAGAATCTCATCATTGAAGGGCAGAAAAAAAAGGCTGAAGAAACACTTTCGCAACTCAAGACAGCCCAGGTAAAACTGGTTCAATCTGAAAAAATGGCCAGCTTAGGCGAACTCACAGCAGGTATTGCGCACGAAATTCAGAACCCATTAAATTTCGTAAAAAACTTTAGTGAAGTTAGCAGCGAGCTGCTAGATGAAATGATACAAGAAGTGGAAAAGGGACACCACGAGGAGGTAAAAGAAATGGCAGTTGACATCAAACAAAATCTGGAAAAGATTTTACACCACGGCAATAGAGCGGATGCCATTGTAAAAGGGATGCTGCAACACAGCCGCAGCAGCACCGGCCAAATGGAACCAACAGATATTAATAAACTAGCCGACGAATATTTGCGGCTGGCTTACCATGGACTGAGGGCAAGGGACAAATTATTTAACGCCACTTTAAAAACTGATTTTGACATAAGCATTGGCAACATCAACATCGTTCCCCAGGATATTGGCAGAGTGGTGTTAAATTTACTCACCAATGCATTTTATGTGGTGGATGAAAAAAAGAAATCCGATGTTACAGATTATGAGCCAACGGTTTCCATCAGTACAAAAAAGTTGGGTGATAAAGTTGAAATAAAAGTGAGCGACAACGGTAGCGGTATTCCGCAAAACATCATTGATAAAATATTTCAACCCTTCTTTACCACCAAGCCCGCGGGCCAGGGAACCGGATTGGGATTAAGCATGAGTTATGATATAGTTACAAAAGGGCATGGTGGGGAGTTGACAGTAAACGCTATAGAAAATAAAGGGTCAACATTTACTATACAACTACCCATATTATAAAAGCATTTCTGTGAAATAAATGGATCAACTTAAATAGGCAACCAAAATAACATGAATGACTCTGCTTTAAAACTAACTTTTGCTATCGTATTAAATTCAACTTTTGTGAAAAAAGTGGGGTCCCTTATTGTTGTATATTTTATACATCTTTCGTTGTTTGCACAAATAATGAAGACAGACAGCTTGATACAATTACTCCATAAACAAACAACGGATACGGGTAGAATCCGTGCGTTAATAAGGATAGGAAACCTGCTTGATGTGAATATGTCAAAGAGTGATTCAGCATCGAATTATCTCCAAGAGGCAATAGCGTTATCAAAAAAAATCGGCAATAAAAATTTTGAAGCCGAAGCTACTTATTACCTCGCCTATAATCTTAATCATTCTGCAAACTATCCCCGCGCACTTACGTTGTCGCTTGAAAATCTGAAAAAACTGGAACAGTTAAAACTGCAAGAAAATGTGCGGCCACAATCAGGAAATGGAACGGATCTTTTATTTTATCAAACAAGATTATTGGTATTCATTTATTCAAATATCGGAGATTATAAAAAGCAGCTTGAATACGTAAAAAAGATGCAATCTATTTATCTGTCACTTCCGAAAGACACAAGTGTAGATAATTCTGCTTTAACCATTTACTACAATTTGGCCAATGCCTACGAAAATCTTGAGATGCCAGACTCTTTCTCTCACTATTCTTTATTGTTGTATAATAATGTTTCAAATACAAACGATGTCCAATGGTTTGCTTTAGCGTGTAGGACACTGGGATATTATTATTACAAAATGAATAAGATGGATAGTGCCATGATGTTTTTTCGCAAATGTATTCCAGCTGCCATAAAAAGTAACCGAATGGATGTGGCTGTAAGCAGTGAATTAAGTATTGGGGGCTTATTTCAAAAAATGAATATGCGGGATTCTGCTCTTTTTTATACCCGGCAGGCATTGAAGCGATTATCAACACTCAATAGTCCAAAAAACCTTTTAAAGGCGTACGAACAATTATCGCAGGTGTACAGCGAGGATAGACAATATGATAGTGCTTATAAATACATAAAGAATTTTGTAATACTCAAGGACAGCCTGCTTGACCAAACAAAAATAACGGAGGCGCAAAATTTTGTTTTCAATCAAACATTGCAGGAACAAGAGGTGGAACAGGCCATAAAAGAATCCCGGCAAGAAGCGACCACCAAAATAAAATTTTATGTACTCGCAGGTGTAATTGGTTTTATTTTATTGGCAACCTTCTTTCTACTGCGTAATCTTCGTGGTAAACGAGCAGCCAATATTCTATTGACTGAACAAAAAGAAGCCATACAAAATAGTTTATCCGCTCTTAAAGAGGCGCAATCCCAACTCATCCAATCCGAAAAAATGGCTTCGCTGGGAGAACTCACAGCAGGCATTGCACATGAAATTCAAAACCCGTTGAATTTTGTCAATAATTTTTCGGAAGTAAATAAGGAATTGTTGGTTGAGATGAAAGATGAATTGAAGAAAGGAAATATGGAAGAGGCAAATTTACTGGCTGATGACATAATTAATAACGAAGAAAAAATAAATCACCACGGCAAACGCGCAGATGCCATTGTAAAAGGCATGTTGCAACACAGCCGCAGCAGCAATGGGGTAAAAGAACCAACAGACATCAATACGTTGTGCGATGAATATGTACGCCTCTCTTACCATGGCTTGCGGGCAAAAGACAAAAGTTTTAACGCCACGATAAATACCGATTTTGACACATCACTCGAAAAAATAAACATCATTTCGCAGGATATCGGAAGGGTAGTATTGAATTTATTGACGAATGCATTTTATGTGGTGGATGAAAAGAAAAAATCAGGAGTTGATGGATACGAACCAACTGTTTCCATCAGTACTAAAAAGATGGGTAACCATGTAGAAATAAGAGTTACCGACAACGGTAACGGCATTCCACAAACAATATTAGATAAAATATTTCAACCCTTCTTTACTACCAAACCCACCGGCCGTGGTACTGGATTGGGTTTGAGTTTGAGTTATGATATAGTAAAAGCGCACGGGGGGAAGTTGAAGGTGGAGACTAAGGAAAACGAAGGGAGTACGTTTTTTATTATATTGCCGGGATAAATGTGCCGTGCCGATGGCACTCTGGTTCGTTGCTGTTTTCTTACTCCGGAATAAATTCCGGAGTGACAAAATAGAACCGAGCCTACGGCTCTGCATTCTGTGAGAACTA
>JBBSDF010000090.1:0-6941 GCA_038249665.1 Chitinophagales bacterium
AACAGTTTAGCGGTATCAAAGGGCAGCAGGTGAGTTTGGAAGATGCACTGGATGGTTGCGAAAGAATTTTGGCTGATGAATTTAAAGATTATCCGGAAAGTGCTTTTTATATGATTGGTTCGATAGATGAAGTGAAGAAGAAAGAAGAGGTGAAGAAAGAAGTAGAAAAAAAGCAATAAGATTTTTTTCTACCTGGCAGATGAAACTTGATTTAAAATCCCTGTCTGCTTAACGCACCCAGGCAGGGTAGCATTACTCGCTTGTACGTCAGTACAAACATGAACAACAATAAAGAGACTCTTAACTCCCCGGCACATATTCCCGATCCATCGGGAGGGGATGGGGGCAAAAAATTTAGAATGGATAACTTAATGAATGTAAAAATATTGCTTCCGTTTAAGGTATTTGCTCACATCAAAAATGTGAGCAGCATTGTGATGGAAACCAGCGAAGGTTCTTATGGTTTGTTGCCGCAACGGCTCGATTGCGTGGCTGCTTTAGTGCCTGGCATTTTTACATATGAAAGGGAGGGAGTTTTGCACTATGTAGCTGTTGACAATGGCGTGATGGTAAAAGCAGGAAGAGAAGTATTGGTGTCCGTTCGTAATGCAGTTGGTGGTGGAGATTTGGGCAAACTTGGTGAGCTGGTAAAAAAAGAATTCACATTACAGAATGAAAATCAGGAACACGTGATCAATGTGATAGCCAAACTGGAAAGAGGATTTGTTTACAGCTTTGATAAACTGCGAAATATTTAACAATGGAACCTGCTCCAAATGATACAAAAAATAATTTTTTTAGCGACGAAGTTGCGAGGAAAGAAAAGCGAAAATTAAAAGCGCTGAAGGATAAAAGCGGTGTATGGTTTGGATTAGGTATGATGGGCATGGTTGGCTGGTCGGTAGTAGTGCCAGCATTAGTCGGTGCTGCATTGGGATTATGGTTGGATAAACATCATCCGCAATCATTTTCCTGGACATTAACCTGTTTGGTTGCAGGTTTAATTACTGGTAGTATAATTGCCTGGTATTGGCTAACTAAAGAAGACAAAGAAATTCATAACAATAAAGCAGATAACGATGAATGAAATTTTAAATATAGGATTGCCATTGATAGTTGGATTGCTGCTGGGTGTACTTTTTTTCGGCGGGCTCTGGCTTACGGTAAAAAAAATAGCCGTATCAAAAATGCCTGCACTGCTGGTTTTAAGCAGTTTCGTTTTTAGGATCAGCATTGTATTGGCTGGATTTTATTTTGTTGGCTTAGACGATTGGAAAAAATTAGGGATGTGCCTGATCGGATTCATTATAGCCCGTTTCGCCGTTATCCATTATACAAAATCGGTGGATGAAAAAACAATACTAATAAAAAAGGAGGTTGTTCATGAAGCTTAGTCCCGACGAAACTATTTTCTGGCAATATGGTTTTTTTACCATCAATCTTACCCTTGTAACTACATGGGCCTTAATGATCGTATTAATTGTAGCAGCAAGACTAATAACGAGAAAATTAACAACAGACATCACCATTTCACGCTGGCAGTGTATGCTTGAAATAATTGTAACAGGTATCAATAACCAGATTAAAGATATCGGGCTAAAAAATCCAAACGAATACATAGGCTTTATTGGCACCCTGTTTTTATTTATCGGTTTATCCAACCTCTTTATTATTTTTCCTGGCTATACGCCGCCAACAGCATCCCTTTCTACCACGGCAGCATTGGCCATTTGTGTATTTATTGCCGTCCCATTTTTTGGCATCAGCAAGAGTGGTTTGGGCGGTTACCTTAAATCTTACCTGAAGCCAACATTTATCATGTTACCTTTTAACCTGATCAGTGAGGTCTCCCGTACATTGGCATTGGCAGTAAGACTGTTTGGTAACGTGATGAGTGGTGGCATGATAGTAGCTATTTTACTCAGTATCTCACCATTTATTTTCCCGGTCATTATGAATGTACTCGGTTTATTAACCGGCATGGTGCAGGCCTATATTTTCAGCATACTGGCAACTGTGTATATAACTGCCGCCGTGCATAATTCAAAGAAAACAGAGAAACCTGAATTAGTAACAAACAATAAAACAAATAACAATGGATAGTACATCTCTTATTGCAGTAGCATCAATTGTAATGGCAGGGTTTACAACTGGTATCGGTTGTATGATGCCTGCAATTGGTGAAGGTAAAGCGGTAGCATCGGCTTTAAGTTCTCTTGCGCAACAACCGGATGCTGCACCAACTATTACAAGAACATTGTTCGTAGGACTGGCAATGATTGAGTCAACAGCGATTTATTGTTTCGTTGTTTCGATGATACTCATTTTTGCTAATCCTTTCTGGAACCACATCATCGCAAAATAGTACCTGCTGAAGTGAGCAATGTCTAACAGTTGTTTTGATAAAAAAGTTGTATTCCGAAGCGAAGTTGGCTGGAAGCAATTCCCTGCCCCCGTCCGAATGACATTCAGCCGGGCGGGCGTTCCTTTCAGACGGGCATTCGGTAATAAAAAATAAAAAATATCAGATGAATATTAACTGGTTCACAGTAATAGCACAAGTAATTAATTTCCTCCTATTGGTGTGGTTGCTAAAGAAGTTTTTGTATAAGCCAATTCTCAATGCTATTGATGAACGGGAAAAAAAGATTACCGATAAATTAAAAGATGCAGATACACAAAAAGCAGCAGCACAAAAGGAACAGGAAGATTTTAAAAAGCAGCAAGGCGATTTTGCAGCAGAAAGGAAAGCATTGATGGATAAAGCTGTGGCAGATGCCAATACGCAGCAGCAGCAATTGATGGATGCCGCAAAAACGGAAGCAGACAATTTTCGCATCAAGATGGAGCATGCTGCAAAAGAAAAGCAGGAGAATGATAACCTGGATATGTCTGAAAAAATTCTACAACAGGTTTTTGCAATCACAAGAAAAGCATTGGGTGATATTGCTTCCGTAAGTGTGGAAGAGCAATCCGTAAACACATTCAACAAGCACCTAAGGGCATTGAAAGATGATGAGAAGCAACAGTTCACGGAGGCGTTTAAATCCAATTCCAATGCTATTTTGGTAAGAAGTGCATTTGACCTTACTGCAACACAACAGGGTGAAATAAATGACGCTGTAAACGAAACGCTGGGCGCAAAAACAGCATTACAATTTAAGACATCGCCGGATATAATCAGTGGTATCGAACTTTCTACCAACGGGTATAAACTTTTCTGGAGTTTTGCAGAATACCTCCATTCATTGGAAAAAAATATTGCTGAAACGATGAAAGAAAACGCAAAGCCGCAACCGGTAAATAATTAATAGAAACAGGCACCTACTTCTTAAACACATATTGGCAGCCTTCATTTTTTTTGTTTCATCCTGAGCGTAGCCGAAGGGTTTTATCAAGAAAAAAAGAAAATAGGGTCTTAAAATAATAGCGTAAAGATTTTGCGCCGTAAAAGCGTAATCTAAAAATATAACATGCCAGAAATTGAAACAGATACTATTGAGATTAACCTCTTCAGCCAATTAACCAAAGGAATAGAAGATTTTACTTTTACCATGAAGCCATGGGAAGTGGGTTTGGTAACAAGTGTGTCCACCGGTATTGCTAAAGTCTCCGGGCTTCCGGGCGTAGGCTTTGAAGAATTGCTGGAATTTCCAAACGGCATTTTTGGCATTGCATATAATATTGATGCAGATGAAATAGGGGTGATTTTGTTGGGCAAAGATTCTTTGCTGAAAGCGGGTGATGAAGTGGAGCGTACAGGCAGAGTGATGGATATACCGGTGGGCAATTCTTTAATTGGCAGAGTGGTTGATCCACTCGGCCAACCCATTGATGACAAGGGTCCCATTTCGCACAAGGAGAGACTGCCTATTGAACGCCCGGCACATGCCATTATGGATCGAAGTCCGGTAACGGTTCCTTTGCAAACGGGCATTAAAGTGATTGATGCGTTGATTCCTATTGGCCGCGGCCAGCGTGAATTAATTTTAGGTGATCGACAGACCGGTAAAACAGCCATCGCCATTGATGCCATCCTGAATCAAAAAGATTCAAACGTTTTATGTGTGTATTGCGCCATCGGGCAGCGGGCTTCTGCCGTTGCAAAAGTAATTGCCAACCTTCGGGAAAAAGGGGCCATGGAGTATACGACTGTTGTGGTAGCCGAGGGAAATGATTCTCCCGGTCTTGAATACATTGCACCCTATGCGGCTACCAGCATTGCAGAATATTTTATGGAACAAGGGCGTGATGTGCTGATCGTTTATGATGACCTTACGCACCATGCACGTTCGTACCGGGAACTTTCATTATTGCTGCGAAGGCCACCCGGACGGGAAGCATTTCCCGGTGATATTTTTTACATCCATTCAAGATTATTGGAAAGATCAACCCATTTGAACGATTCGCAGAAAGGCGGTTCAATTACAGCTTTACCGATAGTTGAAACAGAGGCGCAAAATATTTCTGCCTACATTCCTACTAATTTAATTTCTATCACAGACGGTCAGATTTATCTGTCGCCCAAACTTTTTGAACTGGGCATTTTACCTGCAGTGGATGTGGGCAAATCTGTATCACGGGTTGGTGATAAAGCGCAATTACCTGCTTATCGTTCCATTGCCAATTTAAAATTAAAATATGCTCAATTTGAAGAACTGGAAACCTTTGCCCGCTTTGGTACAAGGCTGGATGAAAATACAAAAAAGACGATTGAACATGGAAAGCGGATACGGGAATGCCTGAAGCAGCCGGAGCTGCAGCATATGCGGGTGTCTGAACAAATCGTGATTTTACTGGCATTGAAAAATGGTTTGCTCGATACGGTACCGCTTGAAAAAATTAAGGATGCTCAGGATACGTTGCTCAATCATTTCAACAATTTTCCAGGCGAAATAATTAAGCGAATAAATTCAGGTGCAAAGTTGAGCGATGACGATAGCGAGACAATTTTAGCAGTTGCTGCAACAATACTTACTCCGTTTCAGGAAAAGCCAAAACAGGACCAGGAAAAGAACAAAATAAAACCGGATCAGGATAAAGATAAACTTAAATCCGATCAGGATAAAGACAAGCCGACACCAGATCAGGACAAGGATCAGCCAACGCCGGAACAAAATAAAAAGTAATGGACACTTTAGAAAACTTACGCAGCAAAACAGAAGGAGCAGAAGACCTTAAATCTGTTGTAAGCGCTATGAAGGCGATGGCAGCGTCCAACATTATGCAGTACGAAACTGCAGTGAGTTCATTGGCAGATTATTTTCACACCATCGCTTTAGGAATCGTTGCTTATTTTAAAGCAGAAAAAATTGCAGCGATCAATGAAAAGACAACATCAAAAAATAAACAGGAAGAATTAACCTGTGCTATTGTATTCGGTTCCGACCAGGGATTGGTTGCGCAGTTCAATGATACGATGGCAAATTTTGTAGCCACCTCACTCAATGCTTTACCCGGTAAAAAAGAAATCTGGGCCGTGGGCGAACGGGTTCAGTTGATTTTGTCAGACGAAGGATTTAATACCACCAAATTATATTCTGTTCCAAATAATATCAATGCAGTTACCCCGTTGGTAACACAACTTTTGAGTAAGAGCCAAGAGCACCAGCACAGAGAAGCTGTTTCCGCATTTTATATTTTTCACAACAGGCCAAATCCGATTGTTGGTTATACACCTGTGATGCAGCGGTTTTTACCGTTGGATGAAAAATGGAAGGAAACGCTACAGGAAATACAATGGCCAACAAAATTGCCTCCGCAAATTGCGGGTGCTGCAAAGCCAACGCTGGTTGGCCTCATAGACGGATACCTTTTTGCCTCCCTTTTTAAAGCCAGCGTAGAATCATTGGCCAGCGAAAATGCAAGTCGCCTGGATGCCATGCAACGGGCTGAGAAAAATATAACTGACCTGTTGGAAGAGCTGGGTAAAAAATACCATCGCCTGCGGCAGAGCTCCATTGATGAAGAATTGTTTGATGTGGTTTCGGGATTTGAAGCGTTGAAAAAATAAATGTAGGAATAATAAATTGGTCTCAGGAGTAGTAGTAAAATTACCTGTTGCCACAGAGGATTCGTGGTTAAAACAATAACCGATCCTGGAAACTTTTCAGGTATTGGAGCTGTTGGCAAACTAATTGGCATAAAATATGAATCAGTTTTAATGCTATGGTGAATAGCAATTTTAAACGTCTGTATAACTACGGCTGCTATACCCCAGCTTCGGCTTTACCGGATTCAGCGTGAAAACGTTGCGGAGTGTGGTAAATATTGAGTAAAGAAGTTCTCATAATGAGATCGTTTTTCTCAGGTATACAACGATCAATAAATAAAAAGTTGCCAACGGTAGGATGACGGAGGATTTACTGCCAGAAAATACCGGGTCTAAATCAAATTTATAAATCACAAACTAAAAAAAAATCTATGACCATTCAATTGAACACCGACAAAAATTTAAGCATAAATGAAGAATACGGGAGCAACTTAGAAGATTTATTAGCAGTTGAGTTAAGCAGGTTTAGCGAATATATAACACGCTTAGAAGTACATCTATCTGATGAGAACAGTTCTAAACAAGGCATCGACGACAAAAGATGTTTGCTGGAAGCCCGTATTGAAGGAAGGCAGCCAATTGCTGTTACCGGATTGGGAGATACTTATGACCTGGCACTCAATAGTGCGATTGATAAATTAACCACTTCTCTTGATACTATAATTGGACGTATAAGAAGTAATCATCGGAGTTGAAAAACAGGCTCCATTTAGTACAGGCATTTCTCAGTTATTAAAAATAATATTATGAATCCGATTGAAAAAATTTCCACAGAAGAATATGAGGCGCTGCTAAAATTTCCTGTTTATGTCTCATTACTTGCTGCTACCAGCGATAGTAATCTGGATGAGGCTGCAAAGAAATCAGCGATTAAATTTTCTCATATCAA
>JBBSDF010000091.1:0-6659 GCA_038249665.1 Chitinophagales bacterium
GGTTTTCGACGTGTATCCGTCGCTGTTAGGATCCAATACCGCCCGGCCTGCAACACTTGTAGCCTGCCGGTTAATTGAGCCAGCCACCTGTGCGGAAGCATTAAAACCCATTAAATAAAAAAGGGATGTAAGTAGAATTAAGGCAATTTAGGTAAGGGTTTTCAAAATGTACATTGGTTTAGGT
Organism: Chitinophagales bacterium; assembly: GCA_038249665.1. Taxonomy (GTDB): domain Bacteria; phylum Bacteroidota; class Bacteroidia; order Chitinophagales; family Chitinophagaceae; genus Ferruginibacter. Next base: position 185 of record JBBSDF010000091.1, read on the forward strand.
AGCACTTAACGCATAACGAGAGAATTTATTGTGTGTCCCCCGATTTTCTATCCGCTTGTTTTCTTTGAACCTTTAAACTAGACAGCTCACTCCTGCAATTAATGGTATAGATATTCTCTTAGTTGGGCCATGGCAAAAGAACATGTTGTTTTGGTTTAACACGTACGAGGGCCAGCAAGGCAAGTATCAAAACGTAGCTTCGTTTTACAATTCACCCGGTAGTTGCTACAAGGCTCGAGGGCACATTGAGCCGCAGCAAGTTGTATGTACCACCGCCAGGCAATATAGGAAGTTAATTGTCCGAAGCAGCAACGGTGTTGAGCGTTGCGCCGCTAATGGCATTGGTGGTAGTGGTTAAATTAAATTGTTCAGGTATTTATATCCCAAGCCGGTATTTAGCAATAAAATTTTTTTATGTGAGGCAGGTATTTTTTGATGCTGTAGTTGCAGCATTGCCTTGCAGGTGGCCGCACCTTTCGGACAAATTAATAACCCTTCCGTTTTTGAAAACTCTTTACACCGCTTACAATATCCTCCTCGCTGATGGCAATGGCAGTGCCGCCCTATTCTTCCAATACCTGCAGCATCATGTCCATACCAAAGGGGTAGGGCACGGCCAGTCCGTTTGCAATGGTTGCCCTGGGGGTAATCATGTTCTTCCAGTTTTCACTGTTGTTTAATGCATCTAATACGGGCGCACAGTTGGTTAACTGTACGGCAATCATCCTGGGCAGTGGTCCGCTTAGCCAGCCCATTTCTTTCATCTCTTTAAATGCTTTCCAAATACAGATAATGCCTGTGCCGCCGGGGCGGGGTAAATGATCACATCGGGCAGTTGCCAGTTAAGCTGTTCGGCTATTTCGTAACCCATTTTTTTTGCCTTCAATACGGTTAGGTTCTTTTAGGGTAGAGACATCTAAATACTGATTGTCTTTGTTTATTTACGAAACTTTTTTTGCACGGTCGTTAATCAGGCCGTCAACCAATATCAATTCGGCTCCACATAGTTCACACGCCTGCTTAAAAATGTTTGGTGTCCGAGATGGCATTGACACGGTACATTTCATTCCTGCCTTGGCGCAATAGGTTGCCAGTGCTCCACCTGCATTTCCTGCCGTGGGCACAATGCATTTGGTTATACCGAGTTCCTTTGCCCTTTAAACTGCCATACTGATGCCCCTTGCTTTGAATGTTCCGGTTGGGTTGAAGGATTCGTCTTTCATCAGCAACGCATCAAAACCGTACTTGCCTGCCGGCTTGTGAAAGTGATGGATAGGCGTCGTGCCTTCGCCTGGGCGCACAATATTTTTTCGTTTAATACAGGTAACAAGGCTGCATAGCACTACATGGTATTTTCACTCGATGATCGTCCTGATTTTGAAGGCGCTGACAGCAGGTCGTAATTAACCACCAATGGCTTGTTGCAGTAGGTTGCGTAACTGTTAATGTCTGTAATGCAGTATTCCTGGTTACAGTTGGAGCAGGAAAGATTTTCAGCTAAACTGTATGGTCGGGTTAATGTTTTCATCCACCAAAACTACAGATGGTACTATAGCAAGAACAACCGATTAAATGATGGGCTATAACGAATAGTTATGGGGAATTTTGGCAAAACTGGATAAAAGCCTTGCTGAGCTCATTGTTTTCGGTGCCATGCCGTTGTATAAAAAAGAAGTTACGGATGATCTGGAAGTTCCCAATCTTCACAGTAGCAAGGTCGCCGTCTTTCAGTTCTTTCCGCCGAGACTGAAAAAAATGACTATGCTGTTGACGCTCTGTTGAATTAAAACATAGGGTGTTCCTTCATGATTTTCTTTTTTCAACCTAAGGAATCTAAAAACAGGCTGAACAGGTCAAAGCACATATGTTTGTGCGCAAAACAACATTCTAAGGATCTACCAAAAAAGGATGGTTTAAAGCCAATAGCAATTTTGCAAATACCCCCAAACGAATACAGTTGTATTCTTTTTTTACCATGGCAGAAATAATAATTACAAATGAATACGATGCACCTGATTAGTCATAAAACTTAACTTTGCTCTTTCAATAGATTCTGATTACATCACATCCCCATCACCTACATCCAACCCTATCATGAACAGAACCATAGTTATAGGAGATATACACGGCGGGCTTCGGGCCCTTCGAGAACTGCTGTTGTTGCTGAAACCCACGGCAACGGATACCCTTATCTTTTTAGGTGATTATGTAGATGGCTGGAGCGAGTCCGCACAAACGGTGCAGTTTTTAATGGAACTGCAACTTTCTATTCCCTGCGTTTTTATCAAAGGCAACCACGATGTGTGGTGTGAAGAATGGCTGCGCTCGGGCAAAACAGATCCCAAATGGCTGGTACATGGCGGACAAGAAACAGTGGATAGTTATGCAGACATCAGCATCAGCGAACGCCTGGCGCATGTAGCATTTTTTGAAAGCATGCCCTTTTACCATATCGACGATCAAAACCGACTTTTTATTCATGCCGGCTTCACGTCGATGCACGGCCCGGAGGCAGAATTTCATTTGTCTAACTTTAGCTGGGATCGTACCCTCTGGGAAATGGCTACCACCATGGACCAGCGCATTCGAAAAGACGACCGGCTTTATCCCAAACGATTGCTGCTATTTCACGAAATCTATATCGGCCACACGCCCACGCTGTATTACAATGTAACCACACCCATGCAGGGCTGCAATGTTTGGAACGTAGATACCGGCGCCGCTTTTACGGGCCACCTCAGCGCCCTCGATGCCGATACCAAATTCTTCTGGCAAACAGAACCCGTTTGGAAACTGTATCCGGGCGAAGAAGGAAGGAATAAGAATCGGTTTTAAAAAGCCTTTTTAAAAGTACTGCCGTAGCCGCAAACATTGAATGCTGCTTTTTTGCCGGCATAATCGTTGATCTAATACCGCAATGACGGCATTTTCCGGCATTTAAATCAACAAAACACTATTTTACAGCATGCAACGCACCCGAAAATATTTTCTGAGAATTGTATCGACCCTGGCGATAGCTTACCTGCTATTGTTGATACCCGATGCCCCGCCCAGCAGCAAAACTTCGCCAGGCAAACAACCTTTCGTGTGGAACCAGGATTCTTTGTGGCAGGCCTTGGAAAATAATTTTTTAGTGGCCAAACAACAACAGCCCGATAACATACAACGCAGCATCCGCATACAAATGAACAGGCTTCAAGTGGCCTTGCTTCATCTTCAACATAATAAAGTATCGCCTGGCGATGCTATCCTTTCCAGCATCACCCAACAATATTTTTTGACGGCCCCATTGGTAGCTGCACAGCCCGTCTTCCGCGATTCTTTTCTTTACTTTTATCAAGAGATTCGCAACGCGGTAAAACAACAATCGGTACGATGGAACATGAGCGAAGTAGCTACCCGCAACAGCTTGTACCAATTGCTCTACGGTATGCGTGCAGCTACAGAAGAAGTGTTGCTGCAAACAGAAGCCATGCCGTTTGATGCCGTTGCCAAAGGAAAAGCCGAAAGCGTCGCCACGCCTTCTGCCAGCTTATTGGGCATTAAAGTACATAGTGGCGACTTACTGCTTTCTCGTGGTGGTGCTCCGGTATCTGCACTTATTTCTAGAGGAAACGATTATCCTGCCAATTTTAGTCATGTCGCATTGCTGTACGTAGATGCCGCCACCAACAAACCCTGGCTGATAGAAGCGCACATTGAAAAAGGGGTTGCCATTGCTGATGCGGAAACTTATTTGCAAGACAAAAAATTACGTTGCATGGTCCTGCGTTTATCCAACCACGTGAGAGCCTTGCAAAAGGATCCGATGTTGCCACACAAAGCTGCGCTGCTGGCGTATCAGAAAACACAGCAAACACATATTCCTTACGATTTTAAAATGAATTTTTACGACAGCAGTGCCATGTTTTGCTCCGAAGTGGGCAGCTTTGCTTACCAACAAAAAGGGATACAACTTTGGCAGGGTATTTCTACCATTTCGTCGCCGGGCATCATCAATTGGCTCGGTGCTTTTGGGGTAGAAAATTTTGTGACACAAATGCCGGGCGATTTGGAATACGATCCACAACTATCCGTAGTGGCAGAATGGAGGAATCCGGAAACGTTAATGAAAGATCACATCGACAATGCCGTAATGGATGCACTCATCCGCAAAGCCGACGCCGGTGCAACCATTGGCTACAACCATTGGATGCTCCCCATAGCAAGAGTTATCAAGGGTTGGAGCTGGTTACAAAATAAATTCAACCAACCGGGCGTTATACCTGAGGGCATGAGCGCCACACAAGGATTAAAAAACGAATACTTTGTGCAGCAATACGAACAACTCAGCAAATCCACCAGCTTAGCAGCACTACAATTTGAAAAAGAAAAAGGATATCGCCCACCTTACTGGCAACTCGTAACATTAGCAGAGCAAGCCAGCCAGTGAAATAGCCTTGCAGTTGTATCCTTAACAATATTTTACAAGTGTACCCTTCATCTTTTCCTATAAAAAAGCATCTTATACAGGAGCACCTAAACCGCTTAGTTATGAAAAAGTATTCAACTAATCAGGAAATTTTATTGGTTCCGGGCACCAGCCTGCTACAAAGAGATTGGTGTGAAAAAGAAAACGGAGAACCCAATAAACAATTGCCGTACAAAGAGCAATTGTTAACACTCTGCTGGAATGGTATGTTGCCGCAACTGTTTCCCGAAATTTGCGAAACAGGCCAGTCGGAAAAACCGTTGACCCTTTGGGAGATCAACGAAACCAGCCAACTGCTCGACCTGCGTTTTGGTGAGATCAACGAAAAGATGAACGACGAATGGTCGATCAACCCCTACGTTCGCATGGTAGTGCAGGAATGGAATTAAGGTTGGTACAAACGATAGAATACGTTGCCGCATACAATGAATCGGCGTTCTGATGGTGGCCCTCCACTGCAGTACGCCGATTTTTATTTCTATGTAGTTGTTGTGGGTAATAATAACCGGTATTGCTGTATAAGTAAAATACAGGGTCTGCCATTCTATTGCTACATTAGTGGCCAAAACCCACACACTGGATTCTTTTACACATATCGCAATGGGTGCCTGTATGGGCGAAGCTTTCGCCGGCAAAACGGTGGGCAAAAAAGCGATGCTCTGGGGAATAGCTGCACACGGCTTGCCAGATATTGATTTTTTAGCTGCCTTCTGGCTCAACAGCTCCGATAACTTACTGGCACATCGTGGTATAACACATTCCATCTTTTTTCTGCTACTTTGCACGCCTTTGCTGGCTTACGCCGCCTATAAACTTCACCGTACTCACGAAATTCCATTCAAAAATTGGTTTATGTTTATGTTGCTCGCAGTGGCGGCACATTTGTTTATCGATGCGTTCAACAACTACGGGGTGGGATGGTTGGAGCCATTTAGTCACCAACGTTTTTCTTTCGACAGCATTTATGTGGTAGATCCCTTTTTTTCTGTTGTGCCTGTTGTTGCCAGTGTGTTGTTGTGGGCATTTCGCCGTAAAAATATTTTTAGAAAATGGTTGTATCTGCTGGGCTTAATGGTGCCAGTTATGTACCTTTCGTATGCTATGGTCAACAAGTGGTACATCGAAAAAGTAACCAGAAGAATATTGGTAGCCCAGCAAATTCCCTATAAAAAAATACTCACTACCCCAGCCCCCATGCAGAGTTGGTTGTGGTATGTGGCTGCAGAAACAGACAGTGGTTTTTACAGCAGCTACCGTTCGGTTTTCGACGATGATCCGGCCCAAATTCCGGTTGCATTTGATGCCAAAAATTTGCCACTCAAAGCTTCGGTTGTTGATAAGGAAGAGCTGAATACCCTGATCGGATTTTCTCAGGGATTTTATACCCTGCAACAATTGGGCGATACCATCCTTATCAATGATTTGCGTTTTGGTAAAATCATTGGGTGGTATAATATTAAAGAAAGATTTGCTTTTTACTTTTATTTACAACCCGATGCAGACAACACCCTTGTGGTGCAAAGGGGTCGTTTTGCCAAATGGGACGCAGATATCTTTGAAGCGCTGATCCGCAGGATAAAAGGAAATTAATGCTGTAGCCAATTTTGCCATATCTTTTTAACAGCACCAATATTAGCGGAGAAAACAAAGGAGTAATTTTTTAAGTTGAATGCTTAGTGTTTCTTGAAGCCACGAACCACGGCGGGGACAAACCAGAAAAATATAGATCATTTCTTCGGAACATTAAAACACTGTCTGTTTTCGTTTAGCATCAAGGAACAACTTTTCAGTTTACAGTAGTACCAAAGCTTCATCAGGGTACCGCCGCCAAACGGGGTGTTATCGTTTGGCGGGCTCTTTTTTTTCTTTTTTGGAGAAGCAAAAAAGAAAAAAAGCCCGCGGCAGGCGATGTGAACATGCGAAGCAAAAAGCTTTTACGGTAGATAATCTTGTTATACCATTCATAACCGTAGGCCGAAATCGAGACGGTGGTGACTTTTTTCA
>JBBSDF010000092.1:0-6652 GCA_038249665.1 Chitinophagales bacterium
ATATTTCAAAGGCACAAAGATTTATTCCTTCGAAACGAAAGACCCACTCGAATTTGCCGCAAGCCATCGAGACAACCCCACTACGTAGCTGAAAGCCGGGCCTCAGAAAAAATTGCGTTAAGAAAATATTGAAGAGGGATGTAAAAATGAAATTGATGTTACCAAAGTTTGGAAATATTCTTAGTCGGTAAGTCGCACATAGTTGGGATTTGCACAACTGCTGTGACTTATTTCATTTTACACCCGATGAAATATTTTTAGCTTTTTTTTCTGCAGCCCTTGACTTTTGCTTCTTTTTGTTAAGAAAAAGAAGAAAGCCCGCGGCAGGCGTTGTAGAAATTCAAGGAAAAAAACTTAACTAAAAAAATATAGATCATGCCATGGGCTCCTTTATTGCGAAATGAGAAGAGGGTCACCGCCGTCTGATTTTCAACCAACCCCTGGTTGGATGAATGAGATTGATTTTACCATAAAAGCCTTTTGCTTCGCATGTCTCTACCGCCTGCCGCGGGCTTCTTTTCTTTTTTGCTTCTCCAAAAAAGAAACAAAAAAAGAGCCCGCCAAACGATCACACCCCGTTTGGCGGCGGTACCCTGATGGAGCTTTGGTACTACTGTAAACTCAAAATCTGTTCCTTGATGCTGAACGAAAACAGACAGTGCTTTAATATTCTGAAGGCATGAAACTTTGTGCCTTAGTGCCTTGTGCCCAAAAATCATTTTTGCCGCAGTTAAAAGCATTTTATCGTGCATAATTTAAAAGATGAATACTTTTGTTTCGCAACTTCCGCTACACCTGCAAGGACTTTTCACCTAGATTTAACTAAATGCTTTTCCTTGATGGTAAACTGAAAGGAGAGTTGCACTTTTTTTCTTGATGTTGGCGGTGCCAGTGATGAAGTCAAAGAAATAGGAGCATTTAAAAATTTCAATCACTCCGACGCTGATTTTCTTCCTTGTTTAGTTTAGCTTTATGCCTGATTTCATTAGTTTTAGAGACTATGGTGGTAAGATCTACTTCACTACAACATTTACTGCGAGCCATGTTTGTTTGCTGGGCTACCATGCAACTGCTGTGTTATCCATTGTGGCATGGACTCCGGGATTTTCCGTTGGTGCCTGTATGGGATCTGTTGTTGAAATTGCCTTGGTATTTGAATGATTTTTTATTTTATGCCGGATTGGGATCCATGTTGTTGTTAATGTGGAAACCCAACAGAAAATGGGCGACGGTTTTGTTTGTCCTGCTCCTCATCAGTTGCTTGCTCGATCAAAACAGGTGGCAGCCCTGGCATTACCAATTTATGTGGATGTTGGCGGCTTATGTTTTTTTACAAAAAGAAAAACAGGTAGTGTTGGCATGGCAAATCATATTGGTGTCAGTGTATTTTTTCAGCGGATTGTCTAAGCTGCAGCCAGCATTTATTCATGACATTTGGAACTACTTATTCTTACAATCCTGGGTGGGAATTTCTTCCAACAACGAATGGTTATGGCGGGCAGGCTACTTAGTGCCTATTGCAGAGATGGGCTTTGCACTACTGCTGCTAACGGGCCGCTTTAGAAAATTTGGGGTGGTTGGTTTAATAACCATGCACTTGCTTTTACTCGTTTGGTTGGGACCTTTCGGACTTAACATCAACAAAGTAATATGGCCATGGAATTTAGTCATGACATATTTTTTGCTTGGACTTTTTTATCACAGAAAGTTGGATGTCTTTTTTCCTTTTTTCAGACTTACATTTATCAGACTGATGTTTGTAGCTTGTTGTGTTTTACCATGGCTGAGTATAGGAGGTTATTGGGATCGGTATTTATCATTTGCCATGTACAGTGGGGGAGTGCCTCACATGTATATATGTAACAACAACAATACGGTGTTAATGAAATACGCGCCTTATATGAGCAAACGTAGCAATCGAATGTTGCCCTGCGATTTTCCCATTCCCGTATCTAATTGGGCAATGGCCACCATGTTTTCGATACCCAATCCTGAAAAAAGGGTGTTCGCCGCCATTGCACAACAATGGAAAGCAAAACATCCTGATGCTGGGGCCAGTTTTTATTTATATACTGCTGGATTTAGCCCAAAACTGGTAAAATTTAACCCGAAATAAGGGGAGAAAAGCAGCGCTGCAACTTTAAAGCAGCCATCGTTGTAAAAAAAATTTAAAAAAAAGTTGTTAAAAAGTTTGGTTGTTTCCCAAAAAGGCCACATCTTTGATTTCTTAAATATTGAAACTCTTCAATATTACCTCCAATCCACTATCTTTTAAAAAATCATTGCTACTAGTTAGCCGATAGTCCGTATTTCTCTGAAGTTCCCCTCAATTATCTTTTGTAACAGCCGCTTACTTACTTTTTACATTTCTAAACCACAAAGAATGAAAAATTTCTACGTTTCAGTACTGGCTGTACTATGCATCGCAATTATTAGTTTTAACGCAAATGCGCAAACCTGCAATGGTGTTTTGGGACCTAATTTGTTGGGTGCCAAAGGCACATTCAGTGCGCCTTTTATAACAGTCAACAACGCCGCTGCTGCTTGTACGCAGTCTAACACCAACACCTTTAATCCGACCGGAAATATTGGGAATGCACTACTAGGTTGCGCTACCACCGATCCGATGGCCCCTTGCTCAGATTATGTATATTCTGCAGCAAGCAATGGTTTAAGTCCGGAAGGAAGATATACCATTATCAATACTATTGGTAACACCACAGGCGGTAACTGTATCAAACCAGAATGGAGAGGCAGAGATCATACAGGTGATGGTGGATACTTTATGTTGGTAAATGGCGCTCCAAACACTTCTACCAGCCCTACTTTTTACAAAATTAGAAACCTCGCCTTGTGTGTGGGTGCTACTTATGAGTTCTCAGCCTGGGTGATTAATATATTGCCTGCTGGTCATCCCGCAGCTTTACCGGGTTCACAACCAAACATCTCTTTCCGTGTAAACGGCCAGGTGATCGCTACTTCCGGTCCAATTGCATACACTGCCACTCCAACTTGGGTGAAGGTGAGCGCAACCTTTACTTCAACAACAGGTCTTGCGGATTTAGAAGTGATCAATGCCACTGCGGTAGCAAGTGGTAATGACCTTGGATTAGACGATATTTCTTTACGTATTTGCGGATCTCAAATAGCAGCGAATGGTCCGGCCACTGTTCAGCCAGGCAACAGCGCTGGTATCTCTTTTGTGGTGACTGACGCCGCACAAGCAAACACGTGGTACAAATTGCAACTGAGCACCAATGGCGGTGCAACATTTACCGACATTTCTACGCCGGCCCAGGGTATTTACATCGGAAACACTTTTACGGTGAATTACAACACTGGTATCGTAAATGCAGGAATGAATGGTTACAGATACCGCATAGTAGTTGCTACTACCGAAGCAGGTTTGAGTGATCCATCTTGTAACTATTTCAACGACTATATTTTGGTAGTACCCGATGGCGGCCCGTTGCCAGTAAGCATGATTGGCTTCAATGGTAAATACAGCAATGGGGTAAGTGCTCTAGACTGGCAGACGAGCCAGGAGTGGAACAGCAGTCATTTTGAAGTGTTGCGTAGTTTAGATGGAAGAGATTTCAAAGCGGTAGGATCTTTAGATGCAGCTGGTAACAGCAATACATTAAAGAACTATACCTTCAACGATAAAATCAGTGGTTCAGGATATGTGTATTATCGTTTGCGTCAGGTGGATGTGGATGGTAAGTCAACTTTATATGACATCGTTCGTTTGAGAATGGGATCTGGAAAAGAAGCGTCATTTGATTTGTATCCGAATCCGTTTGTAAGTAATTTGAATGCGTCGTTCACGGCATCAAAAAATGCGAATGCAACGTTGGTGATCCGCAATCTGAATGGTCAGGTGTTGTTTACCAAAACCATCAATGTGATCAAAGGAAGCAACACCGTTCAATTGACGAACCTTCCGGTATTATCGAGAGGTATGTACCATGTATCTATCTTAAACGAAGACATACAGTACCAGGGTAAAATTCAGAAACTATAATCTCATCATAAGGCACCCCTAAGCCTGATTAAAAGCTGCACCCGAGAGGAGTGCAGCTTTTTTGCGAAAACCTATAAGGGTTTCATAGTACTCTTCAAATTTTCGTAAATTGGCCACTCAGTTTACCCTACAATCCGAACAGTTTTGCAAAACCTTAGAGCGTTTTTGAACGAGAAGCCTCGCATGCATTTGAGTAGAAAACGCTCTGGGGTTTGAAAAACCCCCATAGGTTTCCCCTACAATTTAAAAAGTTTTACAAAAACTTTAGAGCGTTTTTAAATGTAAAGCCCCAGGGGCATTTGAGTAGAAAACGCTCTGGGGTTTGAAAAACCCCCATAGGTTTCCCATCATTCCACTTCAACGGCATTTTTTAAATTGATGGGTTGTTCATGGTATTTTTTAAATTGGTCAATGCCATCAAAGTAATCCAACACAAGGTTTTGTGAAAGTAGGGTAGAGCTGGAAAGTTGTTGGTAGGCATTAAAAGATGAAAATCTCCACTCGCTCATTGAGTTACAATATTCGTGGTGTACGGGGTTGGTGTGTGTATAAAAGATGGTACCACAAAACTGAGCCTCGGTTTCGACGGGAACTCGTTTTAGGTAATCCATAAACAGTGATCCTTTTCTGTTGTATTTTTTGTTGAAGGATTTGGCATAGCTGTTCATCAGATTGCTCCATTGTTTGATAAGTAACTGCGAAGCCCGCTCTGTTTTCCATTCTCGGAAGGGGAACTTTTTTCTGTATAAATCCGCTATTTCTTCTTCGGATTTTATTCTGACTACGAAATGAAAATGGTTGGGTAGCAGGCAGTAGGCGAGGGTATGTACAAAGGGAACGATGTAATGAGTGTATCGCTTTAAAAAATAATGGTAGTTATCGGTTTCAACAAAAAGTTGTTCACTTCCAACGGCGCGGTGAAAGACATGAAAATCTTGGCCGGGTATTAAAGGTACATACTGATCCATGCCACAATTTAAAAATTAGGCATTTCATTTAGTATGGGATTCTACACCAAAAAATAGGGGTTTTTTCACGAGAAATTAAAAAACCTACAAGGGTTTCATAGTACTCTTCAAATTTTCATAAATAAGCAACCAGCTTACCCTACAATACAAACAGTTTTGCAAAACCTTAGAGCGTTTTTAAACGAGAAGCCCTCAGGGGCATTTGAGTAGTAAACGCTCTGGGGTTTGAAAAACCCCCATAGGTTTCGCCAACCTATAAGGGTTTCATAGTGCCCTTCAAATTTTCATAAATTGGCCACTCAGCTTACGTTCGCGGCTAGCTGCTGTGCTGGCAATTTAAAATCAGACAGCCCGGCAACAGAAGCCAATTAGAATTACCAATGATTAAATTTAATACAAAACTTTCATTATAAAACGGTCAAGCTGGAACTAAAGATGATAGATGAGTGACCCGTCCTGAAATTACCATTGTCAAGCCAGCAAAGCAGCAAACCGATGTTGTACGCTGCATTAATTGACCTGCAATTAAACGATGCTCAACTTTTGTTTAGAAAGTTCTACTTTGAAATTCACTTTAGCATTAAGGGCATTGAAAACTTTGATTACTGTGTCAAACCGAGCATTTGTGAAGTTGTTTTCAAGTTTTGAAATTTGTGCTTTCTGAACTCCTACCATTTGTCCTAGTTGTTCCTGAGTCAAATTTTGATGTGTCCTTGCCTCTTTTATTGCACTGCCCAATAATTCCAATTTTAATTCATACTCGAAAGTATCACGTCTTTTTGTACCAACATTGCCAACGTGTTTGTCAATCATTGTGTCGAGTGAAACAGTTTTTAATTTTTTTGTTGACATTGTCTATTTTTTTTGTGCAAAAAATTGTTCTCTAATTCTCTCAGCTTTTTCAATGTCGCTTGTTGGCGTCTTGCCGGTTTTTTTAATAAGTCCGTGAGTGGATAAAACTAAAGTCTGTTGACCTTGCGATTTGTCCCAAAAAGCAAAAATTCTAAAATGGGTTTTGTTAAACAGTGTTCTGAATTCCCAAATATTATCATTAAGTTTTTTGAATAATTCAGAATCGTTTGTCAGCTGAGCCTTTTTAATATTGTAGTAGATTTTCTGTTGAGACTTTTGGTCTAAACTGTCCATAAATGTAACGGCTTCTGGAAGAAATTCAACTTTGAATTTTTCGGTCATTCGTCTTTTTGTCAAAGCTACAAGTTTCCTATTAAAGAAACAATTAAAATTTCGTAGGATGTCCAAAAATGTAGCATATAACTCTACAGTTAAAACAGATTTACAAAAACCTTAGAGCGTTTTTAAACGTGAAGCCCTCAGGGGCATTTGAGTAGTAAACGCTCTGGGGTTTGAAAAACCCCCATAGGTTTCCCCAACAATCCAAACAGTTTTGCAAAACCTTAGAGCGTTTTTGAACGAGAAGCATCGCATGCATTTGAGTAGTAAACGCTCTGGGGTTTGAAAAACCCCCATAGGTTTCCCCAACAATCTAAACAGTTTTGCAAAAATCTTAGAGCATTTTTAAATGTAAATCCTCAGGGGCATTTGAGTAGTAAACGCTCTGGGGTTTGAAAAACCCCCGTAGGTTTCCCCAACAATTTAAACAGATTTACAAAAACCTTAGAGCGTTTTTGAACGTGAAGCC
>JBBSDF010000093.1:0-6592 GCA_038249665.1 Chitinophagales bacterium
CTGCCGATAAAATAAATTCCGATATGCTATGGATTGCAGGTACAGATGGTTTATACCGCTTTGACACAAAGCAGCAAACATTTTTATGTTTTACCAATAAAATAAATGGACAGGAAAAGTGGATCAACAATAGTTTTCACAATATTTATGTGCAGGATGCCGGCAATATCTGGCTGGGAGCATGGGGCGGCGGGCTCGTACATTTTAATACCGTTTCTAATTCTTTTACAAATTATCCTCCATACCCGTCAGAATATGCCAGGGATAATTTTGCACAAAACATCATCACTGCTATTGATTTTTGCACCGATAGCAGTTTGTATATAAGTACATCCAGCGATGGTTTATTTGAATTCAATCTCAACAACAGAAGTTTTAAAAAAATCAGCGAAGAACTAATGTCTGATGTAAAAAATATTCCCACACCGTTTTATGGCATCACACACAGTTCCGATGGCAGTACCTGGATTTGTTCTGCCGAAAATATTTTTCAGAAACATCCGGTATATAACCGGTTAGGAAATTTTCAATCTTTTTATCAGCCCGAAAATAAATTTGTTTACAGGCCCGCCCTGAGCAGTGTGCTTTATGTAAAACAAAAACAACAATACTGGATGAGTTGCAATTCCGGCTATGGTATATATGTGTTTGACAGCAGCTTTCATTACTTAGGCTCCATACCTATAAAAGGCAATGCCAGCGACAGAAGATTAAGGGATATTGTAATGGATGCCTCGGGAAACACTTGGCTGCTTTCAAGAGACCCTCCATACCTCTATAAGTATGATGCTGCAAAAAACCAGTTTACAAATGCATCCCGTTGGTTTAAAGACCCTTTTTTTATAAATGCCCATTTGCAGAACATGGCGGTGGATGCAAAAGGAAATGTATGGTGGGTTTACACTAATCAATTACTCACATGGAATAAGGAACAGCAACAAATTAAAAGTTATGCTGTAGTACCTGTTGCCAATAAAACTGAAAAGTGGAGATCTGCAAAATTAAAGTTTGATTTAAATGATGATCCGTGGTTGATTACAAACGCTGGACTATTTCACTTTAAAAAGAAAGAGGAAATATTTGAACATTTATATTACAGAAAAAACGATCAGCAGTCGCTTGCCAACTCATCCGTTACAGACATTTGTTTCGATAAAAATGGTATTTGTTATATATCACCCGAAGATGAAGGATTACAATTGTATGATCCTGCTGCTAAAAAATTTACAGCCCATTATACCAGTGCTGCTGATTTTATTTCGCAAAGAGTCAATTACCTGCAAACAGACAGCGATGGAAATATATGGGCAGTAACCATCAATGGCCTGGCCCGGTATAATCAAAAAGAAAAGCGATGGTACACTTTTAATATTGAAGATGGCTTATCCACCGATCGTTTGTACGAACCATTATTTGCCATGGCAGATGGCACAATGATACTGGCTGTGGGGCAGGGTTTCGTTCATTGGAAAACCGGCAATATGCCTTTAAACAATCAAAAGCCCATTGTATATTTTAGCCGGTTTTCTTCCAGCGAAAAAATGCTTCCCATAAACAACAAAGTATTTCTTCCCTACTATGGCAATAATTTAAACATTGCATTCAGCGCCATTGTAACGGTAATGGGTAACCGCACCAGTTTTTATTACAAGATGCTACCCCGGCAAAAAGAATGGATAGCTGCTACCCAACGCAGTATTTCGCTGGCAGGTTTTGCAGGAGGCAACTACACCCTTCAGGTAAAAGCCATCAATGCAGATGGAGTAGAAAGTGAAATACAATCGCTACAAATTAACGTGGGTTATCCTATTTGGCAGCGGTGGTGGTTTATCGCACTATGTGTTGCTTTTATGGGAGCAATGCTGTATTCAATTTACCGCTATCGGGTGCGGCAATTGCTGCAAATAGAACAAATGCGCAACCATATCTCCCGCGACCTGCATGACGAGATAGGTTCATCGGTAAGCAGCGTAAACATTTTATCGAATGTTGCAAAAGACCAACTGGGTCCAGCGCATCCTGTTACCCCACTGCTCACACAAATTGGTTTGTCGGCACAACAGGCAGGTGACAGCATCAACGAAATCATCTGGAGTATTCATCCCAAAAATGATTCAACCCAAAAAATTGTGCTGCGCATGAAAGAACTGGCTTCCGACTTATTTGAAATGCATGCGATCAATTACGAACTTCATTTCAGCGATGAACTTCATTTATTGCTGATACCCATGCAACAACGCCAGCACTTATTAATGATCTACAAAGAAGCTTTGAACAATATGATTAAATATGCTGGTTGTACCGAAGCGGCAGTGAGCATGCGCAACTCTGGAAAAATGATTGAACTTATCATTCAAGACAATGGTGTTGGTTTTGATCCTGTATTTCACAAGCCTGGGCATGGTTTGATTAATATGCAAGAGCGTGCAAAAGAAATGAAAGGAGTATTGCTCATCCAGTCAGTACCGGGTAAAGGTTGTCGCATCCTGTTGAGATTTCCAGTAAAATAATAATACCGCAAACATGGGATAGCAATCATCAGCATTTAAACACAACTTTGAAAAATGACAACCATTGGTTTAATAGACGACAACGATATATTGCGCCAAAGTATGCAGTTATTACTGGAGAACAGCGGTGATTTTGAAGTAGTTTTTTCATTGCACGATGCACGAGCTGTGTTGCAGAACACCGAAGATGTAATGCCACATTTGCTTTTAATGGATATCGACATGCCCGGTATCAATGGAATTGAAGCTGTTAAGATGCTCAAACGCGATTTCCCTTCTGTAGACATTGTGATGTTTACGGTATTTGAAGATGATGATAAAATTTTTAAAAGTGTGATGGCAGGTGCGAGCGGTTATTTGCTAAAAAAAACACCCCCTGCTAAATTATTGGAGGCGCTGAATGAATTTGTACAAGGCGGTGCACCCATGACGGGTAGTATTGCCACTAGGGTATTACAAATGTTTCGGAAACAAACCCACCAAACCGCCGCCACATTTAATCTCTCGCCCCGTGAGTTGGATATACTTACCGGCCTCACCCATGGTAAGAGTTACCGCAGCATTGCAGCCGAACGTTTTCTTTCTACCGAAACCGTGCGCAGTCATGTAAAAAATATTTACGAAAAAATGCATGTGCACAGCAAGGCAGAAGCAGTAGCCAAAGCTTTCCGTGAAAAATTAATCTGATATTTTTTTATGGGCATTTTTATTTTGGGGTTATCAACCTTATACCAATCATCAGCTTTGGTTCCCCGCCCGGTTCCAAGTCCTCGTCCCGACCAAAGGTCGGGACTCCGGGCTTTCCACCTAAGCGGGGCAGCCCTTCGGCTTTATATTTTCAATTAAGCAAGTATAGTTAGTCGTTACCACTTTTTGCAAAACCCCATGTATGGGGGATTTTTAAGGAGTATTTATTGAATACATTTAGCCAATAAAATTAAAAAAATGAAAGCAATATATTTTGTATGTTTTTTTACAATTAATACTACCCTATTATTTGCACAAAATGTAGGGATAGGCGTTCCTACGCCTATAGAAAAATTAGATGTAAATGGAGCCATAAAGATTGGCACTTCATCAGGCAATAATGCAGGATCTCTACGCTATGCAGCAGGCAAGTTCGAAGGCAACAACGGGGTGGCATGGCAGGCATTTACACAATTACCACCGGGGACCCTGGTAGCCAGCAGCATAAACCCAAACAGCCCGTTGCAAAATGCAGGGTTTAGTTTTTTTAATACCTTTTTCGTAAATAAAGCTTCCTCCATTACGACCCTGCCAAATAGTTGGCTGGCTACACAGCAGGTGGGGGCACCAGAGCCAAGATCTTCCTCTGCAGCCGTTTGGACGGGTACAAGGATGATTGTTTGGGGTGGCTATGGTACAAATTACTTAAATACCGGGGGAATGTATGACCCAGTTACAGATAGCTGGAGTCCAATGGCCGCCTCTCCATTGTCTGCCCGGTATTTTCCAACCATGGTATGGACCGGAACAGTAGCCATTATCTGGGGTGGATATGGCAATGCCGGATATTGCAGCGATGGCGCCATTTACAATCCAGCTACCAATACATGGACGCTGATAAACAACACACTTGCACCCAGTGCCAGGTATGCTCATACAGCAACATGGACCGGTACAGAAATGATTATCTGGGGAGGATATGTAACAGGCGGCAAAACAAATACCGGCGCCAGGTACAATCCTGTTACCAACCTATGGGTAACCCTACCTTTGCCCGCAATATCAGAAAGAGGGTTTCATTCTGCTGTGTGGACGGGCACTCAAATGATTGTTTGGGGAGGAGAAGATAATTTATCAGCCAGGAAAAACGATGGTGCCTTGTATCATGCCGGTACCAATAGCTGGGTAACTACTTCTTTAGCCGGAAATGTTCCCTCCGTTAGGTATGCACATACAGCCATTTGGACTGGTACCGAAATGATTATTTGGGGTGGAATCAATCCGGGCACAGGATTTTTAAATACAGGTGGCAGATTTACACCTGGCACCAATACATGGGGTGCGGTTACTTCGGTTGGCAATGCCCCTGCCCTGCGCAGCGAGCATACTGCCATCTGGACGGGTACTGAAATGATTGTTTGGGGAGGAAGCGGCCCCGGCTCTACCAGCTTTACTTATTACAACACTGGAGGAAGGTATAATCCTTGGTCCAATGGCTGGTCCAATGTTCCATTGGCTGGTTCACCTACCGGAAGAAGTTCGAGTAATGCAGTGTGGACAGGAAGCCAAATGATTGTTTTTGGAGGATTCAATCCATCGGACGGGATTTTTAATTCTGGCGGCAGGTACATAGTAACAGGTGGGCCAAATATTTCAACCACTGAACCATCTGCACTGTATCTTTTTATAAAAAATTAATATTACCCCGTTACTACGTTCCTGTCAACATCTCTTTTGATTGATGGCTCTGCACAAATTTACCTACCTGCCTTAGTTTGCGGACACGAAACGAAATACATAAGTGGGGAAATTTAGAGCAGGCATGTAACTGCGTAAAAAGCTGGCTTAGACCCGCTTTGATCTGGTAATTAAAAAGTAGATTTTAGCAAAAGACAGTTGGGATTATTACTAGAGCAGTGTACGGTTTCATGAAAATGGAATTGAAGAGTTTGGGTTCTAAAATAATTTGTACACGGTATTTGACGAAGCATAAATAAAATGTTTCAAGTACCGCAAACCAAATGCATCTGTGGTTTTGGGCTAACCACCTTATACCCTTCATCAGCTTTGGTTCCCCACCCGGTTCCAAGTCCTCGTCCCGCCCGGGGTCGGAAATGCGGGCTTTCCACCTAAGCGGGGCAGCCCTTCGGCTTTATATTTTCAATGAGGCAAGTATGGTTAGTCGTTACCCCTTTTTGCAAAACCCCCCATATGGGTGATTTTTAAGGAGTTTGTGTTAGATACATTTGAAATCTAAATTTCGAGAACATGAAAAGAATGATAAATATGCTGTTTTTTATTGCGTTTTATTCAGCAGCATTGTCACAAAACTCTCTATCATCAACTTACACAGCCGGTGATATTCCTACCAGTTATCTTGCGTATGATAACTCCTGCAATGGGCCATCGGCCACATTATCCTTGCTGCTACCTGCCGGCGATAATTACACCATAACAAATGTAACCGTTGCTTATTCCATGACGGCACAGGGAAGTGGTTGGAAATCTGACCAGCGATCAAAAATTAAATTTGAAAACAATGCCGCAATAGAAGCTACAGATGCTGTAGGCGTCGGAAACACGCCGGGCATTCAAACTTATAACCGAAGCATTGCTTTTGCCAATGGCACCTATACTGGCGGTACTCAATTAAATTTTCAGTTATTGGCCAACAGAATTTTTAATGGAACACCAGGATGTAATACAAGTACAAACAAAGTGGATGCGGGTTCCTGGACAATTACAGTATTTTTTAGTAATGTGATAACCAATCCAAAAGTGGGTATCAACACTACTACACCCAGGGGAACGCTAGACGTAAAAGGAGGTATAATTTTAGGCGAAGAAAATACCAATCCCGTAGCTGGAACCATAAAATGGAACGAGGCAAACAAAGATTTCGAAGGCTATAATGGCAGTAGATGGCTATCGCTCACACAAAAAGAAAACGGCGTTGGCTGGGGATTTACCAGCGCAAAAGAATACCAAAATGCAGGAATTAATGGCCTTGCCGGCGATAATTTTGGCAACAGTGTATCTATTGAAGGAGATTATGCCGTAATTGGCGCCTTTCTTAAAAGTGTATCAAGGGGGAAAGCATATATTTTTAGAAGAGATAACGGCTCCTATTGGAATCAAAGCATTGAACTTGCTCCTTCCGATGGATTTGAGGGAGATGTATTTGGCAGCAGTGTGGCCATATCCGGCGATTACGTAATTATAGGAGCACCTCAAAAAGTCGTAGGGACAAATTTTCGGCAAGGGAAAGCCTATATTTTCAAAAGGAGCGGTTCTACCTGGGCAGAAGAGGCTGGCCTCACCGCCAGCGATGGCACAGCTTCTGATTACTTCGGAAAAACTGTTGCTATTTCAGGTGATTATGCCATTATCGGCGC
>JBBSDF010000094.1:0-6587 GCA_038249665.1 Chitinophagales bacterium
TCATTATCATGAAACCGTTTACCAAAATCAATTGCATTTATCCCTTTGAACATAACTAATATATTTAGCCATAAAAATACTAAACTATTTAGTTTTAAACAAGTACTATATTTGCTTTGTTACCGTTCTACCTAATCCTATTAGTTTAACATTTAAATACGTTTAGTTTAGTGTCAATTTGATATATATTTCTAATTTAATGAATTTTAATCAGGTAAAAAAAATTAGTATATATTATTTGTATATATCTTCATTATATCAGGAATTACTAACAACTGCATTAAGGATTGCAGGAATTACGTAGCCTAATTATGAAAAATATATATTGTTACTATCAGCTTTTGCTTTTTTAATTTTAAGTATTTCCTGCAAAAAAGAAATTCAAACTTGAGGGCAAACAAACAGTCTTAGTGATTTCGACATAAAAAGTATAAAAAGTGCTTATAAAAACGAAATTGCAAAAAAAGAAAATGATAAAAACATTCCCAACGAGGGTCTACCTATCTGGAAAAATGCTGTACAATTTGGTGAAAAGTTTATTGTACCTATGTCAATAGAAAAAAATCAATGTAACAGCAAATATGATACAGAAAAGTTTATTTTATTCAAAAAAACAAATAACTCTTTCACTATAAATTATATATACTCATTTGTAAATCGGTCGCTTTACACTGAAAGATCAAATTACTTAGAGCTTTTTCAAGTTTCCTTTTCGGAGTTAAAAAATACAAACGAAAATGACAGAAATAAAATTCTTGTAAAAGTAAATCTTAATTCTAAAAACTCTTCTTCTAGTGAAATAAGACAAGTATCACATAAAATAAAAAAAATAACAAATAAAACGGGGATGTTGAAAATACTGCTCCAATAGAGAATTGCACCGCTAATGGAGGTACAATGGTTGAAATAGAATGGTGCTACCAAGAATATGATAATTATGGCAACTTAATATTTGAAGAATATGTTTTTTCCACGTTTGAATGTTGGGGAGGTTCCGGCGGCGGCGGTGGCACTGGTCCTAATCCTGCAGAATTATGTCAAATACGCATGAACTCATTCGTTTCTCAAGGTTCACCGGTTTCCCAACTTAGATCCAGTACCATAACTTATGAAGATGCATTTGGGTATAAAAAAGTCGAAGATTGGAAAATCTATTCGGCAGGAACTTGGGGATTAATTAGTATAGAAGACGCAGAGATAGTAAACGTCCCCTTGCCACATGGGGGGTTCATAAGAGAATATGGTAGTTTTACCCGTAGAATCGTTTTTTCTGTTGGAACTTCAATAGGAGGTACAAGATCATTTCAAGATTTGGGAGCTTCAATAAATTTGACTAAGTCACGGGCAGAAGTAAGAATTGATTACACAGTCACACATACAGCCGCTGGTTGTATATCCCCTTTAACAATTAATTTTAATGCAAATCATGCTTTCAATGTTTTAAAAACTGTTTCAATCGAATAACTTTTACAGACAGTGAATAGCAAAAATTAACTTACATAAATTTATATATATAAATTAAAATGAATTTAAAGATTATATTTTTTTTAACCTTCTGTGTTGTTCTGACTGTCAGATGTACTAAAAAAAAATTGGTTAAAGAGAAGGTTAGTTACTCAATGAATGTAATTAATGATGATTCTTCTATCAACTCATATAATACCACATTTTTTTTTATAAAATGTTCAAAAATTATCGTGATTGAATTGCCTTTTAGACAAACGTTTCAAGTTGACAAACGTATGATTTCAGATAGCGTAACATATGAACTTTTTGTTTTTAAGATTGATGAAAAGGATGGGTATCTACTTAAGAACTATAACGATTCATTTAATACAAAGAAAGAAGTGCAACAATTTTTAGGATCTAGAATAGTCTACGGTGACAACTACTATTCAATTTTTGCTTTAAAAAAACCAATTAAAATATCAAATAAAGAAAATAAACAATTTAGTTTAAGTTTTAATGGGCATCATGCAGAAATCGATTCATTTAAAGTATATTTTGATGATCGTTTGAGTGATTTAAATTATCCCCTTGCACCTAAAATGGATTCGGCGTATAAATCAAAACTAGTTAAAATCGTTTTTTGGAGAAATACCAAAGGATATTTTTCTGATAAGGCATTAGAAACTCCACTGACTATATCGCTTGAATTGAGTCGTGAAAAGATTAATAATGAAATTGAAATTTGGAATTTAATAAATCGTTTCCCCAAAAGTTAGATATCTTATTAATTTAACTCTAGTTTTAAGTGTAGTACAATTCATCTTATTCAAGAATTGTGCTACACTAATTTTTTATTTTTGCTATTTTTCAACTTTTACTTACCTTAATCAAACAATATAAATTCCTAAATGGTTATTTTTATTGGCTAAGGTTCTCGGTGAGGAACGCATCACCTTAGACGTTCAATTCTCCCGGATTGTGTCAGGAATTAGAATCACAAATACTCAATTATGAGTAATCCATTTCTATTGTTGTAATAGCACAGGCGTCTATGCTTTTTTCCTTCTCAACAAGGCCCATTTTTTGCACCCGCCAGCAATTGCTGCATATAGCGCAGTCCTTTTTCTTTTGCAAACTGAATATTGCGAATAGGCACTTCATCTATATCAGGATAGGCATCCACCGCCTCACTCACCATGTCTTCC
Source organism: Chitinophagales bacterium (assembly GCA_038249665.1). Lineage (GTDB taxonomy): Bacteria > Bacteroidota > Bacteroidia > Chitinophagales > Chitinophagaceae > Ferruginibacter. The sequence continues at coordinate 2,655 of JBBSDF010000094.1, forward strand.
CTTAAAAAATGCAACATGGGGTAGGGCGAACGGTTGGTATAGTTAGAAGGATCTTCTTCATTGCTGCCCGCAAACATATATTGTGGATGAAAACTGGCTACTTGGTACACGCCTTCATAATCTTCTTCTTCCAACAACTGTTCGGTAGTACTTACCAAATCTAAATACGATGCAAAATCATCAAAACCTTCTGGCAAAATCAACAACGCCGTAGCTATGCTTTCGTCTTCATCCATAGCCAACCATATTCTTGCAGCAGCATTCAACACGGCTTCAGTATCTGACCCTTCTAGTACTTCGTATTTCACGGATTGTTTGTTTACCTCTCTGGCTGCGAACGGACAAAAATTACAACCAATCACCACATCGATGATCCAGTTGCTGGTGGCAATAATATATGGGTTCGTTGATTCTTGTTGCATGTTGTTAGGCAATAGTTTTGGTATAAAAATCTTCTACTTTTTTTCTGGCCCAAGGCGTTTTACGTAAAAATTTTAAAGAAGAGTTGATGCTAGGGTTGCTGCTAAAACAATTGATCTTAAGGGTAACAGCCAACTGTTCCCAGCCAAAATGATGTACCAATTCGGTTAGAATAGATTCTAGTGTTTTACCATGAAGGGGATCGTTCGATAACATCCTTTTGTTTTCTACAAAGATACGTTTGCCAGCCTGTGCAGTTGCGAATAGAGGATAAAAATATTGGCGGAAATTTACAAAACTGCCATTGCTTACAAACTATTAGCTGTTACTCTAAAAATAAAAGGCCCCCATGATAGAGACCTTTTATCAAAAATGTATTCTAGTAACGAACTCCCTCCTTATTTAGCATTCTTCACATATTTTTCCAGCCATTCAAATTGTTCTGCCAGCATGTGCAACACATTTTCTCTACCCGCATAGCCGTGGCTTTCAAATGGCAAACTCACATATTTTACTGTTCCACCATGTCCTTTAATAGCATTAAAAAGGCGTTCGCTCTGAATAGGATAAGTGCCGGTGTTATTATCTGCATCCCCATGAATTAATAAAATGGGTGTTTTAATTTTATCGGCATAGCTAAACGGACTCATACCATTGTATAAATCTGGTGCCTGCCAATAAGTGCGATCTTCATTTTGAAACCCAAAAGGTGTGAGCGTTCTGTTGTAGGCACCACTACGGGCTATTCCCCCTTTAAATAAATTAGTATGGGCCAACAAGTTGGCAGTCATAAAGGCGCCGTAACTATGTCCGCCCACCGCCATCCTATTTTTATCACCTACACCCATTTCGCTCAGTTTGTTGATGGCAGCTTCAGCATTCATCTTTAACTGATCTACAAAATTATCGTTCGGCTTTTTGTCTTTATCGGTTGCCACGATCGGCATTTCAGCATTGTTCAATACTGCATATCCTTGTGTTACGTAAAACACCGGCGAACCCCAATTCACCAGTGTGAACCTGTTTTCGCTACCCCGAATTTGTCCGGCATCGGCTGCCGAGTTAAATTCTGCCGGATAAGCCCAAATAAATACCGGCAATGGACCATCCTTCGCCACATCGTAGTTTTTGGGCAACAACAATTCTCCGGTGAGGTCAACACCATCGGCTCTTTTGTATTTTATTTTTTGTTTGCTGATGCCATCTAATTGTGGATAAGGATTTTTAAAATCCGTCATGGGTCTATCGGCTATGCGTAAACGCAGTTCTTTGCGCCAGTAGTTGGGGACGTCGGTTTTACTTTCTCTGCGGGTGATGAGGCTAAGTTTATCAGCGTCTAACACCCGAACGATGGTTTCATAATAACCTTCAGAACAACGCCAGAGCGTATCTGCCTTTTTATTGCTGAGATCGTATGAGATCAAAAATGGCAAATCACCTTTGGGCGAGCTGCCGGTATTGTTGATCATTAAAATGGTACTTCCATTGCCAATCAACTGCAACACATCTCTGCCATATTCATTTTCTTTTAAAACGGGGTTGCCTGGGTTGCTATAGGCATCGGTGCTATTGCGGGTCATCAATGCTGTCATCTCACCAGTGCTGGGATTTAAGCGATGCATTTGTGTAACTTGTTTCCCGCGCAATCCTTCTGCTAACAGTGCAGTAGAATTGTTGCCCCAAGTAATGCCACTGTAACGCATAGTGGTTTTCAGCAATTCTTTTTTTGCGCCCGTAAAGGGGGCGGCTAAACTATATACTACATCTCTGAATGGTGCTGGTTTTTTGATCATGCCACTGTCTAGTGGTTCACACCAAACCAACGTTGCAGGCTCATCATCTCTCCACTCAAAAGCACGGGGAGCCAGTTGCACATTGTCGTTTCCGCTGGGGGCAGTTTCCGAAGATGGCAGGTCGGCTATCTTTTTTACCAAAACACCTTTACTGTCAGTAATATTAAGTTCAGATAAAAATCCATTCCATGGAACCAGGTAAGAAAAAGGTTTTTTAACGGTACGCAACAGCATATATTTTTTATCTGGCGATACGCTGGCACCGCTGTAGATAGCGGGTTTGCCAATCATCGTTTCTACCCCGTTGGTATTTTTGATGAGTTGCGTAGTAGCATAAAAAGTAAACAATGCTTCGTCGTGCGGACCCTTGATCATGTCCTGGTAAGTGGGTCTTGGCGATGCGTTGCCATAATTTTCCTGCACGGCTGGGCCTTTGGGTGTCAAAGGTTTTGCCGGAGCAGCAGCGGCTGGTTTTAATGCAGCCCTGTACAACACACTGCTGTTATCTAGCCAACTAATGCCACCAGTGATGGTATTAAGTGAGCTCTTGTTCTGCTTCACGGCTTTTTGTGTAGCAACGGTGATCACGTACAAATCGATGGTAGATTTTCCGGTTTGTGTGAAAGCAATCTTTGTAAAATCTGGACTCCAGCTGACGTTTCCTGCAAACAGGGGTAAGGGCAATCCTGTGACCGGCAGGGTTGCACCAGTGCGCATATTCTTCAGCGTTAGTTCTTTGATAAAATTCTGACGGCTGGGTGAATAATTTTCCGGGTTAATACGCAGGCCGGCTATTTTAAGTTCCGGTTTGGCCAGTTCCTCCACAGAAGGATAACTGCTGCTTTGTAAAAACAACATCCATTCTCCTTTTTCGTCGATACTCACACCGGGCGTGGGCTTTGCCAACAGCATATCGCTGATATTTTTGGGAGGCGTTTTGTAACCAATGTCGTCTTGTGCCATTACCAGATAGCTCTGAAGCGCCAGAATGAAGACCGTAAGGAGTAATTTTTTTATCTGCATAATACTCTAAATTTTAGTCTGCTAATATACGTGATAAAACAGCAGAATGATTGTTGGTAGCCCGATAATTTCGAAGTATAAAATGATTTACGGCGCTTCAAAAAATAGAATGAAATTTTTAGAAGACTAGCAACAAAATTGCAAACAACTTAATATTGTTTAATTGACCTGTTCCTCCGGTAGCAAAAAAAAACCGCTCGGTGAAGAGCGGGTTTTAATTTTATCTCGTCTGTGTGCTGAGTGGAATATCCCTTTTCAACATCTCTTCTCTATTCGCCATTTCCCATGCGGTGTAAAAGACCATCCTTGCTCTTTTTTCCATTAAGGGGAAATTTATTTTTTCTACATCATCTGTTGGTTTGTGGTAATCTGCTTTTAGCATACCATCGTAGAAAAATAGTACAGGCACTCCTTTGCGGGCAAAGTTGTAATGATCGCTACGAAAATAAATTCTGTTCGGATCTGACGGATCATCGTATTTGTAATCCAATACCAAGTTGGTGTATTTGTTGTTTACACCTTCGTTGATGATTGGGAGATCTGAGCTCAGTTTGTGGTGGCCTACCACGTACACATAATTCAAAGTATCGTCTTTCATGCGTTCGGTATCTACTCTTCCAATCATATCAATGTTAAGATCTACGGTTGTTTTATCCAATGGATATACAGGATGGTCGCTATAGTATTCACTTCCCCA
>JBBSDF010000095.1:0-6156 GCA_038249665.1 Chitinophagales bacterium
AGGGTGCGCTGCGCCGCCAACACCGGGTACAGCATCGGTTACTCCAAACGGAACTTTGTGTACCGGAACTCAAGTAGCTTTTTCTTTGACTGGAAACTCTATTGGTATCGGTCAAACCTATCAGTGGGAAAGTTCCCCTACAGCGGGCGGGCCTTACAGCAGCATTAGTGGGGTGCTGACAGATCCTTCTTTTAGCTATAATTTAACTGCTTCGGCTTTTTATAGAGTAGCGGTAGTTTGTAGTTTTCAAACCGCTTATTCAAACGAATTGTTCATCGCTGTTCCAGCGTTGTTTCCTGGAGGTGCTTATACCATCAACAGTGCATTACCTACCGGCGGCGGCAACTACCAAACCTTTGCAGAGGCCATCGGTGCCATTAACTGCGGTGTTGCAGGAGCAGTAACCTTTAATGTGGATGCGGCGAGTGGCCCTTATAATGAACAGGTATCGATTCCGCAAATCTTTGGTGCTGATGCGTCGAACAGAATTGTTTTCAACGGAAACGGAAGAACCATCAGTTTCTTGTCTACCCTTTCAACTGAAAGAGCAGGTATAAAATTAAATGGCGCTGATTTTGTGACCATCAATAATTTTGTGATCAATGCCACTGGCACACTTACAACAGAATTTGGCTTTGGTATTCAGGTATTGGGCAATGCCGATAACAACATCATCAGCAACAATACCATCAACATCAACACCAGCTCTACGTCTCTCAATTTCTCGGGTATTGCCATTGGCGGTTCTGCTACCAGTGCAACAGGAACAGGATCCAACACCGACAATACAGTGGTTTCTGGTAATACCATCACCGGAGGGAATTACGGTATTACATTGATAGGAACCATCGGCAATCTTATCCAAAACAATCAGATCATCAATAACATCATCAGAGACCAAGATGAAGACGGGATCTATGTATCTTATACCAATAATACGTTGGTGGAGAAAAATGACGTCAGCCGCCCTACCCGACTAGCTACTTCAGAGTTTACCGGTGTTTACTTTATCAACCCAAGTACCAATGCCAGGGTTTCTAAAAACAGACTTCATGATCCATTCCAGGGTAATACGGCATCAACAGCAACAGCATCTGGCATTTATTTTACCTCATGTGATGCCACACCCGGTAATGAAAATATAGTAAGCAATAACGTGATCTATAATTTTAATGGCGGAGGTATTCAATATGGTATTTACAATAGCGGGTCAGACAGCGTATGGTTCTACCACAATACCATTAATCTCGATGATGCTGCTTACGCTGGAACTTCTGTTACCAGAGGGTTTTTTCAACTTACAACAGCCAGAGGCATTGAGTTCCAGAATAATATCGTTCGAATCAGCAGGGGTGGAGCTGGTATTAAATACCTACTTTATTTAGGAGCTACCACTACAGCAAGTACCATCATTTCAAATAACAACGATCTGTATATTGCTGGCACTGCCGGAACCAACGGAACGGGTTACCTGGCCCTTCCTATTCCTGCCACTGGGTACAATACTCTTGCCACATGGCAGGCTGCCAGTTCCCAGGATGCCAGTTCAGAAAGTCTGGAGCCATTTTTTGTAGATGCAGCCGCTGGCAATTTGGCACCGAGAGAAATATTGCTCGATAACCAGGGCCCGTTTGTAAATATCACAACAGACATACTAGATGTAGCGAGAAGCCTTGCTACACCTGATATGGGTGCTTATGAATTTGTGGGTTCCGTGACCCTTCCGGTGAAATTAACCGCAATGTTTGCAACGAAAGTAAAAAATGATGTGCAGGTGGGTTGGTCAACAGCCACAGAGATCAACAGCCACAGGTTCGAAATTGAACGCTCTGTAAACGGAACTTCGTTTAGCACGGCTGGAACCGTGTTGGCTAAAAACGACCTAAACGGAGCGGTATATGGATTTACCGATCTGAATGCTGCCTTGCTGCCAAACACAGGAACGCTTTACTATCGACTAAAAATGATGGATATAGACGGCAGTTTCAGTTACTCTCCTATTGCGATCGTAAAACTCAGCAATGGCCAACACTCAATCGTGGAAGTTTTGCGCAACCCATTTGCAGGACCAGCAACTCTGAAACTGAATTTGAGTGAAACTCAACCAGTGAGAGTGATGATCTCAGACCTGCAAGGGAAGGTGCTGACAACAGAAACCAAGACCCTTCAACCAGGGTTCCATCTATTCACCATCAAAAACAGTGATCAACTGGCTGCGGGAATGTACATTGCTATTGTAGAAATAGATGGCATTAGACATGCGGTAAGACTGATCAAACAATAGTTTGTTTTTAAATCTTAGATCATAACCAACGAAAATGGCCCGAAAGGGCCATTTTTCATTACATGAATCGTTAGTGGGTATAAATAAAAAAAACCCTCAAACCAACAGGCCCAAAGGTTTCGAGAAGGCAAACGACTTTCTTACTTAAGAAGCGATGAAGTTTTTCAAACGTTGAAAATCCTTACTGGAGTCGTTAAAAAATAGGCTGCTTAACATGGTAACAATTGATTTCGTTACGGATGCAAAGGCTGACTGTTGGGGTTGATTTTTTTTCATAATAACTGGATTTTTTATAGGAACATAAAGATAGCTACTGTTGAAAGCCTTGTCAAGCGGGATTTTGCTGATTTAATTTCATGGTAAATTCCGCAGGTTTTGAGGCTTTATGCTTGCGGCATCGATTTCAGCCTTTTGATGCGGCTTGTTTTTTTATAGTATTTAATGGGATATATTTCTGGGTGCTGCACCAGTTTGTTGATCAGGGTTTGTACCATGAACATCAATGGGTGTTTCGATTCTTGCTGAGATTTACTGCTTATCATTTTTAATTTATTTAATTTGATAACGAGGGTCTTGGGCAAATATTGTGCACATATAGCCAGAAAACGCCATGTAAACTATTTATTTATTAAAATCGAAACTTAATTCAATCCATGCTGTTAGAGTGTTCGTATATTAAGCACACTTTAATTTAACTAACAACAATTAATCAATTATCATGAAAAAGAACTTCCTTTCGTTTGCTATCGTAGCAACAGCTACTGTAATGTTATTTGCAGCTTGTGGTGAAACCAAAACAGAAGCCACCACCGAAACTCCAGCAGTTGACACAACTGCAACTCTGGCTCCAACTCCAGAAGCAGGTGTAATGGTAGGCGGTGCCAACATGGTGCCTTCTAAAAACATCGTTGAGAATGCAGCAGCTTCTGCAGACCATACTACTTTGGTAGCAGCAGTTACCGCAGCAGGTTTAGCAGAAACGTTGAGCGGCACTGGTCCATTCACTGTATTTGCTCCAACCAACGACGCATTTGCAAAATTACCCGCAGGAACTGTAGAAGGTTTGTTGAAGCCTGAAGCTAAGGCTGACTTAACTTCCATTTTGACTTACCATGTAGTACCAGGTGCTTTGAAAGCAGCTGATCTAAAAGATGGCCAGAAATTAAAAACTGTTCAAGGAAAAGAACTAACTGTTTCTATCAAAGACGGTAAAGTAATGATCGATGGTGCAACTGTTACCATAGCTGATGTGGTATCTAGCAACGGCGTTACTCATGTAATTGATGCAGTGGTTACTCCTAAAAAATAACGCAAGAAGTTGTTTGTTTTTTAAAAAAGCTGTTCTGAAAAGGGCAGCTTTTTTATTTGCGGGTGTTGGGGAAATATTGATACTCCCTTGTTTGCCGGGAATCTACTAATGTCTGCATTCGGGTTATTGTACTATTCGTTTCTGCTGAAAATATTCAACAAATTACTCTCCAGGATGGTAGGTTCTTGTTGCATTCTTCATCACCTCTTCTTTGTAAAACAACACGTCTTTAAAAATGCCCTTGCTAAACATAAGGAGCTGGTCTTTGAAATGGGGAGAGTTGGGGTCGCCGCTGTTGCCACCTGCCAACAGCGACTTAGCTTTTATCTTTTGACCAAATTCTACTACACACACAAAACTATTTCCACTTACGCCATAACGGTTAACCGTACCCGAAAAGCTTCTACTGTTATAAGAGGGCAACATCCCCCACAATGCAGAAGCAAAAGGAACCGCCACACTTTCTTTATTATCGTCAAAAACAGGATCCAATCCACTACTGATGCGTTGAAAACGATTGATGCTGCCCCAAGCTACATTCCATGTGCCGTATTTTTTCTGAAGATTGGCCACCGCTTTCAACAACGGGTTTACCAAATCATTCGTTGTTGCTTTTTCTGCAAAATATTTAGTATAAGCCACCTGGTCGGCCTCACCAATATCTACATACACTTTACGGATGTTGTTATTGAGCAACTGCGCCCATTCAATGGCCAGTGTAGTAGCCACCGACTCGTTACTGCTGTAATAATCCCAATTTTTTAAGAGGGCCATGGGTTCTTTTAGTATAGTAGTGATGCTGTCGGATAAGCCCATCATAGACCCTGTTTCATAAGCTTTGAGGAGAGCAGGCACTAACACTTCAAACGCAGCCATATAGCGGTTGTACCCTGCATCGATCATTGTTTGCAAGGTAAATTTATTTTCTTTGGTCAGTACTTTTACGGCATTGATCCCCCTGAAGTTTTCTCCATCTGGCGCCATGTAGGCAGGATAGTTGTGGCGAAGTGGACTAGCGTTTCCACTCACGGTGTATGGGGTAGAATTGCAGTTTTGGATCCATCCACTGGTAGGATTAATGGTATGCACAATTTCATTTACGGTATGCAAACCTTTCCATTCAGTAGCAGCAATACTGCCATCTACAGCTTGGCTCCAATTAAATGCCGTATCTCTGATAGGAATGTAGTTGCCGTGCCAATAGGCAATATTACCTTTATTGTCGGCAAACACGGTGCTGTTGCTGGTGTTGCCTTTAAGCTCCATTGTTTTTTTATAGTCTTCTAAGCCTTTAGCCTTGGTGCGCAGCCAACTTTGTACGATGCCATTCATCATCCGATTACTCGATTTTACGCTGATGTATTGTCCGTTTCTTTTTCCCATCACTGGCCCATGATGGGTAGCATATGTAGTAAAAGTTTTACGCGCCCATCCACTGTCTGTTTTAAATCGAATACTGATGGATGTTGGTTTTAGTTTGCGTTGTTCTCCCTCATATTCATATTGAAGGCCCGTGCCTTCGTTGCTTACCTTTTCGATGTACATATCCGATACATCCACATTGTTGCTAGTATGCATCCATCCGCAGTATTCATTAAAGCCTTGATAAATAAAAAACTGGCCCCAGGTTACAGCACCATAAGCGTTTAAGCCTTCTTCACTTACCATGTGTACCTCCGGTCTGAAATAAAAAGTAACATGTGGGTTGATGTAAAGAATAGCATTGCCACTTGCTGTTTTAGAAGGAGCCACTGCAAAACCATTAGAACCGGTACTAATTTCTTCAAACTTTCGGGGATCATACACATCGGCCATTTCTTTTGAATTACTGTATAAATTTTTAACGTCATTTACCGTGATGTTACCGGTGCTAATGGCACCAATACTGCCATCTGTCCACAACAACGGATACCATGGTTGAAAACGATATAATAATGCAGGCTGCACATTTGGATGAGTGTATAAGTAATAATTGATACCATCTGCATAAGCCATGAGCAAGCGTTTGAGCCAGATGGGCGTTTTTTTATAATCTGCCATAGCCTCTGCACTATCTATGATTAAGCGCGTGTACAGGTCGTCGTATAAAGCAGCTTCGCCCTTTACTTCTGCCGTTCTTCCCAGTTTTTCGATATAGTTCATTTCTACTCTTTTGAAATCATCTTCGCATTGAGCGTATAAAAGCCCAAATACCGCATCAGCGTCTGATTTACTGTACACGTGGGGCACACCAAAATCGTCGCGGATAATGTTTACGTTTTTGGCTTTTTGTTTCCATCGGTTGATTTCGTTTGTAGTAAAAGGCTGCGCCATTACTGCAGCGGGCAGTAGGAATAGTAAGGCGAATACAATTCTTTTCATAGTCTATTGTATAAAAGTAACTTTTGAAATTTTTCCGTTTTTAACTTCGTAAATAGCTACGGCATATTCATAGGTATCTGCAAAACGTACCTTTTCTTTATCGATCACCACATTTCCGTTTACGATTCGGTTTTCAATCTTGCAATATAAATTAGGCAAACCGGCAAACATACCCGCATAATTTTTTCGCATCGCTTCTTTG
>JBBSDF010000096.1:0-6150 GCA_038249665.1 Chitinophagales bacterium
AAGTGAAAAAATATAGACGATGCCTTGGGAATATTAAAACAGCCGCTGCTTTTATATTTCAAAGGCACAAAGATTTATTCCTTCGAAACGAAAGACCCACTCGAATTTGCCGCAAGCCATCGAGACAACCCCGCTACGTAGCTGAAAGCCGGGCCTCAGAAAAAATTGCGTTAAGAAAATATTGAAGAGGGATGTAAAAATGAAATTGATGTTACCAAAGCTTGGAAATATTCTTAGTCGGTAAGTCGCACATAGTTGGGATTTGCACAACTGCTGTGACTTATTTCATTTTACACCCGATGAAATATTTTTAGCTTTTTTTTATGCAGCCCTTGATTTTTGTTTCTTTTCATCAAGGAAAAGAAAAAAAGCCCGCGGCAGGCGGGATAGAGATTCAAAGAAAAAAATTTATCGAAAAAAAGTACAGATCATTCCTTGCGCAGTACACCAACACACAAAACCATTGCTGCATATCTACACATAAACTCCAACTTCATTTTCCCCATTGAGGATAAGCCATTACATTCAATCACTGTAGTGAATCTATCACTTGATGATGAACCGATGTTGCAAATTATGACAGCATGGGGTTGAGGTTGGTTTATAAAGAAGCCAGGTATTTTTCTGCCAGAGCCAAATCTTCGGGCACATCAATTTTTACACTCACTTCAGCTGTTTCAATCATGCGGATGCGGATACCATTATGAAGATATCGAAGCTGCTCCAGTTTTTCTACCTGCTCTGTTTTTGCCGCCGGCCATTGGGTAAACTGCAGGAGTGCTGCTTTTCTAAAAGCATACACACCGATATGCTCAAAATAATCTGCAAGCAACTGCTCATCTCTTTTAAAAGGAATCACGCTGCGGCTAAACAATAATGAATCATTGTTTTTATCTACCACTACTTTTACGAAATTAGGATTGGCCACAAAAGAAAGGTCTGTAAATTTTTTCATCAGTGAGGCTACCTGTACGTCATCATCATTAAATGCATCCAGCAATTTTTGCAGGGGTTCCTTTTTTACAAAAGGCTCATCACCCTGCACGTTTAAAACAATATCCACTTCCATATTTTCAATGGCTTCTGCAATACGGTCGCTTCCACTTTCATGGGAGCGAAGGCTCATAATGGCTTTGCCGCCATTCAATATTATTTCATTAAAAATAATGTCATGATCGGTTACCACATACACTTCATCAAATAAGCCCGTGGCTACCGTATTGTCATAGGTATGCCTGATTACCGTTTTGTTTCCCAAAGGCTGCATCAACTTAAATGGAAACCGCGTAGCGGCATACCGGGCAGGTATCATGGCTATTTTTTTCATACTCGTTAATTGCGCTTAAAAATAGGAATAAAATAAGGCAGTTGGTAAAACCCAGGATCATTTAAGCGGTGTAGCTTCAACTTTTTATGTGAAAACTTTCGGTTGAACTTTCTAAAATGATGGTAGGTTACAACGCTGCTAACATTTAATTTGAAGTGTGTTAGATTCAATAACAGCGCTAAATCCCTTTTGCTAATAGCTCATCGGCAGTTCATCAAATAGACCTTTGCAGGTAGTGCAGCGGTATTTTTTGCTGTACAGACTGGTTTGTCCGTACGCAATTTGATTTTTTAGTTGTTGCCAAAAGCCAGTGGGGGTAGTCGTTTTTTCTTCTATTATCAGCGTATGCTGTTTACAGTGGGGGCAAGGAATTTCTTCCAGGTATTTGTTTTCTGCTTCTTTGATCAACTCTGCTGCGCGTTCAAACTGAGGGGTAGCCACCATGAGTTTGATGCCGCCAATGGCATGGTTGAGCAAGGGATCGATGGTAACTGTATGCTCATCGTTTAAATGGCAATTGATATTATTTTCCTGCAACAATCCCAGCGTCATGTTAGCCAGCAAATAATTGTCATAAGAGGCAATTTTTTTGAAATCCATAACGCAACCGTTTGATTAAATATGTCAGCTTCTTTGTTCAAAAAAAAAGCTTTCCCTTCGGAAAGCGTAGTATCTGTATCGCCCTGTGGCAATGGTTGGTTTTAGTTGTTCAACATCAATGGCATCACCAGCATCAGTAATTCTTCCCCTTCGCCCTGTTCTGTTGGTTTGATAATACCTGCCTTAGTGGCCGTGCTCAATTCCATATTGATGTCATCGGTATCTGCACCGTTCAACATTTCGATCAAAAACTTGGCGTTGAAGGCAATTTGCAGGTCCTCGCCATCGTATTGGCATGCCATGCGCTCATTTCCTTCGAAGCTAAAATCGATGTCTTGAGAAGCCAGTTGTAATTCGCTGCCGCTGATGGTCAATGCAACCTGGTTGGTACTTTTGTTAGAGAACACGCTTACCCTGCGCAAGGCATTTTGAAAAGCGGTTCGGTTTACGGTCATCTTATAAGGGTTATCCACAGGTATTACTACCTTATAATCGGGGAACCTTGCATCAATGAGCCTACAAACCAGTTCGGTACCACCGTGTTTTACAAACAGGTGATTGCTGTTGTACGAAATTTGCAGTTCATCTGCATTATCTGGCAGGGCTGACTTCAGCAGTTGCAATGGTTTTTTGGGAACGATGAACGTATCTTTTTGGGGACAGCTTACATCGGTGCGGGTATATTTTACCAAGCGGTGAGCATCGGTGGCTACGAAGCTGATACCCTTGGTATCGAGTTCAAAAAACACGCCTGTCATGGCCGGACGAAGATCGTCGTTACTCACAGCAAATATTGCTTTGTTGATGGCGGTGAGCAATGATGAGGAAGTCATGGTAAAGTTGTTGGCATCGTCTGCTGCGGGTTCTTTGGGGAAATTGTCGGGATTTTCGCCCATCACTTTGTACTTGCCATTGTCGCTGGTTAGTTCAACGCCGAAGTTTTTATCGATGGTAAAAGTGAGGGGTTGTTCGGGGATATTTTTCAATGAGTCGAGCAAAATTTTTGCGGGGATGCAAACTTTGCCACTGTCTTTGGCTTCAATATCCAGGTGAACTTTCATCACAGTTTCCAGGTCGGTAGCCACTACGGTTAATTTGTTTTTTTCTATCTCAAAAAGGAAATCTTCCAGGATGGGCAAAACGGTATTTGCGTTGATAACGCCACTAATTTGTTGCAGTTGTTTCAGCAGTGCTGAAGAAGAAACGATAAACTTCATAAGTATTTCTTTATTTGGCAAATATAAAATTAAGAGTGCTAAATGTACGGGCAATTTCTTAACTATTTTCAGCTTAGCAAAGCTAATCATCTGTTTATAGAAAAAAATGGTCATACTAAGGTATTCAACAATTACGTTTTATCGTTATAAACCTTTACCGGCGTGTTTAACCTTTGGTCGTCTATTACCATCATTTCATTGTACGATATATAAATAATGTTATATTGTGTTATAAAATATTTGTGAGATATACCAAAGTCTCCATTGCCAAATTAAATGCTTATGAAAAAATTAATGCTTCTGCTATTAATGGCTTGCCTGTGTACCCCACTTTTTAGCCAGGTACAACAGATAAAGATTGTAAGCTTTCAGGCAAAAAACAACCTTCCTGCAAATATCGAAGAATGGGGTAACGTACCTGCTGCATTGATTCTAACGGTACAAAAATTGCCGTCTGTTGAGTTGAAGGAACCTAGGTTGATCATTCAAATTAAAAGTAATGGCGCTGTAATTTGCGGCAACAACCTCTCTACAGCAAGCCCGATGGGCTCCTTTGATGTAAAAACATTTACTACAGGGGAACTCTCTTCAATGCTGGGCAACTGTCCGATACTAAAGGAAGGTAGCTACCAAATCTGTGTTCGGTTTTTTGGCCCCGATAGACTTGCCATCAGCAATGAACAGTGCAAGGAGTTTAGAGTTGAAACTGCAAAAGCAGAAGATTTTGCCCCACCTACACTAATTACACCTGAAAATGAAAAAAGGATCAGCAAAAAAGATTTGCTTAACCCCATACTGTTTAGATGGACTCCCTTGGTGCCAAAACCAAAGGAACCGGTTACTTACCGTTTAAAAGTATGGCAACTGATGCAGGGACAAAACGGAGCGCAGGCCATGAGGAGTAACGCACCACTGATAACCAAAGATGTGCAGAATGTTACACAAGCCATGGTAAGTAATTTATTAAACGGCCCCTGCAAGCCACCTTACCTCTGCGATTTTATCTGGCAGGTGCAGGCATTAACGAAAGAAGAAAAACCAATAGGAAGGAACAACGGCAACAGCGAACCTTATACATTTAAAATATTAGGCGATAATATTAATACCAAAATTGATAGTGTGGATATTAGTTGTTGCATTGATGGCAAACAAAATATTTACGTCAAAGTAAACAACGAGCATTTAACCAACCTTGCACAGGTAACCTCTATAAAATACAGGGTAAATGGCACGGGCCCACTTACTATATTAACTCCAACGGTTCCGGCTTTGCCCTTTACAATACCGGCCAATTCATCTCAAGTATTTACAGCTTCTATTAATTGTGTAGACAGCATGAAAACCATTAAATTTATTGTAGATGCCGTTTGGCCAACGGACCAGGATAATATCAACAATGAAACCGCGTGGGATACCCTTCATTGCGTTTGTACCGACTGTGATGAAAAATCTTTTACTTTAAATGCTCCGGCGCCATCGCAAATAAATTTCAATAATAATACACTTTCTTTTAATCAACCGGTTACCATTACCACTTCACCTGCTAAAACCATTAAAAGTATTCAGGCCGAGTTGGTTTATTTTGAAATGGTGCCGGAAAATGAATTTTGTATTCCTTGTAATAAAGACGCATCCTCTTACGGACATTTTACCAACGGCAGTAACAGCCTCCAATGGAATGGGCCACAGCAAACACTCAATTTTAATATTATCACTCCACAATTGACTCCATGCTGCAGCGCACTGTTTAGGTACTGCATACGATACAAAATAGAATTTACGGATTGTACCAGTTGCAACAAACTGGTTTGTTACGAAAAGAAAAAAGAAGGCTGTTCAAAATCAGGCACCGGTAACGATAACCAAAACAATCCAAAATAATTATCATGAAGAAATTACTCAACGTCGTTATTTTATTGTTTGCATGTATTGTAACAAATGCACAGTCACAACCCGCTGGTTGTTGCCCAAAGTTTGAATTGGTAACCAACCGCATTCAGCCCTGCAATGATCTTGCCTGCAAACAGGATCAACCCGATCCGGCCAGCGGATCTGCGGGAGGAGCTGCCCCAACCTTGGTTGCCTGCAAAAATCAATCACAGCAGTATTTAATTGTTCCCAATTTACCGGGCTTTAGCTATATCTGGACGGTAGTGGGCGGTACAGCAGTAACATCGCCAAACAATCCTACAACAATTAATTGGGGCAACGGTTCCCTTGGATTTTTACAGGTAATTATAACCAGCCCCGATGGAAAATGCAGGGATACCGTTTCAAAAAAAGTTTGCTTAATAGATGGCCCAACTGCGGGTATTACTTTTAGTCCTGTTCCTGTTTGTGCCGGAGCGCCCGTTAATTTTAGTGGGGCCAGTTCCATAGGCGCTACCAATTATTATTGGGATTTTGGAGATGGCACTTATTCCACTTTACAAAACCCTCCTCCCCATGCTTTTGCTGCAGGGTTGCAAACCGTTATATTAACTGTTTCCAATACAGTATCGGGTCCCAATGGCAATACCAGAAACTGCGGCTGCAAAGACACCGCCATGGTAACATTTAATGTTAGCAATAAACAGGGCATTAATATATATACCGATGATTGCAGAAAAATGCTGTGTGCCGGAGATACTATAAAATATTGTACCAACACTACTGGTTGCATAGGATTAAACTGGGTAATAAGCGGAGGTTCAATTATTTCCGGGCAAGGATCTACCTGCGTTACCGTTGTGTGGAATCAACCAAGCGCTTACCCAACGAGTGTTACATTAAATGCGAACTGCCCCGGAGCCTGTGGTAATACGGCCACCTTAAATGTTCCGATATTATATCCCAATTTGCCTATTCAGGGGCCTGCACTAGTTTGCCCTGGTTCCAGCACAAACTACTCGCTGCCTGCTTTGCCTGGCACGTTTTACAAATGGACATTAAGTGGTGGCGGCGCTATTGCTGGTTACGACAGCAACCATAATGTAATAAATATCACCTGGAACAATTTTGCAGGAG
>JBBSDF010000097.1:0-5778 GCA_038249665.1 Chitinophagales bacterium
AGGATGTTGGTGAAAACCTGCGCATCAAAATGATCGAGGGCTGCGTCTGCAACAGTATGCACTTTTGTAAGGCCATAATTGCCCAAAGTACTCAAGTCGTCTTTCACATTTCCCAATACGATTCCTTCAGCCGTGGTGCCTGTTAATGCTGCTGTTTTAGCGGCGTAATTGGCGGCTTCAAAAGCAGATTTTTTGATGTGACCATCCGCTTGGTCTAAAAATACTATTACACTCATATGAATAATTTTGTAGCTGTTAATGGATGATGTTAGATGGCTTTGGCTTCTTCATGCAACAACCTCACCAGTTCTTCCGGATGATCGGCGCTTACCAGTTTTACCCCTGCTTTTGCAGGGGGTAAATCAAACTGTACGACCGAGGTAAGCGATGCAGCTTCTACTGGCTCTATTACTTTTAGTGGTTTGGTTCTTGCGCCCATGATCCCTTTCATATTTGGTATGCGTTGTTCTGCCATTCCTTTCTGACAACTTACTACAAAAGGCAGCGCTACTTTGTTGGTTTCTTCCCCACCTTCAATTTCTCTTACCACCACTGCATTCCCTGCTTCCAAATCAAATTTGGTGGCGTGCGAAATGTAGGGGAGATCGAGTAGCTCGGCTACCATTCCTCCGATAGACGAACCATTGTAATCGATGGTTTCTTTACCGGTAAATACCAGGTCGTAATCACCTTCTTTGGCCACTGCTGCAATTTGTGAAGCAATGTTGAAACTATCAGTGTTTTCGCTGTTTACACGAATGGCTTCCTCACCACCCAGCGCCAGCGCTTTTCTGATGATGGGGTCACTGTCGGCACCACCTACATTAATGAGGTGTAATACGGTGGTAGGATCTGCTTCTTTCAATTCAATAGCACGAACCAATGAATACCATTCGTCGTAAGGATTGATGATCCACTGCACGCCTTCTGCCGCAAATTTCGTATTGTTATCTGCGAAGGCTATTTTTGCAGTAGTATCAGGTGTTTTACTGATGCAAACTAATATCTTCATGATGATTTTTTTACGCTTCGGAGCAACACCGAAGGCCGTGAAATTAAAAGTTGTTTATGCAACTATATGCAAATATAAGTCATGTAAAGGTAAGTTTAACGCCTACTAAAAAAAATATTGTTGAATGAACCGGATAGAAAAATTACTCGAATACCTGAAGACCAATGACAAGGATAGTTTTTTACAACACGCGCTGGCGTTGGAGTATATTAAAATAGGGGAGGATGAAGCAGCCCGACTTTTGTTTAACGAATTATTGCTGCGCGAACCTACTTATGTAGGTTCTTACTACCATTTGGGGAAACTGCTCGAAAGGCAGGGTAATTTCGACAAAGCCCTTCGGATTTATCAACGAGGAATGGAAGAGGCCAATAGAGCAGGCGATCGCCATGCTTTTAATGAATTGCAAATGGCCAAAGAAGATATTGAAGAATAAAGTGGAGCCTTTTCAGATAAACTTTATACTTTTTTATTAAATGTTTTCAGCTGCTCATATATACTTGTATGCAATTACGCCAATCGTTCGAAAAGTTCACCAGCAGACAGGCTCTTTTTACCAAAAAAGATCGACTACTCATTGCCGTTAGCGGCGGAGTAGATTCTGTAGTGCTCTGCGAGTTGTGTGCTTTGGCTGGACTTGATTTTTCCATAGCGCACGTCAATTTTCAATTGAGGGGAGCAGACAGTGATGCGGATGAAACATTTGTAGCGGCATTGGCTACAGCATACAAAGTGCCTTTTTACGTAAAGAAATTTGATACGAACGGATATGCCCTGCAACACAAAAAAAGCATTCAGGTGGCAGCACGGGATCTTCGATACGAATGGTTCCAAACCTTGTTGCAGCAGGCAACACCGCCCTTGCAATACCTGCTAACGGCGCATCATGCAGATGACAATACAGAAACTATTGTCATGAATTTTTTCAAAGGAACGGGCATCAATGGATTGAAAGGGATTCTGCCAAAACATCAACAGATTGTTCGGCCTTTGTTGTTTGCAACCAAAACAAATATATTGGCATTTGCGCACGAGAATAGTTTAGCGTTTAGAGAAGATGCTTCTAATGCTGAAGATAAATACACCCGTAATTATTTTCGCAATCAATTGATTCCCGATATTCAAAAAGTATTTCCACAAGTAATTCAAAACTTGCAGGAGAACGCCCATCGGTTTAAAGACATTTATGCTATTTACCAAGAAGCGGTAGCTTTGAAGAAAAAGAAGATATTACATAAAGAAGGTTCGCTATACAAGTTGCCAGTGCTCCGCTTGCTGAACGAAACAGCTCCTTACAGTATTTTGTATGAGATCATAAAAGACTTTGGATTTAGAGCTGCTCAAACCGGAGAAGTTGAAAAATTACTGTACGCTCCCACGGGGCGTTTTGTTGAGTCTGCTTCGCATCGTATTTTGCGCAATCGTAAATGGTTATTGATCACTGAACGCAACAGTAATAGCGCCGGGCAATACTTGCTGGAAAAAGAAGTGGCTACCCTTTCTTTTGAAGAAGGGAAGCTAACGCTTTCATTTGCAACATCGCCACTTGCCCTGGAATCTGATCCAAACATTGCATTATTAGATGAAGGGGATATCCAATTCCCATTGATACTCCGCAAATGGAAAACGGGTGATTATTTTTATCCTTTGGGGATGCCAAAAAAAAAGAAAATCAGTCGTTTTTTAATTGACCAAAAATTATCGTTGGGAGAAAAGGAACACATTTGGGTAGTAGAGAGCAACCAAAAAATTATTTGGGTGCTAGGGAGAAGAATCGATAACCGATTTAAAATTACTTCCCAAACACAAGGTATTGTAAAACTGCACCTATCTCCCTGCGTCCGGTAAGACTTGGATTTTGCAAGTCTTGTAGGATGTAAGGAAACAAATCGGAACGAAAAACACCCACCAACAATAACGTAAATGCCAACCCAAATACAGATCCCCATAGATGGGCATCGTGGTTTACGTTGTCTTGATTTTGTTTGCCCATATAGATACAATAGACCACATAAATGACTGCAAAAATAAGAGCCGACATTTTGATAAAACCATATAAAGCTAATTGACTCCAGGGGTCAAATAATATACTGGCGAACACCACTGCAGACACCGCGCCGGAGGCTCCCAATGACCGGTAATTTTGATCGTTTTGGTGTTTAAAATAACTAGGTAAATCTGCAGCCATCAATCCAGCAAAATAGAGTAGTAAATACAGGTATGCGCCACCAGTAAAACAAAGGTTAAAGATGATCTCCAGGTTCTGGCCAAAAAAGAAGAGGGTAAACATATTGAAGAACAAGTGCATCCAATCGGCATGTAAAAAACCTGAACTGATAAAACGGTAATATTCTTTGTTTCTTTTACTGTAGTAAGGCCATCCGATGGTTTTGGTCAAAAAACCTGCATTGTAAAATCCTGCTATTGAAAAAAGTACATTGGCTGCAATAAGTAGAAAAGTAATAGGAGCGTCGGTAAAATTCATGCGGTTCGTTTACACCAAAACTAATTAAAAATCAATTCACTGAAAGCACAATTGTTGGTTGTTAAGTATGGATTCGTTTTCTGGTATGTTTTTAGCAACTATCTGGTTCTAAACCAACCAAACAATGAAATCAACTCACTTCTTATCGATCGTTTTTACTTTACTAATATTTAGTGGATGCGAAACCATCCAAAAGGCCACTAACAGCACAGGCTCAGCTTTTACTTTAACAGGTCAATGGGAACTGTTTTCTAACAGCCCGGAAAACGTTTTATTAGGTACAAAAGTAACTGTAGCTCCTCTCATTTCCGAAGCTCGGGTTACCACTTTGAATGGAACCGGAAATTGTTTGCGTCAGTCGGACGTTTTGTGGAAAAACATCTTAGCCGATGGAAACGGGGGCTTTACGATTACTAACCTAATCAGTGGTTGCAATGGTTTGAACTACCAGCCGGCATCTATTTATGTGGTCAATAGCAATGAGATCAGGTTAACGGGAAAAAATATTTCTCCGCAAGACATGACGCAGATATGGAAACGCGTTAATTAAGCGGCTTAATATTTTCGTACAACAGGGTAAAATTTTCTCAAAATGGGAACAGTACTTCTTTAAGAGTGATGGTATTTTTCGTTCCTTAAAATAGTGCAGGCCCTGTATAGTTGCTCGGCAAGGATCAAACGCACCAACTGATGCGGAAAGACAAGGGGCGACAAGCCCCATATGTAATTAGCCCGCTGCATCACTTGGTCGCTGACGCCGTACGCGCCTCCAATTAAAAACACGAGCGATTTTGCACTTTCGTTTGCCCGTTGCTGCAAAAAAGTTGCCAATGCTTCGCTGCTAATCATTTTGCCACGCTCATCGAGTAGTACTAAAAAATCCTCTTTTTTGAGCAATGATACAATGGCTTCCCCTTCTTTTTCTTTCAATTCTATTTCGTTGAGCGAGGCCGCATTTTTGGGCATTGGTACAATTTGCCATCGGGCGGGAAAATAATTAATCAGTCGTTTGGTGAACATCTCAATCCCTTCTTTCACGTGTGGCTCATGTGGCTTTCCAATTGTTAAAAAAAGAATTTTCATAATTTAATCGTTGAGTACGAAGGTAAATAAAAATTAAGTGGATTGATTTTGGTGAGCACGTAAGACCTCTGTTGCAACCATCTGCGGTATTTTCAGATCGATCCGCCGCTTCGCTTTCAGAGAGCAGCGAGCTTAATGCTCAATAATACAAGCGGAATAAAACTGTCTGCTTTTTTACCAATACAGTTTACCGAAGAAGCTCTGGGCAGTAGTGGCATAGCTTTAAGCGTTTTTATTAAATTATTTTTGATGCTGTTCAGCATTGGTTGTGTCAGCTGGTAAACGCAACAGGATTAGAGTATGAGCTTGTTTTATAACATTTCTCTATGCCAGTCAAACGACGAATTATGATTAACTTTGCAACTGTTAACTAAATCGTTCAATAAATAAAACAGAGGATGCTTATTCAAATCAATACGGATAAAAACATTGAAGGAACTACAGAATTGATTACCCATTTTACCAGCCTTTTACAGGATCGTTTGCAGCGCTTCGACGAATATCTCACTCGTGTGGAAGTATTTCTGAGTGACGAGAACGCATCCCGCGAAGCTGGCAACGATAAAAAATGTATATTAGAAGTAAGACCGAAAGGCCAGGACCCTATAGTAGTGACGGCTGTTACCGACAATCTATACCTCAGCGTGAAAACTGCCGCCGAAAAAATGTTTCTTACTCTTGAAAAGTCAGTATCTAAGAAAAGAGTGCAAGGGTAAACTCCTTGATAAAAAAAGTAGAAAATGCTTCCAAACTGGAAGCATTTTCTATTGAAATAAATCTTGCCCGTGGTAAACATGGAAAAGGGGGCAATATTTTATCAATATTCACAAGAGCCCTTCCCATTTCAGTTAAGCAAAGCTTAGTAGGATCAGTATTTATTATAGAAAAAAAACTAACCGACTAAAAAAAGTGCTAAAAAAAAGTAGGTAGCCGAAATTACCTACCCTTGTTGTAATTTGAGTTTGCGAAAACAAAGCAACATGCGTAAAAATCCGGCGATAAAATTAGTCGGTCAGTCGATTTTAAGTTAGTTTTTACAATTAGTAGATAAAAAATTTTTCAGGGATTTTGCAAGTTCAAGTAATAAGTGCAACAGTTAGGAAGAAAATCAACAGACTTTGTTTTAACGATTGCACCGCCTGGAACAAACATTACATTGACAACAGAAGAGAAGTATTTTTTTGATTTCTACAAAAGA
>JBBSDF010000098.1:0-5759 GCA_038249665.1 Chitinophagales bacterium
CCCTTGTTAATCGTGGTAGGGGGAATGATCACTAATTTAAGTGACAAGAGAATTCCTGAAAAAGAATCTATTAAACCTCGTCAAATACGCTGGACCAATATATGGCTATTTGTGCTGGTATTTGTGATTGCCGGAGTGTTGAGTGAAACCGCCAGAAAACACGAGTGGGAACACCGCAAGGCCTATAATCTTTTTGAAAATTTTTATCGTTTTGGCAGCATTGTTTTTGGAGGGTCCGATGTTTTATTACCGTTGATGTTAGATCAATACGTAGCCAGGCCCAACGCTCCAAAAACCATCAAAAACAACCCCAATGTTATCAAGATAGAAAAATCTGATTTGTTAACAGGTTATGGTATTGTAAGAGCTATTCCAGGACCCGTTTTTTCGGTGGCAACTTTCACAGGTGGCATGGCTCTTAAAGATGAAGGCAATATGATGCATTTGCTTGGTTGTATTATTGGTACCATTGCTATTTTTTTGCCCAGCGCCTTGTTGGTGCTTTTCTTTTTTCCTGTATGGCAGTACCTCAAAAAATTTGTTGTTGTGTATCGAAGTCTGGAAGGTATTAATGCAGTTGTAGTAGGAGTGATGTGGGCAGCAGCATTGTACCTGCTGAATGGGATGACCATCAAAAATGCCGATAGTCAAATGATGTTAAGTTTTATTGTTATCGTTGTAACATATTTATTACTAAAGTACACAAAGATTCAAGCACCCATTATAGTGATGCTCTGTTTATTATTAGGATTTATTTTCTAATGACGAACTGTAATATTGTTGCTTTTCTATTTCATGCAACACCGTATCAGGAACGAGATACCGGATTGATTTTTTTTCTTTAATTAACTTACGGATATGCGTAGACGAAATTTCTAACAAAGGTGCGTCTACGATCACGATGTTAGCCGGAAGCTCTTCTTTTATGTCAAATCCCGGTCTCTTATAGATAATAATTGAAGTATTTTTTAGGAGCTGTTCTGCATTCTTCCATTTATTAATATTTTGAAAACCATCACTTCCCATCACTATGCTAAAGATGTGTTTTGGATATTTTTCTTCTAAATAAGTGAGGGTGTCAATTGTATAGGAAGGTTTATGCAGATTAAATTCAATGTTACTTGCCCGCATGCCCGGCGTGGTATCAATCGCTAACCTCACCAACTGAAGCCGGTGCTGTTCATTGAGTAAGGATGAACGTTCTTTGAATGGATTATGTGGAGATACCACAAACCACAATTCCCGAACTTTGCCTTCATTGAGAATATGGTTCGCTATAATCAGATGTCCATGGTGAACAGGATTGAAGGAACCAAAATATAAACCAATATTCATATATAATTATATTTATATTTCTTCAACGAATATATGTTGTGCTTCGTTTAATCGAAGGCTAAGTTGGTATCCTGCGACAGAAATTGAAATTGGGTCTTTAAACGGCGCAATTTTATCAACTGTTATTTTTTCTCCTGGTACACAGCCCATCTCCATTAGCTTCAAGAAGATATCATCGTTTTCGAACGAATGAATCACTACAGTTTTTCCAACTTTTATTTCGGAGAGTCTTTTATACATTTCTTATAATTATTGTTGTCATTGATTCAAAGGTAGTTGAATAAGAAAAGCCCTTAATTTCGATATCAGAAATATAAATATGGAGATCCATTTCAACTTTCAAAAGCATATTCATCTTCCCAATCGCATAGTGCTTAAAAAATATATTCAAAAGCTGTTTCATCAAGAAAGAGCCGATGCCGAATTAATCAATTATGTATTCTGTTCCGATGAATTTATGCTTCAATTAAACAAGGATTATCTACATCATGATTACTTCACAGATATCATAACGTTTGATTTATCTGCTTCCAAACAATTGCCTACGATTGGCGAGGTGTACATTAGTATCGACACTGTGAGATCCAATGCCAAAAGATTTGATACGCTCGTTCAAAAGGAATTACATAGAGTAATTTTTCACGGGGCACTGCACTTGTGCGGCTATAAGGATAAAACAAAAAAAGACCAGGCTTTGATGACCCAAAAAGAGGATAAATATTTGGGTCTTTATTTTAAAAGGTGAGTTTCGCTTGAAACAACGGTTTTTTTTCTATACTCCTAGCACTTTAATTTTTAGTTTCTCAAAGAACTTACTTTATCGAAAATTATGCATTATTGGATGTTTCACGTGAAACACTATTAAATCAATGCTATTAAAAAGGGGTTATCGCTTTCAAAAAACGCCCAGCTAACCAACTAGAAATTATCGGTTCAGGCTTAACTCCCTACCAATGTTCCACGGGGAACGTTCATATAAATGATGCCATTTCAATAAGGGCACTGTCTTATTTCAGAAGTAAAGCCGCCAAGGTTGTCTGCTTATTTAGATCCATTTCAATGATTTAATCTAACGGAGTGGGTTTTGTAGGGGCTGCTTAATGACCTAAGCTGAAAAAGAATCAAAGTAAAGCAGTATTTCTTTTGTTTTTAATGTAAAACGGAAAGTATGCATAATTGTAAAATGCTGCGGAGGATGAATACTAATGACGTGAAAAAAAACAATTGCTCGCTTATTTAAGCCTCCACCGTCTACCACGAAGCCTTCTCCTGCGATAATTTTGTACGACAATCATGTAACTTTTAAAAATATTACCGAAAACGACTATTCATTTCTTCAAACCTGTGATACCTTTGCGCTATGTTCAAAAAATACGATGTAATTGTGGTTGGTGCGGGGCACGCAGGTTGTGAGGCAGCAGCGGCGGCAGCTAACATGGGCAGTAAGGTTTTATTAGTCACCATGAATATGCAAACGATTGCACAAATGAGCTGCAATCCTGCTATGGGTGGAATTGCCAAAGGTCAGATTGTAAGAGAAATTGATGCAATGGGTGGGTACAGTGGCATCGTGTCTGACAGAAGTATGATTCAATTTAGGATGCTAAATAGAAGCAAGGGCCCGGCCATGTGGAGCCCCCGGGCACAAAGCGATCGAATGATGTTTGCCAATACGTGGAGGGAGATGCTTGAAAACACTCCGAATGTTGATTTTTATCAGGATATGGTCAATAGTCTGATGATAAAAGAGGGTGTTGTAAAAGGTGTAGTAACTGGAATGGGCCACGAAATTGAAGGAAAATCGGTGGTGTTGACAAACGGAACATTTTTAAATGGGGTGATTCACATCGGAGAAAAGCAGTTTGGCGGCGGCCGGGTGGCCGAAAAAGCAGCTACAGGCATCACCGAACAACTGGTGGCGATGGGCTTCGAAAGCGATCGTTTGAAAACAGGAACTCCCCCGAGGATCGACGGAAGAAGCCTCGATTATTCTAAAATGGAGGAGCAAAAAGGCGATGATAATATAGTTGGTTTCAGCTACCTTGAAAAACCAACACTAGACCCAAGTAAACAAAAAAGCTGTTGGATTACCTACACAAGCCAGGAAGTACATGATATTTTAAAAACCGGCTTTGAGAGTAGTCCTATGTTTCAGGGAAGAATTCAAGGAACAGGTCCCAGGTACTGCCCCAGTATAGAAGACAAAATTAACCGTTTCGCAGAAAGAGAAAGACATCAACTTTTTGTAGAGCCTGAAGGTTGGAATACGGTGGAAATTTATGTGAATGGATTTTCAACTTCTTTGCCGGAGGATGTGCAATTAAAAGCTTTACAGAAAGTACCAGGTTTTGAGCATTGTAAAATGTTTAGACCAGGGTACGCTATCGAGTACGATTTTTTTCCGCCAACTCAGCTTACCCATAGCCTAGAAACCAAAAAAATTAAAAATCTGTTTTTTGCAGGCCAAATCAACGGTACTACAGGGTATGAAGAAGCCGCTTGTCAAGGATTAATGTCAGGCATCAATGCACATCAAGCCACCATCGGACAGGATCCGGTAATTCTAAAAAGAAGCGAAGCCTATATCGGAGTATTAATAGATGATCTCATCAACAAGGGAACGGATGAGCCATATAGGATGTTTACCAGCAGAGCTGAATTTAGAACCCTGTTAAGGCAGGATAATGCCGACTTCAGGTTAACCGCTATTAGTTATAAAATTGGTTTGGCATCGCAGGAAAGAATGGATAATGTGATTAAAAAACAAGAAAAAGTATCAGACATTAAATATATACTTAATTCACATAGTATTGATATTCAAGAGTCTGAAGCTTTCCTGATCGAAGCTCGGTCAGCTCCACTGCTGTTTAAACAAAAGGCCGCCCAAGTTCTTTTGCGTCCAAACATAGAATTGATGAAAATGGCGGCAGCCATCCCATCTCTTGGGGAGCAACTGGCATGCTTCGACAGCGAAATGTTGGAACAAGCAGAAATACAAATCAAGTACGAAACTTATATAGACAAAGAAAGGGAACTCGTACAGAAAATGAGCCAGCTCGAAAATTTATCGATACCAGATAATTTTAATTACGATAAATTGGTTTCTTTGAGCAACGAAGCCAGACAAAAGTTTATGAAGATTCAACCAAGAACGTTGGGCCAAGCCTCCCGCATTTCTGGGGTTAATCCAAGCGATGTGCAGATTTTGATGGTCTACATGGGACGGTAACCAAATAAATAAAATAATTATTAAATATGAATACAACTTTTAATGTATCCTACAGCAAATCTGCCGTTTTTAGTGAAGTTGGTACTTATGTTTCTGGGTTTGTTCGTATACACTCAAAAGACGACAGCAGACCCTGGGGTGGCTTTTTTGTGGTAGAGGAGGATGATGCAGAGAAGTTTATTGAACAGTTTTTTCCGAATTTTAATAAAGAAATATTGTCTATTTCGGGTAAGTTGAGTCCCAAAATTTTGTTGGTAGAACCAGGGAAAAAACTGAGTTGGCAGTATCACCACCGCCGTGCAGAAACCTGGAAACTGATTGCTGGCCGAGCGGGCGTTATTAAAAGTGATGACGACGATGAAAAGGAGGTGATTTTGTTAGAGCCCGGCGATTCGGTAGAATTAAAACAGGGTGAGCGTCACCGCCTAATTGGGTTAGACCAATGGGGAATCGTAGCAGAAATATGGAGACATACGGATATTGAAAATCCAAGCGATGAAGACGATATCGTGAGGTTGCAGGACGATTTTGGGAGAAAATCTTAACTATTAATACTTCAATTTTTTATGGTGTTGGTTGTAAAGCCAGCACCATTTTTATTTGTCCGTAACTAATATTCTCCGGTAAATTTTCAATAAGCGTTTTGTGACTAAGGCTTCCATGAATTTTTATGGCTTCCGTAATTAATTGTTGTTTTTCTACCGATACAAATTCCTTAATATCGAGATTACCCGTACCAATAAAATACGACAAATGACCTTCGACAGTACCTACAGTGAGCTGTCTTTCTTTAGCCACTTCTTCAATAGATTTTTTCATTTGATACAATTCTAAAGAAAGCAGTTTTGTATCTGTTTTAGTGGTATTCTTTGGCTTCAGTCTTTTTTCTTTAGCGGGCTCCAATGACTTGGCGGTGATGTTGGTCACTAAATTGTATTGTACACAATAATCATTGATGGCTTCTAAAACATCGTCGCCGTATTTATCCACTTTTGCTTTTCCAAAACCACTGATCTTTAATAAATCTTTTTTATTAAAAGGCAAATAAGTAGCCAGCTCTATCAGGGTTTGTTGATTGGCTATCATGTAAATCGCCATGCCAGTATCATCACAAACCATATCTCTCCATCTTTTCAGCGTTTCGAACAGTTCAAAATTTGGGATACCGGCTTTTGCGATGGTTGGTTTTTTTCCG
>JBBSDF010000099.1:0-5177 GCA_038249665.1 Chitinophagales bacterium
ACAGCGACGGATACACGTCGAAAACCACAGCGGGTTTTGGCGGTGAAGACGTTGCAAATTCAGAAATTTCTTACAAAGGTATTCGTGCCTATTCTATAGAACCCAATGGCGACCTTCGCCGTGGCCCTAACAATGGCTTTTCAGATTTTGTTCCAGATTCAGCTGGCAATGGGGTATATTATAACTTTAGTGCAACCGGGCAGGTAATGTTCAGGATGCGTATGGGAGCCATCATGCCCGGCTCTAAAGGCTACAGTATCTTAATGGATACAGACGGAAGGTTTGGCGCAACCGGGGCCAATGCTGACCCCAACTACCAGCCTACCACTACGGGCACTAACGGCAATCCTGGTTTTGAAATAGAGATTGTATTAGAAACTAATTTCAGGATCGCTATTTATAACGTAGATGGAACTTCCTCTCCTGTGCTGGTAAAACAATATACCAACTGGCAAGATATGTCGCAGGTTTCCCTGGCATCAACTAATGACAATGGAGACCCTGATTTTTTAATCGATTTTTATATCCCCTTTTCCGATTTGCAAGCTGCACCTTTTAATCTTACTGCGGCGTCTCCTATCCGGATGTCGGCCACAACGGTTATGAAACCGGGTGCTGCCATAGGCGGGCCAAGATCTGATATTTACGGTACTGCCGGCGATACCTATGATGATTTCATCATAGGCCAGCCTGCTTGTCCTATTTTTAATACAGCGGCCGTTTGTGCCACGGCTATGTGCACTGCCGCACCTTCAGTGGATTCTCCACTCGGCACAGGTACCGTAAACATCAGCGGCAGCTGGACAAAATCTGTACTTCCCGGCGCAGCGGGCACGGCTATCATCACCATATATAAAAATGGATCTTCAATTGGTACAGTTACCAGTGTTACCTCAGGCACAACATGGACTTTAAACAGTATCAGCCTGGTTAATGGCGATATTATTACGGCAAAGGCAGTTGCCTCGGCCGAAACCATGTGCCTTACCAGCAATGCAGTTATTGCATCCACTTGTAATGCCGCTAATCGTCCGGCTACACCAGTACTCACTTGCACAACAGGAAGCAAAGGTATTGAAGGCACAAACTTAAGCACAGGATGGACGGTGCATGTAAACAATTTAACCCGGAACATACTGGATAATAATGTTACCAATGCTACAGGGTTATTTACCCCGCCAACTGGTGCAAGCCCTAATTTAGTTTGGCAGTTTTCCGGAGGCTGCAGCACTGGTGCGCCAATTTCTTCCGGATCGTACAAAATTTATTACGTAAACAATACAACCGGTTGCATTTCTTTGCCCACCTATTTTTGTGTAGCAGGAAACGGAGGCAATGCGCTTGCGGGAACTTTAACTGTTCCTGTAATTACGACCCCTGCCAATGCAGTTTTTACGATTGCTACCACCTCTATTATTGGTACTACAGATGCTAATGCATCCGTCGCCTTGTATATAAATGGAGCCAATACACAAACGGTTACGGCCACAGCGGGAGGTGTGTTTACTTTTTCAAATCTTAATTTGTTAAATGGACAGCAACTTTACATTGGCGCAGAACTGAACACCGGTGTAGTGGCCACGAGTAAGTGTGCTAACCAAACTCCACTTTATACGGTGCGTTGTTTTACTCCGCCACCCGTAATAAATGCTGATAACAACAACCAGGTAACAGCAGGATTACCCATAACAGGCACCTCTAACGCTCCAACAGGCACCGTTATCCGGGTATATACATCCACCAACATATTGGTGGCCACCACTACCTTGCAGGCAAACGGAACATGGTCTACCGGAAATGCCGGTACCGCACCCGCCCTTTACAATGCTGTGGCGGCTATCTCTTATTATGCCAATGCTCAAAACGGAACTTGTGGAATCAGCTCCAACTCTAGTACCTATGCCGCAGCCGGGCCAACATCGGCAAGCCGTTGTGGTACCATTACAGGTCCTGTGGCTGCAAATGCTTCGTCTGTTTCCGGAACCCTCACCGGTTCCTTCACCACGAGTACGGTAAACCTTTACCTGGATGGAGAATTGATAGGAACAGCCGCAACAACTAACACCGGTTGGGGACCTATAACGGTAAATTCTACCCCATCTAATACTCTTTACCCGAATGCTGTACTTACCATTGGCATCCAGGAAACTGGAAAACAGGAAGTATTTTGTCCTTCATCTGCAGTGAAAGTACTCTGCACTCCTATCCCCCTGGCTCCGGCATTTACACCTGCAAATATTACCATTGATCAATACCAGTCGGTGACCTACACCATTTCCAATGCTGCCACCGGCACGTTTTATGCCGTCGCCGATTCAGCCAACGGCCAATCTTTGGGTCAAGGTGAGTGGGCTATATCAAATGGTACTTTAATTAAAACCACCACGCCTTTTAATACGCCCGGTACCTATAAAGTGTTTATCAAATCTACCTCCTTATCAGGCGTTACTCAATGCAATGCAATTTCATCTTACGGCATTGTAGTAGTAAACTTTGTGGTGCTTCCTATAACATTGGCACATTTTAAAGGCAAAAAGTTATCGGAGAAGATATTGTTAGACTGGGCCACTGAAAACGAAACCCAGGCAAGCCACTTTGAAATGGAAAGAAGTGCTAACGGGTCGCAATATGAAAAAATAGGAGAAGTAGCTGCAACCGGCAATAGCGGTACACACAAAGCCTATAATTTTACTGACTTAAAGCCATTGGCTACGAGCAATTATTATCGCTTGAAAATGATAGATGTAGACGGGAAATTTAAATACAGCAATGTGGTGGCTTTTGCCGGCAACGCTTCTAGAGCAATTGTAGCAGGGGATGTTTCTCCTAATCCGTTTACGGATGTTGTGAACGTAATGCTCACGCTGGACAACACAACTCTGGTGACTTTACAAATTATTGATCTGGCAGGGCGTGTTATGCAAACAAAAAACATTAGGGGCAATCCCGGACAAAATCCGCTTCAAATAGGTGGATTAAGCCAATTGTCTGCGGGGGTATACTATCTCCGGATAAACACAGCAGGCTCATCTTTACAGCAAAAAATAATAAAAGTTGCCTTGTAAAAAATAACATGGAGCATGGAAAATCTGGTGCAAGGTTGGTTTTGCTCCAACGTCCAGCCAGCCTTGCAGCAAACCCAATGTAAGCAGCAGTTTTTTTACGGTAGATGTTTGCCAATTAAATCAATTACACTCTCAGTCTTGTAGCCAAACATATTCTTAGCCCAAGTATCTGGTTTGGATAATTTGTCAAGAATTAGAAATAAGGCAAACCCTTCATCCTGTGACCACCATTTTCCTCCACGTCTAACACCTTTAATAGCGATATCTTTTTTTAGATTACCTCCTTTCGGATGCGTTAGCCATAAATACATTGAGTATTGTCCAAGTCCTTCCATTGTAAGAAAAAAATTATCAATTTCTTTTAGACTTGAAAATTGGCTTTTAAAATAGTCACTATGTCTCTGGCTCATTAATCTCAATCCATCTCTCACTAAAACTTTATCAAAAGTTGGGTCTTGCACTGATTGATACAAATTTTGAAGTTCCTTATTGTATAAATTAAGATAACTGCTGTCTTTTGAAAAAATATCTTGAACAATATCGTCGGTAAACTCTACGCCAAAATTATTTTGCTTTTCAAACAGCGTCATTTCTTTTCCAAAATTTTGCATTTGTTGAGAATGAGAAAACTCGTGAATAAATACCCCTGTAACAAGATTCTCAAGTCCTAACTCTTTACTTGCTGTACCACTCGTTTCCCAATAGCTTGGCAAAGGCATTACAAAAAAAGATTTATTTGTATCATTAGGTATTTGAGCGGCGAAAGACATTAGCCTAATTGGTATAATGGATTTGTCCGGCAATATAATACTGTCATTATGAATAGTTCTTCTCCATTTAAGAGAAAGGTTCATAAGATTACAGCCTTTTACGTTAACTCCATATTTTATGGTTGTTGTAGAAGTTGAATAAACATATTTGTCGTCAAAAAAAACAAATTCAACTGGTCTTACTCTGTCAACCTGGTAAATGTCTTTGCTTACTAATTTCCAAGCTGTGAACCATTTATTTGTAGCCTTATAAAATGCAATATCTCTTTTCTGATCGTCAGTTTGGGGTTGCCCTAAAACGATTAAACTGAAAAAAATTGAAAGTGTAGAGAATATAATTTTCATTTTACTATGTCTGTTAAAATTACTGCTTACGGACACGGCTTGCTGCTGTGCTGGCATTTGAAAAAATGTCAGACCGGCAACCGAAGCCGATTAGAATTATTGATGATTAAATTTAGAACAAAATACAATTAATAAACGGTCAAGCCATGCTTGCAGCAATACTTTTGTTGGGCGCCGTTATGCTACTTTGGAACTGAATGCTTTTATAGATTGAATCAAAGAGCCTTTACTTGAAAGTTCTTCTTCGATGTCAAAGTCGTCTTGCATACCAAGCCAAAATTTTGCAGAGTTTCCAAAATACTTACTAAATCTAAGAGCGGTATCGGCTGTAATTCGTCGATTGCCTTTTATGATTTCGGAAATACGTGTCTGCGGTATTTCGACATCTTTTGCAAGTCGGTATGCGGAAATATTTAATGGCAGAAGAAACTCTTCAAGAAGAACCTCTCCTGGATGTATATTTTTAAGCTTAGCCATTTTACTTTATTTAATGATAATCAATTATTTCAACTTCAAAAGCATTACCGGAATTCCATTTGAACATTATCCTCCATTGGTCATTTATTCTAATGCTATAAAATTCTTTCAACTTGCCGGATAGTTTTTCAATTCTATTCGAAGGAGGGATTCTTAAGTCTGCTAAATCAACAGAGTTATTAATCATTCTTAATTTTCTTCTTCCAATATTTTGAATTTCAATTGGCAATTTTTTAACTCTAATACCATTCCAAATTTTTTCTGAATCCGAATTTCCAAACGAAATTATCATAGTATTTTTATTACTAACGTCAAAAGTAAGTATTTTACTTTAAACCTCAAAGGAGTGTAAATTATTTTTGTGTCTCGCCGGGGTCTTCGCAGCAAAGCCAATGTGAGCAGGGCGAGACCCCGGCGCAGAAAAGACGCTTAAATTTATAGACGCCCGCTGCATCCAAAATTAAACACATGGCATGAGTGTATAATTATTTTGGCATGTGTCTCGCCGGGGTCTTCGCAG
>JBBSDF010000100.1:0-4857 GCA_038249665.1 Chitinophagales bacterium
CTTTTCTACAAGTAAACTCTCTAAGGTTTTCCAGGCAGTAACTTAATTGAAGACGCTGGTGTTATTGCGAAAACTGATGATTTGAGGTGTATGCGCAAACCCTTATAGGTTTTTATCCGACCCTCTTCCCGATTTTCTTAACGCAATTTTTTGGGAGGCCCGGCTTTCAGCTTCGTAGCGGGTTTGTCTCGATGGCTTGTGGCAAATTCGAGTGGGTCTTTCATTTCGAAGGAATAAAAGTTTGAGCCTTCGGAACATTAAAGCACTGTCTGTTTTCGTTCGGCATCAAGGAACAAATTTCCAGTTTACAGTGGCACCAAAGCTCTGTCAGGGTACCGCCGACAAACGGGGTGTTATCGTTTGGCGGGCTCTTTTTTTGTTTCTTTTTTGGAGAAGCAAAAAAGAAAAGAAGCCCGCGGCAGGCGTTGGGAAGTTGCGAAGCAAAAAGATTTTACGGTAAAATTAATCTCGTTCATCCATCCATAGCCGTTAGCTGAAAGCCATACGGCTTTTACCTCTTTTCATTTTTGGTAGAGAAACTAATTGGGTAGAAATACCCTGTGCTGCCTGGCTAAGCGCATATCTGCGCCAGGAAAACATACCATCCATAAATTTCCTTTCCCTACATTGCATTCTATATTTATTCATGCAATATCAATACATCATCTGTCGCTTAATAAAAGCCATAAACCTCGAAGAGCAGGAACAGATCCAGCGGTTCAGGCTCGATGAGCAGCATAGCCTAAAATCGTTGAAAGCCGAAGGACTTGCCCTACACCCAATCAATATCCAAAGAAAAAGTTTTGGGTATGCAGATTATCCTGAGATCAGCTTCCGACTGCCATTTCCGGCAGAGACCAGCCTGTTTAAAGATGGTGCCGCTATTGAATGTTTTATCAGCGGAGAAGAACCCGTAAAAGGCGTTTTGCTAGAGCTCGACAACAACGCAGGCAGCTTCCGATTGTTTGCACCTGATTTCCCGGATTGGATAGAAGATGCCGGCGTAGGTATTAAGTTGTCGCCCGACCAGCGCACCACAGCTTTGATGAAAGAGGCTTTGCATCGGATAGAAAAAAATCCGGTGCTGTTGAAATTGTTTGAAACCATCCACCAAGGTTCCGCTGAAAAAGTTATACTCACGGAAACAAATAGACGAAACATTGATCTACAGAACAACAGCTTGAATCAGAGCCAGCAGGAAGCCGTGGCCGCCATTCTGCAAAACGAACAATTGTGTATTGTTCATGGTCCACCCGGAACTGGCAAAACCACTACCCTTGCGGAAGCCATCGTGCAGTTGGTAAAACGTGGCGAAAAAGTATTGGTAGCAGCACCCAGCAATACGGCTACAGATCATATGGCGGGCACGCTGTTGCGCAACGGCTTAAAGATATTGCGGGTAGGTAATCCCGGAAAAACCGACGCTGCGATATTAGCACATACCCCGGAGGGCAAAATGCAGCAGAGCAAAGAACAGAAAGAGATCAAACAATTAAAAATACGCGCCGAAGAGTTCAGGAAGATGGCGCTGAAATACAAAAGAAGTTTTGGTAAAGCAGAACGGGAACAGCGCCAACTGCTGTTTAAAGAAGTGAAAAGTATTCGCACCGCCATCAAAGAACTGCGGAATTATTATGAGGAAAAATTATTTCGGGAAGCAGAGGTGATCTTAGGTACCCCGGTTGGTTTATATGATGCAGGATTACACAAACTATCATTTGGTACTTTGTTGATTGACGAAGCCGGACAATGCATTGAACCCCTTGCCTGGAGCATCTTTCACCTGGCGGATACAATTGTGCTGGCTGGCGATCATTTGCAACTACCCCCAACCGTTATCAGTGAGGAAGCTGCGAGGATGGGATTATCGAAGTCTATTTTAGAACAAGCCATTGAACACAATCCACAGGCTTATCTGCTCAATATCCAATACCGGATGCGAGAAAGTATTGCCGGTTTTTCTTCGGCGTATTTCTACAAAAACTTATTGGAGTCGGCTGCACACCTCCGCAACAGTGGCTTGCATATTCATTTTATTGATACGGCTGGTTCTGGTGAAAATGAAAGTGCGGGTAAAGATGGCAGCAGTTTACAAAATGAAGGAGAGATCAACATCGTACAAAAATTACTAGAAACCGAAATCCTGCCGCTTGAAACCACGGCGCTCATCACACCCTATGCCGGGCAGGTTGCAGCAGCCAAGGCGCTTTTGCCAACAGCACTCCGTATCAGTACCATTGATAGTTTTCAGGGACAAGAAAAAGAACATATTTTGTTATCCCTGGTAAGAAGCAATGAAGATGGCACTATTGGATTTTTAAAAGATTACCGCAGGATGAATGTGGCACTCACCCGGGCCAAAGAACAATTGTATATTATCGGCGACAGTGCAACGATCGGGGCAGATCCATTTTTCAAAACCCTGTTGGAATATGTGGAAGCCAATGGCAATTACCGCTCTGTTTGGGAATTTATGGTATAGCGCAACATTAACAACTTACAGCATGCTGTTATGTACACAAGGTTATCTTTGCAAAATGAAAAATCGTTTCTATAAAATATCTATTGGTATAGGGCTATTGAGTTGTTGTTATATAACTGCAACAGCTCAATTAGCCAATACGATTACACCCAAGCCCGTGATGGTAGAACCACAAAAAGGAGTTGGCTTTACCCTGAATACCGGCACTCTCATCATCCATCAAACCTTATTTAAGGAACAAGCGATTTATTTGGCAGAGGAAATTGCCCGGCAAACAACTATTCAAACGAATGTAGAGGTGAAGGCCTTCACAACAGCCCCTTCCATTGCTTTGATGCAGGATGAGCAACAAAACAAATTTCCCGAAATGTACCAACTAACGGTAACGGAGAACCGAATAGAGATCAAGGCTGCCTCGGTAAGAGGAATCGTAAACGGGATACAATCTTTATTGCAGTTGCTCCCACTTAAACCCAGCAGCAATGTTTACATCGATCCGGTTCGTATCACCGACTATCCTCGATTTACTTACAGGGGAATGCACTTGGATGTAGTGAGGCATTTTTTCCCGGTATCCTACATTAAAAAATACATCGACTACCTGAGTTTTCACAAGTTCAATACTTTTCACTGGCATCTGACCGATGACCAGGGTTGGAGAATAGAGGTGTTGTCGTACCCCAAACTGAACAGCGTTGGCTCATTTAGAGATTCAACCTTGATTGGCCATTTTAAAGATTCACCTGCAGTGTACCAACAGGAACGCTACGGCGGATTTTACACCCGAAAGGAAGTGAAAGAAATACTCGCTTACGCGTCAGTGAGAGGCATTGAAGTGATCCCTGAAATTGATATTCCCGGACACAGCAGAGCCACCATCACAGCCTATCCTGAGTTGAGCACCGACCCAACTGCCAAATGGGGTGTAGCGGCCACCTGGGGCATGTACAACCGACAAAACAATGTGTTGGCGCCCAACCCGGAAACCTTTGCGTTTCTAAGAACGATTTTTCATGAAATCGCAGACCTGTTTCCATCTACCTACATTCATTTAGGTGGAGATGAATGCAGTAAAATTTGGTGGAAAAAAAGTGCCTCCACACAGGCTTTCATGAAAGCAAAAGACCTCACAGATGAAGTGGCTTTGCAAACTTATTTTATAGAACAAGTGAGCAGTTATTTAAAAGAAAAAAATAAAAAAGTAATTGGATGGCATGAGATCATGGAAGGTAAACTGGCCACTAGCACCATCGTGATGAACTGGGCCAATGATGCCAAAGCGATAGAGGCTGCCAAAAAGGGTTTTAAGGTTATTATGACGCCGGGTAAACCTTATTATTTTGATCATTACCAGAGCAAAGATAAAAACGATAGCCTGGCCATACATGGATACAATCCGCTAGAATCGGTATATCTATACGATCCTCTGCCAGCCAGCATTCGCAAGGCAGGACTGTCAGAAAATATTTTGGGCGGACAAGCCAATGTATGGACGGAATACATGGAGTATCCAACTAAGGTTGATTATATGATCTTTCCGCGGATGACCGCTGTGAGCGAAAGCCTTTGGAGCCAACCGGAAAAGAAAGACTATGCCGACTTTTTACATCGACTTAAATCCAATTTAATTCCCCGCTACCAGTTCTGGAACAGCAGTTGGTTCAAGGATTTTGAAATGTGGACAGCAGATAAATAATTCTATTATTTTACAAAATAATTAATCTGGCGTATCTGACTGCACAAGCATACATTTGAAAGCCTTTACTTTCAATGATGGAAAGATGTGAAGCAAAAAAATTCTTTTGGCTTAGGCTAGAAGATGGTTAGCCACGAATG
Organism: Chitinophagales bacterium; assembly: GCA_038249665.1. Lineage (GTDB taxonomy): Bacteria > Bacteroidota > Bacteroidia > Chitinophagales > Chitinophagaceae > Ferruginibacter. The sequence goes on from JBBSDF010000100.1 coordinate 4,319, forward strand.
CACAAAGTTTAAATCCTTGGGAACATTAAAGCAGTGACTGTTTTAATATTCCCAAGGCATGATCTATATTTTTTCACCTCTTTTTTAGTTAAGTTTTTTGCTTTGAATCTCTATATCGCCTGCCGGGGGCTTTTTTTCTTTTCCTTGTTGAAAAGAAACAAAAATCAAGGGCTGCAGAAAAAAAAGCTCCCGATTCGCTGCGCTCATTGTGGGACACGTACAATTTATTCGTTGGGTGTAAAATGAAATAAGTTCGATCATTTGTACAATTCCCGACTATGTGCGACTTACCAGCTAAGAATATTTCCAAGCTTTGGTAACATCAATTTCATTTTTACGACCCTCCTCTTATTTTTCTTAACGCAATTTTTTGGGAGGCCCGGCTTTCAGCTTCGTATTGGGTTTGTCTCGAGTTGCTATAATTAAATTCGAGGGTATCTTACATTCGGAGAGAATAAAACTTTGTTCATTCGCATGTGTTAGTCACGGGCTTTTGTTACGAAATTATAAGAGGTCGCCGCCGTCTTGCTTTCAGCAAA
>JBBSDF010000101.1:0-4566 GCA_038249665.1 Chitinophagales bacterium
CCACTACGAAGCTGAAAGCCGGGCCTCCCAAAAAATTGCGTTAAGAAAATCAGGAAGAGGGATGTAAAAATGAAATTGATGTTACCAAAGCTTGGAACTATTCTTAGTTGGTAAGTCGCACATAGCTTGGTAATGTACTACCGATTGAACTTATTTCATTTTACACCCGATGATTGATTTTTAGCTTTTTTTTCTGCAGCCCTTGATTTTTGTTTCTTTTCATCAAGGAAAAGAAAAAAAGCCCGCGGCAGGCGATAGAAATTTGCGAAGCAGTAAGCTTTTATGGTAAAATAAATATTATTCATCCAACCATAGCCGTTCGCTGAAAGCTAAACGGCGGTGACCTCTTATATATTTCGAAATAGAAAGACACGAAGTAAAAAAAAATATCGAAAAAAATGTCCATCATGTTAAACCATCCATGGATTAAATAAAATTCTTCGAAATAGCTTCCAAGAGTTTCGTGAAGCACGAAATTCGGCGGACTTGATGTGCATCAAATCGTCCAATCAACAATGGCATTTTCCCAATCTTGCTTAAACGGCGTCGTAACTTTGATGTAATTATCGCTGAAGCCATCCATCATTCCATTTTTATTGGCAACTTCAAACAGCACTTTGCGGGTTTGTCCGATATGGGCTTCGGTAAATTGCTGCATTTTGGAAAAGCTCAACTGCCGCAGTATTTTATTTCTATCGTGACGGATGTTGATCGGAACCACTGGTTTTAATTCCAGGGCATGGGTATGGTCTCTTTCAGAATAAGTGAATACGTGTAAATAGGAGATGTCGATTTCTTGTAAGAAATCAGCCGTTTCTTTAAACGAGGCATCGCTTTCGCCGGGGAAACCTACGATCACATCTACGCCAATACAGGCGTGTGGCATCATGGTTTTGATGAGGGTCACTTTTTGCTGGTATAATTCTCTACGATAACGGCGACGCATAGCGGCTAAAATTTCATTGCTGCCGCTTTGTAGCGGAATGTGGAAATGGGGCATGAAGTGTTGGCTGTTGGCCACCAACTCGATCATGTCGTTGCTCAGCAAGTTGGGCTCGATAGATGATATTCTGAATCGTTCGATCAGGTTACTTTCATCAAGTGCTTTCACCAGGTCAAAAAAGTTTTCTTCATGTTTACGTCCGCCGGTATAGCCATTGCCAAAATCGCCGAGGTAGATTCCGGTGAGTAAGATCTCTTTGGCTCCGCCTGCTGCAATTGACTCCACGTTTTTTAAAACCTGGTCGATTCCAGCGCTTCTGCTTTTACCCCTCGCCATCGGGATCGTACAAAAACTACAGTTGTAATCGCATCCATCCTGCACTTTTAAAAAAATGCGGGTACGCTCATTTACAGAATGAGAAGCCGTAAACACATTGACATCTTCAATATCGCAACTGCAGATTTTTGTCGCATCATTGCTGGTCATCTCTTTCAGATGGGAGACAATATTGAATTTTTCAGCTGCTCCCAGCACAAGGTTTACTCCCGGGATGGCCGCAATTTCTACAGGTTTTAATTGGGCATAACAGCCCGTGATCACCACGAGGGCTTCGGGTGCTTTGCGTTGGATTCTCCTCACCAACTGGCGACATTCTTTATCGGCATTTTCCGTTACGGAACAGGTATTGATCACATACACGTCTGCCACTTCATCAAACTCCTTTTTTACAAACCCATCGTTCTCCAGCATTCGGCCAATGGCCGTTGTTTCAGAGAAATTGAGTTTGCATCCCAATGTATGTAGTGCTACCGAACGATTCATGGCCGCAAAGTTAGGGAAATCTAGCATCGATTTATCTCCTTCATCTTCCTTATCAGCACTGATGGTGCTTTGCGAACAGACCATCCCTTCCTTATCTTTGCCGCATGAATAAAAAAATATTCCCCTACCTGGGATTGGCCTTGGCTCTCTTGTTATATGTTGTAGTAAAACAGCAACAAGGTAAACCAGGACGGGAAAACATTCGCATAGAAACCGATGCTATTGTTGCGGAAGATTTTAACAGAAGTCCACAAAAAATTACTTACAGCAAACATGCTTTGTGCCGAATGAAATGTCGCTACATCAGCGATGCAGAAGTGAGGGCCATCTTGGCCAAGGGTACCATTAACACTTCAAAAATTCAGCGCAGCCAAAAAGGGATCAGCGTTCCTTTGGAAGGGCGAACCTCCGATGGACAAAAAGTGCGGATTGTGTTTGCCCCCAAAGGAAAAGAGGAAGTGGTAGTGGTAACGGTGATTGATCTCGAAAAAGAATATTCCTGCGATTGTAAGTAGGTACGCACCTTTGTGCTTAAAAAACAAGTTTGGGTAGCATACCCCAATTGTTAAAAAATTTTAACGATTTCCCTTCATTAAAACCAATCTACTTTCTGCCGATTCTGACCATACTTAACTACTTTTGGAGGTGCGGGTGTTGAGATGAGGTAAACGAATTAAGCATTAAGAAAAGAAGGATGAAAATAAAATCTTTACTAGCAAAACCCTTTGCCAATTATATATACAAACTTACCAAAAAGGGTATGCTCAGCGCAGTGGCTGATCAGCAAAATATCTTTCAGCAACTCATCAAAACTGGTTTAAAAACAGCGTTTGGTAGCGATCATCATTTTGCTACTATCAAAACACACGAAGATTATGTGAAGCAAGTACCCATCCGCGATTACGAAGGTTTTAAGCCTTACATTGAAAAAGTGAAAGAAGGCAAACACAATATCCTCTGGAAAGGGCTTCCCATTTATTTTGCTAAAACGAGCGGCACCACCAGTGGCGTAAAATACATTCCTATTACCAAAGATTCTATACCCAATCACATCAACACAGCCCGCAATGCTTTACTCTGCTACATGGCAGAAACCGGTAACCATGCTTTTGCAGATGGCAAATTGATTTTTTTGAGTGGATCACCCGTACTCGAAAGAGTGGGAGGCGTGCCTACAGGTCGATTGAGTGGCATTGTGAATCACCATGTTCCCAAATACCTGCGGGCCAATCAACTCCCTTCTTTTGAAACCAATTGTATCGAAGATTGGGAGCAAAAATTGGATAAAATTGTAGAGGAGACCATCAACGAAAACATGACGCTCATCAGTGGGATTCCACCCTGGATGCAGATGTATTTTGACAGATTGGAAGAAAAATCGGGCAAAAAAATCGGGGATTTGTTTCCCAACCTTAGTGTGATGGTGCAGGGCGGGGTCAATTATGAACCTTACAAACGCAAACTAACGCAGAGCATTGGACGAAATATCGATACCATCGAATTGTTTCCTGCCAGTGAAGGATTTTTTGCCTTTCAAGATTCGCAAAAGTCACCCGGTTTGCTGATCAATAGCAATGCTGGTATCTTTTTCGAGTTTGTGCCGGTAGCAGAAATCCACAACGAATTTCCTACTCGTTTAACATTAAGTGGTGTAAAAGTAGGAGAGCATTATGCACTCATCATCAGTAGCAATGCGGGTTTGTGGGCTTATAACATCGGCGATACGGTGAAGTTTGTCTCTACCGCTCCGTACAGACTCATCGTGACTGGCCGCATCAAACATTTCATTTCTGCGTTTGGCGAACACGTGATTGGTGAAGAGGTAGAATCTGCCATGCTCAAAGCCACAGCGGCTACCGGTGCTAAAATTACAGAGTTTACAGTTGCGCCATACATCTCACAATATGACGGAAAAAGTTTCCATGAGTGGTTGGTTGAGTTTGAAGAAGAGCCAGCAAACATCGAACACTTCACCCAAGTGCTCGATGATGCCATGCGCACCCGCAATGTGTATTACGAAGACCTCATCAGCGGCAATATTCTCGCCTGTTTAAAAGTAACCCCACTACAAAAAAATGCCTTTGTGCATTATATGAAAAGTGAAGGCAAACTAGGCGGCCAAAACAAAGTACCGCGTTTAAGCAATGACCGTTTAATTGCCGATAAATTATATCAGTGGAAGCTTGGTGAATGATGTTCCTCCTTTTTTTTAAGACGAAGTTCCTTTCTGGTGTAGATATGCTTTTGCCTTCGGTAAAAAGCCTTTGTGGTAAAATTAATCTCGTTCATCCAACCAAAGCCACTGGCTGAAAGCCAAACGGCGGTGACCTTTTTTCATTTCGTAAAAAAGGAGCCCAAGGTATAATTTATATTTTTTTCGATATGTTTTTTGCTTCGCATGTTCACATCGCCTGCCGCGGGCTTTTTTTCTTTTCCTTGATGAAAAGAAACAAAAATCAAGGGCTGCAGAAAAAAAAGGCTAAAAAATATTCGTCGGGTGTAAAATGAAATAAGTTCAAACATTTGTACATTTCCAAGCTATGTGCGACTTACCAGCTAAGAATAATTCCAAGCTTTGGTAACATTAATTTCATTTTTACATCCCTCTTCCTGATTTTCTTAACGCAATTTTTTCTGAGGCCCGGCTTCGGTCTTCGTAGTGGGTTTGTCTCGAGTTGCTATAATTAAATTCGAGGGTATCTTACATTCGGAGAGAATAAAACTTTGTTCATTCGCATGTGTTAGTCACGGGCTTTTGTTACGAAATTATAAGAGGTCGCCGCCGTCTTGCTTTCAGCAAA
>JBBSDF010000102.1:0-4334 GCA_038249665.1 Chitinophagales bacterium
ATCGAAAGCTCACTGAATACTACCTTCATTTTGTTGAGCATAGAAACAATATCAATGCCTGTACAACCAGCGAGTGAAGTGAGCATGAGTTTTTTTGGGCCTGGTCCCGTGTTGGTACCCCCATGATCGGGCGTGCTATCTATCTGAACTTTGTGCTCGCCAATGGTAGAGCTGGCAGCCATTCCGGTACCAAAAAAAGTGCTTACAAAATGTGATTCCATGTTAAAAATTTGCTGCAAATTGCACTAAAAATGGGGTATTTAGGCAGCTGTTAGGTAGAATTTAAAAATATTTATACATTACCAGTATTATTAAAAGATAAATACCTACCTTCGCCGTCCAAAATTTTAGGATCATGGCAAGAGTATGTGAACTTACTGGAAAGAGACCAATTACGGGTAATAAAGTGTCTCACTCCAACATTAAAACAAAGCGCAGGTTTTTACCAAACTTACAAACCAAGCGTTATTTTCTTGCAGAAGAAGATAAGTGGATAACCTTAAAAGTATCTTCAGAAGCAATCAGAACCATCAACAAAAATGGTCTGTATCCTGTAGTAAAAGAAATGCGTGCTGCAGGCGCAAAAATCTAATTAAGCGATTTTAAAAATAACAAACAATGGCAAAGAAAGGTAACAGGGTACAGGTAATTATGGAGTGTACGGAACACAAAACCAGCGGCGTTGCGGGTACAAGCCGTTACATAACAACTAAGAACAAGAAAAATACCCCCGAGCGTCTGGAATTGAAAAAATTCAATCCGGTTCTTAAAAAAGTAACAGTTCACAAAGAAATTAAGTAATTTTCTTGTTGATGGTTCATCGGAGCTCGATGGCCTGTTCAAATTATTATTATAACTTCCGGCAACTACCGGAAAAAACTACCACACAATGGCAAAAGCAGCTTCAAAGAATGCGAAGATCAAAGATTTAAAAGCAGCAGCAGATGCAAAGAACTGGACAAAAGTTATTCGTGCAGTACGCAGCGAAAAAACCGGTGCTTATACTTTTAAAGAGCAGATCGTCCACAAAGACAAGATCAAAGAACACATGGGTCAATAAGATCCTGCGTTATACTGTATTAAAAAGCTGTTCAGATTCATCCGAACGGCTTTTTTAGTTTACAGTTGCTATCGGGATTTGTAGGCTAAGGTTGTTTATATTTGACAAATCGTTTCCAAAAAAAGTAATGATGGGCTTATTTGATAAATTATTCGGAAAAAAACAACAGCAGGAAAGTTTAGACCAAGGCCTTCAAAAAACCAGGGAAGGCTTTTTTGCGAAAGTGAGTAAAGCCATTGCAGGAAAAAGTACGGTGGATGAAGCCGTCTTGGATGAATTGGAGAATGCACTGGTGGGTGCAGATGTAGGTGTGGAAACTACCATTAAGATTATTGACCAGATAGAAAAAAGAGTAGCAAAAGACAAATACCTTCATACGGCTGAACTCAACAAAATTTTAAAAGACGAAATTGAGTCTTTGCTCGTATCTGCACCTCAGGATACAAGTTACGTAAATTACGAACTTCCCGAAGGCCATAAACCGCATGTCATTTTAGTGGTAGGGGTAAATGGAGTAGGCAAGACCACCACCATTGGTAAGCTGGCCCATAACTTCTCCCTGGCAGGCAAATCGGTATTATTGGGTGCCGCAGATACTTTTAGGGCTGCGGCAGTAGAGCAGCTGACGATTTGGAGCGAAAGAACAAATGTTCCCATCGTGAAAAAAGAAATGGGCAGCGATCCTGCCTCTGTGGCTTATGATACCGTGATTAGCGGAGTTGCTCGTCAATCAGATGTGATCTTAATTGACACCGCCGGCCGTTTGCACAATAAGTTGCACCTGATGGATGAACTTTCAAAGATCAAAAAAGTGATACAAAAAGTGATGCCTGATGCACCGCATGAAGTACTACTAGTGTTGGATGGCAGCACAGGGCAAAATGCGGTCGAACAGGCCCGTCATTTCACCGCAGCTACTAATGTTACCGCTTTGGCCATTACTAAGCTGGACGGTACAGCAAAAGGCGGTGTGGTGTTGGCTATCGCAAATCAATTTAATATACCGGTAAAATTCATTGGGGTAGGAGAGAAAGCCACCGACTTACTGGTGTTTGATAAGCAACAATTTGTAGATGGGTTGTTCCATCTTTCGGCATAAAGCAAAAAAAGAGGGGCTTCCTAAGAATAGGAGCCCCGTTTACCAAAACTAACTGCTTATGAGAAATTTTAATTTTTTTGTTTGTTGAACAAATTTACGAAGCCTGCCGATTATTTGTTGTTAAGTAATTGCCAATAAATCTTTAAAGTTTCGTTAAACAGTTTTTCTCATAAATACGACTTAGCTCAACGTTTTCAGCAATAATATACCCATGCCATAAATACAGGTCAATATGAAAATTCCTTTGGCCGATTTATCTTTTCTTCCGTTTACAAAAATCGTAAACAACACAGCATTTACCAGCAATGCCAGGCTTAAAGCGGAAGTCAGTGTTTTATGACCTGCTTCCTGAAACATATAACTAAGGGTGTCTGCAAAAGTGAATGCAGCAAACTTGGTGTACTTAAAAATAATTAATCCAAGCAACGGGCCTGCAAAGCCCAAGATGGCACCCGTGAGGAAACTGTCTTTTCTGAATATCATTTAAAAAGGTTGGTTTTTTCGAGTTTTTGTTTGAGGGAATAATTGGTCAAATCAAATTGTACGGGTACCACACTCACGTAGTTGTGCTCCAGGGCCCAAACATCGGTGTCGCGGCCTTTATCAAAATTTTTAAAAGCACCCGTGAGCCAGTAATATTTTTTACCGTGAGGGTCTATTCTTTCTGAAAAATCTTCTTCGTATTTGGCATAAGCTTGTTTGCAGATTTTAATGCCTTTTATTTTTTCGGGCGGAACAGCGGGAATATTTACATTGAGCAACAAGTGTTTTTCTTTGATTTTGTTGAGCAACAATTGCGTTACAATTTTTCGAACCACTTCTTTGGAAGCAGTAAAGTCTGCATCGTAACTGTAATCGAGCAACGAAAATCCAACGCTGGGAATGCCTTCAATGGCGGCTTCCATAGCAGCAGACATGGTACCGCTGTAAAGTACGTTGATCGAATGATTGGCGCCGTGGTTAATGCCGCTCAGGCAAATATCTGGTTTGCGATGTAATACTTTATCCACCGCCAGTTTCACGCAATCTACAGGTGTTCCGCTGGTTTGCCAGGCTTCTATTCCCATATCTTTGAAGATGTCCATTTTATTCATCCGTAGTGGCTCTCCAATCGTGATAGCATGTCCCATTCCACTCTGTGGCGAATTGGGTGCTACCACCACTACTTTGCCGAGGTCTTTTACAGCCTCCACCAGGCTACGAATGCCTTTGGAAGTGATATCGTCATCGTTTGTAATTAAAATAATGGGAAGTTCTTTTTTTGCTTTGGCCATAAGTGATTGCTTTAATGTTTCGTTTTCTAATGGGTTTACTTGTTTGGGTATCAAAGATACAGGCAAGATTTAAAAATTCAACGGTGTGCGGCCAAAGTTAGGAACTGTGCAATAGATTTTACTGGTTGGAGGTGTGTTAAAAACGAACTGCGGTGATGGAAGCCGGGCCTCCCAAAAAATGGCGTCAAGAAAAGTAAGAGGAAGGCCAGATAATAACCAATATGGGTTTTCGCATACACATCAAATCATCAGTTTTCGCAATAACATCAGCGTCTTTAGTTAAGGTAGATGCCTGGAAAACCTTAGAGAGTTTACTTGTAGTAAAGTTGTACGGGGCAGGCGGTAAAGGTGGACGAAATAAAAATGCTTTTGCCTGCGGCAAAAAGTTGAATGGCCACGAAGCCACAAAGGCGCAAAGTTTCATTCCTTCAAAACATTAAAGCATTTGCTGTTTTAACATTCCGTAGGCATGAGCTATATTTTTTCACCTCTTTTCTTATGCTTAGATCGATTAACAAAATGAATATTTTTTTTTAATAAGTTTTTTGCTTTGAATCTCTATGCCGCCTGCCGCGGGCTTTTTTTCTTTTCCTTGATGAAAAGAAACAAAAGTCAAGGGCTGCAGAAAAAAAAGCTCCCGATTCGCTGCGCTCATTGTGGGACACTTAAAATTTATTCGCCGGGCGTAAAATGAAATAAGTTCGATCATTTGTACAATTCCCGACTATGTGCGACTTACCGACTAAGAATATTTCCAAGCTTTAGTAACATTAATTTCATTTTTGCCTGTAAGCTGGGAATTGCAGTAACAAGCTTCAAGTTTGTTACAGAATTCTCTCTCGTTCATCACTGGGTGGACAATTCTTCTGTGGTCGCTACGCCCAAGTGCTGCTTTTGGGCA
>JBBSDF010000103.1:0-4211 GCA_038249665.1 Chitinophagales bacterium
ACGGTGATTCTAGCGTTCATTCAATTAATTTGTGCATACCACCCAGCTTAGCCCTACACCGATTAAGTCTATCGGTTATCTCAACTTCCTCACGGATTTCGAGATCCAGTCTTGCGACTGCTCGGTTCATTGTCCCGGATGCTTACTACCACCCGATTACTCAAGCCGCAGTACCGGTAAGCTACCACTCGTGGAAGAGTAGGTTTTTTTGTTACGGTTACCCGTATAAAACTATCCGACCAAGAACTTTTCAGGTCGCACAACAACGTCAGGCCCTGCTTGCAGCAATACTTTTGTTGGCTGTTGTTTTTGTCTACTCAAATCTTATTGCTACTAGAAAATAATGTGGAATTTTGTATTTGTCGTATAATTTCTCTGGGTCTACTTCTGATTGAGCAACTTCACAATAAGCTTCACTTTTATCATTTCTTACAAATGGCATCATATAAGACAAGAGATAATTTAAACCGTTAAGGTTAATAGGTAATTCTGTTTTTGCTCCGAAAAAACTTTTCAGTGTGAATTTGTCTCTTTCTGATGGTAGCACAGAATATTTTCTGTCTGAAGAAAAACCCCTGAATTGAAATTGAATTTTAAAGTAATTTAAGTCCGACATTTTAGTTAATACATTAAAGGGTAGGGTGTCAGCTTTAATTCTGAAATATTCATCTTCTTTAGAGTTGAAAACAGTGTCTGTCTTGGTCAAGTTTCCGTTTACAAATTCTTTAATTATAATCTGATAATTTTTGCCATTGAGCTCAGTTGATTTGATATTAAATTTTTCAAGACTTATGCCCTCAAAATATAAAAGATTTTGCAGGTCGACGATACTCAGCCCATGTTTGTTTTCGATTGTAGCATTCGATTGACCGTAGGAAAAATGTCCTACAAAAATTAGCATAAGAAGAGCAATTTTTTTTTTCATTGTTTGATTTTAGTTAATAGTTGTCGTTCTATAAAATTACCGCCAACGATAGGGCTTGGCGATGGCAGGGAATTTTATAATTGTCAGCCCGTAATCGCAGCCCAATAGAATCACTGAAGATGAAATTAAGAACAAAAAGTTGAGTAAAGAAATTTCAGCCCGAACAACTGCTGATAGTGGTACCAAAGCTGATGACATGCACGTCAGCCCTGCTATAGCCAAACCCAATGTTGTACGAAACCTACGGTAGTTAAAAAGCCTCTGCTAATGTCAGAGGCCTTTGCTTTGCATAAATTATTCATCTTAAAAAACGCATTATGCAAAACACACCAACTACCCGTCTGCGTATGGCAGGCAACGATTATGTTACCATTGCACAACAGGCTTGTAACAAAGTTTCAGGTTTTCAAAAGCTTTACAACGATTTGGAGCGGTCGTTGAATGTAAGCGGTAAAAGTAAAAGTACCCTCACCAATTATGGTCGTCATCTGGCGCACCTGGCGTTGTATTATAACCAGTTGCCAACCGAACTGGATAGCGAACAGGTGCTTGATTACCTTCATCTTGTAAAAGCCAATGGAAGCCCTTCAGCCACTTTTTTTAAGTTTACGGTTTATGGTATGCGTACAGCCTGCAAATTGCGTGGATTACCTTATCAGCAGTTTAGCCTGCCCTCTATTGAACGCAACGATAAACTACCATCGGTGCTCAATGCAAGCGAAGTAAAGGACCTCATTAAATCTTGCAGCCTGCTCAAACACCGCCTGTTGCTTAGTCTTTGTTACGGCTGCGGTCTTCGCTGTGCAGAAGTGCGCCATCTTCGCATAGGCGATGTAGATACCGAACGAAAAATGGTTCATGTACGACAGGGCAAGGGCGGAAAAGACCGGATACTTCCACTGGGAGATCTGCTCTGCCGTGGCATTAAAAGCTATGTAGGCGCCGAGGGTCCTCAAATTTTTTTATTTTCCGGAAACAATGGCGATGCATTGTCGCAGCGGGGCACCCAATGGATCATGAGTCAGGCATTAAAAAAAGCGGGCATTGTAAAACAAAACGTATCGCTGCATACCCTTCGCCATACATATGCTACGCATTTGCTGGAGCAGGGAGTCAATATTCTTAGCATTAAAGAACTGCTGGGCCATGCGCATATCAACACAACGATGATTTACCTGCACCTGGCCAGACCTGTGCTCAGCCTGGCCTTTAGTCCCATGGATACTTTGTACCTGCCACAGGCATTATGAAGGCCCATTTGGAAGTGGCTGATCTGCTGGAAGCAAACTGGCCACAGGTAGAACAAAGTAGCCGGATTAATAGCTGGCAACTGCGTACACTCAGCGCTATTAAACGCTGCCGTACTGCCTCCCTTGGCAGCCATGTTGATGGATGTACAAACTGTGGTCATGTGCGTATCAGCTACAATAGCTGTCGTAACCGGCATTGCCCTAAATGCCAGGGTGCCGAACGGGAAAAGTGGATACAGGCAAGAGAAGCCGAGCTTTTGCCTGTGCCCTATTTTCACGTGGTATTTACCTTACCCGATACACTTAATCCATTGTGTATGCACCAGCCTGCAGTACTGTACAATATACTGTTTGATAGTGTATGGGATACCATTAATAGTTTTGGCCATGATAATAAATGGCTGGGTGCCCAAACCGGTATGATCTCCATATTACATACCTGGGGACAAACAATGACACTCCATCCTCACCTGCATTGTATAGTACCTGGCGGCGGGTTAACCAAACAGCATAGCTGGCGCACAGCAAAAAGTGATGGCAAATATTTATTCAATGTAAAAGCCATGGGTAAAACGTTTCGAGGTAAATTTATCGCCCGGTTAAAAAAACAGTTACCCGTTGATTTAACCCCTGCATTGATCAACAGCCTTTACAAACACGATTGGGTAGTATTTGCCAAACAACCCTTCGATAGTGCGCATAGTGTGATAGAATATTTAGGCCGCTACACGCACAAAATAGCCATCAGCAACTATCGGTTACAAAAGCATGAAAATGGTAAAGTAGCCTTTAGTTATAAAGATTACAAACAGGGCAATACCAGCAAAATAATGGAGTTGGAGGATATGGAATTTATCCACCGTTTCAGTCTGCACATTTTACCCAGGGGTTTTGTACGCATCCGGCATTTTGGAATATTGAGCAGCAGCAGTAAAGTTCGGTGTGCAAAAAAAATTAAGGAACAGTTGCCAGCCATAAAAACACCTGCCTATATAAAACCAAAAGCCAAACCGGAAGCCTATAATCCCAAACAATGTCCCTGTTGTAAAAAAGAAACGATGGAGAAACTATTGCATTTTAGCAACCGGCCGCCACCACCATATTGGCAACAACTGGCAAAAGATTTACTGGCCATGAGTGCCTGATTTTTTACTGCAAAAATGCGGTAGGGCGGTGTTATACCCTGCCGTGAAAACAATACCACAAAGAAGCTCAAAAAAGTAACTTTAAAATATCAAAAGCATCATAAAAGGAAAATAGCGTCTCTTGTAATGGCAACAGCAACTAACAAACATGCCAACAGTCTCCGCCAGGAGGAACGCTAAAACACACTAGCCCTATACCAATCCCCATACATTGGATCTCAGCTTCTTTCGCCCGGTTTCGTACAACTAGGACTTCATCGTTGGCCTTTCAGGCCCGACGAAGTCCTAGTTGTTAGCAGAAGTAATAATTATATACCAATAACTAGAAGACTGAGTTTTTTCAATACTTAATTTTAGCTGAAATTAATAACGTTCGATTCTCGTTTGTTGGTAATTTTAACCATTTGCCCATATAATTTTGTTGCCAAATTTCCACGTCATTTAAATTGTCATTGAATGTTTGTTGTTTGACTTTATACGATAAAAATGGACTAAACTGTTGTAGAACAACTTTTTGTCCATTTACTTTTACTTTCTGATTTCTTTCATTATAAGGAATTTTAATCCATTCAACTGCTATAAAAAAATCTTTTTGAGCAATTTTAATTTTATAATTTTCTAGATCAATGTGAACATGGCGCTTATTAGATTTTACTTCTATAATTGTATCAATTAAATCAATAGAAGGCTTTCTAGTTATGAACTCCATGCTATAGATTCTTATCCTAAATAACGATTTGTCCCCTTGTTTGCAAATATTAATTGCAGATATTTGGAAATTAGGTTCTGAACTTTTAAAATGCTGGGCCATTTGAGTAATATAACCTGATGAGGTGTAATAATTGATGCCACAATTTGAAAAATCATTTAGAGTAGAAGTGTTTTTATTAT
>JBBSDF010000104.1:0-4081 GCA_038249665.1 Chitinophagales bacterium
CATTTGCCAGTTATCATACAAAAGAACCGATTCTTTAGGCAAATGTAAGAATGGAACATTATCCACTAAGGTAAATGCGGTTACCACCTTAGCTTTGTTTTGACTTGTTCCGGTAAACGTCAGGGCTATCAAAAATATCAAGATTAAGGAAATTGTCTTTATCATAATTTTGGTTTTTATCGGTTTACTTACACTCTTTTTGGGGCGGCTTTTACAGCTACAAAAGCTGCAGTAATTATTTTTTTTCTTGTGATAATTATCATTGAGTTATGGGTCACATATTTCAGTTTTAGCACTTAATTGCTCAAGATAAATCCAGCACATCTCTACCAAACCTTTAGCATCATTTTTCCGGCCTTTGCATTAACAAAAGGGCCTGCAAGTATATTTCCGTTAGTGCGTTTGTTTCCAAAATAGTCCGTGTCAAATACTAAAGCCGTACCATCCGGATTTTCAAAAGCTGCTTTTGGTATTTTAGCTTTACCCAGTAGTTCTGTAGTAATCATTTTTCCTTTTTGCTCAGCAAAACTTTGATCGAACGTTATCTGGAGAAAGGTATTGTTGGCCTCTTCTACCAATTTAATCTCAGGATTAAATGCCGCAGCGATGACCGGCTTCACATCCTTAGTAGATGATTTTGCCTGATGATAGTATACATTATCCTCTATCCAAACCGGCAGTTTAGCATTGTTATAACCTTCCAATCCATATTTAGTATCAGTTTTACCATCACCAATAAAAACATTGTTGTATACTCTGTCGTCTCCGCCAAATATGGTAGTGAGCCCTTTCATTTCAATTGAATGGGGCAGAAAATAGGGCGTAAAGCGATTTAAATCTGCCCTTACCACCACTACCCCTTGTATTAAATTGTGGAGATAAGCTCCCCCGCCTGACTGGTTGTTAATGGCTTGAGGGGATAGAAAAATATTATTGTCTACGATATAAGGCCCGTGATTTACTTCTACAAACAAATCTTGTTTTGCATTATTGTACAACAAATTACGGGATACCCGGGCACCCTGGGTCATCCAGTCCAGCCAAATGCCCCGCCCGTTATCATGAATATTGTTGCCTTTAATAGTAACATCAATGGGGGCATGGAATTTTATCCCGGCTATCTCCGCACCTTCAAACTGTCGCTTGGCCCAGATATTATAGATATGGTTGTTTTCAATGCTGCTGAAAACGGCACCCATGCTACCGCAAATACCGGTTTGCTCGCAATTGAAAATAATGTTGTTGCGAACAATATGCGAACCTACCGTCTCTTTGTTCCAATCGTTCCGCAATACGTTAAAAACAACTTCAATGTAGTGGATGTTTCCATCCCGGTTTACATTATACTTATCTGCTGTCCATACATTATGCCCGGTGCTACGGTCTTTGCCGAGGGTAATCCCATTGCACTTAGCGTCGCTGATGATGTTGTTTTCAATAATCCAGCCTTTATTCCAATGCGTGGAAATCATACCTACCTGTTCGGCAGTTGGCGCTGCCCATTGGGTTGCTGCCTGGCTTACTGTAAATCCGGTGATGCTGATGTAATTGATGCCAGGTTTTTCAGGATAAAAGCAGGTTTTGCGGGTGGTAATTTCTACTAAAGCTTTATTGGGATTTGCATTTTGAAAGTTAGCCCAGATAGTAGTGTTGTTATCATCGCTTTCGCAATACCAGGTACTCAAAGAACCCAGCGTATCTTTGATATCGTTCATCGCAACCGGGTTGATTACTTTATCCAGCGTTTCCTTTTCGTAAAGTGATTTGCCGTTTAAAAACACTTCACCTGTATGGTGCAACCTACCTTTGTTGTTAAACCAGTCGCCATGTATAGAATCTTTGTAGGGGTTATAATTACCGAAAAATGAGTTGGGAATAATTACTTTCCATACATTTTTTTCCTGCTGCCATCTGCTAACCACTTCCGAACCTTTTATCTCTACTTTTTCGCCGGGGGCAGCACGATACACGATCCGCTTTGCATTACTTTCGCCCCCGCGGAGCGGGTTCACCCACTCACGGTAAGTTCCGGCATGTACGGTTATGGTATCACCTGCGTATGCTACGTTTACAGCAGCAGCTATTGTTTTAAAAGGCATAGACGCTGTGCCATTGTTCGTATCATTTCCTTTTTTAGAAACATGGATTTCTTTAGAAAAAACACTGCTGCTAATCAATAAGCTTAGCGCAATAATATATGGCTTTGAATTATCCATAAGTTTGTATTAATTTTCATAAATATCGTTCCAGTTAGTTTTTAGTTATAGAAGTATTTGAAGGAATTATCCTTAAATATTTAATTGCTATATTATTTATAACGTGCATCATAAGTTGTTTCTCTCATACTATCCGTACGAAATGGTAATGCAGGAAGGTTTGAACTATTTATCAAGTTAAGCGGGCCAGGGTTATCTGCCCATGCATACCGTACAGCAGTTATTGGTTTACCATCGGTAGATTGAATTTCTACAGCATTTTTCCTGGTAATACTCGCTTTAACGTGTTGAAATTTTTCCTTCCCGCCAGTTGCTATTTGAAATCCCATTAAAATATTACTGGTATCAGAACTTACTAAACCGTTTCCGAAATTTCTGAAGGTTATAATAACTTTTGCACCCTTAAATTCTGCATTGTCATACACTGGCCCTGAAGAAAGAAGATTGACTTCTCCATAAACAATTGTGTGCGCTACATTAGCTAACCGCTCTCCTACTGCTTGCTTATTTGCAGGATGAATATTATTGGCATCTCCTATATCAATAGTGGCAACCATTCCAGTTGCGGGTAGTTTAAGTGCCAACATTTGGGCTTCTCGTAGTTCTGCCCAAACCGACTCTCGGGGCTCCGAGTGCATGGCACGGAAGTTGGCAAGCTGAACATATAAAAATGGCAAGTCAGCTTGTTTAAACTGTTTCCTCCAATCATTTATTAGTGCCGGGAATAATTTCCTGTATTGATACGCTCTTTCTACATTGCTTTCCCCCTGGTACCATATAACCCCTTTAAATTTATAATTTGTTAAAGGCGCTATCATTGCGTTATATATAATACCGGGTTCGTGTTGCTGACTAATGCCCGAATGATTGTACGTTTTAAAGATGGTATTTACACTTATTTTATAATTCCAGCTTCCGGCAAGTGGTACAATTCTTTCAGCAGTTTTTAAATTAAAGTTTGCTGGTTTACCGCTAATGCCAGATACGGCTCCATAATCTATAATGCGGATAGTGATATTGTTAATTCCGGCATGAATAATTTCTTTCGGAACTTTGTAAGTTCTGGAACCATATTTAACTTCTTTTGTAGCTCCTATTTTAATACCGTTAATAAATACCAAATCATCATCAATCACCGGCCCCATATTAAATATGCATTCATCTTTTAAATCCTCTGCAGTGAGTTGGATAGTTTTAGAAAACCATATAATCCCATCTCGTCCTTTCATAACCGGATCCCGGTTTTCGATATATCCAGGCAAAATCATTTCAGGCCATTCAGGATGATGATTTTTGCTCCATGCAAAAGTTCCATTAGTATATCCGGAGTCTAATCTTACAAGGCTGTCCATCCAGTTATTGAATTTTATTGAAAACATTTTATCAATAACTTCATTTGGAGTTGTTGAAATCATTTTTGCCAGTTCGCCAAATTGTGGGTCGTCTTTAATTCCTTCAGTGCTTATCCAGCCTTCTATAGGTGTAGCACCAAAAGATGACTGTACCAGCCCTATAGGAACTTTAATTCTTGACTGAAGAGATTTTGCGAAATAGTATGCTACAGCCGAAGATTCTTTTACAGTTTCTGAATCGCAGTTCTTCCAATTGCCGCTCACATTATTTTCAATTTTAGCGGAAACTGTTGTAGGCACACGAAAAAAATGAATTAAGGGAAAATTAGCTTTGGCAATTTCAGCTTCGGCATTATTTGCTTCCCTTACTTTAAAAAACATATTGCTTTGACCACTGCATAACCAAACATCACCTATTAATATATTTTTAAGTATTATTTCATTACTACCCTTTAGCACCATATTATATGGCCCTCCAGCTTTCAGGGAAGGAAGTTTAATAACCCACTGCCC
>JBBSDF010000105.1:0-4075 GCA_038249665.1 Chitinophagales bacterium
ACTTACCGGCTAAGAATAATTCCTAGCTTTGGTAACTCCAATTTCATTTTTACATCCCTCCTCTTAAATTTCTTAACGCAATTTTTTCTGAGGCCCGGCTTTCAGCTTCGTAGTGGGTTTGTCTTGAGTTATTATGATAAAATTCGAGGGTATCTTACATTCGGAAGGAATAAAACTTTGTGCATTCGCACATGTTAGGAACGGGCTTTGGTTGGATGAACATGACGAATATTTTTTTACAATAAGATTTTTACTTTATATCTCTCTGTCGCCTGCCGCGGGCTTTTTTTCTTTTCCTTGATGAAAGGAAACAAAAATCAAGGGCTGCAGAAAAAAAAGCTAAAAATCAATCATCGGGTGTAAAATGAAATAAGTTCGATCGGTAGTACATTACCCAACTATGTGCGACTTACCAGCTAAGAATAATTCCAAGCTTTGGTAACATTAATTTCATTTTTACATCCCTCTTCCTGATTTTCTTAACGCAATTTTTTGGGAGGCCCGGCTTTCAGCTTCGTAGCGGGTTTGTCTCGATGGCTTGTGGCAAATTCGGGTGTGTCTTTTATTTCGGAGGAATAAAGCTTTGTGCATTCGCAGTTGTTAGTCATGGGCTTTTGATACGAAATAAAAAAATAGGTCTCCGCTGCATGGCTTTCAGCGAACGGCTATGAATGAATGAACAAGGTGAATGCTTTTTGCTCCAAAATTCGCTGTGGAACCTCTGTGATAATTCGGGTTACAAAATGATTATGCGTTTGTTGGTATAAATTCAGCCAATTCTTTAAAAATTCCTTTGTTCGCAGCATCTTGCAATGCCGCTAAATGATTGTGGTGGTGAAGATCGGTGGCAGTGAAAGTGGCCAACCTGTTGCGGATGATGTACCGGGCAGCTTTTGCAACCGCTGCGCCGTAATATCCTGTGAGGGAGAGTAAATTTACCTGCAGTAGAAAACCGAGATCCTGCAGCAAATGGTAGGATTGAACATTAAAATGAAAATACGCATACCGCTCTGGATGCGCCAAAATGGGCGTGTAGCCTTCGGTAATTATTTTAAAAGAAATTTCCCGGGGATTGTCTGGACGAACATTATAAGAAAACTCTGTGAGGATCATTTTATCCCTTACACATAACAAAGGAGCTCCTGCATCTAATAAGCTGAAAAATCCTTCGTCGAGCATGTACTCTGCTGCAGCCGTTACTTCAAAATCGATACGCGCTTGTTGGAGTGCCTCCTGTAATTGTTGCAGTGCCGCATGAATGGTTTCGGGTGTATTGCGGTAGAGGTCGCTGATGATGTGTGGAGTGGCTACAGATTTTTTGACACCTAGTGCCACCAAACCGTTGATCAACTCCAGGGAAGTGGCTACATCAGGCGATCCATCGTCGATGCCGGGTAAGACATGCGAGTGAATATCCGTGCTGATGGGGAAATAAAAATCTGTTTCGGTATGCTTCTTTTTGCTAAAAAAGGAGAACATGCTGTTGGCTGGTTTTGTGTTCGCAATTGTATGTTGCAGGTTACCTGAACTGGTGCAACTTGATCAAGGGCTTTAAAATACTTGCTATCAGGGGAAATGGAATCCTGTTGCGTTTCATGGCCAAATAATCGCGGCGATTGGCACGTATGCGCTGTTTGAGGTTTTTATTACTGGCACCACCCGTGCGCATGCGAACGATCAGTGCTGGCAGGTAGGTGGCGGATACTTTGTGGTGGTATAAATAGCGCGCCATGAATTCGTAATCGGCGGCGGTAAAATAATGGGTTTCGTAGCCGCCATATTTACTTATCAAGGAGCGTTTTACATAAAAGGTTGGGTGAGCGGGCATCCAGCCATATCTAAAACGGTTGCGGTTAAAAGGTTGTCCTTTCCAAAAGCGCAGTACTTTACTGGTATCTTCCTGGGTGACTACTTCTAAATCGCCGTACACTACATCCGTTTTGCTGGTAAGAAAAGTTTTTACAATATTTGTGATCACGCGGCCGTTGTCGAGCACGTCGTCGCTATTCAAAATTCCGATCACATCCCCCGTTGCCATCGCCATACCTTTGTTGATGGCATCGTAAATGCCACGGTCTGCCTCGCTTACCCATCGGGCAATTCCTTTCTCATTTTTTTTGATGATGCCGATGGTGCCATCTGTGCTTTTACCATCAATGATGATGTGTTCAATATTTTTATAGTGCTGGCTTTGTACCGAACGAATACAGTCTTCTAAGAAACGTGCAGAATTAAAGGTTACTGTAATGATGCTAACTTTCATATTGGCAATATCCAGTTCGGAAGCGGATACTCGGAGAGCATTTTTAGCAGGCGCTATCAATGAGTCTATTTCTTGCAGCGCAGGAGTGTTCGGATTCATTTTAATTATTTTAGCGTTAATAAATCGGGACTTTCGCTGGCAAGCAATGAGTAAATTTACTTCTTCCCTACATTTTGGTAAATTAATTTAATATTACGAAATGCCCGATTTGTTGAGTCCAAAAACCGAGCCTGTTTTATGCTAAAGAACTAAAATCTCTTTTTTTAATCCACTGACAGGGATTTCCCTGATAAATACCATACGGGTCGAGGTTTGCAGTTGCCACCGACCCTGCGGTTAAAACTGCGTGAGCGCCAGCGTTTACGCCTGGTGCTACCATTGATTTAGCGCCAATCCATACCCCATCTTCGAGCGAAATATTTTTTACTATTAGGTCGAAGGTTGTTTTAGTATAATCGTGGTTCCCGCATAATAACAGGGCACCTTGGGAAATACATACGTGGCTACCAATGGTTACTTTCCCCAAGTTGTCGATCCAAACGCCCTCGCCGAGCCAACAAAAATCGCCGATACTTAGGAACCAAGGGTATTTTATATTCACGGATGGTTTGATCACCAACCCTTTTCCCACTTTGGCACCAAAAGCTCTCAACAAACTGGCCTTGAATCCGTAAAAAGGAAACAGGCTTGTTTTAAAGAAAATTCCGCTTACGATCAGCCATGCCAGTCTTTTCAAAAGCGAACCCGGTTGGTACCAATCATTGTTGTAGCTGGCCAGGTTGGTGCGTTGCTCCATCGTTGGGTTTATTAAGTTGTTGGTTAAAAAAATACATCATCATAAAGATAAAGCCATAAGCTGCTATGTTGAACCATGTATGATGATCGATCCCAAAAGGCATAGTTCGGTTGTTGTTGATGGCGATGAGGAACATACTGATGCGGATCACGTTAATAAACCATAATAAGAATACACCGCCGACTATCCAGGCTATTTTTCGGCCAATGGCCATGCTGTTGGCAACCACATAAGCGATCCAAAAACTATACACACCGTAGCCCACACAATCCATGGCAACGATCACGCCTCGTTTACCAGTTACCCTGATCAGAAACCCGGGTTCTACAATCGTTTCGTAGCCAAACATTCCTACCAGCCAGCCGGTGGTGGCGATAAGGGAGCGTTTTATCCAGCTAACGTAATCGAGGTATTGTTCTACGAATGTGCTGTGCAATCCGCCCGGTGCGGCGATGCCGATCATGGCGATAGTGCCGTAATAGAGCAATAAATAGATTCCGATAATTTTGACGATGAAGAAAAGGAATTTTTTATTGAGAAGAAAAGACATGGGGGATTTGAATTAAGTTTTTTGTCTGTCGTGGGGCTTTTGCTGTGAAATAAAAAGAGGTCGCCGCCGTCTGGCTTTCAGCCAACGGCTTTGGTTGAAATACCAAAAATGAATATTTTTTTTATAAATTTCTTTGCTTCGCATGTTTCTATCGCCTGCCGCGGGCTCTTCTTCTTTTTCTTAACAAAAAGAAGCAAAAGTCAAGGGCTGCAGAAAAAAAAGCTAAAATTTATTCGTTGGGCGTAAAATGAAATAAGTTCGATCATTTGTACAATTCCTGACTATGTGCGACTTACCGGCTAAGAATAATTCCTAGCTTTGGTAACTCCAATTTCATTTTTACATCCCTCCTCTTAAATTTCTTAACGCAATTTTTTCTGAGGCCCGGCTTTCAGCTTCGTAGCGGGTTTGTCTCGGGGCATTACACTATATACAAACGCTTTCTTTGCTTCGCATATCTCTATTG
>JBBSDF010000106.1:0-4064 GCA_038249665.1 Chitinophagales bacterium
GGTAAGCTTTGTGTAGCGCCTGTAGTGTTTACGAAATATTGATAGTTATTTAATTCATCCAGAACCAAGGCTCCTGCTGGCTCATTAATGTTTTGACTGGTATTAACTTTTATGCCGAATATGCTGGTATTGCCTTCCGCTGATGTATTGGCAATGCGAACATAAACAGTATCACCTGCTGCAAGCCCGTTAACAGCAAGTGTTCCCTGTCCACAATTAATTGCTTTGGAAGCCAATACAGCGCTGTCTGCAGCATAACCGCTAAAGGTTTCTATTCGGTAAAAGTATCCTGTAAGTTGCTCATTCCAATACGAATTAAAAGCACTGGTACTAACCGTGTGTGATGCCTCCGTTGCTATAAAATAAAACCATACATCATGGTGGATATTGTAGTTGGCATTGCTGCATATTTTACCAAATTGTTTGGAAGCACCATGCAGGTAATAGGATGGCATAGATTGTACATTACTTGATGATAAAGGGAGTTTGATGGCACCAGACATCTCATCATTAAGCGGTTTTTGTATGATAGTAATCTTGTTGTTGGCAACATTACCATACTGCCTGATGTAGTAAGTTTGACCCGGTACCAGATCCGTAAAAGTGCGTGCCTTATGCAGTGCAAAGGGACTTCCCTGTTGAATGCAAGCCAAACTTATTAAACTCCCACAACCACCGCTATATACCTGAAAGCCCAGCGTAGTACCATCAAAGGCATCCCCAGTCTCCCGATTACTAATAATGGCCATGGTATTTTGTGTGGCGGTAAATTTGTACCAAATATCTTTTGTTACTGGGACTGCTGTGCACGCCGGCAAAGAAGTACTTGCATGTACTATGCCATTGGTATTTAAAGGCTCATACATAAGCCCTTGCTGGGGTATAAGCTCTACCGCACCCATGCAGGTATCATTTGCCGGTAGGCTATTTATATCAATTGTAAAATTGCCTGCTGCGAATCCTGACGTGTAGTAACGTAAAAAATAGTTGTTGCCTATAACAAGGCCGCCTACCCGTTCGGTACGCTCGTTTACATTAGCTGGTAGCTGTTGGGAGCTACTACAGTGAATACTATTAAGACTATTGCACCCGCCAGAAAATACCTGGAAATTAAAATTGGCGGTTGGAGCATCTGCGGTTATAAGACAAGCCGTGTCTGTTGCATTAAACCGGTACCAAACATCTGCGATATTATTTGTATTTATGCAGGATGGTATAGATTGCGTAGCTCCTTTGTTATAACCAATGTTTGTACGTAATAAATTGTAAGGTTTTACAACTAATGGGATGGCATTATCGCATTCATCATTGGAAACTTGGGGTGCTATGCATATATAGGCCGTTTGTTCCGGACTGCTTATGCCCCCTGCGACAAGGTAATAATAGTTGCCAACCGTAAGACCATTATAGCTAAAATTAGCAGCTCCGCTGTTAACCAGGCAACTAGTTGCTCCACAACTGCCCTCCAGCAAGCCCAGCTTTAAAGCAAATGCTCCATCACCGGAAGTTGAAACTGTAATGCCGGTTGAGGTAGCTTTAAAAATATACCAAAGATTTCTTTCTGTGGAATTCAAACATGGCATGGTGGATTTTGTTGCCGTTATTCGGTTGACGGCAAAACTATTTTCACATTTAAAGGAACTGCTTATAGAAATCGTATCGGCATTGGCACACTCATCATTAGGTGGTGTGCCTTGGAATATGGCCATTTTGAAAGTTACAACAACAGGTGCGCCCACCCGTATATAATATATACTCCCAATAGAAAGATTACTTAACTGCAGGTTAGCCGTACTTCCGCCCGTATTGAAATTATGATACGCAAGCGGGGTAAAATTACCTGGTACGCCTCCGTAAACCTGAGCCTTGGTTTGGGTCATAGGCGTAAGCATATATACAGTATGCGACGTACTGGTAGCAATAAATTTATACCATAAATCTTTATGTGCATTGAATTGTGCATTGAAATAACAATCGTTATTTAAAGGAACAGTTGACAGGGCATTGCTAAAACGCAATGTTTCAGAAACAGGTGCGTTTACAGCATTTACCGGCAATAGCGCAGCACCAGTACATTCATCATTTATTGGCTTTGATAACAGTGATAATTTATGACCTGTTTGCACAGCAAAAGTACGCAGGTAATATTGCTGGCCCGGCACAAGGCTCACTAAATCAGGGAAACTCAAGGGTGATGTATTGCATTGCATACTTGTAAGCCCAGCACAACTACCGGAAAACAACTGGTATCTACCTCCGTTTACTACTTGTTCAAGAACCACAGCAATATTCGTATCGGGGGCTATAAAGCTGTACCATAAATCACGGGCTGTACCGCTTAAATTTCCTGAACAATCAGGTATGGTGGATGCCTCCGGATTAGCGTAGAAATGCCACTGAAAAGCAGAATCACTTAACTGACCGGTATTCCCTATTGGCAAAGGCATAGCGCCGCTGCATACATCATTTGGATAAACAAACTGGGCACTAACGTTATAAATGCAGCCAATAAAAACCAGACAAAACAGGAGTAAAATATTTTTCATGAAGAGTGTTTTTAAATCCACTCAAAAATGAATATTAATACAGCAGCGGTCAATACCAAATTAGGGGGAGGCAGATTACATTTATATAATGGATTAAATATTTGTATTATATTGTTAAAGGTTTTACTCACGCGTTTGCGGTAGTTGAATTTATTAATAATGATTCCATCTTTGTTTAAATTTTTTTATGAAACCAATTAAGGTCACCATATTTGAAGACAACAAGCACCTTCGGGAAAGCCTGTATTACTTAATCAGCGGGACAGAAGGCTTTTCCTGCTCGGATGCTTTTGCGGATTGCAATGATCTTGTTTTCCATTTAAAAAAATCTTTGCCCGATGTAGTATTGATGGACATAGAAATGCCAGGCATCAACGGTATTGAAGCCGTGAAGATCATCAAACAACAAATTCCGCACATACAGATACTGATGCAAACCATTTTTCACGATGATGATAATATTTTTAATGCGGTGTGCGCCGGTGCATCAGGTTATATTTTAAAAACTACCTCGCCAGAAGGTTACCTGGAAGCCATTAAAGATGTACATGCAGGTGGCAGCCCCATGACGGGTTCCGTTGCCAGGAGAGTGCTCGAATTATTCCAGCACAACATTACCCCAAAAGGAAACACCGACTACCAGCTTACTCCAAAAGAAAAGGAAATTTTACAACAACTAATAAAAGGCAAAAGTTATAAAATGATTGCCGATACAGTGGGCAGCTCCTACGAAACAGTAAGAACCCACATGAAAAATATTTATGCCAAACTACACGTAAACAGCAATACAGAAGCGGTTTTAAAAGTATTACAAGAAAAAATTGTATGAAATTTATAAAGAGCTTCTTATTTTTATTTTTCCTAAATGGAAATGCTCAAGGGCAAAATGATGCCCTTGATTCTTTGCAAACCCTTTTAAGTCGCACTAACAATGATACCGCTCGTATTGGCATTTATGTAGAAAAAACCTATTCCGCAGAAGATACCACTGCAGTGTTGTATAGCGATACAGCCATAGGGTTCATTAATCGGCTGCTGCCAAAAGCCAAAGGACAAATCACTATAGAGCTCCGTCGTTATCTGTCTAATGCCTTTTATTACCGGTCTTTGTTTTTTTCGAATACAGAATCATACGACACGGCATTGTACTACCTAAAGAATGCCATGGAAAACGCCCTGTTAGCGAACGACAGGCTGCAGGAGGCAAGAATCATCAATGACATGGCAGTGTGTTTTTACCGAAAAAATGATGTAGAAAAATCACTTGATTATTTCACAAGAAGTCTTACTATCAGAGAGGAGTTGCACGATGATGAGCAGCTGCGCAATGCTTATAATAATGTTGCTTTCATCTACAAGGAAACAGGATTAATTGATCAATCCCTCGAATTAAATTTCAAAGCGCTGGTTCTGGCAGAAAAGGATAAAGACAATAGATCCATCGCATTGTCTTTCAATAATATTGGACAGTTGTATCATAAGTACCTAAAAGACCGGACAAGAGCACTGGAATATTAC
>JBBSDF010000107.1:0-4056 GCA_038249665.1 Chitinophagales bacterium
CACTTTTTTTTACAATTGAATCACCAACAGCCACAACTATATTCACATCATCTTCATGAATACCAAACTCATGCCACACAGAATCTACAAGGACATCGGAAAAACCACGTCGATTAGGCTTAAAAACCTTTTCCTTAACAATACCGGAATAGGCAGAATTCTTAAATCGATGCTCAGCGATTTCACTAGTAACAACTACAAATGCAATAAATAGCGCCCCGCAAAGTATTATGAAAATATTAATATAACGTTTTGTTTGTCCCATAACTTTAATGATTAATTATCCCATTTATCCCACCACCAACCTTCTGTTGTATTCCCCCAACCATAAGACACGCCTGCAGTGGCACCCAAACCAGTACCACCACCATACCAAGTAGGCTTCTGAAATACGGATCCCCAACTATCATATGATGTTGTGATATTACCGCCCCAAAACAAACCACCAGAAATATTTCGCGTAGGCCCACATAATGATTTAGCTCTAATATTCATAGGATTTCCATTATAATAAGCTGCATTTATATTAGCACCAAAATCTACCTCCAAACCACCTCTTTCATATTGTGTTGTTGTACACCAAAAACCCTTATCTGGCCCCCGAGTAATCAGATTCAATGTAAATGTTGTACTCAACCCTCTTACCATTATAGGACAAACTGTCAAATCAACAGAAACTAGATCAGGAATTACTGAACGACCAGCCCCAGCGTCCCAAGCATGCTCCAACTTTCCAAAAGTGCTAACGGCCATATCAATCCAAGACGATTTATCGGCACCACTATACCCTCCATTTCTCCATTCCTGACCATATATCGCCCTTGCTTCATTTATTGATCTAATGGCATTCTGATCAGGCGCATTATAGTTAATACTAGGGTAGTGCAGTACGGTGAAGCCTCCATTACTAGAACCCACACCAAAGTTACCCGTTTCTGTATCATAGCCAGCACCCCAACCGTAACCATTTTTAGTAACGCTTACAAAAGGAGTGTTTGTGCTATATCCCGCTTGAATTTGGATATCACTTTTATTAAGCCAGCGGCCCAGTTCGCGCGGACATTTTTCCTGTCCGTGTGCTGCAAGCATTGGTGCGAGTAAATATAGCAAAAAACTGCCCTCAGGTGGCAGTTGCGCTGCAACAATAAAGTGCATCAAAAGGGATAAAGCCAACCACCCCTGCCATGTAGCATTTTGCCGGCACTATAAAGCAAGAACCCCAAGTTCAAGGCTTTTTTATTCATATTTATCTTTTAAACAGCGAACTGACAATCCATATTTTTTGTTAAATGCAGGACGAATACCTGCCTTTTGATTACTGCTACCAACACCGAACCCCCAACCTATCCTCTTACTGTCTTCGGAAGATGACCATAAACAAGCACCTACGCCTTCGGGTCCATAATCTGAACGTAAACGCAACCCAGTAAAAACAACTGAGTAACCTGAATTCCCAGAAGGCAAAAGTGCTTTATAAGCAACGTTTGATTCATTTCCGCCAACATTTTCTAAGAGTTTTTCAAATTCCTCCTTACTTGGCAAATGCCATCCAGACGGACATACATTTTTTGCTGTTTCCCATGTATATAAATAACCATACTGAGCAACAAATTTATCTTCATTATTATAAGCCCAGTATTGACCAGTATCAGGCTTAAATTCCAGGTTTTTAGCTAACCATGTTTGGTTCCCGATTAATACCGAAGGATAAGTTTTGCCATCACGAGTATCTATAAATATGCTAAAATTGCTATTTGTATTAGCATTAGAACTAACGTCTTTAATTGTAGTAGACTGTGCATCTGTATCTAACTTAAAACAAGAACTTTTTACGGCAATACATCTAAAGCCCAACCATATTTCAGGTTTTGCATAGTTTTGAACTGAGTCAACATGGCATTGATTGGCATGTAACTTAAAATTGCCTCCTTTTGCTATGCCTTTTATAGATGTCATTTCCGATACGTTGCCAAACACATCAAATACACCATTTCTTTCGGGTGCATACCTATCTATTCCGTTTAACTTCCCCTGATATTCGTCATTACCGCAGTTACAAGAGATGTTATAGTTAAATTTTGCACATTTCTTGTTATTTAAACTATCCCTAAGCCCGTTCTTTCGTGCGGTTTCAGGTAAACCATTAACAGCAAAATCTCTCCATTCTTCGGGAGTTGGCAAACGAAAAACAAGTTTGTTTTCGCCTGCTATCTTTGTCCTCCAGTCACAAAAAGCTACTGCTTGTTCGTAAGTTATTCCAGAGATAGGAAAGGTTAACAGATTACAATACTTACCCTGTTTAGATAACCTACTGCCAAATTTTGCACATTCTTTACATTCCATTCCAAAATAACCGACAGGTTGCAATGAGTACCTTGCTTGCATGTCTATGTAGTCAGTAGATTTATTCTTCATGTAAGACCAAAGTTCTGGCTCTACTGCACTGCTATCGGGTAACACTTTTTGAGCTGCCTCAAGCCCCTCGTGTATTATTGTCCAAGAGTAATAAGAAAGCCATGAAGCTACATCAACTTCGGTTGCATCAAAGTACATATCCTTATTAACTTTCACCATCCCATTATACTTATTCTGAGAATAAGCTATCGTGGATACAAGCAGCAAAAGAATTAACCCTAAACTTCTATTCACCTTCATCATACTTAATACTAAAATATTGGACTACCCTCCATGCTCGCGCGGACATTTTTCCTGTCCGTGCCCCACAAACCCTTACAAGTGCGAATATAGCCAAAAACCACAGGGCAAACGCATCTAAATTAATTGCAAATTATCTTTAATAGGTAATCATTACTCCAACCAGCCATTTTCCTTCGACTTTTAATACCAACCTTTGCGTCGTCTTTTTTCAACAGATTTAGTGCTATTCTATTTAAATTAGAATAGTTTTGAGCAGCATTCCCGGCCCTTTTTCTGCTCATATCTTCATTAAAAGCTACATCAAGTGTCCAGTGAACTTTATTTTCGATACCCCAATGTTTTCTAACACCATAGGCGATTGTTTCGGCTTTGCTTAGTGTGCTTATGTAATAGCAAGTCTCACTTTCTTTCTTTGCCGTTGCCTTGAAATATCGTTCCCGCTCTAGCTTGATAATGGAGGTTAGCCCCTTCCATTTAGCCGCATTTTCAACCAGGCTTAGGTCTGTAATGATGGTGCACTTTCTTGTTTCGATTCTGCCATGGCCATAATCAATGTCTTGCGAGCGATCACTGGCTGGCAACACTCTAAAGCTATCCTGAATGTCTTCATACAACTCCTTCTGGTTTTCTTTTACTGAAAGAATGTAATCGGCTTTTTTTGCCACAATTTTTTTGACAATATTTTTTTGACATCCCATCGCATCAATTGTAACGATACATCCGTCTAGTAAAAGTGCATCTAAAAGTTTGGGGATAGCCGTTATTTCATTTGATTTTTCCTCGACTTTAATCTGGCCTAACACCAGCTCATTCTTGTCAGCCCATGCGCTCACAATATGAGTAGCTGTTTTGCATCCTTGATTCCTGGAGCCTCGCATAGTTTTTCCGTCAATGCTAACTATCTCACCATGTGTCCTTTGGTGGATTGATTTTACCCATGATAAAAAGCAGATCTCAAATTCATCAGGATCCAATGCGGCAAAAAAACGATTGAACGTATCATGAGAAGGAATGCCATTCGGAAGCGCTAAGAAGGTGCTAAGCCATTCTTTCTTGATTTGTCCATACTCCTCCATATCGTTCCACGAATCACCTCCACTGAGCACGGAAGCGATAGCAATAAAGATGATGTCATCTAAAATATGACGTTTGGTTCTCTCAATACGTGGATCTTTCATTTCTGAAAAATACAATAAAAAATTATTTTCACGAATCATATTTATCTGTTTGATTACCAGGTAAATATACAACTATTTAATCAGAAAAACAAGCTTTATTGCTAATAATCAGATGTTTAACCTACATGTTTTTTT
Organism: Chitinophagales bacterium; assembly: GCA_038249665.1. GTDB lineage: Bacteria > Bacteroidota > Bacteroidia > Chitinophagales > Chitinophagaceae > Ferruginibacter. The sequence continues at coordinate 3,972 of JBBSDF010000107.1, forward strand.
AGATGCGTTTGCCCTGGAAGGTTGACCGACAGGCTGGAATTAGAGGCGGTAAAGATTAATTTGCCCCTAGAAAGAGGTGCAATTA
>JBBSDF010000108.1:0-3981 GCA_038249665.1 Chitinophagales bacterium
GCTTTTGTCTTCCAGCATACTCAAAACAAAATTATTGCTTAAGCCTTCTTTATCGGTAAAATGCGTAAAACTTTTGCCATCGTATTTCGATACGCCTCCACCAAAAGTGCCGAACCAAAGATTTCCGCTTTTGTCTTCCAGCATACTATAAACAATATTATTGCTTAAGCCTTCTTTATCGGTAAAATGCGTAAAACTTTTGCCATCGTATTTCGATACGCCTCCACCTTGAGTGCCGAACCAAAGATTTCCGCTTTTGTCTTCCAGCATACTAAAAACAAAATTATTGCTTAAGCCTTCTTTATCGGTAAAATGCGTAAAACTTTTGCCATCGTATTTCGATACGCCTCCACCTAACGTGCCGAACCAAAGATTTCCGCTTTTGTCTTCCAGCATACAGTTTATATTGCCATGTTTTAAGCCTTGCAATTTACCAAAAGAGCTAAAGTTTTCCGGATTTTGGTCTCTGATATAAGCGTCTTTTGCAATTACCACTTCGGGTATGCCTGCTGTAAAAGGACTGTCAATGGCGGGCACTGTTTTGGCAAGAAGAAAGGTGTCTTGCCCCGGTGTGCATACTCTTGGTGTGCCGGCTAAAATAATTTTTGGTTTTCCTGCCGGATGTATGTTTGTATTGGTAAGCACCACTTTGGGTGTGCCTACGGGTATTTTTTTTAGTTTGCTTTCATCCACCAAAATAACTGTAGGTTTGGCCATACTGTCTTTGGGTACTACATAGCCGTTGGCAGCCACCACTTTTGGTGCAAAGGTCGTTGGGCGTTCCTGCTCTTTATGCTGGGTGCATGAGAAAAAACTAATTACTGAAATCAGTAATAAAAATGATGTAAAACAATTATTGGAATTTGATTTATGCATAATGATAATTGCTAATTATTTTATTGTATAATGTTGTCAGATATCCGATAATCGAGTGACGCAAAGGAATCTCACCCTCACGTTCTCAGGGAACCATGCGTGAAAGTCTCCCCTCACACGGCCTGCCCCGCCTGTGCGGAGCACTGAACCGCCAATTTCTTGTAGGTGCTGTTAGTAGCAGTTTTTATATCAGCTATTTTCAATATCAACTCATTATAGATGTAAATATTCAGCTCCATAAGGATTGTCAACCAAATATACCCAGTTCCCGTTAGGTTGTTTTTTTAATATATCACTTGACGTGCCTTTCATATCCAATTTTGTGCCGTCAGGTAAGATGGCTTTCAATGTCCATTCATCAACCCAAGCAGTAATATCACCAACGGTAAACCCAGTGCTTCTCAGTGCTTGCAAATCTGGTTTCAATGCACACACTTGCTCAAGTGCTTTGCGTATGTTTTCTTTACCCGTTACAAATGTGCCTATTCCAGTAATATAAACTGCATCTTCATCAAAACAATCAAGTGCGCTTTCTACGTCTCCGTTGCGAACGCAGTTTTGAAAATACCTTGCCGAACCTTCAATGCTTGTTCTGTCAAATTCCTTTTTCATGTGTAATATTTTTTGTCTTGTTTATGGTTTAATAAAATTGCTACTAACGTTTTAGGGCTTTGCGAAGAAGTGGAATAAGAAGCACAAATGTTCAAATTAGTACAAATGTTTATTAGAATTCCGAATGTTCAATTTGGCACTGAACCCGCTTTTTTGCAAAACCCCTGTTATATGCCGTTTTTCTTATTCTCACTATAAGTCTATTATTTTGTCGGCTTCACGTATTCCGCTTAAATAGGCTCCGTGTACTGTTCCACGATATTCTCTTTCTGTATGTTCGCCAGCAAAGAAAACTTTGTTATTTACTTCATTCGATAGTGTATCAAAGTCTGCTGATGTTGAGCCATTTGTCGGGTAAGAATAAGCTCCGTAAGAATTGATATTCTGTCCCCATTTTGTTCTCAAAAAATTTGTCGGATTTGGAATACTGTTGCCATAAATACTCTTTAAATTCAGCATTATTTCGTTGATAATTTGATTATCGGTCATACTTTCTGTTACAGTTGCATAGTCGCCAAAAGCAAAAGTCATTAATCCATTTGATGGTGTAAATTTCTTGATATTTAGAAAGTAATTAAATTTGCCTTTGGTTTCTGGGGTGTAACCAATGTACTGCAGATTTGTGTCCCAAAATGGTGTGTTCCAAACCAACAAAAATTTATTCACATTACCTATATTAGTGTTACTAATTGCATTGGTTTTACTTGTTGGTAATGCAGGCGTAAAAGTAATCGCATTATTTTTCAATACGCCTAGCGGAACTGAAACAACTACATAATCAGCATCTATATTATTGCCGTTAGCGATAATATTTACTTTTGCATTTGAATAATTGATGCTTGAAACTCTTGTATTTAATCTAACGTCTAAACCTGCTGCTAAAAAGTCTGTTACCTTATCATATCCATTCGTAATAATTACGTCTGCTCCGCTATACTCTTCGCCATCGTCAAAGAATTTTGACGATAGTTTTGAAATGTCGCCACCTGTATTAAATTCTAAATAGGCAGAGAGCATATACTTCCAAAGTCTGTCATTAGCTTGTGTTGGGTAAAGTGAATTGAATACAGTTTGAAAACTTTGTGTCTGCGTTCCTGCACTTCTAACTACGTTTAATGCACTTTCAAACTGATTTTCTGAATTAGTTAAGACTGTGTCGGAATATTCAGTTCCATTGGTGTCAAAAACTTCTACGCTATCGTCAGAAGTCAGATAAGTAGTAGCACCTGATTGTGATGCTAAATTTGTAATTGGATTGCCATTTAATCCGTGTATCCAACTTGCTCCTTCGTCAAAAGCAACTCCAAGGCTTCTGTCTGTCCGCATTCGTCCACCTACTTTTTCCTGTGCCTCTAAAATAATGACGGTAAATCCTTTTTCTTTTAGTTTTTTGGCTGCTGCAAGCCCTGAAATACCGCCACCAATTACTACAACGGTTTTACCGTTTGGCGTTATGTCTTCATCGTCTTTACCGCAACTTGCCAAAAGTGTTGGTGTCAACAGGATTAAAGGTAATCCTGTTAGCGTATCTTTTATGAATTTTCTTCTTTGCATAAGTTATAATGTTGATTAATCGGTTTGTCTGAGGTCAGTTCTAAAATGGCATATAACATTCAGGTTTGCGCTATGAACTTTCGTATATATTCCAATAGTACGAAGGTTTTATTCGTATAGCCAACAGCATTGGGGGATATACGCTACTCATATTTCTAGGGTATCTAGGGTGATGCCGGTTTTCTATCTTTTGCCACATGGGTATAAACCTCAGTAGTTCGTATAGATTCATGACCCAATGCTTCCTGGATGTACCTGATGTCCGTACCAACCTCATGCCAGCACTTCAGCGTAGCGCTCCACCGGGCATCAGGCAAGGCCCTCACCACCCGGATCACCGCCTGATCATAAGGAAACCGCAAAGCGATCCTCGCCTCACCGCGATGGCGGACAGGCTCCATTTGGATAACGGGTGGGGTAGCGAGTGTTTGCATGAAGCAATAAATATACAGGTTTACGGAAGACTTCCAAAAGAGTTGGTGATTAGTATAGCTTTTGTTGCCTGAATAGGTGTTTACACTATGGCATCGAGGTTTGTAGAAACGTAGAAATGCAGCACAGTGGGCGCAGCGTAGAACCGTAGAGTTTTGCGGTAATGAACGGCTTGTTTCAAGCAGTACGTAATGTTTCTATCTACGGCCTGTTTGCAGGAGGCAGGTTCTACAATCGCCTCCGGCGGATTAATTCTCACTACTGTCCAAAATATTTAGAATCTGGAATAACCTTTAGTGATAATCAAAGTATTGTATGATCAAACCCCTTATTAACAAAAACTACCCCTATTTAAGAATTCCGAGATTCAAGTCATAAATCAGTTTATTACTCAACAACACAAGAGCTTATCAGACCACATAACAGCACCGGTGGAATCAATAGTAATGTTGATTGTCACATTTTGTAGCTGGTGGCTGATATTTTATGTCTCTATTATCACACAGA
>JBBSDF010000109.1:0-3897 GCA_038249665.1 Chitinophagales bacterium
CTTGATGAAAAGAAACAAAAATCAAGGGCTGCAGAAAAAAAAGCTCCCGATTCGCTGCGCTCATTGTGGGACACGTAAAATTAATTCGTTGGGTGTAAAATGAAATAAGTTCAAACATTTGTATATATCCAAACTATGTGCGACTTACCAACCAACAATAGTTCCAAGCTTCGGTAACATTAATTTCATTTTTACATCCCTCTTCCTGATTTTCTTAACGCAATTTTTTGGGAGGCCCGGCTTTCAGCTTCGTAGCGGGTTTGTCTCGATGGCTTGTGGCAAATTCGAGTGTGTCTTTTATTTCGAAGGAAGGAAGCTTTGTGGATTCGCATGTGTTAGTGACTGTCTTTCTATTTCGAAATAAAAAGAGGTCGCCTTCCGATGTCGCTGCGCTTATGCGTGTGATTCAAAAATATTATGGTTAAATAAAAATGATTGGATCTGTCCCAATAAATTGGAGCAGATCAATCGGGTAGATAGGTTACGATTAATACCGCATGTTTTTCGTAACCCGCACTCATCCTCACTTCATATCTTTTTTTGCCGGTTTCAACCACCATCAAAGCGGTATTGGGCGGGATGCTGCCGAGGTTTTCGGCCTGCATCAAAATTTCTACTGGTTTACCAGGTTCTGGCGCCTTTACGTAAAATACATGAGCAGTGGCGCTTAGTCGCTGTTGTAGCAAAACGGGGAATTTGTTTACGAAAATACTAACTGTATCGTCGTCTATGGTAGCATTATCGTATAATGAAATTCGAATATTACTGTCGGCAGTTTGTAAGATCTCCTGAATATCTTGTCGCCTTTCAGTGATCAATAAGCTATCTCTTCCGGTTTTATTGGAGGGGGTTACCCATTCCTGTTCCATGAACTTTTCTTCGTTCATACTACTATCCATGAGGCGTAGTTCATTTTTTCGGGTAAAGTAGTTCACGAGCTTTTTGGCTACAAAACTATTGATGGGATAATCGGGTATTTTAATTTTTTGTAGTACCACCAATAGTTCTTCGTTCGGGAAACAACTGGTATCCATATACGCGCCTCTACCGCCCCATGTGCCGCTCAGGTATTGAGTGTTGCCTATACGATAATAATCGAGGGTGTAAATTTTTTCGCAGGGGAAATAAGCATCTGGAAGGGAGTATGCGGGTTGTCCTGTTTCTTTTAGGGAAACCGACTTTTCTTTTTTGTTTCTTTTTCCTTCGAGTTTGTAGAGTACAAATCTGCTGGTGTCTTTAAATGCGAAAGAATGTCCCCACAATACGTTTCCCGTTTGCGAAATTTGTATTTCTAAACTTTCTGTAGCACCAGTGGTGGCCGATCTTCTGCTGATTTTTCCACTCCATATTCCCTGAATGGATTGTGCTTTCAGGTCATAATACAGTCCGCTAAAACAACACAAAACACTCAATAAAAATGGTAGCGATCTTTTCAAAGTTGGGCTATTGTAATGAATAAATCAATCAATCCTATAATTAAGGCTGATACCTACATGTGGTGAGCAGCCGTTTTCTTAAATGGAAAAATACAATCAAAAAGTTTCATTTTGACTACTTGTTTAATTTTAACAAAAAAAATGGTTCTGTTGCAGAATATACAGTGCCTGCTACCCACTGGCTTTCAGCCAAAGGGTTTGGATGGATTAACGAAATGAATATTTTTTCCTCTATGGTTCTCTGCCAAACGTCCCTGCTGCTTCGTATATTCAAATAATTATACAGATGATTTCTAGAGAACGAAAGCGTTGCACAGAGTTAATCTCTTCGCCGAAGCGGCTCGTGAAACTCCTGGTACGCTACTTCTTTAAAAACTTCTTCAATACCGCTGGATCTCCATCAATTGTGTTGGGTAATTGTAACCCCAACAATGCCGCCACAAAAGGATATACATGTACATTCTCGAAACTGCCGGTCTTCTTGCCTTTTTTTATACCCGAGCCCCAGGCGTAAAATACGGCGTGCATCTCTTTGATGGCGGGGTCAAACCCATGTGCTCCGGGTTTGATCCTTCCTCTCCAACTTAGTACCTTGGGATATATTGGCACTACCAGCAAATCACCAATTCTGTTAAAAAAGTCGTTGCTGGCGTCATACCGCCATGCCTTCGGTATCTCGGCTTTGTGGTACACTATAAACCCATTTTCTTTTGCTTTTAATTGCTGATAAGTTGCATCAATAAAACGAGGGTCTTTTGCATACAAATGCAAGCTGGTACCTCCACCTCTGATAACGAACTGAGTGGTATCTATCATATCGTTTACATTGATGCGGGTTACCGTATCTACCAATGCCATACCATGGTCGGAGACAAACACATAGTTCACGGGTAAGCCCAACGCATCTACTTTTTCGGTCAACTGTAGCATTACATTGTCTACAAAATGAACAGCTTCCCTTGTTTGCGGTGCATCTGGTCCAAAATCGTGTCCTTCATGATCTACTTCACTCATATAAAATGTGATCAGGTGGGGTCTAACGGTATCGGGTAGTTGCAGCCAGTCCACCACTTTTTGTATTCTATCTGCAATTAGAATTTTTTCTGTGTACCGATACCAATACGTCGGTAGCTTTCCTTGAATCGGAGCTTCTGAACCTACAAACATATTGGTGGCGGATACCATGCCTTGTTGTTCTGCCAGCACCCACAACGGGGTGCCGCCATACCAAGAGGGATCTTCCACTGTTTTGCGGTTGCTCATGCTATAAGAATCGTTTTTACTCCGATCGTAAAAATGATTGTATACCAATCCATGGTGAGAAGGATACAAGCCTGTGGCGATGGTATAATGATTGGGAAAAGTAACACTGGGGTAGGAGGGAATCATGCTTTTCGCTTGCACACCCTTTTTTCTTAAATTTTTTAAATGTACCGCATCAAATTGATCGGCGTAATCAAAACGAAACCCATCTGCTGAGATCAAGATCACATAAGGTTTTTTCATCTGTTGCGGTACATTTTTTCTGCCAGGTACTTTTTGCTCCAGGGTATCCTGGGCTATTAAAGAAATACTGTTCAACAACAATAGCAACAACATCGTTGGTCTCCAAAAAAATGAATGACGCTGAGCTAATATTTTCATAATAAATGGATTTATTGTTTATGTTTTATATACAAATTTACGCATTAACCAACTGTAGTTATTTGATGTTATTGTAAAACTTTTTGGCTTTTGATCTCACATCATCTACTGCAAATTGATGTTACGAAATAAAAAGAGGTCACCACCATCTTGCTTTCAACCAACCCCTATGGTTTGATGAACAAGATTGATTTTACCGTAAAAGCTTTTTGCTTCGCACTTTTCTATCGCCTGCCGCGGGCTTCTTTTCTTTTTTGCTTCACCAAAAAAGAAGCAAAAAAAGAGCCCGCCAAACGATAACACCCCGTTTGTCGGCGGTACCCTGATTGAGCTTTTCTACTACTGTAAACTGAAAATTTGTTCCTTGATGCTCAACGAAAACAGACAGTGCTTTTATATTTCAAAGGCGCAAAGATTCATTCCTTCAGTACAAAAGAGAAACTCGAATTTACTAAAACGCATCAAGGCAACCCACTACGAAGCTGAAAGCCGGGCCTCCCAAAAAATTGCGTTAAGAAAATATTGAAGAGGGTCGGATAAAAACCTATAAGGGCTTTGCGTATGCACATCAAATCATCAGTTTTCGCAATAACATCAGCGTCTTCAATTAAGTTACCTGCCTGGAAAACCTTAGAGAGTTTACTTTTAGAAAAGTTGCCCGCGGCAGGCGATAGAGACATTCGAAGCAAAAAAACTTTTGTGTATAGTGTAATGCTCCGAGACAAACCCACTACGAAGCTGAAAGCCGGGCCTCCCAAAAAATTGCGTTAAGAAAATCAGGAAGAGGGATGTAAAAATGAAATTAATGTTACCAAAG
>JBBSDF010000110.1:0-3665 GCA_038249665.1 Chitinophagales bacterium
CCTCTGGGACTGGTTGGTTGTATAATAAATTCATAAACTGCGAACCATCCAATCGGTTGCCCATGCTTGCCTGTGTAAGTACCAGCGTAGCCCATTCATCACAAAAGCCAGAGCTGTGGTTTAGCAAATCCTGAATCGTTACGGATTCACTCCATGCTGGCAGTTTAGGAAAATATTCTCTAACCTTGTCTTTCAAGTTTAGTATTCCATCCTGCTCCATCAATGCGGCCGCAATGGAAATGAATTCTCGTCCTTCGGAGTAGGTAATGGTAACAACCGTGTTGTGTGAAAAAGGAACGCCAAATTCAATGCTTGCCATTCCAACCGTTTTCTTTGTAATCACTTTTCCATTTTGAATAACGGTGATGGCGAAGCCCGGTGAGTTTTTATTGTTGAAAGCTTGGAAAAGAGAATCAATCTCTTTATCAAGTTTGATTTTATTGATGGTAACCGAAGGTTGTGCCGCTAGCAACAAGCTACTAAAGCTGACGATCAAGAATAAAGCGTATCGCATTTTACTTATTTTTTTTGCTGTTCTCTATTTAGCTGTCTACTACTTCAACTGAAAATCTTTATGCCCGGATTGCCACAGTATAAATTTTAATCTCCTTAGCATGTCTTGCGGATTGGTGCCTGCACCTTGATGACCGCTTTGCCAATCGACCATAAACAAGGCTGGCCGTTCGCTTTGCTGCACGTTTTGCAATTTGGCCACATACCGGGCAACGTTGTGAAGGGGCACAATGTAATCGTTGGCTCCGTTTACCATGAGCATTGCCGGAGCTTTTTTATTCTCGACAATGTGGTGAAAGGCGCTAATCGATAATCTTGATTTGAATCCGTCTTCGGTATCTAATGAACCAAATTCGTTTTGACCTTTACCAAAAGAAGCTCCTTTGTTGGTTACCAGATCTGGAATACCTACCTCGTACAAACCTGCACAAAATAAATCGGGACGTTGTAAAGTGGCCAGCCCAACATTTAACGTACCACAACTGCCACCCGAAATAATTTGTTGGGAAGGTTGGGTGTATTTATTTTTCACAAAATATTCAGCTACATCAACCACATCATTTATAGAATTCATTTTAGTTGGATACGATCCGCTTTTGTACCACGCTGCTCCCAATTCGCCACCACCCCTAATGTGTGCCTCGGCAAATATGCCACCCTGGCTAAGCCATATTTGTACTTCGGGTAAAAAAGCCGGACTCATAGAAGTTCCAAAGCATCCATAAGCATCAATCAGCAACGGCATGGGCTTCTCACCCAATTGTACATTTTTAGGATACACTAAAGAAACCGGAATTTTTACGCCATCACGGGAAGGCACATAGATTACTTTCGAGGTGTACTTTTCAGTAGGTAAACCGCTGTTACTTCCGGCCAGTAATGCTACGGTATTGGTACCAGGTGAGAAGCTGTAATATTCATCGCTTCTGATCCAGTTGGTGATTCCAAATAGCAAGTCGTTATCGCCCATTATTTCAAATCCACCCACAGCGCCATCAAAGGGCATGGGTAGATCTGCCACAGTGGGTTTGTCATATCCCATTTTTAAAATTCCATCTTTTCCTGGCGTTGTATATTTCAAATAGAGCACCTCTTTTGCACCGATAATATTTGCAAATAATTGTGATTGTCCAGACAGCAATACCACAGGTGCTGTTCCTGTTTCCAGATTCACTTTTATGACTTGCGTGTTTGGTTCATCCTCCGAAATTGCATAAATGAAATTATCCTTTGCTGTAAACATTTCGTCATTACAAGTATAGCCCTGCAATTTTCGCCAGGGTGTTTTAGCACCGTTTAGGTTTGAATAATGTACGGCAAAAGCATAATTAGCTCCCTTGCCGGCTCTTACCCGGGCAATAATATAAGGCGAATGCGGGAAGCTGTACACATAGGGAACGTCAAAATCTTTTAAATCAATACCATCAATTACATCTTGTCCGAAGAGTGAAATATCCTGGCCGCTATTTTTTCCATCAAGCAAATGCAATCTTAGTTTTCCCCGGTAATAATTTTCCTCAGCGGAGTTTTCTATTGGGGCCTGTGAATAAATAATACCGCCATCGTTAGGAAGCCAGGCTGCAGAAACACCCTTGGAATCATTAAACATAACCGGGGCAATGCTGTCCAATGAGAATTCTTTTTTGTTGAGGTCGAAAAAACGCAGGTGCGGATTGGCCTCACCCTTTTCCGTCAGCATCATGGCTAGTAACGGTTTGTTATGGGCAAAGAAAAATTGCTTTACCTGGTATTTTTTTTTATTAATGGTAAGGGGCAAGGATAATATTTTTTCTTCCTTACCCAGATAGCCAGTTCGCTTAACAAGCCATCGTTGATTATCGGGCATCATTTTATAATAATAGAGGTCGTTATGCTGCACTCCCTTTAACGAGATCTCATCAGGATTGGGCTCCATTAATTTTTCTGCAACATCCAGTAAGATTTTATCGCCTGTAACCTGGTCTAACATATTGCTGGAAAAATCATCCTGAATACGTGCCCACTTAAGCATTTCGGTTTCATGTTGCTTTTGCGATAGCCAGGAATAAGGATCGGTTAACGTTGTGTTGAAGATAGTTGTATCGAAAGGTTCGATACGTGTTGCGGGGTATTTGATTTGAGCCCCTGCCGAAAGGATGAACAACGAAATCAAAATGGGTAGCACTACTTTTTTCATGTCATTAATTTTTGTTCAAAGGCGGGTATCAACGCCAAAGATGGTTGTTGGTTTTGAAATTTTATTATACTTTTTTTGTTTTTCTGAAAGACCTTTCATTCTACTGCTAATAAATAATTATTTCAGCATTACCATTTTAAATAAACATCTGCAACAGATGGATGCACTTCCTTAGCGAGCATTTCAACAAAGGCTTCATCACTCATATTGGTTTGATGTGTCTTTAAAGCTGTCCATAATTTTTGCAGCGTTTCTGCACCACCCGAATTATAAATATTTTTTCCGGCGCTGTGAAGCCTGCATTGGTACCAGCCGTAATTTTTTGCCCCCATACCCATCTCGTCGTACAATCTTTCAAAGTCGGCCAGCGAGGTAAATTTGTATTCTGCAGTACCTGCACCCACCACCATTTCTGGAAAGGTTTCCAATGCCGGCAAAAGGCCTGGTTCATTTTCGGCTATATAAGTATGCAGCATAATATTTACAAACAATTCACCCATCCATTTACGTTGCATTTTTAACTTTGCCTGTGTATGAAAACCATGACCCAGCTCATGCAATGCAAGCAAATCAAAAAATGGCATCATGCTTAACTGTCCTTCTTTATTGGTATAGGCTTGTTTTACTTTTGATGCCAAAGCGGGTGGAAGTTTATCTAGCGGTGGCAAAAAACTTCTCCAATAATCATTGTCCTCGGCTGCTATCACAAGGCGTGAACTATCCGGGTAATGTGGCATGCCATAAACTATCGGAGAAGCATAATCTTTCCAGTCTGCCTGCGATAGAATATACAGTTTTGTGTTGGGCTTAAAACCGAACAACTTATTAAAATAAGCAATGGCTTTCTCACTACGGACAGCAATTTCTTTTGCCCGATCTTCATTTCCGGAGCTGTAATAAACTACCTGGGTATATCCTTTAAGTTCAACTAAAGGAATTTTGTTTGGTTGCACGGGAACTGCCTGCTGACCAATTA
>JBBSDF010000111.1:0-3665 GCA_038249665.1 Chitinophagales bacterium
GGCAACCTTTTATCGAATCATTTTAATTACTTTAGGTTAAAACTACCATTTTAAATAAACATCCGCAACTGACGGATGTACTTCCTTAGCTAGCATTTCCACAAAGGCTTCATCACTCATATTGGTTTGATGTGTCTTTAATACAGTCCATAATTTTTGCAGCGTTTCTGCACCACCCGCACTGTAAATATTTTTTCCGGCGCTTTGAAGCTTGCATTGGTACCAGCCGTAATTTTTAGGATCCATATTGTCGTACAATTTTTCAAACTCTTCCAGGCTGGTGTGTGCATATTCTGATGAGCCGGCACCCACCACCATTTCAGGAAAGGTTTCCAATGCCGGCAAAAGGCCTGCCTCGTTTTCGGCTATGTAAGTATGCAGCATAATATTTACAAACAATTCACCCATCCATTTACGATGCATTTTTAACTTAGCCTGTGTATGAAAGCCATGCCCCAGCTCATGCAATGCAAGCAAATCAAAAAATGGCATCATGCTTAACTGTCCTTCTTTGTTGGTATATGCTTGTTTTACTTTTGATGCCAAAGCGGGAGGAAGTTCATCTAGCGGTGGCAAAAAGCTGCGCCAGAAATCGTTATCTTCTGCTGCAATTACCAGGCGCGAACTATCCGGGTAATGTGGCATGCCATACACCGGAAAGCTGGCATACATTTGCCAATCAGCCTGGCCAAGTATAAATAACCTGGTGGATGGTTTAAAAGACAGCAACTGTCCAAAATATTCAATGGCCTTATCGCAACGAGCGGCAATTTCCCTTGCCTTTTCTTTATTACCAGGACTATAATATACCTGCTGACCAAACCCGGCTAAATCATTTAATCCTTCAAAAGTTTGCGCTTTTGTTTGGGAGAAAATAATAAAATGGGAAAACAACATGGGTAAAATAACCTTTTTCATACGTGTTTAGATTAAATGTAAATAAATCTTCTGAATTACTAAAACTGCTACAATCAAATCACTTTATTTTACTTCATCATATTACTTCGCTAAGGTTAGTGACATACAAAACATAATTTCAGTAATTATTTAGGCTAATAATCAGGTTCTTTTGCATTCGTGGCGGACGAACGTAGGCGCAGCCGTTTTTAAACGTTTGTAATCAATAGGCAATAAATTTAAAATTTTGATTAATATATTCATAGTTTTCGTTTCGGGTTGAAACTCTATATACACCAAGTGCATGATAACTTACAAATGTTTTAACATCGACTGCATAGGGCTGTACCATAACAAAACTAAATCCGTCAAGACCTACACAATTTATATTATACTCTCCAACGCCAACTCTTGTAATAGAAACATTAGTAGTTCCTTCTACGGTAATTGGACCTCCATTTGCTGCTGCATTAACACTGGTTCCATAGCACAGCGGGGTTAACCTGTTATAGCCAGTTTTAGCTACGTTTATTATGTCGCCAGATATCTCAATTTCTCCAAATTTGTTAAACTTGATTACATCGTTTCCATTCATGCGCAAAATTACTTTGCCGGTAGCGTTGCCCGAGTTGGTGCCAAACCGAACATCGTTACCGCTTAATTGAAAAAAACCTTTGTTTACATTGCTGCTTTTTAATTGCAAAATAGCAGCAGTGTTGTTTATAGTAATGTCACTGTTAGTAGTTACATCACCACTCAGAAGCGATGTTCCGGCTACCAATATATTTCCACCCGTTGAAAATGAACCCCCGTTTACATTTCCTTGTTCGGTAACATTATTACCTACAATCAAATTATTTCGGCTTCGGATATTGCCATCTACATCCAACCATTCGGTAGGGCTAGAAAGGCCAATACCCACACTATCGTTTGTGTTGGAAATCCTGCTACGGCTTGTAAGGGGCCTCCTTCAATAGTCACTGTTTAAAAGAGCTTTCCAGCCCAGGCCATCGTGATGATAGAATTCATTTTTATCAGTGTCATATACCACTAGCCCATTGGGAGGTGTGGTAATGTCGAACCTTTGCGAGGTGGTCATTCTTGGCAAAAGCACACCTTTAGTGGTGCTGCTAATATCCAATAATGATTTTGCATTGGGAGCGTTGGTACCAATGCCCACGCTTTGTGCCTGAATACTTTTGCAGCTTATTGCGGCGAGTAAAATGATAAACAGTTTTTTCATTTCAGTTGATTTTTATTTCAACTCAAAGATGAAAATTTAAAGTAAGGCAAACAATAGCGAATATGGGGGAGATAGAAAGTTTGGCGTTTACAATTTCGGGCATGGGTTTACTTTGGAAGTGCCCCTTTTGCCGCTTGTGACGCAGGATAAAACGGTATAATTTTCAACCATCGGCACTAAAAAAAATACTTCTTCGCCAGGTTTCGTAATTTACTTTTTGCATTCGTGTGCCAAGAACGCTGGCGAAGAGACTTGCCAGAAAAATAATGAACTTATTACTTCTTCTCAGTAATTATAAATAACAAATGAAAAATCACCTTGCACCCTATAAGCTTCTGCTGCAGCGAGAATATGCAAAGTTCTATACACTCTTGCCACACCAGGGTTGAAATAAGATGCCGTGGTGCTATAAATATAGTTACTGGAAATTCCATCGGCATCATATTTATCATTATCTGTTACCAATATAATGCTGTTATTACTTATTCCTGAACAGCTGATGTTATAATACGCTGATAGAAAAAGGCCAGAAGGATCTCCGTCTGAAACAAAGTTTACGGTTACATTATTTGTACCTCTTACCAAAACATTGTTTCTTACAGTTCCATAACAAAGAGGCAGTAAATTGTAGAAACCTGTTGTCGCCTGGTTAGTAATTTTTCCTTCAATATTGATATCACCATTTGCATACATGGTTGTCCTGTCATTGCCGTTTAACCGAAAAATTACAGATTGGGTATTACCACTATTAGTGCCCAGTCTTAGGTTATCTGCCGATAATTGAACGAAACCTTTGTTTACATTGCTTCCATTTCTTAATTGAAGAGTGCCAGTTGCATTGTTAACCACAATATCTCCTTTGGTAGTTACATTTCCGGTTAGTGTAGATGTGCCTGTAATGGATGCATTTCCTTTGCCTATTATATCAGAATTGACAGTTACATCACCGCTCAGCAGCGATGCTCCAGCTACCAAAATGTTTCCACCTGTTGAAAATGAACCCCCGTTTACATTTCCTTGTGCGGAAACATTATTATCAACAATCAAATTGTTTCGGCTTCGGATATTGCCTGCTACATCAAGCCTGGCAGTTGGTGCAAAAAACAAGCCTATACCAATGCTGTCCATTAAGTTACTATAAACATAATTACTTCTTTCTGTTACCCTATTCCAATAATCATTGTTCAATATCATACGCCAGATACTTCCATCGTAATGATGTAGTGATTTTCTGTCTGTATCATAAATCATTAAACCTGCAACCGGCGACAATATTGAGTTGCGTTGTATAGTGGTCATTCTGGGCAATAATAACCCTTTTGTTGTACTGCTTATATCAAGCTGTGCGCTGGTACTTGGTGTGTTTGTACCAATGCCCACATTGCCTGCATTGCTGTTAAATATATTATTGCCGTTGGCTGTCCAGCTACTGCCGCCGCCACCGCCGCTGTTAACAGCGTTCCAGGAACTGCCATTATAAAAATAAAATGCAGACAGGTTGGTATCATACAACATTAATCCATTA
>JBBSDF010000112.1:0-3664 GCA_038249665.1 Chitinophagales bacterium
GTTAAATTTTCCATAAACAAATTTCCCATCAGGGTAATGCCAGACAGTTTCGCCATACGTCATAATGTTTATACCATTGATATTTTTATAATTACTCACCGGTGTAGAAAATGGATAGTGATTTACATCTCTGTCGTTGGAAATAAAATTCACCAATTGATCTTGTTCATTAAAATATAAAATGGCTGATATTGTAATACCATGATTTGTAAAAGTGGCTTTTGCCGAATTGCTATCAATGGCTTGCCATGTAATTCGTTTGTCAATTAATGTTGCAGGAGCCATCAAACACATATCGTTGAAGAGTGTAACTGTTTCTGCCTTGTCCATATCTTTTCCTGATTTTTGTACAACAGGGAAAAGTCCAAAAAGTCTTATATCCATCAAAGCAGTTGCATTGCTGTATCTGTGATAACCAGGAACGGTAAAGCCTTTTATGGTTGCTTTCATAAAAAATAGCCGGGTGGGTTTATCAAAAAAATTATATTGTTCGCAGGTAAAAGGGAAAAAATCTTTTCCTTTTTCTCTCATTTGCCCTTCAAATACAATACGAGCATTTTTTAGTTTGGGTTTATTAATTACTCCTGCATAGCGCAGGTAATGTTGTACGGATTCAGGTAAGTGCAGCAAATCTGTTTCAGTCAATAAATCGGTTTTCAAAATATTCGTACGCTGTAAATTTTCTTTTACATCATTTTGATAACTTTTTTCAAAATGATAAGTCCCATAACTTAATATAGCAACAACGAGAATAATAACATTAGCAATCGTTCCAAATTTTGCATCTTGCCAAACAGTAAAAATTAGTATTTGTGAAATGATGACCGCTGTTAATCCAAAAAATATCCATGCATCTTTCTTTAACAGGAATAGAATAGTAGCTGCAATAAACAAAAACGCAGTAAGCAGCCAAAGTAAACCTGAGGGTTTTGAAATTTCTTTGGTGAGTTGGGTAATGTTGCCGTAGTTAAATGCTTTGGCAAAACCCATGAAATGAATGAGGCCATGAACTATGATGATAATTGAAAATAGTATCCGTATCATACTTTTTTTACAAAAGTATTGTTGAGAGTCAGCAATTTAAGTGATGACCGTCATTTAGAGGAGTGACTTTGCGCAATAAGAAGCACTTCTATACGAAAGAAAAGAGAAGCTATTTGTTTCTCTACTTATTTTTTAAAAAAGTTCTAAATTCAGAACTCCTGACTTGATCGCAAAGTAAAATCATTGAGTTTTGAAAATTAGGGATAAATCTGTTCCGGGGAAAATCGTTTCTGTTTGATTGAGTAGTGTTGCAATGTTGGATGCTATCTCGTTGTACCTTGGTGTGGACAATGTATGTAGCGTGACTGTGAGTGTTTTATTTTTGTAATCAGGAAATATATTTACAGGTGTTTGAATGATTTGCTTTATTAGCATTCTTTTTTCATCTTCTGCCCTGTTATAAAAATGTATCTGGTTGGCTAGTGCAGTTTCTGCCCTGTAACAGATCATTTTAATGATACTAATTAACAGGGTACTTTCTGTTTTTAGTTTGTTGTAACGCTTGTTATCGGGCATCTCAGATAGCATTATTGTGCCAGGTATGCTATTTCTTTTGATAATCAATGCATCAATAACTTGCTGCATTTCCTCAATAGTTTCTACAAGGCTCATTTGTTTATCATGCACGGGTGCGATGGTATCGAGTGAATGGTCGAAATTTTTTTCCACTACCGCCATAAAGGAGGCTTGCAGGCGTTGCTTTTTTTCTTTCTCTTTTTTAATCAGTTGGGTTAATTTACGGTATTCGGGATTTACTACTTTCTTTTTCTCATCGATGAGCTCAGTGCCATATGATATAATATGGTCGAAGCTGTAGTCGCTTATCATGTATTTAAAGAAGTTTTCCTGTGTCCACCGGGAAAATATGGCACCTGCTACTGTGGCCATGGGCAATGAGGGATGCGTGGTAATTACAGGGGTTTGGTGGTTGGTTTGGGTTAGGCAGCGGATCTCTCTGAACTGATGTCCGCCCAATACTGTTTTGCGCTCGCAAAGCTGCATTGTTTTTTTATGGGAGCCTGTTGTAACTGAATGATCTTTAAAGGATTCTTCCTCCCATTTGTCTTTTACATTTTTTCGATAGGTGATTACTGCGATGCGGTATTTGGTCCAAAGGCGCATAAAGAAGCTGGGTTGGTAAGCTTCCCTGTCAAAAACAATGGTACATATGGCAGGTGTTGAGTCGGTAATTTCCTGCGGTATTTCGATAACCTTACTTTCCACGAGCCGGGTAATAAGGTTGTCCTCAATGGCATTTTGCAGCTTTTCGCTCAGCTCGCCCGTAAATACCAGCAACGGATTGCCTTGTTGGTCATTGAGCCAGAATCCGGTGGTGGCGCTCAGGCAAAGCTTTTGACGGGATACATACTTAGCGGGAAGGTTTGCAAGGTAGCCGTTGTAAATACTTACATGGCCATCGGCATACAGAAATACATTTTCCTCTTCGTCCGGCATCCATTGTTGTAGCAGTTTATCATTAAGTTCTTTACTGTGGTTTTGCCCTACCAGTTCATTTATTTTTTTACGCAGGCATTTTAGTTCCGGCACACGGTCCATGCCGATAAGACGGCCCAACTCGCCGGGCTTATGTTGTTTGAGCTGCTCTGGATTTTTAATACGGCACAGCGCCATCAATGCAAGGGTAAGGACAATGGAATTGATTCCGTAATATCCTGCTTTAAGTTTATGTGTTTCTTTAATGGTGAGTAGCCCCTGCATTAACAAGGCGGGTAATAAAAATAATACGCCGCCATAATCAAGCCCGTTGTGGGCCTCAAAAACGGGGTTTACCGGCCCAATGCCAGCCGATGCCAATAGCCTGCTTTCTATGTTTGTAGTGGCTACGCCAAGCGGCGCATGTTTGTCTGCCAGGCTTCGCCCGGATGATTCAGTGATGGTAATAGTAAGGGCTTTGTCTACAACTGAAGCAGGTACTATGTTTTGGGCGGCTGCTTTTTTTTTAGATAGCCCATTTTGATAGCATACCGGATGGCAGATTCACTTACCCCAACGGCAGCGGCTGTTGCACTTTGGTTGAGGCCATCATCAAGCAATTGCTGAGCCCTGGCTAAATTATCGCCTATCAACTTGTAACAATAACCATGTCTGTTTTCAGGCTTGAAAAAACCAGCCTCACCTTCAGCTTTGAACAGACGGTAGGACCTGTTAACATAATCATCTGTTATGCAGAAGGCCTTTCTAACCTCGGCTTTTGTACAAAGCCCATGACTGATCAAATTGCTGAAAAAGAACCGGAAGGCCTGTAGGTCATCTTTGCCATGGGCATATACAGGCAAACCATTGACAATATATTGAACATGGCTACCCTGTTCATAAACACCTACGCAAGAGCTAATGAATTTTGTACCGCTGGGAAAAATGGGAAGTTGAAGTTGCATGAACGTTAAATTAATGCAACTTTATTTTGCGAAAAAATTAAGTTTTACCCAACCTTTTAAGGCTCAGGTCAGGAGTTCTGAGTTTAGAAAAGACCTCGTGCGAACGAAAGACGGACGAACCCCATTGTTGTATGTGGTAGAGGTTAGCAAAGATGCCCGCAAGCGCATGTTGCGTCAACTCAAATATGAGAAGCTGCACAGGCGTACCGACTGTTTGGAAC
>JBBSDF010000113.1:0-3543 GCA_038249665.1 Chitinophagales bacterium
CAGGGAATTCATTGCTGTGTCCGCCCCCAACCGCTGCTGAATAAAGGTATAAAAGTAAAAGATAATAAACAAAAGCCCACCGGTGTTTGTCCTGCCCGAACCGCTGCCGATAAGCGAACCGCAGCCGAAGATAACAACGTCCAGCCCTGCTTGCAGCAATACCTTTGTTGAACCAACACCTGCGGTGAAAGTTGGCATATCAATGAAAGTGCGACCTTTCGTTTTCATATAAAACTTTAAGTTATGAAAAAAAAATGAGTACAGTAAAGTAACGCTTTCGCTGCCAGCGCAGGAAGCCCTCCAACAAATGAACGCAGTGCTTACTGCCAAGTTTTATTCGCCCCGCACCATCCGCAATTACACACAGGAGATGCGTTTCCTCTTTGCACATTACAACGATGTAATGCCGGAGTCGATCGTTAGCAAAGACATTATCGCCTACATTAATTTTATTGTAAAAGAACATGAGGTTGGCCGTGAGAAATGTCACCAGGTGGCACAGTCATGCAGTTTCTTTTTTAAGTATGTCATGCCCTCACCGTTTGTTATTCCGTCGCAGTTTTATCCTCGTAAAGAAAGCAAATTACCGCAGGTGTTCAGCAAAGAACAGATAAAGCAATTGATTTCAGGGATTACCAATCTCAAACACCGCATGGTGATCAGTCTGTTTTATGGTACCGGTATGCGTATGAATGAAATGGTCAATCTGAAAATTGCTGATCTTGACAGCAAGGCCTTCCAGGTAAAAGTAATAGGCAAAGGCCCCAAAGAGCGGTTTACGCTGTTGCCCAAACAATTGCTGGGCGATTTAAGAAAATATTACCTGCAGCACAAACCTGTGACCTATCTTTTTGAAGGTCAGACAAAAGGGAAGTCCATGCATCCCCGCAGCATCCAGCATTTTGTAGAGAAGAACATTAAGCAGATAGGGCTTGGCGGAAAGGATTATTCGGCGCATACGCTCCGCCATTCCTTTGCCACGCATTTGCTGGATGCGGGCACCGACATCCATACCATTAAAGAACTGCTGGGCCACAGCAGCCTTTCCACCACGATGATTTACCTGCATCTGCAGCAATCCAAAAGGGCGGGGCTGATATCACCTTTTGATGCCATGGAAAACGACGAACAATGATGGCCGTTAGTATCGCCCAACAACTACAGCAGTTGTTTGGCCAGGCCTCCGCACAGCAGTTCAATACGGTAAGCAAACAAGTGTTCAGCAAGCTTTACCTGTGCCATACCGCAGCCAACGGGGTACATACGTACCGGTGCAATGATGGCGATTGTCATCACCTGCATTACCAGTACCACAGTTGCGGCAACCGGCATTGCCCCAACTGTGGTGGCTTAAAAAAAGACCAGTGGGTAGAAAACCTGAGTGCCGATCTGTTGCCCACCGGTTATTACCATGTGGTATTTACGCTACCACATGAGTTGCATTCCATCATCCTTGGCAACCGCAAAGCGTTGTTTAAACTGTTGTTTGATGCTTCATCTCAAACCCTGCTGCAGTTTGCAAAAGATCCGCAGTGGCTGGGCGGTAAATGCAGTATCACCACCATCCTGCATACATGGGGTCAGCAATTGAGCTTTCACCCTCATGTACACTGCATTGTTAGCGGCGGCGGGGTGGATGAAAACAACCGCTGGATAAGGGCAAAGCGCAGCAACAACAAATTTCTTTTTCCGGTAGCGGCACTCAAAGATGTATTCAAAGGCATCTTCTTAAAAGGGCTGCGCCAACTGGTTGAAAAACAAGAACTGCAACTGGAAGGCATAGGCGTAGAAAGAATCATCAAACAGGCCGGTTATAAAAAGTGGAACGTGTATGCCAAAAGCCCGTTTGGTACCGTAGCCAACGTGGTGGCTTATCTTGGCCGCTACACCCATAAAGTAGCCATTACGGCGCAACGCATAGTAAGCATCAGCGCCCACAGCGTAACGTTTAAATACCGGGACTATGCAGATGGCAACCAGCAAAAAGAAATGCCGTTGTCACATGCCGAATTTCTGCGACGCTTTGAGCTGCACATCCTGCCCAAACGGTTTGTAAAAATCCGGCACTATGGCTTGTTGCAAAACCACGGTAAAATAAAGCGGCTCAATAACATCCGGAAGCAATTAAAACTATCGTCCTTGCCAGCTAAAGTGCAGGTACCGGTAAGCATCCGTATGCTTGAAAAGTATGGCAAAGACATCACGATCTGCCCAAAATGCAACCGTGGAAAACTGATGCTCGTGCACATAGATTATGGTGATGGTACCATGCCTATTGTTAAAAAGCAGGCGATGACAGACGCTGAAAAAACCCCGGTTCTTGCACCACCTTAAAAAACTGCAGGACCTGGGCAAGCATGAAAAGGTTCTGATTACTGATCAAAAAACCTGGCCGCTGCAAACGGGTAAGGGGAGGCATGCCTTGCTGAAAAGAACCTGTCTGCCAACGGCAGCCGTGGCCTGCTTTTATCCATGCACCTTCATGGAAAAATACCAGTGGGACCTACTTTGCCACCTATAGCGTTCTAACAGGCGTCGGTCAACAAACAATAACCAAAAGCCCCCGCAAATAGTTTTTAAATGCGGGGCTTTTTATGGGGGGCCTTCGGCTATTGTTCTTAATGTTGGTGGCAGTTTTAGTCTTCTCGAAATATCAAAGAGTTACTGATAAATTTAGATGTCCACCTAGCCCAACCTCAATAATTTTTTGAAGCGTAGAAATGCGTACATCTTTAATATCATTCTCAACCTTAGAAATATATGCTTTGTTCGTGCCGCATTTGTTTGCAAGTTGTTCTTGTGTCATACCTTTTTCAAGTCTGGCTTCGTGTATCATTGCACCTAATTTAAAAGTCTGATAGCCTTTGTCAAAAGTGTCACGTTTGGGTGTACCTTTTTTGCCATATTGTTCGTCAACAAATTGAGCAAGTGTCTTTGTATTATTTTTTGTCTTCATAATATTCCTCCATTATTTTTAAAGCTTTTGCAATTTCTTGTTTAGGTGTCTTTTGAGTTTTCTTCTGAAATCCGTTTGCTAAAACAACCAATTTTCCTTCATCAAAGAAGCAGAATATTCTAAAAATGTCACTACCAAGTTGAATACGGATTTCATAAAGTCCGTCTGTCCCTTCTAAATGTTTTAAGTATGTTTCTGGGATTTTATATAATTCCTCTATCAACAAAAAAGTCCAAACAATTTTTTCTTTTACTTTTTGTCGTTGGTTTGTAAGAAACTCTTCAAAGTAATTTTTGTAAGTTATGATTGTTCGATATTTTTTCGTTTCGTTCACAATACGAAGTTACAAAAGTAGTCCGAAAGTGCAACTTTTATATTTTGAGAACTTAATGTGGAACTATGGAATTGTCAGTCGGAGTGCGGTCGTGAAAAATTGCCACCACACGATCGGGTATTGCTGCAAGCAGGGCTTGACGTTGTTATCTTCGGCTGCGGTTCAATATCAGCGGCAGTTCCGGCGGACGGAATTCTGTTGGGCTTTTTGTTCTTATCTTGTACTCTAGTTTTTCAATCGGCTTCAGTTCCGG
>JBBSDF010000114.1:0-3466 GCA_038249665.1 Chitinophagales bacterium
AGGGGACAAAATATATAGCGGTTGATGCAGGGGTGCTGGTGAAGGCAGGCAGGGAAGTTTTGGTATCAGTCCGCAATGCCATTGGCGGTGTTGAACTGGGCAAATTAAGTGATCTGGTGAAGGAAAATTTTACGCAGCAGGAAGAAGCGGAAATCAATGCACTTTCTGTAACAGCAAAACTTGAAAGTGGTTTCATTTACGCCTTTGATAAATTTATAAATCACTAATTATGGAACCAGCTAACAAAAAGGATGAAGGATATTTTAGCCGGCGAATTGCTGAAAAAGAGAAGCAAAAACTAAAGGCGTTACGTGAAAAAAATAAAGGCGTGTGGCTTGGATTAGGCATGATGGGAATGGTGGGCTGGTCGGTGGTGGCGCCCACTTTGCTGGGCGCTGCATTTGGATTTTGGCTCGATAGAAAATATCCGCAATCCTTCTCCTGGACGCTTACATTTTTAGTGATTGGATTATTCAGCGGTAGTCTTATCGCATGGTACTGGGTTGATAATGAAAATAAAGAAATGCATAAAAATAAAGACGAAAAAGATGAATGACGTTTTATTAATGATACTTGCCTTTGTTGCGGGAATTGCATTGGGAGTTATATTCTTTGGCGGGCTTTGGTATACAGTGAAAAAAATAATTACTGCTAAAATGCCTGCGCTGTGGTTTTTGGGCAGTTTTATCGTTCGTATTGGCATTGTGCTGATCGGATTTTATTTTATCAGTTCCGGAAGCTGGCAACGCCTTATTAGTTGTTTTGTTGGTTTTATAGCCGCAAGGTTTATAGTCATTTATTTTACCAAAACAATTGATGCAAAACAATCGCTAATAAAAAAAGAGCATTCACATGGAGCTTAGTCCCGACCAAACCATCTTCTGGCAGCATGGTTTTATTACCATCAATCTTACCTTGGTCACCACTTGGGCTATTATGCTAGTGTTGGTATTAACAGCAGCGCTGGTTACAAGAAAGCTGAAAACGGATATTCATATCTCCCGCTGGCAGTGTTTTCTGGAGATGATTGTTACCGGCATCAACGAACAGATTAAGGAAATTGGCTTACGCAAACCAGAGCAATATATTGGCTTTATCGGTACGCTATTTTTGTTTATCGGTGTTGCCAATATTTGTATCATATTTCCTGGCTATACGCCACCCACGGCATCCCTTTCTACTACAACAGCATTGGCGCTTTGTGTGTTTATAGCAGTGCCCTTTTTCGGTATCAGCAAGAGTGGGTTAAAAGGTTATTTAAAATCATACCTGAAGCCAACTTTTATCATGTTGCCTTTTAACCTTATCAGCGAAATTTCACGCACACTTGCATTGGCGGTACGATTGTTTGGCAACATCATGAGTGGCGGAATGATCGTTGCGATTCTATTAAGCATTTCGCCTTTTATATTTCCTGTCATCATGAATGCGCTGGGTTTACTCACAGGCACCGTGCAAGCTTATATTTTCAGTATTCTGGCAACAGTGTATATCGCAGCAGCTGTGAACGATGCTAAAGAAACTAAAAAAACAACATCAATAACAACTAAATAAAAATAAAATGGATAGTACAACTGCAATTGCTATTGCGTCAATCATTACCGCCGGGCTTACAACATTCGTAGGTTGCATGATGCCTGCTTTAGGCGAAGGGAAAGCCGTATCATCTGCCTTGAGTTCAATTGCTCAACAGCCTGATGCTGCGCCAACAATTACAAGAACGTTATTTGTTGGCCTAGCCATGATCGAATCAACCGCCATTTACTGTTTCGTGGTTTCGATGATACTCATCTTCGCCAATCCCTTCTGGAACTACATCATTGCAAAATAATTTATCATGAACATTAACTGGTTTACGGTAATAGCGCAAGTAATTAATTTCCTCATTTTGGTTTGGTTGCTGAAACGGTTTTTATACAAACCGATACTTAAGGCCATTGACGAAAGAGAGAAAAGAATTACTGCGCAAATAAAGGATGCGGATGATAAAAAAGCAGTGGCCGCAAAAGAGCAGGCTGACTTTAAAAAAAGGAATGATGAATTTGATGTACAGAAAAAAGCAATGACGGACAAAGTTATTGCCGATACAAATGCGCAACGGGACAAGCTCTTGGAAGATGCAAAAAACGAAGCCAACACGTTACGTTCCAACCTTGAAAAAGGTATCAAAGAAAAGCAGGAGGCTGAAGCATTGGCAACCGCCGATAAAACACAACAGCAGGTTTTTGCCATCACAAAAAAAGCATTGAAAGACATGGCTTCTTCCAGTCTGGATGAGCAGTCGGTCAACACTTTTATTAAACGCCTTCATGCACTGAATGATGATGAAAAACAACAATTCATAACCGCTTTCAAATCCAATACAAACAATATTGTAGTGAAAACCGCATCTGATCTACCTCCAGAGCAACAGGCTGCTATCAACGATGTTGTGAACGAAACGCTTGGAACAAAAGCAACGCTACAGTTTACAACAGCGCCTGAATTGATCAGTGGTATTGAGCTTACAACAAATGGTTATAAACTCGCCTGGAGTTTTGCAGCATATTTGAATGCACTTCAAAAGAATATAGCTGCGACTACAAAAGACCAGCACAATGCAAAGTCAGAAATATATAGCAAACCAGTAACAGCATAGTATGACAGAGACGGAAATAAATACGAGCGCTAAAAATGTATTTGAGCTATTGGAAAATGGTATAGACAAATATGTGTTTCCTGTTTCTCCACGTGAAATTGGTAAAGTAACCAGTGTGTCAACAGGCATCGTAAAAGTCTCCGGGTTACCGAATGTTGGGTTTGAAGAATTACTTCAGTTTTCCAACGATCTTTTTGGCATCGCTTACAACATTGATGAAGATGAGATCGGTGTAATCCTGTTAGGTAAAGATTCATTATTGACTGCCGGCGATGAAGTAGAAAGAACTGGTCGTGTGATGGATATTCCTGTAGGAGATGCTTTGATTGGAAGAGTAGTTGATCCGCTGGGTAAACCATTAGATAATAAAGGTGCTGTTGTGAGCCGACAACGATTGCCGATCGAACGCCCGGCACCTGCCATCATGGATCGCAGTGCAGTTAGCGTTCCATTGCAAACCGGCATTAAAGTGATTGATGCACTCATCCCTATTGGTCGTGGACAGCGGGAACTAATTGTAGGTGATCGGCAGACCGGCAAGACCGCCATTGCAATTGATGCCATCCTGAACCAAAAAGATAAAAATGTTTTATGCGTGTATTGCGCTATCGGTCAGCGTTCTTCTGCCGTTGCAAAAGTTATTGCCCACCTGGAAGAGGAAGGTGCTATAGCTTATACTACCGTTGTTGTGGCAGAAGGAGATAATTCACCCGGCTTAAAATATATCGCACCCTATGCTGCCACAAGTATTGCGGAATATTTTATGGAACAGGGACGAGATGTATTGATTGTTTATGATGACCTTACGCATCATGCCCGTGCTTATCG
>JBBSDF010000115.1:0-3425 GCA_038249665.1 Chitinophagales bacterium
TAAATGCCGCCATGCATGACCTTACTGCTGCCTATGCAGATGTTGCGGCTGCCAGGGCCATGTACTATCCATCGTTTACTATTTCACCTTTTATCGGCTTTCAGGGATTCAGGTTGGCATCATTTTTTGATGCCACTTCAATTGCCGCTGGTATTGCGGGCAATATCACCGGCCCCATTTTCAATAAAAGAAGAATAAGGGGGCAGTACAGTATTAATGAAGCACAAGCCAAACAAGCATGGTTGAATTACAACAAGTCAATGCAAACCGCCGTAATGGAAGTACAAAACAGTCTGCAGGGTTTTACCAATCTTGCCAGCCAGTTCAATTTAAAGCAGGGAGAAGTAAGTTCCCTTTCCGCCGCAATTGGAACGGCAAATGATTTGTACACTAATGGCTATGCCAACTACCTGGAAGTGATTACCGCACAAAAAAGTTTACTGGATGCGGAAATAGAATTAACGCTGATGAAGAAAGTGCAACTACAAACGATGGTGGCGCTGTATCGGTCTGCTGGTGGCGGGTATCAGTAGCATGCATATAATACTAGTGTTAATTATCAACTAACCATTAAAGACGGGCAAAACAAACTGCTAACAGAATGGCGGTTTAAGGATACACCAACAGCAGTGGGTGATATGAGTTGTAGTGTACAGGATCTAATCAGCCTTAAGAAAGGCAGTAACCCCGTTTTAAAGTTGTACTATTCTTCAAGCGAATTGCCCCAGGGTCGTCAACTGGCAGCTTTTATTGTAGAAAACAACCAAACAGTAAGCCGGTAGTTGTTATAGATAAATGCCTACGTGTTATTGATAGTGGCCTTTGTTTTCAGGGCCATTATCAATCCATCTTTAGAATGCCCACTTCTTAAAAACAATTCACTTTGAAAAATGCCAGTGGAGCAATCGCCGAAGCTTAGCCAACTTCGATTGCATAATTAACAAGGTAAACAGCAGAAAGGCTAAAGAGTAATACTCCAAATAATTCAATGGCTAATTCGTCTTTTGAGGGAATGTAAATTTTTGTAAAAATTCTTTTCATCTTATTTATTTTAAGGTTGTTTTAAAGTTTTTTCCTGGAGAGATATTTTGTACCCTTTACTTTTAAACAGACCTATGAAATAGTGAACGGTTTACCGGCAATTAGCCTTTATGATTTATATAACATTCTGGAAGTTAGGATCATGAACACTGGCTACGGATAAAAATGACATGGGCAATTATTTTATAATGGCATGGTATGTACCTGGAGGGAGACCCCTTTGTTATGAAAGGTTACACTGGTTATCGCTTTCCAAAAAGCTTATCAACATCTTTTCCTGACAAATTGATATATGAGATGCACCAATAAATCCGGACAGTGAAGTTGCTTAAATTTGAGCAACAATGACATTATCTAAAAAGAAAAAAACACGTAGAAAATATGATTCATCTTTTAAAGAAGATGTTCTTAAAATGGTGGCTTCCGGACGCCCTATCTCTGAAATATCGAAAGCACTTGGAGTTAGTTCTTCTTTAATTCACCGGTGGTATAAAACCTCTCATTATTTTTTGGGCAAACCCGGTAAAAATGGAGTTCCGGCATCTACCGCTCAACATGCCTCTTTCGATGAAATTGAACGTTTAAAAGGTGAACTTCGTCGCACCGAACAGGAGCGTGATATATTAAAAAAAGCCTTGGGAATTTTCAGCCGCGGGATTTGACAATTGTCTATGCATTTGTCGATACCATACGGGGTCAATTCCCTATCCAGCAGATATGCAAAATGTTGCAGATCAATCGCAGTTGTTTTTATGAATGGCGCAATAAACGCACCCATCAGCCTAAAATCGAAAACAAGATAATGGACCAGAAAGTAATAGCCGTTTTTAACGAACATAAGCGCCGTTATGGCTCCAGAAGGATCGTTGCCGAGCTTAGCCATCAAAACGTACACGTAAGCCCCTATAAGGTCCGCAAGTGCCTTTCCGGCAATGGGCTCAAAGCCATACAGCCCCGGTCTTTTGTTCCTAAAACAACCAACAGCAGACATCCCTATCCGATCAGTCCCAACCTTTTAAAGGCAACAGCTTTTCCGATAGCTGTCAACCAGGTATGGGTAGCCGATATTACCTACATTCCAATGGGTGAAGGAAGGTTTCGTTACCTGTCTGTATGGATGGACCTGTGTTCCAGAAAAATAGTTGGTTGGGACCTGCAGGACCACATGCGTGAATCATTGGTGACAGCCTCTCTGAATAAGGCATTAAGGGCAAGAAAGGTATCACCTGGGATGTTGATTCATTCTGATCGTGGCGGCCAATATGCCGGAACTAAATTCAGGCAAATACTGCAAGGAAAAGAACTGATCCAAAGTATGAGCGATGCTGATAATCCTTACGACAATGCCCACATGGAATCCTTCTTCAGCAGGTTCAAAGCCGAGTTGATGGAAGGTGGTGCATTTCAGAACGCTGAAGATTCCCAAACGGAAATTTTCGACTTTATAGAAATGTACTACAACCCAACAAGATTACATTCCTCCATTGGTTATTTATCACCTAATAATTTTGAAAAACAATTGGTTTCAACATGAAAGTAAGACATGTAAACAACAAAGCTAAGCTGCTTCAAAGGCACGTAAATCGTTGTCTGGCTGCAAACCTGAGCCCACCTGAAAAAATAACTGTCAAAGAGCTAAAATATATGCTACGATGTCCGAAAATATTCCTGGCGGGTTGCTCCTCAGCAGAGCCCGTTTCCGCTTCTTTCCGGCAGAACAAATATAGCTTTATTAATGTCAATTAACCAACATTAAATACTCCTGAAACGCAATGTGGATAAGTATTACAAAGGAATTTGGCTGCTCGTTTTTTTTAAAGAAAAAAAGTACCAAAAAAAGAAAGAAGAAAGGAATGGGCTATCGCCCATATTCTTTTATCAGGTTTTAAAAGGCATCACATCAAAGCATATATTTTGATAGCAAAGACTATTGCATTACATTTGAAACAATATTAATAACCTAAGACACTTCACTGTCCGGATAAATCATCTCACCTCAATACCCTTCTTTAGTGGTAAGCCTTACCCCATGCTGGCCAATCAGGCTGCAATGCTGCAGGTTTACTCCTTCTTCGCCCAGCCGGAAGGTTTTCATATAATCCTTGTTCTTCCTGTTTTCAGCAATAAAAAAGGACTGCAACAGTTCATACAGTTGAGAAAATGTATTCCCGTTTCCTTTAAACGTCACTGAAAAATAATAGGTCTCCTGTAGCATGCGAAAATCTTTCATCAACAGGAAATAAAGGGTGTCGGCACCCACTGCCCGAAATTCCATTTTTGCTTTTGTTAGGCCAAGTGTTTTCAACTCACCAACCAGGTTCCATTCCGCAGGTGACGCCATTTCAATCTGTGCATTAACAGCAACAATTTTAAAACAAAACAAA
>JBBSDF010000116.1:0-3425 GCA_038249665.1 Chitinophagales bacterium
AGACAATGAAACGGTTTGTCCGTTAATGCTGATGCTGTTGTTGGCCCAATTGATGTCGAAATAGTGTTTCCCTCCGCCAGTGATGCTGTCTTTGTTGATAGCTTCAAATAAGACAGGTGCATTGTTTTTGTATAACGCTTCTGTTTGCACCTTGCCTTCGTTAAAAGAACTGCTGTATAAGTTCAATTCTTTTACCACTTTCCGCATGAGCGTGCTCGACCTTAATACGATGATCTCATTCTCCATAGATTTTTTTTCCGACATCCTCGTCAGCCCTTCCAGTACTTGCAGTTCACTGCTCGATTTTTGCGGATCTTTAATCAACACCTTAGCAGAAGCCACATACATTTTAGTCTGGGCCCGAAGGTACACGTGCGCAATGGCCAAACTAATACCTGCCAGCACTACAAACACCGGCCAGAAGGGTATGTACCGCTGCACAACTTGCACCAGGATATTGGCTTGCGGCTTTTCTGTAAAAAATTGATCTTCGGTCATGTAGAAATAACAAATAGATTAACGAAATACCCTCTCCAGGATGATTAGCAGAAACGAAGCAAATGATAAAACTAACATCAGTGTATTTTGTTGGTTTCTACGCTTTTCTTCTTTCTCTAATTTGGCTCCATCTTGTGGTACAAACACAATGTCGTTGGGTTTTACATAATACCAGGGCGACGTAAAAATTGACTGATCTTCGAGGTTCAGTAATTTTACTTTTTTATCAGTGCCTTCTTCGCGGATGATCATGACTTTGCTTTTTAACCCCTCTTCCAGTATGTCGCCACTTTTCACCAACACGTCGATGATGCTCATTTGCTCTTCGGGCATGTTCATCACCTGGGGTGCAGCAATGGCTCCCATGACCGTCACCTTATGGTTGAGATAGCCCACGTTTACAATCGGTTCTTTCATAAAAGGCAACAACTGGCTTTGCAAGAGCAGTGCCAGTTCTCTCCGAGACAGGCCGGCGGCGGTAACATACCCCAGTCGATGCAGCAATACCCGGCCGTCTTTTTCTACCAAAAAACCGCTCATTTCGGGTACGGTGCTCACCGCAGCGGCCTTGTTAAATTGTTCATCTTCAATACTGCTGAGGCTGGTGACTTTGATATCGAGGCGGTCGCCAGTGCGGATCTTGCTTTCAAAGTCGTTGGTCACGAAACCGCTGATGGTGGTATCTGATTGGATGGTTTTAAAATAGACGCTTTGTTTGGCGGTAGTACAGGAGGCAAACAGCACCGTTGCCAGCAGTACCCAACCCGGGAGGGAAACGAAAGAAAAAAATCCCCGAGGATTGTATATAATACTCATAATGAATGGACTAATTAAAAATGTACCCCAATTAAAAGGGTAGCTCAAGATACGCGAAATTCGTTAAAATAATTGAGATATCAGGTTTAAAAGGCCATCCTTTTCGTAAGAATAATATTGTTTTGGGGGGTTGGGGACCAGGGATGCAGGAGAGAACACTGTTGATGAGGGGGATGGATGATGAGCAATTTGGTTGAAAGGAGTCCTCTAGAGGAAGGTTTTAGGGGCCGTGGTTTTGTTGTAACGCGGTGGGTAGTTGTATGGTGACAGGGGTTAACAGGGGGTTTTACAGAGAACCAAGGGGAAGAAGGATATCCCTGAGTCTCGTTAGCCTAAAGGGGCTAAGGTGTGTGGGTTTGTATTATTTTTTTGAGTAATTGTTTTGCTTTGAGTTGTACGTGTGGTACTTTATAATAATTGAAAATATTAAATTTACTTTTACGAATATTGACAATTACCCAGTGATTGTTGCTACTACTTCAATGGTTTAAGAATTTATAAGCGAAGGCTCGAAAGATAGAATCTTGAAGCCGTTATTGATAGTGAAACTCATTTACATCATTTTTACAATTTGGGTTTTAGTGATAAAGATGAACATAGAAGAAAGATCAATGACTCTGTAGTAACTAATAACGGAGATAGTGAAAAGGTTTGGGCAACTGCGGCTGCGACTTTTTTTGAATTTACTAACAAATTCCCCGATGCTATGGTATTTGCGATTGGCAGTGCTAAAGCCAGAACAAGGCTTTACAGAATTGGAATAACCAATGACATGGAGTCTATAAAGCCTGACGGGGACTTTTATCAGAGAACAACAGAAAAGAAGAAGATCCCGCGGCAGGCGATAGAAAGTTGCGAAGAAAAAAGCTTTTATGGTTAAATCATTCTCGTTCGTCCAACGACAGCCGTTGGCTGAAAACCGGACAGCAACCTCTTTTAATTTCGCAGCGAAAACTTTCGTCATAGCTTGAGTAGTGAAGAAATCACAGGATCATCTAAGAGAAACTAATCTTGCGCCTTACCCTACTAAGTGTTTCCATGCTGATTCCTAAAAAAGAAGCAATGTATTGCAATTGTATCCGATTGGCCAGATGGGAATAATGCTCAATAAAAAAAAGGTACTTGTTTTCGGCACTGCTGAGCCGTACCACAAAAGCTCTTCTTTCGGCATCAAGATAGTAAAGTTGTAATATTTTTCTTACCGTGGTATTGAAGGCCGGATGAATAGTATATAATTCCTGTACCGCCGCAGTGCTTACCCGGAGCATTCGGCAATTCTCCACTGCCTGTATATTCTCTAATGCATTAGAATGGCCATCGATTCCAGAAATAGAGGTTACCAGTTCACCGTCTGCAGATATCCAGGTGCTGATGTCTTTTTTATTGTCTTTGATGAAACCCCGAACGGCTCCTTTGATAATAAAGTAGATATATAAACTTGGTTTCCCACTCTCCTGCAACAGATCTCCGGCCTTTACTTCCACCTGATCTATGTGCTCGGCTAGATACTTTCCTATTTCAGGACTTAGCGGATGCACCTGATGGAATAATTGCAACAAGGGTTGAACATACAAAGGATAGGTTTCTATTTTCATAACGTTCAATTCTATGCTATTTTACAACTATTTAGTGCATAAAATCAATGTAAGGTAGCGGTTAATCTCGAAAAAATGCTCAGATCTCCAGCGGGTCCATCCGTAGCCGTTGGTTGAAAACCATGTGGCGGTTAGCTCTTTTGATTTCGCAACGGAGAATTGCGCTTGGCAGTAAAGATTGTCGAAGTAAAAAATGCTTTTGCCTGCGACAAAAAAGTTGATTTACCACGAAGGCACGAAGTTTCATTCCTTCGGAATATTAAAGCATTGGCTGTTTTGATATTCCCAAGGCATGATCTATATTTTTTCAACGCTTTTCTTAAGCTTAGGTGGATTAAGAAATGAATATTTTTTTTTGATAAGTTTTTTGCTTCGCAACTCTATATCGCCTGCCGCGGGCTTTGTTTCTTTTCCTAGATGAAAAGAAGCAAAAGTCAAGGGCTGCAGAAAAAAAAGCTCCCGATTCGCTGCGCTCATTGTGGGACACGTAAAATTTATTCGTCGGGTGTAAAATGA
>JBBSDF010000117.1:0-3403 GCA_038249665.1 Chitinophagales bacterium
TCGCCTGCCGCGGGCTTTTTTTCTTTTCCTTGATGAAAAGAAACAAAAATCAAGGGCTGCAGAAAAAAAAGCTAAAAATCAGTCGTCGGGTGTAAAATGAAATAAGTTCGATCTTTTGTACAATTCCAAACTATGTGCGACTTACCAACTAAGAATATTTCCAAGCTTCAGTAACTCTAATTTCATTTTTACATCCCTCTTCCTGATTTTCTTAACGCAATTTTTTCTGAGGCCCGGCTTCGGCCTTCGTAGTGGGTTTGTCTCGAGTTAGTATAATTAAATTCGAGTTGGTCTTACATTCCAGAGTGAAACTTTGAGCCTTCGGTACATTAAAACGCTATCTTCTTTCGTTCAGCATCAAGGAACAAATGTTGAGTTTGCAGTAGTACCAAAGCTCCATCAGGGTACCGCCGCCAAACGGGGTGTTATCGTTTGGCGAGCTCCTTTTTTGTTTCTTTTTTGGAGAAGCAAAAAAGAAAAGAGGCCCGCGGCAGGCGTTGGGAAGTTGCGCAGCAAAGAGCTTTTATGGTAAAATTAATCTCGTTCATCCAACCATAGCCGTTCGCTGAAAGCCAAACGGTGGCTACCGCTTTTATTTCGCAACAAAACCCCGCGACTACAACATTCAAAAAAAGTATTCATCTCCTTAAGTAATCATCATCTTCGCCACCATCTCTCTCATCAAAGTCCCGCCAGGACTACCATTGTCGCCGATGCCTATCGATTTCAAATTGTAATGGTGCAGGAGCAGCAAAATGCGCTCCACGCCATGATAGCCGTAGTTTTTCATCATCAGTTTTGCCTGTTGCAGCGCACTTGTATTAAAATAAAAAAGTGGCTTCAAGCTGGCGTCGCTGTGGTCTTTCATGCCGTATGCACTGTACACCCGGCTCACAAATCCATAGAGGGTAGGGAGCACGAGTTGGATGGGGGCAGCTTTTGGATTGCTATCAAAGTATTGGATAATTTTGAGCGCTTTCAACATGTCTTTTTTTGCCAAAGCATCCTGCAATTCAAATGCATTATATTCTTTACTGATGCCGATGTATTTTTCAATATCATCTTCCCCAATATTTTTTTTGTTGCCTAAGTTGATGGATAATTTATCAACTTCGTTCGCAATCCTGCTGAGGTCGTTCCCAATATGCTCTTCTAATAAAGCCGTTGATTTTGGAGAAATACTAAAACCTTTGCTTTTAACCATATCTGCGATCCACTCCTGAATTTTGTAATCTTTAATTTTTTCTGATATAAATACTTCTGCTTTTGTTTGGAGTAATTTGTTGAGTTTGGTACGTTTGTCGAGCAGTTTTCCTTTATATGCTACTATAAAAATGGTGCTGTCTAGCGGATTGGCAACATAGGGTTCCATTTTCTCCAGGTCTTTCATGTGCTGGGCCTCTTTCAGCAAAACCACTTGTTTTTCGGCAAACATAGGGTAGCGTTTACAGGCATTGGTGACAGCGGCCCAATCGGCGTCTTTACCATAAAATACCGTGAGATTAAAGCTTGCTTCAGATTCCGGAAGCATGTCATGTTCTGCAAAATGAGTGAGGATATCGATGTAATATTCCTCTTCTCCCTGCAACCAGTAGATGGGTTCGTATTTTTTTTGCTTCCAACTATCTAATATTTTTTCAACGCTCATATCCTATTAATTTTGACTTTTACCGCTTATTTTAGCGTTGTTTTGGGGGCTTTAGACCCTCTTAAAAAATCTTTGGCACAGTTTTGGAAAATAGCACTTCCATACAACGAAACAACAAAAATATTTACTAATCACCGTAATATTTTTCATGTTAGTAATTTAAATACAAACTATTCATTCATACCTAAATTTATCAATCATGGCATTTGAAAATTTTCCACAGCCTGAACAACCTACTCAAGCGACAACGGCCGCTCCCAAAAATAACCTCCGCACCCTGCTTACAGTTGGTTTGGTGGTTGCACTTTTGGGAACCTGGGCCTATATCATTTATGATAAGAACCAAAACAAAGAAACGCTCGATCAGAAAGAAACCATGATCGCTTCTACCAGCACGCAGAGAGACGAGTTGCAAAAAGAATTGGAAGATGCAGCCATGCGGTACGATATGTTAAAATCTACCAACACTAAGTTGGATAGCACCATCACTTCTAAAGACAAAGACATTGAAGCAAAAAGAACCAGGATTCAATCTTTGCTCAATAAAGCCAATGCTACTTCAGCGGAGCTAGGCGAAGCAAAGCGTTTGATTGCCTCTTTGAATGGAGACTTGGAGGGATATCAGGCCCAGATCGAAATTTTGCAGGGCGAAAAAATTCAGTTAACACAAGAAAAACAAGCCGTGATGCAACAAAGAGACATGGCCAGAAGAGAATATGATTCTGCCAGTGTTGTGATCAAAGAAAAAGAAAACTTGCTAAATGTAGGATCTACTTTACAAGCATCTAATTTTAGTATTGTTGGGGTAGATGAAAAAAGAAGTGGCAAAGAAAAAAGCACCAGCACTGCTAAAAGAGTGGACAAATTAAGGATCAGTTTCGACTTAAATGAGAACCTGATCGCACAGTCTGGCGCCAAAGAAATATACGTCTGCATCACAGCACCAGATGGTACACCGGTGGCCGTAGAAGCATTGGGTTCTGGTACTTTC
This sequence comes from Chitinophagales bacterium, assembly GCA_038249665.1. Lineage (GTDB taxonomy): Bacteria > Bacteroidota > Bacteroidia > Chitinophagales > Chitinophagaceae > Ferruginibacter. The sequence goes on from JBBSDF010000117.1 coordinate 2,640, forward strand.
AGCACAAGAGATGGTCAACAAAAATTCTTTACGCAGAAGTTAGATGTTGATTATACTCAAAATAAAAAACAAACGATTACTTTCGATTGGAAACAAAACACTAACTTCAACATAGGCAACTATAAAATTGAAGTGTTCAACAACGGGTTTAAAGTTGGCGAAGCCATCAGGCCGTTAAAAAAAGGTGGACTTTTTAGTTAAAATTAAAATCGATTATCCTAACATACATCACTATCTTACTTTTCCATTTTACAATCCATCATTGATATAAAAATCACGCCAGCCTCTTCGCGAGGCTGGCTCTTTTTTAGGCATTCGGTAGGGGTAGACCTAAAGCAAAATATTTTATGGTTAAAAATATTCCTTTTCTAAACCAACCAAAGCCGTTCGCTGAAAGCCAGACCGCGAAACCTTTTTTTATTTGTCAAAAAAGGAGCCCGCCACAAAAAGTTGAATAGCCACGAAGGCTCAAAGTTTTATTCCTTTGGAACAAAAGACATACTCGAATTTGCCACAAGCCATCGAGACAAACCCGCTACGAAGCTGAAAGCCGGGCCTCCCAAAAAATTGCGTTAAGAAAATCAGGAAGAGGGATGTAAAAATGAAATTGTGGTTACCAAAGCTTGGAAATATTGTTAGCTGGTAAGTCGCACATAGTTGGGTAATGTACAACCGATCGAACTTATTTCATTTTACACCCGATGATTGATTTTTAGCTTTTTTTTCTGCAGCCCTTGATTTTTGTTTCTTTTCATCAAGGAAAA
>JBBSDF010000118.1:0-3304 GCA_038249665.1 Chitinophagales bacterium
GTTAAAGAGAAAGAAGGTAATAAAATAAAAGGCTTTACCATAAATAATACCGGCACCATGCCTTGGCTTGGTATGCCTTGCCTTGCAAGTGTAAGTATAAAAAATACCGTTATAAAAAAAGCGATTCAGTTAGATGCAGCAGGGTATGCGGTGAAAACATTGCCGCTACAAATTAAAAATGGGGTAGCTACACTGGTGCTGCCAAAAGATGCGTATTATATTTTGCTGGTTAAGTAATAATATTTAGTGGTATGATGCACTCGAACTGTCTGGTGCTAACCAGATGCAATTCGTTCGTAAACTGACGGAATACTTTCCTATGTTGGAAAGAGTACCCAACCAATCACTGCTTGAAGAAAATAATCTGGCATCAGCAGAAAGGATACAAGCAACGAGAGGTGATGATTATTTGCTAATATATTCTCCGGCCGGCAAAGCCTTTACAGTAAAAGCTGGTAAAATAAAAGGTAAGCATCTAAATGGCTACTGGTACAATCCCACCAACTGAGAAAAAACACCTGTAGCCGCTTTTAAAAACTCAATCTCAAAAAAATTCACTCCGCCAGCCGCAGGCTATTAGCAGGATTGGGTGCTGGCATATTTGATGCTGCAAAAAACTATATGAGCGAACCGGATTAATATGGAAATCAAACTGAGTAACCTGGTATAATTTACGCTGCGATTGTTGTATCAAGGCAATGTATTTTATGGAAATAGCACAAATTTTATCTTACATATTTTCACAACAACCTATTTCATTTTCCCCATGCTGTTGGCTCGTCTGTCATCTCAAAAATTAATTTTTCGCCATGGATAATATCATCGTGTGACAGGAATGGTTTGTCCACTGCCTTTCCATCGAGCGTTAGGGAACGTATATATTTATTTTTATCAGAAATATTATTGGCAATAATAACAAGTTGATGCTGCTTCCCTTCAACCAAATAATCAATTGTAATTTTTGGGAATTGCGGCGCACCTATTGCATAAATACCAGAACCCGGCGTAACAGGATAAAAACCCATCACACTGAAAATATACCAGGCACTCATTTGCCCGCAATCATCGTTTCCATTGATGCCGTTAGGAAGGTTGCGGTAGTTAATAGTGGTATGTTTGCGGGCAAGCTCCTGCGCTTTCCACGGCTGCCCTGCATAATTATACAAATACAGGTAATGATGGCCAGGTTCGTTATCGTGCCGGTAATGGGCACTGTCAAAATTCTCGTCCAGCCTGGCAATAAATTTTTCTTTTCCGCCGAAGAGCTCTATGGTGCCGGGAATATCCTGCACGGCACCGAAGAGGTAGGTCCAGGGCGTGCCTTCTGTGAATGCTTCATCAATATTCTTATCCCAGTTGCCATTAGCCAGCTTGGGCAACAGAAACCGGTCTTCTTTTTTGTAAAGGTTCTTATAATTTTTTGACCACTCAGTAAGCTTTGTATAATCATCCGTTTTCCCTAATACTTTTGCAACTTGTGCAATGGCATAATCGTCAATGCCATACTCTACTGTTCGAGAAACTGATTCTGTTTTTTTATCGCCGGGCACATATCCCAGGGAATGGTAAAACGCCAGGCCAGCTCTTCCTTCAAAACAATCCCATGGCTGCCTGTCACGAAAAGGATTACCAGGCACATCACAATCGGTGGGATGAAAGGCATTTTTGTGCATGGCCTCATAAGCAAGATTTACATCATAGCCTTTAAAGCCTTTTACAAATGCATCAGCAATCACGGCATCGGCATGGGTGCCAATCATAATATTGGTTTCGGCAGGATTGGGCCACAAGGGTAGCCAACCTCCTTCTTTGTAGGATTGCAACAAAGAACTAATAAAATCATTAACTCGTTCGGGTTGTGAAAATATAAACAACGGGTGGGCAGCCCGGTAGGTATCCCACAAAGAATAATCAGTGTATGCTATACCGTTATGAATGGTATCATCAAAGGCACTGTAATAACGTCCGTATTCAGAAAAAATTCTTGGGAATAATAAAGTATGATACAAAGCGGAATAGAAAATGGATTTCTGTTCGGTAGTAGCCCCTTCCAATTTAAACCGCTGCAGGCTTTGCTGCCAATGCTGTTTTGTTTGCGCTGCCACAGCATCTAAATCCCATCCCGGAATTTCTGTTTCAAGATTTTGCTTTGCCTGTTCCAAACTGATGAATGAGGTAGCAATTTTTACCAGCACCACTTCATTTCTTTTGGTGGAAAAACTGATGTAAGCACCTACCCTTTTACCTGCGGTGATAGCTGTGTCTGCGGGATGAATGCCTTCGTTATCCCAGGTACCAAAGGCATTTATTTTTTTTCTGAAGCGGATAACAAAATATCCCTTAAAATTTTTAAGTGCCGGAGCAATATCAAAACTTACCCGGTCGGGATTGTAGCCAGTTATTTCATTATTCAATTCATCGTAACGTATATAAGCTTTGATGGCTTTGGTGCGGCTATCAATACAATTGGCATCCTTGTGCCACGGTTCACTAATTTCGGGAATATTGAGAGCCTGCACAACAAGGTGCGCCTGCTTAGCTGCCGGAAAAGTAAACCGCAAAATGCCTGCTCTTTCAGTAGCGGCCAATTCAGTTTTGATTATTTCATTATTTTTTGTACTCATCAAAACCGAATAATATTGCGGTTTTACTATTTCATTTTTATGTGAAAAAGATAATTTTCTTTCTTCAGGTAACACTTTTAAATCCCCCAGCACCGGCATTACCGATACGTAGCCATAATCGCCCATCCAAATGGTAGGTTGATGGGTAGCGATAAAACCTTGAATGCTGCTGTCCTCATACAGGTAAGGCATGCGACCAATATAATTCTGGTTGGTTTGCGGGGCAAAATTGGTCATAGCAAAGGGTGGCCCTACCGAAGGGATAATACCTCCTACCCCATTTGCAGCAGTACCTATGTAGGTGTTTACATAGTCAACCTGCTGCAGGCTTTTACTCTGACAAAATGAATTACTGATTAAGAATAGAAAAAAACAACTATTAATAAATTTACACATCATATTTTTTTTAAATTTTACGTTACCCCTTTACTTAATAATGCTTTAATACTATGGTCATAACCTATATAAATAAGAATTCGCCCTATATATCTTAAGCAGGAATGCCATAACAACATCCAAGCCGTGTACATATTCATCAATAAAATCCAATGTCGTATTAAATTAACATTGATCATTCTCGCTTACATAGGCTGACTCAACAAAATAAGATGCTCCGTCACAAATAACTAAAATCCCCTGCAGTTTTTAATCTTTTTCATTGTTGACATCCTTAAAAAACA
>JBBSDF010000119.1:0-3295 GCA_038249665.1 Chitinophagales bacterium
AAGGCTAACAGGTAGTAAGCCATCTCTTATTCTTTAATAATGAATTATTTTAAGGGATATTTTTTAAGGTACGGAGATGGAGTCAATGACTGGGTTCAGATTCCTTTGTATTGAAATGTAAATAAATATAACCAATCGTACCTGCTACAATTGAAGAAAACAAAACGGCTATTTTTGAGCCCACAATTATTTCACCATCTTTAAAAGCCAGTAAAGTGATAAAGATGGACATGGTGAATCCAATACCACCTAAAATGCCTGCACCAATAACATGCCTCCAGTTGATATCATCTGCGAGGCTACTGATTTTTAATTTAACTGCAGCAAAAGAAAAAAGCAAAACACCCAACGGTTTACCTATTATCAAACCCAACAAAATACCAACGCTGTTTTTGGATGCCAGTTGGTTGTGCCAGCCTGGTGTAAAGACAATCCCTGTATTTGCCAGGGCGAATAAAGGAAGTATCACAAAGGCAACTGGATTGTGCAGATGGTGCTGTAGCAGGTATGAGGTGGATTTTTCATCACCATTACCAAAAGGAATTGCAAAGGCCAATAGCACACCGCTTATGGTAGCGTGTACGCCTGACTGTAACATGCAATACCACATCACAACTCCGGGCACAAGGTAAAACACAAGATTCCGGATTTTTAACCGGTTGAAAACAAGCAGCAATACAAATATGCCAATGGCCGCTGCAAAGTAACCTTGTAAAAAAGTTTCGGTATAAAACAATGCAATCATAACGATAGCACCCAAATCATCAATGATAGCGAAGGCTGTTAGAAAAATCTTGAGCGAAACCGGCACCCGATCTCCCAACAAGGAAAGAATCCCTAAAGCAAAAGCAATATCGGTTGCCATGGGAATACCAAAGCCTGCCTGTGTTTCAGATCCGTTGTTGATTAAAAAATGTAAAATCGCCGGGGCCAGCATGCCCCCAATTGCTGCAAAAAATGGCAGTGAAGCATTTTTTAAAGTAGATAACTCGCCGATGTAAATCTCCCTTTCAATTTCCAACCCAACCAGCAAAAAAAAGATGGCCATCAAACCATCGTTGATCCAATATTCAATAGGATGTCTCAGGTGGATATTTACATTTTCGTAGCCAATATTCTGGTGCCAAAAATGAAGATAGCCAGCACCCAAACTGCTATTTGCAACGATAATGGATAAAAATGTACAAGCAATCAATATCAACCCGCCCGCCTTCTCACTATTAAAAAAGTCTGAAAATAATTTTGATACTGTTCCTTTCATGTGCCTTTAATTTATTTGTGGTGCATTGTAATTCCGACTACAAATGAATCGATTAACAAACATTTAAACGTTTACTTTCGTCGATGTAAATCCGCTTCTGATATCTTAAAGTAATTAGGGTCTGCTCAACAACTCAGCCTCCAAAAATTTCTGCCAAAACGGCTGCACCTCTGTGTGATAAAGCATTGACATAGGTAGAACGAGTTAAGCCTCGTTAATCTAACGAGGTTTAACACCAGTACGATGGCTGCAATCCAAGATTGGCTGGTCGTTTTTAGTTTAGCACCGATGTTGGCTAAACCATATCCTACCTTAGCCTGGCCAAATTTGCCTTCTATCGGATTGCGTTCCCCAGGACTTACAGGATTTGACAATGCCTCTTTACTAGGCCGCCCAAGGGGTTTGGCCATTAGCTGAATATCTTTTTCCTTTAACCACTTTCTGTTTTCTCGTGTACAATAGATTTGATCGGCTAATACCTCAGCAGGATAATAGCCGTACTTGCTTTTATGTAATTCTACCGAGGCCTGTAGAGTGGTACTTTCGTTAAAATTATCCCACGAAAGTTTGTCAAGATGGACAAAACCGTTTACCAGCGATACTTGCAACTTACTGCCGAATTCTACTTTTTTGCCCTCCTTACCTCTTTTAATTGGGCGTACATGGGGCTGGTGGAGATTGACTATCCGGTTGTCTATTTGGTGGGTTTTGGTTGAGTGCATCGCATGTTGCTGGTGATACACCAATTCCAGTGTGTACAGATAATCAATGTCTTTTTGCTTTAGTGGCGTAGCAACACCTTGCTGTTTATAGGCTAATAGTAGGGTGGTGATGTGAGTAAGGTTTCTTTTTAGATACCTTATTTGTGTGCCATTGACTTTATAGATTTCCTTACCCGATTTCGCTTTTTTTCTGGCTGCATTCAAAAAATTTTTTCTCGCCAATTCTCTGTACGTTCTCACTTTTTCGCTGCCATGGATGTCCTTATTGTACAACTTATCAATCAACGCTTCGCTTTTTTCCCTGGCTGCATTGAGCAGCTTTAAGTCTGTAGGATAGGTAATGTTTTGCGGGGCTACAGTAGCATCCATCAACAGTTTTCCCTTATTGGTTACAACGGCTGTTTCTTCATTGACAGCTTCAACAGGTGCGGTCTGCTTTTGCGTAACATCATCTGATGTGCCTGTGGGTGAAGGTGGGTGAAAGTCATTTTCATTTTTTGCAAGAGCAACAACTTGAGTTTCGGTTGCTTTTTCAAAACTATGCGCTACCACAATATCACTGATGTCACTTAAAATATCCAGGCTCAATCGTTCTCTTATCTCAACAAAAAGCGATGCCACAAACGGGGCTTCATTGGTAAAGCTGCTATAGCCTAAAAAATACTGAAGAAATACATTCTCTTGTATCTGAAAAATGGTTTCCCTGTCCGATAGATCAAGCATGTGTTTAATAATGACTGCTCCTATAACAACCCTGCCACTTATGGGCGGTCGGCCTTCGGCAGACTTAAACTGCAAATCATACCTGCCAACGATTTTATCCCAGGGAATTAGCTTGGATAGCTTGACCCACCGGTTCTCACTGGTCAGGTGTTGGGAAAAGGGTGTTTCAAAACCGCAAAGTGTCAGTTGGTTAGGGCTTACATATTTGGGAGTTGATGCACCCTTTTTCTTAATTTTTGATAAATTCATTTGCACCGATTAAAAAAATTAATACTCCAAATATAAGTCAGATGGGCATTTCATAGTTAATGAGCAAACCCTAAATAGTGTCTGCAAGAAAACTGCCCTTTTTAAAACACATTAAATTAAACATAAATATGTTTAAGGATTTTAATTTCTCTATTTTGAATTTTAGAGTGTGCCTATCTAGTTTTCAACACCTTTTTTTTATTTTTTACCAATTTGGTTTATGGTAGTACATGAGTATCCCGACGTATTGCTTTATTCTTTGTGTTGTGATGGTATTTAGGCTGCTGGCCGATATCGCAGATTTCGCTTTTCCATTTGCGCTTCTTTTTTCTGCTCTAGT
>JBBSDF010000120.1:0-3234 GCA_038249665.1 Chitinophagales bacterium
CTATTTCGGGCAATGGCCGCTACGTTGCATTTGCTACCACTGCAACCAAAATGGTACCCGGCGATAAGAATACTGCGCAGGATATTTTTGTAGCAGATACCCAAAAAGATACAGTGATACGGGTAAGCGTTGATTCAAAAGGTGTAGAAGGCAATGGAGATAGCCCTATCGGACAAGGACAAAAAATTGCCATCAGTTATGACGGACAATGGACTGCTTTTAATACCAAAGCAAAAAATCTTGGAGCACCGGATTATAATTTCTTTATGCACCAAAGTTTTACAGGCGAAACGAAAGCGGTTACCACCGGCAAAGATGGATGTATAACCACACAGCCGGTAATGTCTGCCAATGCAAGCTATTTAGTATTTGGTATGTGTCCAAAACTGGATACAAGGTTTCCGGCAAGCGGGATTTTTGCAGCCTACACTACTATTGCTGGAACAAGGTTCGGGGATACAACCACGAAAAAATAATATTCATGTCATTTATTAAAACCATACAATGAAAAAGGTTCTCCTCTTTACAATATGCTTTTGGGTAGTTACTGTTGCGGATGCACAAACAAAACCCAAACAGAAAGAAGCTCCTCCCACCCAAAAAGAAATGGAGGAAATGATGAAAGAGGCGCAGGAGATGATGAATGAGATGAGCCCTGAAGAAAAAAAAATGATGGATAGTATGGGTGTGAAAATGCCCGATATGAAATCCATAAAAAAAACTGTTTTGGGCGTAAGCGATGCACAACTGAAAAAAGCGTTTGATGACGAAAACAGGATTGTACCGTTAAAAGATGTTGCCAGAATAAATACAGTATTGGCCAACACAGTATCTACCGCTCAAATGAGCGAGTACATCAAAAAAACACACACCTCTATATTAAACAAACTATCGGCCAATACAAAGGCAACAGGGGCTGAAATTTACCAACAAATAACACGGCTTAATAAATCTGCTGCTAATACAGCGGTAGGTTTATGGATGGATGGAAAACCAACCCTGGCCCTTTACATGATGGTTGAAGCCTGCAAAGCAAACCCTGCAGATGCAGTTTCCCTCAACAATTATGCTTCGTTTCTAACCATGTGTGGAGCCGAACAATTGGCGTTGCCCATTTTAAATAATCTCAACAAACGATACCCCAAAAATAGCAGCATACTGAATAATATTACACAAGCATGGCTGGGCCTGGGAGATATTGAGAAGTCAAATAGATATGCTGATAGCACCATCCGTGTTTATGCATATCATCCACAAGCCAACATGGCCAAATGTGTAATTGAAGAAAGTAAAGGGAATATACCTGCAGCAATTGAAGCGGCTAAAAAAAGTATCAGCAAAGCATACAGCCAGGAAAAAGAAGACAAGTTAAAAAAACTGGGATATGATTTAAAACCGGATGATATTAATTGGGATAGACCCATGCCACAAGATGCAATGGGTTTGGGGAAATTTAGCTGGCCCGATTATCCATTGGATGTTGAACAAAATAAATTGCTTTTAAAAGAATGGAATGATTTTAAAAATGAATGCCAGGAGAAAATTACGGAGCTAAAAATTAAACAACAATTATTGGAAGAAGAATCTATAGAAGCAAACAATATCCGTACTAAACAGCTTATTAGTGAAGGCCAAAAAGGAAACTTTATACAACCGTTGCCCGGATATGCAGCAAAAGCAATCAAGAAATTAGGCCCTGGTGTAAATGATATCAATGGAAATGTGTCTTTTGTTTTTGCAAAAGAATTAGAGCTTGTAACTAATGCATTAGCTTCTGCAGGAGACTATGAAACTTTATTAAGCGAAAAACAAAAAGTATTGGATGACAAATATGAAGATCAAATTGGAGAAGGTAAGCCTAATCCCTTTGAAGCAATATGCAAAGATGAAAACGCAATACGTACTGAATTTCTGTCGGCTGCAAATGGAAAATTACACGCAGCATACAAGAGCTATTTAAATTATGCACGCCGCAGAAGCAGCGATCTTTTATATTATTATCAATATACAATGTGGCCCGACCAGTTTGAGTTAGCTAAGATAAATGCACAAATTGCCTGGCTAACAGAGATAAAAGACCAAAGGGTATATTTTGAAGAAAAAAGTGACTGGTGCAAAACCCCTCCTAAAACAAAAAAACCAGGGGGAGCATTACAAAATTTTGATGATGTGGCATGCCAGTATGTAAGTACCCTGAACCTTGGCGTATATAAAATCACGTCTAGTTGTAGCAATTTAATTGGCGAATTTGATTTTGCGGGTGTGAAAATTGATGTAACAAAAAATATTGAAACAGGTCGGTTTTCAGGCTCTGCAATGGTGGGTGTAAGCAAAGGCTTTGATGGGCCTGTTGGCACAGAAGTAGAAGGTTCTATTGCTGCTTTAGTGGAATGGGACAACAGTGGAATAACTGATGTGGGCGCTATAGCCGGTGTAACTGCTAACGCCGCAGGACAAACTATTGCCGGGGCCGATGTAAAGGTTACTGTAAACAGTGGCATTAGTACCAGCGGCAAAGGAATATTACAGGGCATTAAATAGGTGATTTAAAATAACTGCCAATAATGATTTACTTAATAATGTCTGGAATACTATTGTTTTCGCTAAATAATTTTGCACAGGATTGCAGCAAGGAATTGCTGTTGCAAAAACCTGGCGTTTGGCAAGCCAATTCACAAGGCTCAACATTTGGCGTGTCTGCCGCTGACCTTTTAAAAGAAAAAAAATTGGTAGCGGCTATTCACTCAATGATACAATCAAAATATTCGCCAATGGGTGTAGAAGCTGGTTTTAATGGATCCTATATAAGGGCTGAAGCTAATATGCCAGGTAATGGCTATTACTATTCAATTATACCGAAAAATTATTACTGCGATGGTGATATTATCAGGAAAGCACACGAAACCTCCACCCTTTTTTCTATCAACGCTAATATGTTCAACGCTGAAATTTATGATACCGCACAGGGAGACAGGTTATTAGGGGAAGGCTTTAATGTAATGCAAGATATGCCTGTTGAAAAAGATGGTTATTGGTTTTTTAAGGAAATAGATGCCGGCCTTGGATTTGGCATGACGGGTAAAAGCGGCTCCTGGCTGATTACCTACGATGGCAAACTACCCTATACTTATGTAACCAAAAAAGAGTTTTTAGAAAAAAGAAGAAAGGCGCTGCTAGTGCTAATGAATATGTCGGCATCAGGTATTGAAGAAACACTTAAGAACAATGAAATTA
>JBBSDF010000121.1:0-3215 GCA_038249665.1 Chitinophagales bacterium
GGATGACAAGCTCAATTGAACCAAGATGTAATTGTAATTTATTCCCCTTCGAAATAAATTGGTGATATTTTAAGGCTAAATAATTAGACACGTTCTAATTTCCCCGGTTGGCTTTTAAAACAAATTTTTAGGTATAAAAACGGATAGTCAAATAGTAATAAATTTAAAAAAAAATGATATGAAACAACAATTTCTGGTATTTAAAAAAATGGCTTCGGTCTTATGTATTGTTCTATTTAGCTGCACCATAATTAGTTTTTTTGGGAGTAATTCCGGGTCTCAAAAACGAATTCGCTTTTCGATAAACAATAACCCGTGGAAATTTACACGTGATGAGGTAAAAAACGGATTTAAACCATCACTGAATGATGCTGATTGGCAAAACATAACGATTCCTCACGATTATAATGGAGGCCGTGATGGCAAAAACAACGATGTATTTTTAGGACGTTTTGACACAAAAAACGATGTAGGTAAAAGGCTAATGTACACCGGACCGGGCTGGTATAGAACAACTTTTTCTATCGAAGAACAACAAAAAGGGAAACGGGTATTTATAGAATTTGAAGCAGTATCGCTGGAAGCCAAAGTTTGGATTAATGGCAAAGAAGTAGGGATGCACCAAGGAGGATATACAGCCTTTTCGTTTGATATTACCAATTATATCAATTTTGGGAAGCCCAACACATTGGCTGTGAGGGCAGACAACTCTAACAATCCGAAAATTGCGCCCTGGATGAAGGATGAAACAAAAGCCTTTCCTTTCAGCTTTGATTATGCCATTTATGGTGGAATATACCGGGATGTGTGGATTTCAATTACCGACCCTGTGAAAATTGAAAAAGTATTTAACACCGCTGTGGTGGGAGGACAAGCGCCTGCCTCGCTAACCATTGAAACAAGCGTAAAAAATTATTCCAAAAAAACTCAGGAGGTAGAATTAGTGACCAACATCTTTGATCCATTGAAAAACAAAGTATCCACGCTGAAATCAAAAAAAAGCATACCTGCTGGTCAACAAGTTTCTTTCAATCAAACAGAAACCAACCTGGGAATTGTGCAGCTTTGGGATCCAAAAAATCCAAATCTTTATAATGTGACTTCCACTATAAGCTATGATGGAATAGTAGTTGACGAATTTGAAAGCATCTTTGGATTTCGTTACTATACGCTCTCTAACAAACAAGCTTTTAGTATGAACGACAATAAATTCCTAATTCGTGGTGTCAATAGACATCAGGATATGGAAGGGCGGGGTTATGCGCTATCGAACGAGCAACATTGGGCTGATGCTAAACTAATTAAAGATGCTGGTTTCAACTTTGTGCGCCATGCTCACTATCCGTCCGATCCGGAGTTTGGTAAAGCTTGTAGCCAGCTTGGTTTAATGCTATGGCTGGAAATACCTTTAACCGGAAGCACCTCAAGCGACCCTGATTTCCTGACAAATTGCAAGCAGCAAATGACGGAAATGATTGAACAGAACTACAACAACCCTGCAGTAATTGTTTGGGGTATTGGAAATGAGTCTGACCGTTCTGGAGGAAGCGAAGCTGAAATAAACAATGTTTTTAGCCAGTTGGTAAAAACGGCAAAACAGGTAGACCAAACTCGTCCTATAACAGGTTGTAATTTTAAATTTGAATCAAATCAAAAAATGGTTGATGTGTATTCTCCCCAGGACTGGTCGGGTTGGTATGGCGGTAGTATCAATCAATACAAACCTACCAGTATAATTGGAGAGTATGGTGCAGATATGCATTACACAAATCATAGTGAACAAAAGTTCGAGTTAAATAAAGCCTCTGTTTTTTCTCAAAAATCTAATCTTTGGTCGCAGGAATATGGAAGTATGCTACATGAATACAAAACTGCTTATGGTGAGGGTCATGCAGAAGAATTTCCAGGTCATTTCGTTTGGGTTGCTTTCGATTTTGCCTCGCCCAGGGTGGATAGAGGTATAAACGCAATACCATTTATGAACCAAAAGGGACTTATTCTGCACGACCATAAAACAAAAAAAGATGCTTATTTTTTCTACCAAAGTATGTATCGAAGTGCTGAAGATTATCCAATGCTGTATATAGTTTCACACTCCTGGCTTGATCGCTGGAGCAAACCAGAGAAAAAAGATGTTTGGGTTTACAGCAACTGTGACTCCGTAAAATTATACAACGGATACAAAACAGCTCCACTCGGTACCCGGATTAAAAATGCAGGGCCACTAAGTAATACACGCTTCCAGTGGGATGATGCCGATGTGAAATACAATGTGCTTTATGCAGAAGGTTGGTATAAAAATAAAGTAGTATCAAGAGATACTATCATCCTTAAAAATCTACCAAAGCCAGAATAAAAACACAAAAAAAATAGTTATTTACTGCACACTAATAATAATGTGATAATAATTTTAAAATGAGTAAAAACATGATTATGAAAAATCAAACAATCAAGCTTACAATTGGCAATAGTGGCATCACCAAAATACTGATTACTGACCTGGCTATAGGCAGTTGAGATATACAATGCATTAACAATAAAAAGCATTCTATAGGAATGGTAACAAACAACAAAAACCTGCTTTATTTTAATGCTGCAAAAGGAACGTAGGTAATAAAAATAAAATTGTAATGTATAAGTCTCATTGATTGGTGTCCCTTTAAAAATTCATTTAAAAAAACAATCCCAATTACAACTCTGAAAATAAATAAACATGAAACTTTTTTTCAAATTCCAACTAGCCCTTGTTCTTCAAATTTGCGTACTGTATGCAAGTGGCCAAACTTTACAAAACAACCTGCCGCAGTTAGGTAAAAGCACCATCAGGGAAGTGATTTCCGCAATGACCCTTGAGGAAAAAATATGGCTGGTAATGGGAACTGAAGCAGCGCTAAAAAAACCTCAAACAGATATATCAACATCGAACGGAATTATTGGATATACCGAAAATAAAGTACAAGGTGCCGCAGGAACAACATTAGCTATTCCCAGGTTAGGGATACCAGCAATAGTACTTGCAGATGGTCCGGCCGGACTGAGAATATCTCCTACCCGAAAACGCGATTCTACAATCACGTATTAGGCCACTGCTTTCCCGGTAGGCACATTATTAGCTTCAACCTGGGACCCTACCCTGGTTAATAAAGTAGGTAAAGCCTTTGGAAATGAAGTTTTAGAATATGGAGTTGATATTATACTTGCACCCGGAAATAATA
>JBBSDF010000122.1:0-3212 GCA_038249665.1 Chitinophagales bacterium
CGCAATTTTTCCTTCACGTTCGTCAATAGCCTTGAGTATAGGCTTATACAGAAACCGCTTTAGTAACCAAACCAACAAAAGGAAATTAAGTATCTGCGCAATTACGGTAAACCAGTCTATTTGCATTTTGTAAGTATTACTTGGCTATGATGTGGGACCAGAATGGGTTAGCGAAAATGAGAATCATCGAAACTACAAAACAGTATATGGCTGTTGACTCAATCATTGCCAAACCTACAAACAAAGTCCTTGTAATAGTTGGCGCTGCATCGGGCTGCTGCGCAATTGAGGTTAATGCAGTTGAAACGGACTTTCCTTCACCTAAAGCCGGGAACATACATCCTATACTTGTTGAAAACCCTGCAGTAACAATTGATGCTACTGCAATAATTGATACACTATCCATTTTTAATCCTCCTATTATTTAGTTGTTATTATTTTTTTCTTATCTGTTTTTTTGCTATCATGCACTGCTGCTGCAATATACACTGTTGCCAGAATGCTGAAGATATAGGCTTGCACCATTCCTGTGAGTAAACCAAGTGCTTTCATTACAATTGGAAATATAAAGGGTGTTATACTTAAGAGTATTGCTATGATCAATCCTCCGCTCATGATATTGCCGAACAAACGCACCGCCAGTGCAAGTGTGCGGGTAATTTCGCTAATCAGGTTAAATGGCAACATGATAAATGTTGGTTTTAAATATGATTTCAGGTAACCTCCGATGCCGGACTTTACAATCCCGAAAAATGGCACAGCCAGAAAAACACAAAAAGCAAGTGCTGTGGTGGTGGAAAACGAACCTGTTGGCGGTTCGTACCATGGCAATATGATTAAAATATTGGATGTAACTATAAAAAGAAATAAGGTGCCGATAAAACCGATATAATCTTCGGGCCTTTTCAAACCTATTTCTTTAATCTGATTGTTTATCCCGGTTACCAACATCTCAAGAATACATTGCCAGCGCGAAATACGAATACCTGTTTTGAGTTTTCGTGTAATCAATGCAGAAGCAGCTACCAACAGCAGTATTATAGCCCATGTGGTAACAATGGTAAGGTTAAGGATAAAAAAGCCATGTTGCCAAAAAATGGTTTCGTCGGGACTAAGCTTCATGATAAACCTCTTTTTTTAGTTTTCGATCTATTGATTGGGTAAGATTCATAACAATGAAGCGGGCTACAACAAAGCCTATCAGACTAATAAGAAGCCGTTGCCAACTTCCACTGGAAACAAAGTAAAATCCAAGCAATACAATACTTACACGCAAAAAGAAACTACCTAAAAACCAAATTGCCGGTATTTTTGCGGTAACTGTTTTTTTTACAGTAAACCATAGTCCGCCAAAGAATAGTAATCCTAAAGCTAAGCCTGCTATAAAAGCCAAGATCATATATAAAATCTCATTCATCATTTTCATCTTTTTGATTCATTTCTTTATGTTCTTTCGAAACCCAGTGCCACGCAGTAACACAACCAATCAGTAATCCTATTATCATTAAGCTGAGTGTCCATGAAAATGTTGCAGCGTGATTTTTGTCAAGCCAAATGCCCAATGCTGCTCCAAACAATGTAGGAACTGTAATGGTCCACCCAACTAAACCCATCATTCCCAATCCAAACCAAACACTCTTATTATCGTTATGCTGTGCTTTTAGCTTGCGGCGGGCTTTTTCTTCGACCTGTTTGCTAAACGAGTTCTGATTATTTTTACCAGCAGATTCCATTATTATTCTTTTCGAAATTTTTCCATGTTATAAAGGAATCCGCTTTCTATCTTTGCCATAATAGAACGGATGTCTTTTTCACTATCATCCAGTTTCTTAAACTCTTTTTCTACACTTTCGTGAAGCTTTCCAAGGTCAGTTCCTCCAAAAGCATTACGAATCGATACCATTACCTCTGACCCTGCTTTTATCAAGATGCCTTCATCAACGGCTAAGTAATGAACGGTTTTTGAATCCGTCCTATACGTTAAGATGCAGGGAACCAAGGCAGCAACACAATCGAGCCTTTGCGGTAAAAGGCCAAAGGAACCTTCGCTGGTTTCGGCAACTATGCTGCTGACATTTTTAATTTCAGCGAAAATCTGATGGGGAAGGAGGATTTTTAAGTCCATTGGAGTTTTTATTTAGGTTGTGTTTCGGTAGCCTTTTCAGGTTTGTCTTTTAATTCAGTATCTGTTTTATCCTGTTTTACGCTATCATTTTCTTTCTTGTTATCCTCTTTTTGGCTGTCCTCTTTCTTGTTATCCTCTTTGTTATTATTCTGTTTGTTGTTATTCTCTTTCACGCTATCTTCTTTCTTACTATCTTCTTTTTTCTTGCTGTCCTCATTCTCGCTATCTTCTTTCTTACTATTTTCTTTTTTATTGCTATCTCCTTTTTCCCTGGCTTCGTCTATGTTTCCAATCATATAAAAAGCACTTTCCGGTAAATCTTTGAACTCATCGGCAAGAATACGCTTGCAGCCGTTAAGTGCATCATCCAGGCTAACTTCTTTTCCTTTCATGCCACTGAATTGCTCGGTTGTAAAAAATGGCTGGGTAAGGAAACGTTCCAAACGTCTGGCACGGGCTACTATATTGCGGTCATCAACAGATAGCTGTTCCAGACCAAGCATGGCAATAATATCTTTGAGCTCTTCGTATTGTGCGAGCGTATGTCTTATTGACTGCGCAAGGTTATAATGCCTCTCCCCAATTATTCCAGGTGTAGCCATTTTTGAGCTGGATTGCAGCAAATCAATAGCAGGATAAAGGCCTTCGCTTGCTTTTTTGCGCGAAAGCACAATAGACGCTGAAAGATGCGAAAATGTATGTACGGCAGCAGGATCGGTTAAATCGTCGGCAGGCACATACACAGCCTGAATAGAGGTGATAGCACCAGCATCGGTATTGGCGATTCGTTCCTCTAATTTTGCCAGCTCTGTTCCCATGGTGGGTTGATAACCCAACCGTGAAGGCATTTGTCCCATTAAGCCCGACACCTCCATACCGGCCTGTATGAAACGAAAAATATTATCGATTAGCAACAGCACATCGCGATGCTCATCATCGCGGAAATATTCGGCCATTGTCAACGCTGCATGACCCACGCGAAAACGTGCGCCC
This sequence comes from Chitinophagales bacterium, assembly GCA_038249665.1. Classification (GTDB taxonomy): domain Bacteria; phylum Bacteroidota; class Bacteroidia; order Chitinophagales; family Chitinophagaceae; genus Ferruginibacter. The sequence continues at coordinate 3,119 of JBBSDF010000122.1, forward strand.
GGAGGCTCGTTCATCTGGCCAAACATCATAACCATGTTGTCGAGTACGCCCGCTGCTTTCATATCATGATAAAGTTCCTGTCCTTCACGGCAAC
>JBBSDF010000123.1:0-2967 GCA_038249665.1 Chitinophagales bacterium
CGCAAACAGATCATAGCCGACCACGAGAATTATCAAAAAGGCTTGTTGTACTTTGTAGCCAACGATACCCGTGTTCCTGAGGAAATAAGGACAAAAATGCAAAATTGGGGTTTGGCCAAAGATGAGTTTTCCAGCAACGGCAACTGGCCTTATCAACTGTACATCCGTGAAACCCGACGGATGATAGGCGGATATGTACTAACCGAGAACGATGCAATGGGCAAAACAACGGTGCCGATGCCTGTTGGGATGGGTTCGTACAAACTCGACGCACACAATGCGCAACGCATCGTTACCGCTGAAGGATTTGTGCAAAATGAAGGTGACGTGGGTGTTGATCCGCTTCGTCCCTATCAGATTTCATACGGTTCAATTGTCCCTAAAAAAGAGCAGTGCAGCAATTTGCTCGTACCGGTTTGTGCCTCTACCAGCCATATTGCTTATGGGTCTTTGCGGATGGAACCTGTGTTTATGATCCTTGGCCAATCGGCAGCAGTTGCTGCTGTTATGGCAATCGATGGAAAAACCGGCGTTCAGGAGATTAATTACAATGTGCTGAAAAAAAAATTGTTGGCAAAAGGGGCGGTGCTTGAACTACCTGGTGTGAATGAAAAAAAATAAATCTTAATTAAGTTGAAATTTTTTTTAAGAAAGAAAGCACTTGTAACCTCGCTGCAGAAAATGAATAAGTTTTAAATATCCTCATCAATTAATTTTTTTTATTCAAACGACTTAGTTGATATTAAAAAGAACCTGCCTTGAAAATGCGCTTTTACTATTCTTACTTGCGCTGCTATCTCTGGCAAAACGGAAATGATAAAGGTTTGCTGAACTGAATATATTGCTCGTTCGGTAATACAAAAATTTGCAAGCGTCGTAAAGTGATCACGGTACACAGTGACATTGGTAAATTGCAAGTACCACAAATTAAAGAATCAAGAGACTTTAAAACAAGAATGCATTGGTAACAGTTGCTTCCCGCGGATTGGAAAGGCCATTGCGATTCAATTAGCAAAGGAAGGGAAGCAAAAATGTTTGAATCGTAGACACCCCGAAAAACACCAAAAAGAAAGAGGGCAACATAGACAGTGGTAAGCGTATCGCCCATCGCCATCCAATAAATAAAAGGTGCACCGAACAAAAGTGCTGCCGACAGAATGTACAAACGATTTTGACGAGATTTTTTTGCCAACAAATCGGCCAATCTTCCGCCAAGCAATACACCTGCAAAAGCCCCGACATGATGGATACGAGATTGTGAGGCCTTATATGCGGTCCTCATCATCTGGCCTAATGTTGATGTGTGCTTTTTTAATGGGTGCTTTTGCCCCGCTAATCCTTGGGGTATTGAAACCCACTTTGGGCTTAACAAAAGGATTGTCGCTTCTTTCGATCAGTTATGTGATAGGTGCTTTACTGCTCTTTGCTGGCGGCAGATTCTTTTTTAATAACGATAAAGAATCAAATGTATGAAGCGTATAACTAGTTCAACTCAAACACTAGCCGATAGCCAAACGATTGCTGGTGCTGCGGAGTCTGCCATACAAATAACAGTGCTGGCAGAAGGCCTGGCTTTTCCCGAAGGCCCTGCGTTTGCAGCAGACGGAAGCTTGTGGGCAGTTGAATATTGGTAATATAAAAATGAGGTCTATCCAAAAAGAAGTTATCAGGTTTTTTAAGAAAAAAGTAAGGGCTTTAAATATGCAACAGTATGATTAAAATCTCTATGTTAAAAAATGTAAATGGTTTATTTTTTCTTTTCAGCTTTTCTGTTTATTTAATGGGATGCAAGTTAAACGAAAAGAAACCAGAAGACTTATTCCTCGAGGCCGTGTCAAGAAATTCACCATCAACCGATTGGTCTGAATATAATGGTGATGGTGCAAGAAGTCACTATACAGAACTTGGCCAGGTAACCAAAGCAAATGTAAGTAAGCTCGAAGTGGCATGGACCTGCTCATCGGTTGGTGAAGATTCAGTGTTGCAAGGAACACAGATGCAATGTAACCCTGTGATTGTTGATGGAATACTGTACGGTGTATCTGCCAAAACACAAGTATTTGCATTGGATGCTGCTACAGGAAAAGAACTATGGAAAACAAATATCAACGACAACGGTGGTACCACCAGCAGGGGCGTAACCTACTTTGCAGCGGGAGCTGGCAAACGAATATTTTTTGGCGCAGGAATATGGCTTTATGCAATTGATGCCCAAACAGGAAAATTAATACCACAATTTGGAAAAAATGGAAAAATTGATTTAAAAGAAGGAATCATGCGGCCAAATGCAGACAATTATGTATCTGCAAATACACCCAATACTATTTATAAAGACCTGATTATTGTCGGCGCAAGGGTAGCAGAAGAAGAGAAGGCGCTGCTCGGAGATATCAGGGCCTTCAACGTTTACACTGGTAAACTGGTATGGACGTTTAAAACAATCCCCGAACCTGGTCAACCGGGATATGATACCTGGTTTCCAGCAAATCCGCGGCAACGGATCGGCGGCGCCAACTGTTGGGCTGGTATGGCCATAGACAGGGAACGCGGGATAGTGTATGCACCCACCGGTTCTGCGGCCTATGACTTTTTTGGAGGCAATCGCAAAGGAAATAATCTGTACTCAAACTGCTTACTCGCCTTAGATGCTGCAACAGGAAAACTCTTATGGCATTTTCAATTTGTACACCACGATATTTGGGATAGGGACCCGCCAGCGCCTCCTAATCTCGTTACGGTAATGCATAACGGAATAAAAACAGCTGCTGTTGCCCAGCTTACCAAGCAGGGATTTGTTTTTGTTTTTGATCGGGTGACAGGTGAGCCCTTATTCGAAATTGTTGATAAAAAAACACGCACAGACGCAATTGCGGGCGAGTATCCAAGTCCTACGCAACCTTTTCCTGTAAAGCCTGCCCCGTTCACCCGCCAGGTATTTTATGAAGAAGATTTTAATCCGTTTGTTGC
>JBBSDF010000124.1:0-2893 GCA_038249665.1 Chitinophagales bacterium
ACCAAACTAACAAGAGGAAATTGAGAACCTGCGCTATTAATGTGAACCAGTCTATTTTCATTTTGTATCTGTTACTTTGAAATATTTGAAATAATGTGATTCCAAAACGGGTTAGCGAAAATGAGAATCATCGAAACTACGAAACAGTATATCGCTGTGGACTCAATCATAGCCAATCCCACGAATAAAGTTCTTGTAATAGTTGGCGCTGCATCGGGTTGTTGAGCAATTGAGCTTAATGCAGTTGATACAGATTTTCCTTCGCCCAAAGCTGGGAACATACACCCAATACTTGTTGAAAACCCTGCAGTAACAATAGATGCAACTGCAATAATTGATACATTATCCATTTTTAATCCTCCTGTTTTTTAGTTGAAATTATTTCTTTTTTATCTGTTGATTTTGAATCGTGCACTGCCGCTGCAATATAAACTGTTGCCAGAATACTGAAGATATAGGCTTGCACCATTCCGGTAAGTAAGCCAAGTGCTTTCATCACAATTGGAAATATAAAGGGTGTTATGCTTAAGAGAATGGCAACAATCATTCCTCCACTCATGATGTTGCCGAACAAACGCACAGCTAATGCAAGTGTGCGGGTAGTTTCACTTATCAGGTTAAATGGCAACATTATAAATGTTGGTTTTAGGTATGATTTCAGGTAGCCTCCAATGCCGGACTTTACTATTCCAAAAAAAGGCACCGCCATGAAAACACAAATAGCAAGCGCAGCGGTAGTGGACAGCGAACCTGTTGGCGGTTCGTACCAGGGGAGTATGATAAAAACATTTGATATAACTATAAATAGAAATAAAGTGCCAAGAAAACCTATATATTCTTGAGGTTTTTTCAACCCAATTTCCTTAATTTGATTGTTTATGCCTGTTACTAAAATCTCAAGAATACCTTGCCAGCGCGAAATGCGAATACCTGTTTTGAGTTTCCGTGTAATCAATGCAGAAACCACTACCAACACCAGCATTATAGCCCATGTAGTAACAATGGTAAGGTTAATGGTAAAAAAGCCATGTTGCCAAAATATGGTTTCGTCGGGACTAAGCTTCATGATATACTTCCTTTTTAGGTTTGGTAAGATATGTAACAATGAAGCGGGCTAAAATGAAGCCCACCAAACAAATAAGAAGTCGCTGCCAACTTCCATCAGAGACAAAGTAAAATCCAATCAATACAACACTTACACGCAAAAAGAAACTACCGATAGCCCAAATTGCAGGGATTTTTGCGGTAATCGTTTTTTTTACAGTAAACCAAAGCCCACCAAAGAATAGTGCTCCTAATATTAAACCCATTATAAATGCCAATATCATAAATAAAACTTCATTCATCTTTTTCGTCTTTTTGGTTCATTTCTTTATGTTCTTTTAAAATCCATTGCCATGAAATAAGACAACCAACCAATAAGCCTATAATCAATAAACTTAGTGTCCATGAAAATGAGGTAGGGTGGTTTTTGTCAAGCCACATACCCAATAATGCTCCCAGCAATGTTGGAACTGTAACAGTCCAACCCACTAAGCCCATCATTCCCAATCCAAACCAAACACCTTTATTATCATTATGAAGTGCTTTTAGTTTACGATGGGCTTTTTTTTCTACTTGTTTGCTAAACAAGTTCTGATTATTTCTACCAGTAGATCCCATTTTTATCCTTTTCGAAATTTTTCCAGATTATAAAGGAACCCGCTTTCTATCTTTGCCATAGTAGAACGGATGTCCCTTTCACTATCATCCAGTTTCTTAAACTCTTTTTCTACCGATTCATGCAGCTTCCCAAGGTCGTTACCACCAAAAGCATTATGAACCGATACCAATACATCTGACCCTGCTTTTATCATTATGCCTTCATCAACAGCTAAGTAATGAACGGTTTGTGAATCCGTTTCATAAGTAAAAATGCTGGGAACTATAGCTGCAACACAATCGAGCCTTTGCGGTAACAAACCAAAGGAACCTTCGCTGGTTTCTGCAACTATGCTGATTACATTTTTAATTTCAGCGAAAATCCGATATGGGAGAAGAATTTTTAAGTCCATTGCCATTTTTATTTTGGTTGCGTTTCGGTGACTTTTTCAGACTTTCCCTTTGATACAATATCTGATTTAACCTTTTTTTCCTTTGCCTCGTCTATGATTCCAATCATGTAGAATGCGCTCTCCGGTAAATCTTTAAACTCATCTGCAAGAATACGTTCACAGCCGTCAAGTGCATCATCCAACCCAACCTCTTTTCCCTTCAAACCACTGAATTGTTCGGTTGTAAAAAAGGGTTGAGTGAAGAACCGTTCCAAACGCCTGGCACGGTTTACTAAATTGCGGTCATCGACAGATAATTGTTCCAAACCAAGCATGGCGATAATATCTTTAAGTTCTTCGTATTGAGCAAGCGTATGCCTAATTGCTTGTGCAAGGTCATAATGTCTCTCGCCAATTATTCCGGGAGTAGCCATTTTTGAGCTGGATTGCAGTAAATCAATTGCTGGATAAAGGCCTTCGCCTGCTTTTTTCCTCGAAAGCACAATAGATGCTGAAAGATGGGAAAATGTATGTACAGCTGCAGGATCAGTTAAATCATCGGCAGGTACATAAACTGCCTGAATAGAAGTGATGGCTCCGGCATCAGTATTAGCGATTCGTTCCTCTAATTTTGCCAGTTCAGTACCCATAGTGGGCTGATAACCCAGACGTGAAGGCATTTGTCCCATTAAGCCCGACACCTCCATACCAGCTTGTATGAAACGAAAAATATTATCTATTAGTAGCAGCACATCGCGATGCTCATCATCGCGGAAATATTCGGCCATTGTCAGAGCTGCATGTCCCACACGAAAACGTGCACCCGGAGGCTCATTCATTTGACCAAACATCATGACCAT
>JBBSDF010000125.1:0-2835 GCA_038249665.1 Chitinophagales bacterium
CGGGACATTTTAACCGACGAATAACGACATCGAGCGAAAAACAGGGCCGCCAAACTATACGTCATTCACAGCACGCGGCACAAAGAGCAGCTGGTTGTAACTTGTAACTTGTAACTTGTAACTTGTAACTTGTAACGTTGTAACAGTAGTTCTTAATGCCGGCCACCACGGCCTGTATGTGTTAGCAACCCAAACGTACACGCTTTTTGCTTTTTCATGATGTGTATTTATCACTAACCCTGAAATTTTTCACGAACCATTGTACTAAAGCAGTATTGTCGGCATAAAGAATTGCTATTTCTGTCGAAATTTCACAAACTTCTTTGATTCCATTTTAATTTCTTGTTCTGTCATACAATCGATTTATTTTCTGTCGATGTTGGTCTCACAGGCTTGCGCCCAACGAACAGGGCTTTGCGAAGAAGGGGGTTTAGAAGCACAAATGCTCAATAAACCACAATTGTTGATAGAAGTATAACTGTTCAATTTAGCATTTCTGCCCCTTTTTCGCAAAACCCATGTTGTAGCCAGTTTTATTTAGGTTTACTATGCCATTCATAAAAAATTCCTTGTGGGTCTCTTTCCGTACGGATAGTCTGTACTTTGTTTAAATTTTCTTGTGACATAAACGAGGCCGTCCGTTTGTGCAATGCCTCGTCTGCTAATTGAATTCCTGTTGCAAGGTGTTCCATTTTTCTCATCATTTCGCTTGCCCAATTACCATAAATTCCCGTATCTGATGCGTTTTTCCAACAGCTATATAAGGAAAGGTAAATATCATCTTCTTTACTGTAAGCCATATTGTGAGCCAAATCGCCGGGATGCCAGTTAAGCCAAAGAAAGTGAGAAGGCGGCGGCGGTAAGCTCTCTGCAATAAGCTTAATGAACGGCAGTAAATCGTCAATTTGTGCATGTGTCCACATATTATCTACACCCCAGCAATGATTTTCAGGATAATGAGCCATAGCGGTCTTGTATAGTAGGTCAATTCCAGGATTGATGGCAGGTGTTTTAATAATAGCTTTGTGTGCTATGGGGCTGTTTTTCATAAAACTTTTTGCGGCTTCAAATTCGTCTTTTGTATCTGCAAAAATAGGGGCAAGGGCTTCGATACCTGGACCCAGCACATTCAACATATTTTTACTCATCAGCATTTGAAACTCTACTGCTTTGGGAATTTCAGCACCTACTTCATATGCCCAGTTATAAACATCTTCTAAATGTTTGATGGAAAAATCATGGGCAATGACGGCACGATACTTAGGTAAGTCATACACTTTTAAGTAAAATTTTATGACAATACCAAAGAAGCCACTCCCTGCCCCTCGAGCTGCCCAGAACAAATCAGCATTTGTATTAGTATCGGCGTAAAGCAGCTCGCCTGCGGCGGTTATGATGTCCATTCCAAGAATACTTTCACAAGCAATGCCGAGTTTCCTACCATTCCAGCCGTAACCGCCTTGCAATAGATACCCCCCTAAACACACGCCTGTGCAATGACCCGCAGGAAAAAATAGATTATCTTTATAAAGGGCTTTCATTAGCGTACTACCTCCAACAGCAGGACCTGCTTCGGCTGTTTTATTTTCAGTATTAACATGATACTGATTGAAATTTTTTAGGTCAATTAGTAGGCAGTCTTCTCGAATAAAATTGGCACTAAAACTATGTCCACCCGAAGTAACGGTTATTCTCCTGCCATTTTTTTGGGCATGTCTCACAATATTAACAATATCCTCTATCGTTTTTGGCTCATAAATCGTTGCAGGTCTTTGTTGTACATGAACTTTATTGAATAGCTTTCCCATGACTTTTTCTTCAAAATTAGCATCTCCTTTATGTGTGGTCGCTCCGCTAATTCCAAGCGTATTTTCGTCAGCATATTTTTGATAAAGCTGTGGAAGAATAGCTGCCAAATGATTCATTTCTTCTGCACAATGCCGCAATAAATCTTGAGCAAAATCTTTGGGTAATGTTTTAATTTTTTGCAGAACACTTACGGCGGCTTTAGTGATGAAATTATCTTTATGTGCAGATACATATTTGCCACTCATCCAAAACCGAGAACGCATTTCTGTGCCCTTGTCAGTAGCCCTTACTTGATGAACCAAATACCCATAATCCACAGGGAAATCAGGATGTCCTATTTTTGCACAGATATAAACCGCTTTTTCTGGCTGGTTCATGGCTTCTAACGAAAAGCCAAACTCCAATGGTGATTTGAATTGAATGGCTGCATCTAAAGCGTTTTCACCTATATACTCCTTGATAATAGATGTTCTACCTATGTAACAGTTGTCATTTCTGCCGTCTTTCCACTTAGCACTTATATGTGCTTTTGGATGCCATAGTTTGTATCGATTATTTTCTGAACCATGCCACCCAAACCACCAATCCCACATTTGAGGGCTTGTGGTTGGCATTAGTGTTTTCACCGCTACTGCAATACTTCCATCTTCTGCGACAGAAAATCCGCTTTCAAATGGCATATCTCCTTCCTTTTCCAATAGAGATATTTCATTGACATCTGGTAACTGGCCCCATAAGAGAGGTGTTTCTAAAGATGCTTCTATATCGGTATTGATTTCTACTATTTGGTCGTCGTAGAATAGAAAATACTCCGATTGCATATCTTCCTTTTTAAATCCAAGGTATGATTTTTTCATAATTGCTTTTTTATCTAAAATTGGCTACAACGCGGAGCGGCTTTGCGAAGTTGGAAAAATCCGCGAAGCGGAAATTTTTTTTCAATTTTGCAAAACCGTTGTTGTACGATGGGCGACCGTAGGGAGAACTTCGTGCAGCAGCGGTGCAGCCGCTCCGCGTTGTACAGAA
>JBBSDF010000126.1:0-2831 GCA_038249665.1 Chitinophagales bacterium
AATGATTGCAAGCGCCACCCAAAGCACCATAAGCAATGCATGGATGTGATAGATGTTATCCATAGGTGATAACAGTTTTGAAAAATAGCTGGGATAAAATCCCAAAAAAGTAAAAGGAATCAATAACAACAGCAACCAGGATAGATTTGGAAAGAGAAACTTATTCATCTAAATTATTTATTGTCAATTGGGAATAATACAGAAGCATGCAGATGTGCAATTTTCCATTGCTTTTTTCTTTTTACCATCACCAGCGTTCTTCTGGCTAAATATTTTTCGCCACTACCTAAATGAAACGTTACTACGGCCGTTTGTCCATACAATTGAATCAACATATCACGGGGCTTTATATCCAATTTCAAAGTATTGGCTAAATCTTTAAATTCTGGGAATATTTCCAGCCATGTTTTTTCTATTTCTTTAATACCAACTTTTCTTACGGCTTCTTCCCAATCAGGAAAGAAAATAGTAGCATCCTCCGTAAATGAATTTTTAAAAGGCTCCCATTGCAATGTATTAAATGCCACTACAAATTTTTCTACAGATAAACGTACTGCAACAGAATCGTTTGCTTTTGCATTAAAAAAAATACAACTAAAAAAAATAACCAATAGAGGTTTTGAAATAATGTTCATCATAAATCATTTACTTAAATCATACAAATGCGCTGCTGCTTCCGAACTTTCTGTGCCACCGTGTGGGTCTGGGATTTTCCCAATCTCTTTTCCAATCACCGTTCCGAGATAAGTTTTTATGCTATCGGGGAATGGCTGCTTTTCTGTCCATTGCGAAAAAATAAACCAAACCCTTTTATTTCCTTTTAAAGAATCCAATTGGCGCAGGTGCGGTTCAATTGTTTTGTAATTACCGCCGACTTTATAATCTGTAATGCCTTCTTTAGACCCATAAAAATTTAGTGCATGTCGTGTTTTAAAGTACACAAATAATAGGTCACCGGGTTGCCACTGTTTTTTTAATTCATGCAAAACAAGCTGCGTGGGTTGTGAGTTAAATGGTGGTCTTTCTGTTTGGCTAAATATCGTTATGAGCAGTATTGGTAAGGCAATGGTTAAACTTACAGCAGCAGATAAAGCAACTGGAAATGTCCGGGGTATCCATTGTTGTATAGCCTGTATGCCAGCGATGCCGCTAAACAGCAACGGCCAGGTGGCATATACCGCTACTCTTGAATCAAAGGGCAATACCCTGAAAATAGAAAGCAATAAAGCTGTGATTAAGGGAGCAAACAAAATCAGCATGCACCATTTATATTTTTTACTGAGATAAATTATTCCGGGAACAGAAAAAATAAGCAATAGCAGGGAAATAAATTGAATGGATGGGTAAACATCCTGCATCCATCTTGTAAGAAAAAAATTAAGTTCCTTTTTCAATCCTGATAAAATCCAGCTCAATCCTTCGCCTAAATTATTAAGTGGAACAAAACCCCTTGACCAATAGTTGCTCATAGCATCTTGCACCGTAGTGCTGATAATAAATTTTGCATAGCAGGCTAAAAGTAAACAGGCTAGGCCCCAGACAAAAGCAATTAAATAAAAAGATTGCTTTGATAAATTAATATTTTCTTTAAGCAAACTCGTAAAAACTACGGCAAGAACCAAAGGGGCAATAACTATGGCTGGTAAAGAACAAAGTATCAAAATAAAACCGCCAATGGCAATAACCCAAAAGGTTGCCTTTTTTAAATCGGTGTTCATTAATTGCAAGGCAGACCATACAATAAATAATGATGCTGTTATATCACCGGCATATTGCTTGGCTTCGCCACCGTAAAACCATAAGGAAACACTACCAGCAAATAATATAAATACGCTTAATAATGCGATGCCTTTAAAAAAATGTTTGCTGATATTTAAAAACAACAACAGGGAAATTAGAGAAAAGATGAAAGGAAATAAACGGTAAGCATGGTCGTTAACGCCTAAAATAACTGTAGAAAGTTTTTCTAACAATAAAAAGCCAACCGGGGCAACCTGATTATAATCCAAAGACTGAGTAGCTAACTCATAAAAACTATGATCCCTTACATTTAATGCACCAGTCAATTCGTCAAACCACATGGAAGTTCGAAAGATAAAATGAGTGAAGTGCAGGGCGATAGCTGCCATGAACACCAGCGCAATCCAAAAATTGATATGGCGGGGATTGGTATAGCTGGTTTGTTTCATTTACTTATTTCTGTTGAATTAATGGCTTTTGCAAAAGCGTTGCTTTCTTCTCCACTTCTTTACACCTCCGGCTATGGTTCTTATCTTCAGGAAGTGGCAAAATAAACTGCAGAATGAGGTTCGTGAAAACACGAATCTTGACTTTGGTATTTTAGCATAAGCATTTTGATTTTCGATGTCTCTACTTTTTAAAACCATCCAGTGCCTTTTTTAAATCAGCGGTAACAAAATTTATTTTCATCCGCTCACTCACACATTTTTCATCTATTTTTTCTGACGGGTTTGATAAAAAACCAACTGCAATAGTACGGATACAATCATCTGCATGGATAGCAGCGTGTGATGCAGCTGGAACCACCAAGTGGACAGACTTTGATAACGTAGCAGCAGTAATATCTCCAAACATGGGTGGGCAAACCGGGTCATACTCTCCCGAGAGAATTAGTACAGGGACATTGCTTACAACAGGTTCAAATGTTTTATCAGTTGCCATGTCGGGGCGCCATACATTACAGATGGCTTGATCGAATGCGCTGATGAAAGATGCAAAGTCGGGATACTGTTTACGCAATGATGCTTCTGAACCTTCTGCGTTAAGTGGCCTTCCTTCGTAACACATAATTGCCCTGCTTTGTGTTGCAG
>JBBSDF010000127.1:0-2804 GCA_038249665.1 Chitinophagales bacterium
TAACTTCCCTATTGTTCTTATACAAAACAGATTCTTCCAATGGCCGATTATTGATTTATAAAGTTTCTGCAAACATATTCAGAGATAACTGGCTTTTGGGTATTGGTCAAGGTCAGTTTAAAGTACAGTATAACGAATACCAGGCTGCTTATTTTTCTACTCATAGCATAGATAGTAAGTAAACACCCGAGATAGCCACGTATTACTTTTATGAGCAGGTCCTGCTACATTTGGTTTTTTGATTTATTAAAAACCTTGTATCATGAAGTCTTCATTAAAGCGGATCCGCAGGTCCGAAAATCAAATCAGGTCATTACTTAATCTGCGGGAAGAAAAGAACATCTCTGTAGTAGCATTTTGTAAGGCTCATAAAATTCATAAAGCCACCTTCTACAACTGGCGCAATAAATATGGTCTGGAAATGAACCAGCCGCAAGAGTTTGTTCGGGTTCAATTATCTGATAATCTTACCGAAGCTGGAGTTCCGTTTGCTGAAATTGAGTTTACGTCAAAAGTAATTGTAAGGCTATTTCAAAAAGTGGATGCCTCTTATTTTAAATCACTGCAGCAACCATGATTCATATTTCAGACAAATGCAGGTACCTGCTCTATAGCGGCAACACAGATATGCGCAAAAGTTTTCACGGCCTGGCCGCACTGGTAAAGTACAATATGCAAAGTGATGTGCTCGGTGGTGATATTTACATTTTTATCAGCAAGCGGCGCAATGCAATAAAGTTGCTTCGTTTTGAAGCTGATGGATTTGCCATCTTTTACAAAAGATTGGAAAAAGGCACCTTTGAAATACCTGCGAATAGCAGCAAACCGGCCACGATTTTACTCACCGATAATGAACTTATTTTTATCTTAAAAGGAGTGGCACTTACCAAGGTAAAATATCGTCCGAGATATTCACAAAATAAAGCGGATTGTGAATAAATAATATTTCTGAAACGCACTACAGCACATAGTTTTGAGCAATATTAATTACTGCATGCAACTTACATCAGCCATCAATATTGAGTCCTTTAAAAGTCTCTACGAACAAGAGAAAATGGAGAAGGAATTACTCAAGGTTGAGGTCATGAAACTGCAGCTTCAATTACACAAACTTACCCAGATAGTTTTTGGTGGCAAGAGCGAACGCTTTGTTCCAAACCCTGGTCAGCTCACTCTCGGTATTGAAGCAGAAGCGGCTGCGCCTTCCTGCAATATCGCCCACGCAAAGAAAATCGAGTATGTGCAAACCAGCACTCCTAAAAAAAGAGACCTGTCTGAGTTGGGTGCGTATATGCAACATTTAGATCGTGTGTATGAAACCAGGGAGCCTGAAAATCTGCCGGCGGGCGCAATAAAGATTGGTGAAGAGCATCATGAAATTCTGGAGCAAACACCAGGCAAAACTTTTGTCAGGGTAATTGTTATTCCAAAATACAAGATTGCAGATGCAGCCGATAGTGAGAAGACCCGGGTCATTGCAGCGCCAACTCCTGAAAGGCCATTGTTTAAATGCGTAGCGGGATCGAGCCTGATTGCTCAAATGCTTGTTGATAAATTTTGCGATCATATGCCGATCTTCCGCCAGCAAAAAAGGTTCGAACGCAATGGCGTATCTATTCCTTATAATACTTTTCTTGACTGGACTGGCAGAGGCGTTGATTTAGTAAGCATCGTTGGCGATGCGCTTTTAAAAGAAATTATTCAGTCACCCTACATCCATGTAGATGAAACGGGTTTGCCTGTTTTATTGGGTAAAGAAAGTATGAAGGCAAAAAAAATACACGGCGGCTATCTGTGGTGTTACAATGACAGTATTAAAAATTTAGTATACTTCGATTATCAGCCGGGGCGGGGCGAAAAGCATACGATGGATATTTTAAAAGACTTCTGCGGCATCATTCAAACGGATGGCTGGCATGTGTATGAAGGCGTTGCCGCCAAACAAAATAACATTACCCAGATCTGCTGCATGGCCCATGCAAGACGAAAGTTTGTTGAAGCAATGCCTTACGATAAAGAACTCGCCGAATATGCGCTAACAAAGTTTAATGCATTGTATGAAATAGAACGACGATGTAAAAAAGAAGCCCTTTCTTTTGAGCAAATCACCGAGGTACGACAGCGGGAGTCGGTACCAATATTAAATGAATTGCATAAATGGATGCTGGCAGAATATAAATCACTGCTGCCTTCCAAACACATTACCTCCGCCATTGGTTACAGCCTGGAACGGTGGGACCGCCTGTGTTATTACACAAAAGACGGTATGCTCAATCCTGACAACAATCCGGTAGAACGAGCCATCCGTCCGATTGCTATCGGCCGTAAAAATTATTTATTTGCAGGAAGTCATAAAGGTGCTCAACGCCTGGCAATGATGTATAGCCTGATAGGAACCTGCAAACTGAACAACGTTAACCCTTATGAATGGTTAAAAGATGTGCTGGATAAAATTAACAGCTGGCCGGTAAACAGGGTGTCCGAACTGCTACCGCATAAATGGAAACTTACCCATCAGCAATAGCCTCCTCGCTTCTAAAATTACTTACGATTATTTATTGAAAGCACAACGACGTGGCTATCTCGGGCGTTTACCGACAAAATTCAAAAACTCCCCTTACAGTTTACACATGGATGTGTCACACCTCAGAAGACAGTTAAGAAATAAGTAAAACGAAGGACAGAAAGGCTAGTTCGTGTACATGGACAATTTTTTAAGGTGGACAAGATATTTATTGATATTATTTCTATACAAGGACATTTTTGATCAAATAACAGCTTAAAATAGTTGTAACGCATGATAA
>JBBSDF010000128.1:0-2802 GCA_038249665.1 Chitinophagales bacterium
GATGCCGGATATCATGCTGGGTAAAGGAGATGTTGGCTATACCATTCCATCCGAATTTGATTCCACTTTATGTCACAAAAAAGGCGCATTGGCAGCAGCGAGAACCAATAATCCCGAAAAGGCCAGCAGCGGTTGCCAGTTTTATATTTTGCAGGGCAAAAAGTTTACGGATGAAGAACTGGATATGATTACCATTCAAACCGGGGTTTATTTTTCACCAGCCAGGCGGATGACGTATAAGATGTTAGGGGGTACACCCAAATTGGACATGAATTACACTGTATTTGGCGAAGTAGAAAGTGGCATCGAAGTGGTAGACCAGATTGCACAATTACAAAAAAACGGGTACGACCGTCCAATGAAAGATGTATTAATGAAAATGGAGGTTGTAAAATAAATAGCCATGGCTTGCTTCCGCTTAGCATAATTGATCAGCGATTCAGAGAGTAAATAATACCCTTACCAATAAAGGGTTTTCATTGGGTTAACAAAAATATTTTTCGGGCTAATTGAAATTAAAGTGGAGGTGTGGGAATAAAAAACCCTTTCGGGTCAATGTACTTTAAATTAAAGTATATTTGTTACCCATATATGTTGATTTTAAAAGCCCGCGGTATTGGTGCCTAGCGGGCTTTTTTGTGCGGTGAAGGTAGGTGTTTTATATTGGGTAACAAGCACTATTATTCGGTTTCTACAAAAAAAATTAATCCTCAGGACGAAACGATTCGGGGGGAAGAATTTGCGTACGAATTACGCAAAATAATCCGCAACTATTTTCCGGATTTAAAGAAAATACTGGCGCAGCTACCAGACACCCGCAAACGAAAAGACTACGGTTGTGATGAATTACTGTATGCATCCCTGGCTATGTTCATCTTCAAAGCACAGAGCCGTAACGCATTCAATAACGACCGCAGGCACAGCAGCGAATTTAAATCTAACTGCCAAAAGCTTTTTAGTTCCGATCTACCGCACTTAGATGCCGTTCAGGATTTTTTTGAAACCCTGCCCCCCAGTGAACTTGAAAAGATAAAAGTAGATATGGTAAGCCGCCTGATAGCCAATAAGGTCTTTTACAGGTATAAAATATTTGATCATTACACGGTAGCTGTTGATGGTTCTGGTATGGTAAGTTGCGATTATGACAGATTTGGATGCGGATTAAAAATGGAATCTAAAAATGGGAAAATCACTTATCTATATCCCGTACTTGAAGCAAAACTCGTTACAGAAACAGGCTTTTGTATCTCCCTGGTAACCGAGTGGATCATCAATGACAACGATAAAGCCTATGACAAACAGGACTGCGAACTAAAAGCTTTTAAACGCCTGGCCCAAAAATTAAAAAAAGCTTTTCCCCGCCTGCCCATTTGCATACTGGCAGATGCACTATATGCTAATGACCCGGTAATGAGTATTTGTAAAGAAATGGAATGGAAATATATCATCACATTAAAAGACGGGAACCTACCCGCTTTGCAGGATTGCCTTAAAGATGATCCTCCCACTTACCGAAACAGCTTTATTCATCATCCGGAATGCCTCGTAAAAGATACCACCATAACACAAGACTTTTACTGGGTGGAAGATTTAATACACAAAACACATAGCCTGCATTACCTGCAATGCAAAGAAACTATCAGTAATGAAAAAACAAATAAAACGGGTACTACCAATTTTGTACGTATTACTAACCTACCAACCAATAAATCAACCGTAAAAAAATTGAGTAAGGCTGGAAGGCTTAGATGGAAAATAGAAAATGAAGGTTTTAATGAAGAAAAGAACAATGGCTATGCCATGGAGCATTTGTTCAGCAGGAATTCATTTAACGCACAGCAAAATTATTACCAGTCAATGCTCATCGCACATCTGATCAACCAACTGTTGGAGCACACCTGCAAAATACAAGACCTGCTTACACAGTTTAAAAAACTCACTATAAAATATCTGTGGCAACAATTACTCAGTGCAATAAAATCCCAGGTACTTTGCCCACATATCATCGAAGTAATTGATAACAAAAAGCATCAGATAAGATTGTTCTCCGGCTAATGCATCTCAAAAGAAGCCATCCGCTTCGGGTGAAAAGCCTGCGCCTATAACACAGGAATTTCTAAAATCGCTCTAAATTATATTACCAACAACAAAATAAAATTAACGCTAATATCTAACAGACCACAAAGGCTGATGGGCGAAGCCATGACCGTAACCTTACATACAATACAACCTGACTAAAAAAATATTACTCTCTGAATCGCTGCAATCAGTACTCCCGAAAAACTGAGTTGAAAAAAAGATTTAACTTGCGTAATGGATTTTCAAAAAGATATACGCCTTGCCGTTTTAATAGATGCCGATAACGTGCCTTACAGTAATGTAAAAGGTGTGATGGAAGAGATCACGAAATATGGCACACCAACCTTTAAAAGAATTTATGGCGACTGGACAAAGCCGACCGTTTCCGGTTGGAAAAATGTATTGCTGGAAAATGCCATCACGCCGATTCAACAGTATAGTTACACGCAGGGCAAAAACTCAAGTGACAGCGCACTCATTATAGATGCGATGGATATTTTATACTCTGGTAAAGTGGATGGCTTCTGCATTATTTCGAGCGACAGCGATTTTACCCGGCTGGCAACCCGGCTTCGGGAGGCCGGTATGAAAGTGTTTGGCATCGGACAAAAGAAAACACCCAATCCGTTTATCGTTGCCTGCGATAAATTCATTTACATGGAAATTATTGCTGTGCCTGATGTGGAAGAACCTGAGACAACCAAAACCAAGACCAAGACAAAA
>JBBSDF010000129.1:0-2750 GCA_038249665.1 Chitinophagales bacterium
CGAACGCACTTTGCACAAGAACCGGGTTTGAACCGGATTTAAAAGCATCAGTAAATTGCTTCTTTTCTTCCTTTTTAAGGTCATTGATACGCTTTATGAAGATGTTGGCCGATTGTTCTTCAAGGCTTACAGAAGCAAGGTCAGTAAGTGTTTTCCGTGCTATTTCGAAAACTTCATGCTGGGTTTTTTCTACAAGGTCGCGATTCAGGTTTTCCTGCATCTCTTCCAATGATTTTTCCAGTTTCGAGCGCAACTCAGCAGCATCATTCCGTGCCGCTTCAAGGAGCTTTTGGCGTTCCTCATTGGTTTCGGCAACAGCTTTGTCCATCAGCCCTTTCTTTTGCTTATCAAAAGTTTCATTTTTCCTGCTGAATTCAGCCTGTTCTTTTTTAGCTGTTACGTCTTTGGCTTCAGCATCCTTTATTTGCGAGGCAATTTTCCCTTCACGTTCGTCAATAGCTTTGAGCACAGGCTTATACAGAAACCGCTTAAGTAACCAAACCAACAAAAGGAAATTAAGTATCTGTGCAATTACGGTAAACCAGTCTATTTGCATTTTGTAAGTATTACTTGGCTATGATGTGTGTCCAGAATGGGTTAGCGAAAATGAGAATCATCGAAACCACAAAACAGTATATGGCTGTTGACTCAATCATGGCCAAACCTACAAACAATGTTCTTGTAATTGTTGGCGCTGCATCGGGTTGCTGCGCAATTGAGGTTAAAGCAGTTGAAACAGACTTTCCTTCACCTAAAGCGGGGAACATACATCCTATACTTGTTGAAAATCCGGCAGTAACGATAGATGCTACTGCAATAATTGATACACTATCCATTTTAAATCCTCCTTTTAATTATTAGTTCTGTTTTAATGTTCATTATTTACATGTATATCCTCCATCAATGACTAATTCGCTTCCGGTAACAAATTTTGATTCGTCGGATACCAAATAAAGTATTCCATAAGCCACATCTATTGATTCACCAATATGTCCTAACGGATGCAGGCTATCAAGATGTTTTCTGAATCCAGGCTTTTTTTTACCTAAAGCTTCAACTAAGGGTGTCCAGATGAAACCCGGATGCACAGAGTTCACCCTTATATTGTCTTTGGCATAGATTAAAGCGTCATTTTTTGACATTAACGTAACTGCACCTTTTGAAGCATGATAAGGCGGTATGTCGCCAGCTCCAACTAACCCATAAATGGAAGAAAGATTTATAATACTTCCATTTCCTGTTTTTTTCATGTGCGCAATTGCATGTTTCGTGCAGAAGAAAACGCCTTTTACGTTCACATTCATAACAGTATCCCATTCTTTTTCAGTTAATTCATGAGTTGGTTTGTCAGGACCTGATATTCCTGCATTATTAACTGTTGCATCCAGTTTTCCATATTCCCTCACTACTTCGGCATACACTTTTTCAACTTCTTTTTCATTTGTTACATCAAGATGCCAGAATTTAGCAACACCACCTGAATGGATAATTTCTTCAGTTAATTTCTGGCCATCTTCATCAAGGACATCAGTTATGGCGACTTTTGCTCCTTCTTTAGCTAATAAAAGACAAGTTTCGCGGCCAATGCCTAATGCGCCGCCTGTTACAATTACAACTTTGTTTTCTGCTCTTTTCATCGGTTATTAATTTGTTTTTAAAAGGTCAAATGGAATTACTCACATCTTTTTTATTTTTACGGGTGTTCATTCCGGCAGGCTCAATGCATCGCGTGAGCTAAAGGTTCGCCAGGTTGAGTTTAATATCATCATAGGTTGGTGATTATCACAACCATGGATAGTTCATGATTTTACTTTTTTTGTAAACACTAATTTATTAGTTTACCCGATTTTTTGCTATCGTGCACTGCCGCCGCAATATACACTGTTGCCAGAATGCTGAAGATATAGGCTTGCACCATTCCTGTTAGTAAACCAAGTGCTTTCATTACAATCGGAAATATAAACGGTGTTATACTTAAGAGTATGGCAACAACCATTCCTCCACTCATGATGTTGCCGAACAAACGCACTGCTAATGCAAGTGTGCGTGTAATTTCGCTAATCAGGTTAAATGGCAACATAATAAATGTTGGTTTCAGGTATGATTTCAGATAACCCCAAATGCCTGATTTTACAATTCCAAAAAATGGCACAGCCAGGAAAACGCAAATAGCCAGGGCTGCGGTAGTGGATAGCGAGCCTGTCGGCGGTTCGTACCAGGGCAATATGATTAAAATATTGGATGTAACTATAAAGACAAATAGAGTACCGATGAAACCGATATAATCTTCGGGCTTTTTCAAACCGATTTCTTTAATCTGATTGTTTATGGTTGTTACCAGCATCTCTAGAATGCATTGCCAGCGCGAAATGCGAATGCCTGTTTTGAGTTTTCGTGTAATCAATGCAGAAGCAATCACCAACAACAGCATTATAGCCCATGTGGTAACAATGGTAAGATTAATGGTAATAAAGCCATTTTGCCAAAAAATAGTTTCGTCGGGACTAAGCTTCATGATAAACCTCTTTTTTTAGTTTTCCATCTATTGATTGGGTAACATACATAACAATGAAGCGAGCTGCAATAAAGCCCAACAAACAAATAAGAAGGCGTTGCCAACTTCCACTGGAAACAAAGTAAAATCCAACCAATGAAATACTTACACGCAAAAAGAAACTACCGATAAACCAAATTGCCGGTAATTTTGCTGTAACTGATTTTTTTACTGTAAACCAAAGCCCGCCAAAGAA
>JBBSDF010000130.1:0-2468 GCA_038249665.1 Chitinophagales bacterium
AAACATTTGCAATTAGTATAATCAGTGCTATTGTGCCTGTGTCACTCATAAATATTTAGTTTTTTTTAGGATTGGTGTTAACCCACATTGCAGCAAAAGACCCGTCAACTGTTAAATTTTAATTTTTTCAAAAATAATTCTACGCTTTGAGAGCGCTTTATCCGTACCCCCCTCCAGTAGGGATTTTTTTATTGCAGCCATAAAGCGATATTTCAATTTGTAGTACACAGGGGGGTGTTCATAAACCGGCAGCATTTTTTAGCTTTGTGCCCAATGTATTTAAAAGCTTCATTTAGACATAATCCTGATATAAAGGACATTGCTGCTTACTATCGATTGGTAGAAAGTTATCGCAATGAATTTGATAGGGTTTGCCATAAAACACTTTTAAATATTGGCTTTTGGAACGATGCTTCCACTGAGCAAAAAAATAAAGTAGTTGACCATCTCAATAAAAGATATAAAAATGAATTAACACTTTTTGAAGAAATAGATGCACAAGTAGCGGAATGGGTAAATCGCTTTTGGGATAAGATGATTGCCAACAAAACCATCGACCGCAAAACGATGGCAGAAAAACACCGATTAGTAAAAGTTGACAGCATAAAACACAAAGAAGCCAGGGAGATAGGCACTGAATGGATATGTGCCAACACGTGGAATCAGCTACAACTAAACGAACTATTTGAAGGGCTTGGTTGGAGTGAAGAAAAAACACAATTAGCCATGACACAAGTGATAAGCAGGGCGGTGTACCCAGGCTCAGAACTGGCAACCAGCAAATGGATAAAAGACAACTCTGCCATCTGCGATATTACGGGCTATGATGTACAACAAATCACCAAAGACAAACTTTACCAAAGTGCTTTAGATTTATACCAACACAAAGCAACTATCGAAAAATATTTATCCACCACCACCAATGAGCTATTTGATTTGCAAGATAGAATAATGCTGTACGACCTTACCAATACCTATTTTGAAGGTACAAAACGCAATAGCGAATTGGCACAATATGGACGCAGCAAAGAGAAGCGCAGTGATGCAAAACTCGTTGTACTTGCAATGGTTATCAATATAGAAGGCTTCATAAAATATTCAGCTATCCACAAGGGAAACTATGCAGATACATCAGACATTAAACCCCTCATTGAGAAAATAAGCAGCAATACCAGTAGCTCAGCAAAACCAATAGTAGTAATGGATGCAGGTATAGCTACCGAAAAAAATCTGGGTACTTTAACCCGGGAGGGATACAAATATGTGGTGGTGAGCAGGTCAAAAATAAAAGATTACCAGCCAGTGCAGCAAGGAAAAGAAACGTATCTGCTTACAAAATCTAAAAAGATAATAAGGCTGTCGTTGGTACATAGTGAAAAACATACCGATAGTTTTATGAAGGTAGAAAGCCCAGCCAAAGGGATGAAAGAGCAAGGTATTAAAACCAGGTTGGAGCAGGGATATGAGCAACTGCTTGAACTCATCAAACAAGGTTTATTTAAACCAAGAGGGATTAAAAAAGCAGATAAAGTGCAACAAAGAATTGGTAGGGCCAAACAAAAATATCCGTCCATCCATCATCTATACAATATTACCCTTGATATTGACACTGCTACCCAAACAGTAAAAAACATGTACTGGCAAAAGGATATGGCAAAAGCTGAAGAAGCCAGTAAAAAATTGGGTGTGTATTTTTTAAGAACAAATTTAGAAGATACAGATGAAGCATTAGAATGGATGATTTACAATACCATAAGGGAGATAGAATCAACCTTTAGAATATTGAAAACAGATTTAGACCTACGGCCCATTTATCATAAAAACGATAAATCAACCATGGCGCACCTGCATTTAGGATTATTGGCCTATTGGCTTGTAAACACCATCCGGTATCAGCTAAAACAATCGGGTATTAAAGATGATTGGAAAGAAATAAAAAGAAAAGCATCCACACAAAAATCAGTGCTGACAACAGCGCAAAACAGTTACGATCAAATCATACAAATTAAGCGATGTACCGAACCAACCGAAGACCTCAGAAAAATCCACCATGCCCTGAAACAACAAAAATCAAAACCTTTTAAGCAAATTAAATTTGTAGTACACAAACCGCCACTCAAAAAAATTGAAACGCAGGCTATTGCACAATTTAGCGACCCGTAGCTGCAATGTGGGTTAAGTTTTGCATTGCCAAAGGGCAGGGAATTTGATGCTACTCCTGCCCGGAATCGAAGGGAAATTGAAAATATAAATTACGTACAAAAGCTAAAATGAAACCGTCCTGCTCGAATCACAACTGACAGCGATATGCAGCCGATGTTCCAATGTCCAGACCTAACTTTGGATGCATTGTTAGCGGTCAGGCCTTTAGCAGGCTACATGAAGGCATCTATTTTATTTTGATTAATTTCTTCAAATAATGGAGTGTAAATAGAAATTATCTCTTCAAGATTGTCAGTCTTTTTTAA
>JBBSDF010000131.1:0-2370 GCA_038249665.1 Chitinophagales bacterium
CAAAAATCGATTGCCACATCTTTATATAGATAAATAAACAACGGCATTTGATGGTTGAGGCTGTCGATCGCGGGAAATCGAGAGCACCAATAGCGGAAGAAGACACACTCTTAAGGTTGATGTCGTTGGTGAGAACACCAACGGCGGCGTCTGCTAGTTGAGGATGTCGGTTGGGGTGAGTAGTGAACACCAACGGTGGCGAAGAAGCCGAACACCTGCGCCAGTGGAGGATATCAGCTTAGATGAATAATGAAAAGGAACACAACATCGGCGAAAATGCTAACCCATTATTTGGGTTGAAAAAAGAATCAAAGACGCCGAAACTTGATGCCGTTGGTGAGAACACCAACGGCGGCGTCTGATAGTTGAGGATGTCGGTTGGGGTGGGTAGTGAACACCAACAGTGGCGAAGAAGCCGAACACCTGCGCCAGTGGGGGGCAAAAATTCTCCACCATGCAACCGAAAAAAAGGCTGTATCGAACTCACGATACAGCCTTTATGCAATTATTTACGGAAGGAAAATTAGAACGGTAAATCATCGTCCATAGATACAACCGCTGGTGAATGGGTATTGGACTGTACTGGCGCCTCTGTTTTCATCACCGGATTGTTGTTGTAACCTGAATTGGTAACATTTCCCTGATTTGAACCCTGCCCTTGCGCGTCGCCGCCGCCCAACAGTTGAATATTGAGCACCCGCATCCGTAGGGTAGCTGCTGCCTGGCTTTCTTTGTTCATATAACCCTCTACTGAAGGTGTACCTTCTGCATACACCATTTTGCCTTTCTTTAGGTAATCTGCCACTGCCGTTCGGTCTGTCCAATATGCACATTCTACCCAAGTAGTGCGCTCTAACGGATTACCCTGTGGATCTTTATAACGTTCCGTGTGGGCAACACTAAAGTTGATTACTTTTTTTCCGTTCACGTCATTTACGATGCAATCTTTTCCAAGATTGCCTACAATTTGCAACTTAATCATAACTGTGTTTTTTAATTATTAATCGATGTATCTGGTTTCGTTAAAATTATCATTAATTGAAGGGCTTTTATAGAATCTTATCCCCTTTTTATTCATACTTATTTGCAGTTACTGCTTACCTAAATTTGCTACTTTGTAACCCTGTTTATATTGAAATAGTCGTTAAACTGGCTGTGCTCTATCATTATATGCCCCCGAAAATAGGCGGTTCAATTCTTGCAGACTCGGTTGCCAATTTGAAAGAAGCTGGAAAACTAATATTCAAAGTGACCATCCGGCTTATTAATTCATCTTCTTTTTCAACGTGCTGACTTGGTCTTGTAAATTATTCACCAAACTAGCCAGTGCATTTACATCCCAGCGTTGCTGGGTGGCCACTTTCCCAATCACTACATGTGCCTGCCACATTTCAATTACATCCTCGGTATTCACCTGGTAAGGTTGAAAACTAGGATTATCGCTCACCAACGTTACTTTATTTTTTAGCTTATTGTTTTTTACAATCCGCTTGTACACGATTCCTTCGTTGCGACTGATCACAATGTAGGCCATGTTGTTTTTCACGTCATCCATGCTCTCTACTTTCTCCCCAACAATAATGCTTCCGCTTGGTGTGGGTAACATACTGTCGCCAATGATCTCAAATGCGCGATAATTACCTCCGCTGAGCATGGGCAAGGTAAACGTGTTGAGCTCATCGATAAACTCACTATCCGCATAACCCGCCAAATAACCGGCCGCTGCTTTTACAGGCACAAAATGAATCAGATTTCTATCTGCATTCATCATCTTTAGTTGCCTGCGCTTCATAAGATAACTGGCAGATTGATTACTGAGATCTTTCAGCAACAATTCATCTAAACTCAGCTTAAAAACATCTGCGATAATTTCTAAAACCTCCAATCTTGGATCAGCTCGCTCTTCTTCGTACGCGCCTAACAAAGACCTTTTAATATTGAGTTTAGAAGCAAACTCTTCCTGTGTCCATCCCCTTAATTTGCGGAGATATTTCAAATTTAAACCTGCTAGTGACATGATTAACTAATTTGATTAGCACAAATATACTAATATTTTTAGTTTATCAAAATTTATTTTTATTTCCTTTTTTATCTTCATTAGCTGTTTGGAAATACTTGGTTTTAAAAGCTGTCTTTATTAAGCTAAAAAAATTGATGTTACCATAAAAGCTCTTTGCTTCGCAACTTCCCAACGCCTGCCGCGGGCTTTTTTTCTTTTTTGCTTCTCCAAAATAGAAATAAAAAGGAGCCCGCCAAACGATAACACCCCGTTTGGCGGCGGTACCCTGATATAGCTTTGGTACTACTGTAAACTGAAAATTTGTTCCTTGATGCTGAACGAAAACAGCCACTGCTTTTATATTTCATAGG
>JBBSDF010000132.1:0-2314 GCA_038249665.1 Chitinophagales bacterium
ACCCTTATAGGTTTTTATCCGACCCTCCTCTTATTTTTCTTAACGCAATTTTTTGGGAGGCCCGGCTTTCAGCTTCGTAGCAGGTTTGTCTAGAAGGCTTGTGGCAAATTCGAGTTTCTCTTTTGTACTGAAGGAAAAAAACTTTGTGCCTTTGAAATATAAAAGCACTGTCTGTTTTCGATCAGCATCAAGGAACAAATTTTCAGTTTACAGTAGTACCAAAGCTCTATCAGGGTACCACCGCCGAACGTGGTGTTATCGTTTGGCGGGCTTCTTTTCTTTTTTGGAGAAGCAAAAAAGAAAAGAAGCCCGCGGCAGGCGATGGAGACAAGCGAAGCAAAAAAGCTTTTATGGTAAAATCAATCTGGCTCATCCACCCATAGCCGTTCGCTGAAAGCAAGACGGCGGCGTCCCTCTTATAATTTCAGAAAAAAGGCGTCAACGGCAAAATCAATCTATTTAACCATAAACAAACAACTTTGAAAACCAAACGGCGCCAACCCATTTTATTTCATAACACCGCCAACCCAACATATAAAATAAATTTTTAAAACAATTACCTTATTTCGATGTTGAAAAAAGCCGTCAAAGTAGTAAATTGAAGAATATTTAAACAATAAAATTACAAATATATGTCAACACAAAACGCTTACGCAACGCCAGCGGCAGACGCCAAGCTGGCCCCGTTTTCGATAGAAAGAAGAACGCCCGGACCAGACGATGTAAAAATCGATATCCTGTATTGCGGGGTCTGTCATTCCGATATTCACCAGGCCCGCAACGAGTGGGGAAATTCTGTTTTCCCGATGGTGCCCGGGCATGAAATTGTAGGAAGAATAACCGAGGTTGGCGCCCATGTAACCAATTTTAAAGTCGGCGATTTGGCTGGGGTAGGTTGTTTTGTAGATAGTTGCAGAACCTGTGCAGCCTGTGAAGCAGGCGAAGAGCAGTTTTGCAGTACGGGCATGGTAGGCACTTACAATGGGCAAGAGAAAGACGGTAGTCCAACCTATGGTGGTTATAGTACCGATATTGTGGTAGATCAGAAATATACGCTGCATGTATCGGAGAAATTAGACATCAAAGGCGTGGCGCCCTTGTTGTGTGCCGGCATTACCACCTATTCGCCATTGCGCCATTGGAAAGTAGGCAAAGGTCAGAAGGTAGCGGTGGTAGGTTTGGGTGGATTGGGCCATATGGCAGTGAAGTTTGCAGTTTCTTTTGGAGCCGAGGTAACGGTGCTCAGTACTTCTGCCGGCAAGGAAGCCGATGCCCGCAAGTTGGGAGCGCATCAATTTGCCATTACCAAAGATGCGGCACAAATGAAGGAGTTGCAGGGTAAGTTCGATTTTATTTTGAACACCATATCGGCGCAGCACGATTACAATGAGTACTTAAATTTGCTCACGCTCAATGGCACCATGGTGGTGGTAGGGGTGCCGCCACAACCGAGTTTGGTAGCAGCTTTTAGTTTAATATTTGGCAGAAAGAGTTTGGCAGGATCGCTCATTGGCGGTATCCGCGAAACCCAGGAGATGTTAAATTATTGTGCCGAGCACAACATCACGAGCGATGTAGAAATGATCGATATCAAAGACATCAACGAAGCGTATGAGCGCATGCTTAAAAATGACGTTAAATATCGATTTGTAATAGACTTGGTGAGTTTAAAAAATTAAGTTGCCGGTGAAGTAAGCGAAAGACAGCAACGTAGGGTGGTTATTTCCTGATCATAACCGCCCCATTTCTTTTGAAAAAACTTTCTTATTTAAACAATTTCCCCTTATTTTTGCAACCCCGAAAGGGAATTATGGTGTTCGCATCATAATGGTGCGGTAGCTCAGTTGGTAGAGCAATGGACTGAAAATCCATGTGTCGCCGGTTCAATCCCGGCCCACACCACAGCTTTAAAAAGTCTCAGCAGCGATGTTGGGACTTTTTTGCTGGGAGGCTGTTTTTAGAAGATGTCGGCTGCCATCAAGATGATTTGTGTTGATGAAAGATTGTTCGGTTTACATAGATGATACCGCTTCGCTTTACTGTAATTTTTTTCATACAAACAATAGCGGCTTTAAAAAAAGGGGTTTTTCCTGTTTTTTGGGTGGAGTGGTGGTTGGTATTGGTGGATGTTGTATTTTGAGGGGATAGTAAATGATTGTAGTCGTTTGTTGGGGGGATGGTTACGTTAATTTACTAGTTATAGGCTAACTCCGGGACATTCGGTAACATTCATTCAGATATTTTAGTGCTTTACTTTGAGTGCCAGTTATTTTTGGCAACAGTTTTCTGTTCGATATGATCAAGTTCTTTTTTC
>JBBSDF010000133.1:0-2232 GCA_038249665.1 Chitinophagales bacterium
ACCTGCGCGCAAGGATTGCGGAAAGCAAAGTAGTGGGTGCCGACGAAACAGGCGCAAAAGTAGACGGCAAAAAAAAATGGATGTGGACGTGGCAAGATGCCAAAACCACATTTATTGCTGCATCGCCAAACAGAGGCTACAACACGATCCAAGAAAATTTTCCAGGCGGTTTTCCCAACAGCATTATCGTAAGCGATTGCTGGAAGCCACTTTCAGTCAGCCACTGCGGGACATCAACTCTGTATAGCACACCTGATGAGGGAGCTCAATTATTTTCAGCAACGCTATAAATCTACGTGGGCCATAAAATGCAAAACCGTGTTCATGCGTTCGATGGCCTTCAAAAAACAAATGAGTCCGGATCAATATCGTCCTAAATAAAATGAGAGATGCTTGGGTTTTTGCCCAAAGTAGTTACTTCGGGTTTGCACCAAAAACGCACCTCTCTTATGAGTAATATTACGCTGTTTTCACAGATCATCCAAAAGATTGATCGACCTATTTTCAAAAAATTGGTAAAGCAGATGCAGACCGATAAGGGCTGCGAAGGATTTGACAGTTGGACGCATCTTCTTTCAATGCTTTTCTGCTATTTTGCCAAAAGCACATCGGTAAGAGATATCTTCAACGGCTTGCGATCGGCTACCGGCAACCTGAACCATTTGGGCATTGTAAGGGCGCCTTCCAAGTCCAGCATCAGCTACCAGAACCAGCGAAGAGATGCATATCTGTTAAAAAAACCTGTACTGTGCGCTTTTGGACAGTTTAGGACAGCAGGCATCCCTAAAACGCGTTAAGCTCAGGATTAAAGTGCCGGTTTATCTGTTAGACGCTACCGTAATAAGCTTGTGCCTTTCAGTCTTCGATTGGGCAGCTTTCCGCACCAAAAAAGGTGCTGTAAAGATGCATACCCTCTTAGACTATGATGGTAAACTCCCTGTTTATGTGAACATCACCGATGGAAGCGTTGGCGATAATAAAGGAGCCTACAACATCCCTTTGGAGAAAGGGTCAGTCATTGTAGCCGACAGGTATTTTAATGACTTTCCCGTGCTCAACATTTGGGACAGCAGCGGGGTATTCTTCGTAATCAGGCACAAGAAAAACATGGCTTATACCATCATCAAGGAGCGGGAACTGCCTAAAAACACGGCTCAGCATGTGATCATTGATCAAGATGTCGAACTGACCAATGTGCAGTCTCAGGCCAAATATCCGGGGCGGCTCAGACGAGTGGCAGTGTGGGACGAAGAAAACCAACAGACTATCGAGTTGATCACAAACAATTTTAATTGGGCGGCTCAAACCATTGGAGATCTCTACAAGTCACGGTGGGAGATTGAGATGTTCTTCATAGACATCAAACAGTTACTGCATATCAAAACCTTTATTGGTACTTCTAAAAACGCAGTAATGATCCAAATCTGGACTGCTTTGATCACCATTTTGCTACTCAAAGTGATGAAGGCAACAGCCAAATACAAATGGCATATGTCCAATCTGGTCGCATTTATCAGACTGAACATATTCGTTGAGATTGAGCTGCAAAACTGGCTAACAAACCCTTTTTTGATCTTGATGAACCACCGCCTGATGAGCACCAGGGGGTTCTTTTTGAAGTTTGAGGTAAATCATCTCAGGCGTTCAGTAAACAGGGGAACAAATATCAGGCTGAAATTTGTTTAGGACAGCATTGACTTTATTATAAAAATTCAATGGTAGGTACTTCCTATTTTTTAGACCGCACATATGGAACAAATAATAAAATCCTTACTTCTTGCACTTGGGCTCTTTATATACCAGCAATCATATTGCCAGAGGGATGACATTTTGTTTGCGGGCATGAATTAAATTTTCAAAGGAGAAGGGGTGTTTCCTTCTTTTGCCCACAGCCAACGTCATACTGATAGCATAGGATGCAATTATGTTGTGCTATACTTGACTGATGAATTTATATTTCAGAAAAAGTATCATAATATGAGCTATTTCATTGTTGGTGAAGATGGTTCATGCGTTATATATATGGGTAAAGTAGGATATTTTTTTCATGAGCAAGTGAGCTGGTCTAGTTTTTTTGGACAGGAAATTAATAACCCTTAATTTTCTGAACAATGAGAAAAGAATGACGAACCTTCCAAGCAAGTTTCAAAGCAAAGATAGCCATCGAGGCTATAAAAGAGCAGTGAACCATAAGCGAGTTAGCTCAAAAGCATCAGTTACACCCCAACCAGA
>JBBSDF010000134.1:0-2095 GCA_038249665.1 Chitinophagales bacterium
AGCCTTTTACCTACATCGTTTTTTGTGTCAAAACGTCCCAAAAATACATCGTTGTTTTTGCCATCACTGCCTCCATTATACTCGTGAGGAATGGTTATGTTTTGCCAATCAGCATCGTTCAGTGATGGTTTAAATCCGTTTTTTACCTCATCACGTTTAAATTTCCACGGGTTATTGTTTATCGAAAAGCGAATTCGTTTTTGAGACTCGGATTTACTCCAAAAAAAACTAACTATAGTGCAGCTAAATAGAACAATACATAAGACCGAAGCCATTTTTTTAAATACCAGAAATTGTTGTTTCATACCATTTTTTTTTTGAAAAATTTAATACTATATGATTATCCGTTTATACACATTAAATTTTGTTTTTTATAGACAACACATGCAATTAGAGCGTTTCAAATAATTTATCCTCAAAATATCGCCTATTTAATTCGCAGCAGAATAAATTACAATTGTATATTGATCCAATTGAGTTTGACTTCGCTACTTTTTTTACTTCTACTTTCAGCTTATTTTCAGCTTTCCTGAAAGCTTGCTGATCAAGCCTGATTTAAACCCCTCCCACAGGAAGGGTAAAAAAATGACTACCGTTGTTTTTAATCCATCTTTCAATTGTTTAAATTCGCCTGTCGATATTTTATTTTCTCGAAGCCAAATAACCCCAGATATACCCTGTCGGTGCAATATTTCCATCCACTACATACTCATTCATACTCGCCAACCCGTAAACTTCAAAATAGAATTGGTTAGACTCAAACTGCTTCGTGGTGGCCACTAATTTTCTCAAAATACCTTTTTCTATTTCATAAACATTGGTTGTCATTAAAAGTCATTTACCCCAGTTGCCGGGCTGGTCAGATAGCACAAACTCAATGGTTCCGCCGTTGGCAATAAGCTTGTGGTTGAACATGGATGTTTTCCACACCTTGCCATTTATTTTACATGATTGCACATATATGTTTTTTTCGGACGCATCAGGAGCTGTAATGGTGAGTGTTTTGCCATTACCTAAAGTCATCACTGTTTTTTTGTAAAGCGGAGCACTCAGGTAATAGTAATCTTGTCCAGCATTTGGGAAAAAGCCCAAAGCGGAAAAAATATACCACGAGGACATCCCTCCAGTATCATCATTACCTGTGTAACCTGTTATATCATAGTTATTTTTCATCATCCAATGAACCCATTTCGATGTCAAGTCAGGTCTGCCTGCATGGCTGAATGAGCGCAAAATCCAGAAAGCAGGTTCATTGCCAATATTAATCAATTTGTTGTCCATGGCATGGGCAAGGCGTTCCGCGTATTTTTCATTTCCACCCATTAGGCTGATTAGTTTTTCGGCTTCGTGTGGCACAAAATAACTGTATGTCCATGAACTAGCTTCGTAAAAGACGTTTGTCCACGATTTTCCGTATTTTTTGGCATCTTGATCTAAGAACGTTCCATCAGCTCTGCGCCCATCAATAAAGCCTTTATAACCATCGCTTTCAATGTTTGTATTCCAAAGATTTGTCCATTTTTTGCTGCGGCTTAGGTATTTTTCATAATCAGCCGTCTTGCCTAACTTTTTAGCTATCAGAGCCACACAATAATCGTTGTACGAATATTCCATACTCATTGAACTACTGTTAATACTCTCTGGTATCCAGCCCAATTCCTTATATCGACTTGTGTTTGCGATAAAAATAGGATTATTGATATTGTAAGCAATAAGTCCAAGCCGTTCTTTGTCTGCATTGTTTTTCAGCAAAGCGTAAGCTTCATTTATATCGAAACCTTGCACATCTTTCAAAATGGCTTCAGCAATAACATTATCCACATCGTTTCCACCTTGTTCTTCATTCTTGTCAAGTCCTGCCACAAAAGTATCACGCACTCTTCCGTTGTGTTTAAAGCGGTCGATAAAACACTTTATGTTATCGCGAACCACGGTGGGGTCAATAAGCACATACAGCGGATAGACCGATCGCCAAGTGTCCCAAATAGCAAAATTATCATCCCAATACGGTTGGTCGCTTTTCCAATTGGGGTTGTCGCCTGTGCGATTACGCGGTTGCACCATGGTGTGATACATGGCGGTATAGAAAATTTTC
>JBBSDF010000135.1:0-2094 GCA_038249665.1 Chitinophagales bacterium
CTGTGCTTTTGATGATATACAAAACCCGGTAAAAAGAATAAACAGAAAAGAATATTTCTTCATAAAATTAATTTAGAGTGCTAAGGAATATACTTTTTCTGCTAAAAAAGAAGAAAAATGAGCGAATGGCAAATAAATGAGCGTACGGTAAAAAATAAGGGAATTGGCCAATTGAAAAAGCCATCTCCCTTATACTTTGAGGAGATGACTGTGAAAAAAATTGGAAGTTTTTTTTTACTTTTTACAATTATAAAGTTAATGTTAACTGCTTAGATATTGGGTATAGGCACTCAGGTAATTCTGGCTTATATTGCCTTTTAACAATATGGCTACCCTGCAAAAGCTGGCTATTTTTTGTTTGCATGGCATTAACCATCTCCTTTAGCTAAATAATTTTTTCTATATAATTCGCTCATATTTATTTAGGCTTAGTTTGCAATTACCACATAATTAAAGGTATAAGTGGTTGCTTGGGCAGGAGACGACGTAAAGAAGATCTTAAAGGAGTTGGAGCTTGCATCTACCCAAAAGGATCTTGTAGCGCCATTCACATTTGCTGCAGTCACCACAACTACGGGTGGTTTTGAAAATGTCTTGTTGAAAGTGATGGTAGCCTGTTCTCCAAAACTCGTAGTTGCGGTACTGTTGATACTAAAAGTGCCTGCCACATCTGAACTGAACTGTTCTACAATACCATCTGATAAAATGCCAGCATTTAGAGTTGTAGCAATAGTTGGCCTTGTTGTTTGCTGCGCCTGGAAATGGCCATTGTTTATAGATAGCATGGCGTTTGTAGCAGAGGTCAGACTTCCGAACGATACCTTGCCGCCACCCGGTGGAACTAGAAGTGAAAAATTGAATGTTCCACCGACACTTCTAAAATAACCAGCAATATTGGTGCTGTTGATGCCAGTATTTAAAACAGTAGATGAAATACCATATGACTTATGGTTTCCGTTGACGTTGGCACCACCTTTAAATAGGTTTAAGACGGACGTTGAAAAACCGCTGACGCCGCTTGTTGTCGTTACCGTAAGGTCGAGTAAATCGCCTTTGGTGAGCGAATTAGAAGACATTCGAAATGGCGACATCTCAGTTGCACCGTTAAACGTAAATGCGGTTTGATAAGCACCGTGATTTACAATGTTGTCCGCAATTGGATCTTGCAACCCATTCCATCGTATCGTCTCGTCGGTTGCTAACAAATTCCATTTAGGAACAAGAGTAATGCTAGAATTGTAGTAAAATCCGGGGCGAAATCCATCGGTTTTATATATCATCAGACCTGTTGCGATGTCAGGCAATGGATCCATTGAGAGAAGCTGAGTTTGTGTAACCCTTGGTATCAGCAATCCTTTCTTTGGCCCCGCAAGTGCGGATACATCTACATCAAAAGCAGCAGCAGCATTTGGCGTAGCTCCGTTAAAATTTATGCCTACATTTTGCGCTTTAATTTCGGAAATGCTAATGCCGTAAATAGAAGAAAAAATGATCAGGTTCAGCGTAGCTTTCTTAAAAAAATAGTTTATTTTTTTCCAAGCAGGTACGAAAGTAATCGGTTGTATCATAAAAAGTATTTTATCCTGCTAAGTAATATACTGTTTTTGTTGATAGATCAGAATATTGAGCGAACGGCAAATGAATGAGCGAACGGTAAAAATGGGAAGCAAAAAGAGCCCCGTTATTAACCCATGAAGGTATTTTTTGAATTGGCCACCCAACATCAAAGGGATATAAAACTATTTGCCCTTAGGCTTTACCACCAGTTCCTTATAACCAAAGGTGCTATCTGTTTCGCGTTGGTAAACATGCGCAGGATCTGCGCCTATTACCAGTTCCAAAGTAGTGTACACAAGGTTTTCGTCCAACAGGTGCCCGCCAACAGTGCGCCCCGTGCTATCACTTACTGATAAATGTACATGGTTACCATGTACACTCAACAAACCTGTGAGGGACACAACTTCAAAATGGCCCTGTGCTTTATTACCATCAGGCTGATTGGCAAAACGAATATGGTATTGGGTCAGGCTGCCCACTGCCGATAAAATGAAACCCGCTCTGATGTTTTTGTCAGTAATAAATTGTTTTAGGACA
>JBBSDF010000136.1:0-2025 GCA_038249665.1 Chitinophagales bacterium
ATTTTTAACTACTTTGTAGGAAGACCATACAGAAGGCAACTCCTTTTTTTTGTCTGGTTGACATCCACTGAGAGTTAAAGCACCAGTGATTAGTACCTTATCTTTTATTTTGATGTTTTTTTTGGCATAATATTCAATAGCAATAAGCTGGAACCAGCACCAACTCTTTAATTTTCTGAGCCATAATAATAGTTTCTTTTCCGATTTTAGTGAGGTAGTATTTGTATGAAGCGGTTGCCTTTTTTATTAGTCCGTGTACCCTCAAACGTTTGATCAGCCTGCTTATTTTGCCACCATTAAACCCGAGCAGTTTTTGCATGTTTTTGTTTCTAAAACCACTAATGTTAAACTCACCGCGAAGAATTGCCAGTAAAATAATTAGGTCATCTTTGCTAAATAAGTTAAAGCCTTTGTAGTTCCGATTATTTTCACTTTTCGATGAAGTGACTTTCTCAAGTCTTTCCCTTCCAACTTCTTTGTTGTCGAAAGCCGAGATAAACTCCAAATATCTTTTATTGGAAGCTTTCAGGTTTTCTGCTAGAAAGGAAAGGCTGTAGATGTTTTTCTTCAGCGGAGCCATTTCATACGACGCTGTCCCGTCACGGTGTACTACCTCCCGGAAGTGTTTAAAAAAGCTTATATCATTGGATGTTGTTTCTATGCGCAGTATTTTACTGAACTTATCGTACATTTTTATCGACACCGAACCCATTGTATGCTTTATGCGGCTGCCCTCGATGCGTACATGGTAATTGTTGCCAACTTCGCCATCATATCGGGGATCAAGTTTGTGACCCAAAAAAGTTGCGATGTTATCTGGTTTAACTGTGTGTATGGCTGTTGCTAAAAGTTCGCTGTAGATATGTTGTAAATCTTCTTGTTTTCTAAACACAACATCAGTGGCATACTCGGCTTGCATTACGCTCCAATGGTATCTCAGGTTAAAGTTTTTATAAACCGGGCAGAACTGCCATGCAAATTCATCCAATTTTCGATGAAGTTTTTCAATACTGATATTGTCCGAGAGTTCTTGTGCTTTGGCCGCATCTTCTATACTGTCAAAAGCATTGTCTATCATGGTATATTTAATGCCTGCTTGTCTCAATTCTGTAGCCAATAAATTGTGCCCGTTAATATAAACCTGCAAACGAAAGGGACACCATGTCGGTACACGTACGTATCCTAAACCAACCTGTTCGTCAATGAAATAAAAATAGTAATGCAAACATTTGCTTTGGTCTGGCTTTAAAAATGTTTTTCCTGTTGTTTTATCATGCCAAGGTTTATATGTATTGCATGTCTCCATAGCGGAGATGATATGTACAATGCCTGGATGATCACCTCGCTTTTTAATTTTCTCAGAAATGATTGATTCTTTCCTTACACCAGATTTACGAATGAATTCAATTTCTGCTCCATGCTCTTTGGAAATACGTTCAGCATTAGACCGGATTACTTCTTTAAACGGTTCGGCAAATTTGGGATAATCAAATATTTTAACTTCATTTTGATACATATAATTCGTCATCCCCTGACTAAAAGATATCTCCGGTAATGTACCGCTGAGGATCAGCCTATCGTAACATGATAGTACGCAGGCTATTTTGCTTTTGTATGTTTCAGTTAATAGTTCCATACAGTAAAATTACGATTTTTTCCTCTTTGGTTCTGGCTTGTCCAGCTTAGGAATATGGGGTTTAATCTGGTTCGTACCTGGGAAGGAAGATATCCTTATCAAATGGAGGCACTTTCCAACGAACAATTTCCATATCGCCATTTTTTTTATGGCCATTGGAAAGATTTGCCTGAATTTTTTCTCAATGAACTTCTTTTGAAATGGAACCACTTTCTGAAAAATAAATACCAAAATGAGGAATCTTTACGTCGTGCCTGGGGATTTCTTTTATCTGGAGAAAATCTCGCCAAAGAAACTGTAAATCTGTTGCCACTGGCTACCCCGATGAAAAGCGACCCGGTTTTAAACGATACCAATCCTTCAGTAATAGAATCATTCGACTCGAAAAA
>JBBSDF010000137.1:0-1927 GCA_038249665.1 Chitinophagales bacterium
AATAACATCACCATATCTTTCAGTAAACCGGCGTCTTTCATGGTGTTGTACAATTCATTGCCTTCGCGGCAACGTTCACCAATACCGCAAAACATACTTACCGCTTCATTATGCCCCACCATGTTATGAATCATCTCGGTAAGCAATACTGTTTTGCCTACGCCAGCACCGCCAAACAAACCGGCTTTGCCACCACGTTCCAACGGCACCAGCACATCAATGGCTTTAATACCAGTTACAAAAACTTCAGATTTGACAGCTCTTTTGAACAATGGTGGCGGCGACTGGTGAATATTGCGTCGTTCGCCTTCGGGCAATGGATCAAGTTGATCAATTGTGTTTCCAAAAACATCAAACATTCGTCCGAGTATATTTTTACCAACCGGCACGGTTAGCTCTTTTCCATCCGTTTCTACCTCCATTCCCCGGGCTAACCCCTGCGTTGGGTTTAATGCGATGCCTCGCACAGTTTTGTGATTCAACTGGGATAATACTTCAATGGATACCTGCTTGTTTTTTCCAGAGCGGAGTAAGGTATAGATTGGTGGGAGATTATTTTCAAAAGCCACATCTACTACGCTGCCTCTTACAGAAATAATTTTTCCGTAAAAAAGCTTTTCTTTCTGTGTTTCTAAAACGCCCCCCATTGAAGTAGTATGTATTTCATTCATCAGCAAATGGTATTTCTAAGAAATATTCTTTAGTATGAATTTTTCAAATATTGTTTGAAGTGAATCCATAAATATATTTAAATCATTTTTTTATCCGGCAAGCGCTAACAACGGGATAGAGTTTACAACACTTTTTGTCAACTGCGTTCAATGTTTTTCTTAACTGGCACCGGTACTACTCCCGCCATTTCACTGATGATGTTTATTAACTCTGTGCCCGATGGAACTACTATCTTGGCATTAGACATTAGTGCGTTTTCAACGGCTTCTAATTTTCTTAATATTTGCGCATTCCCTGTAAAAAATTCGTCTGCAGCAACATTCACCAACTGTATTGCTTCAGCTTCTCCCTCGGCATGCAATACTTTTGCACGTTTATAGCCTTCTGCTTCTTTTATTTTCGCTCTTTTTACACCGTCTGCTACTGTTTCTGCCGCAGTTGCATAGTCTATAGCCGCAATCTTTTCATTTTCCGCTTTTACTACTTTATTCATAGTTTCCTGCACGTCTGGCGGCGGATCTATTTGCTTCAACTCTGTACGCACAATTACAATACCCCAACTGGAAGTTTCGTTTTTTAACGTATTGTGTAGCTCCGCATTTATCTTTCCTCTTTCACTATTGGCTGAGCGTAAAGTGAGTGTACCAATAATGTTTCTTAAAGTGGTTCGGGCAAGATTTACAATTTGTAATTTGTAATCGTTTACGTTATATAAGGAGCTTTTTACATTATCTTCTCCTTCAATTACCCTGAAATAAATTTGTGCATCAACACTGGCATTCAGGTTGTCGTTTGTAATAATTTCCTGCGGCTGGGCATCTACCATTTGCTCGGTAATATTTACAATGTACATTTTGTCTATAAAAGGTATTACCCAATGAAAACCCGGGGTTGCAAATTTTTTGTACTTACCCAATCGCTCAATGAGGCCCCTGTGCGTAGGACGAACGATATTGACACCAGCAAAAAACAAGAGTAAAATACCCCCTCCAATTGCGTATAATATTGTTTGTGTATCCATATATTTTGTTTTTAATTTAGTTAATAATCAAAAGAGCTTGTCTTTTATAATTTCCGGTGTTGCCGGATCAACCAATCCATAATTGTGCGATACTAATTTGTCATTCTTCTTTTTATATTTAACACGATCCAGAATATGAGTAATCAAAGCTATCCGGGTTTCGTGTTTATTGTCTGCATTTACCACAAACCAAGGTGCATCGGCGAAATTTGTTCTTAACAACATTTCATCCCG
>JBBSDF010000138.1:0-1903 GCA_038249665.1 Chitinophagales bacterium
AGGTTAGCGGAGTAGATTACAAAAGCCAGCGGCCCATCCCTTAATATTCTTGCATGCGGCCCATCATATTGTTTGTAATACTCCTCATCGGTTAATTTATTATCATTTTCCACATGATAGTTAAACCATTTGCTCGCATAGGTAAGGCCCTCTTTATACCCCCTTTTTGCAAACCGCAACAATCCTTCAATTTGTATGGTTCCATCCCAATCTGTATTCACCGATTTATATTCCTGTTTCTGTACGTTGCGGATCAACTGCTTTATATTTTCAGGTAGGTTGGCAGGCAGACCTTTATCTTCAAGCATGTCAGCCGGACTAAATATAGCTGCACCTGCTGCATTACTTTTAACCAGTAGCGGTGACAACACTGTGCCGGCAGTGAGTGATAATAAGAGTCCTGTAAAATTTCTTCTTTCCATGGATTATTTTTTATTGATAATTTTTATTTTGATCGGGTTTGCTAATAAATCCGCTGTTTGCTGCAGGTAGTTTGTAAATCCCTGCCCGGTTGCAAAGCGGTGATCTGTTTTTTCCCAGCAGGCAAAAAAGTAAATTGTCTTTTCAGCGGATGGTTTTAATGATATATAGGAAGTATTGGAAACAGGCGAAGAACTATCCGTAGTTGCATGGTGAACATATTCATCAGTAGCAAACATGAGAGCTAATCCAAGATTTGTATCGGTACCATCAGCCTGTTTTCCATAAGTAGAAACAGCACTAAACTTATTGTTGTAAACTGAATACGCAACTGTGTCAATTCCAAAATTGGCAAAACCTGCAACCAAATACTGAAGGCGGCTTAAAGAAAGTGTAATGTCATTTTTATAATAAAAATTCCCTTTGCTGATAGAAATGGTTTCAGTTCCGTTTTGTTTACCATTGGCAACATCCCATTGTTTAAAATCCAGAACAAATGAAGCTTGTAATGGACCTTCATACAAAACATTAAAAGTTGTTGAATCAGCATCTCCCAACCGAATAATCTGTTTATCTTCCTCCACTGCCAATGCCCCTGCTCCTAATGAATTGCCAACCTTTAAAATATCTTTTCCCCAGTACTGCATTTGATGCCAGCTAGCCCCCACACCAACTTTTTGCAGCACCGGCGTATCCACTATTTTTCCATAAATATCTTTCCCGTTTCGGTAATCAAAGAATGACCGGAAGGCTACTTTATCATTTTCAATACCGGGCCCTTCCATCTGGTAAAATGGCTTTGCTATGTTTTGGATAAAGCCCCTGTAACGAATGGCCTGATTCATTTCCGTGGATGCAATGGCATTGTCGGACCGCCTGCTCAATTGGACATTCGTTCGCTTTTTAAATAAGGGCAGTACGTTATTTTTAACCCAACTAACCTGTAATGTATCCATTGATTTTGCTGCAAGGTTTACCTCAATTAACAACTCATCCCAGCGGCCGTCATTGTTTATGTCAAAGGTTTGGGTTGTGTACGTTGTATTGTTTTTTTTAATCACCGGAAAAAGATGGTTGGGTACCTTTCCAAAAAAAATTCTTTTGATTACAATCACTTCATTGGTTCTGTTAACGGCTAACGGGTTGGTGATGATGATGAATTGTTGACTGGGCTTCATTTTAAAAGCAATAACCAAAGCCAGCAGGCACAACAATATGGCCGAAATCTTCAGCCTTTGAAAGACTGCCGCTGCATTTGATATTTTTACGAATGGTATCATTGGTTTTTTAGCAACAATATGAATATGCTGATTTGTTTTAAACTTACTTTAATTATAAACTTTCAAATTCCTGAACAATTATTTTGTTGGGCGAATAGTAAAACGCATATCCATTATATCTTTCAAATGTTCAGCCATTGCTACACCTGCTGCTTCAGGGTTTTGCTGTTGTATAGCATTTAAAATATTATAATGCTGATCCA
>JBBSDF010000139.1:0-1745 GCA_038249665.1 Chitinophagales bacterium
AAAAGCCATGTTGCCAAAAAATGGTTTCGTCGGGACTAAGCTTCATGATAAACCTCTTCTTTTAGTTTTCCATCTATCGATTGGGTAACATACATAACAATGAAGCGGGCTACAACAAATCCTATCAGACTAATAAGAAGCCTTTGCCAACTTCCACTGGAAACAAAGTAAAATCCAAGCAATACAATGCTTACACGCAAAAAGAAACTACCTAAAAACCAAATTGCCGGTATTTTTGCGGTAACTGTTTTTTTTACAGTAAACCATAGTCCGCCAAAAAATAGTAATCCTAATGCCAGGCCTGCTATAAAAGCCAAAATCATAAATAAAATCTCATTCATCGTTTTCGTCTTTTTGGTTCATTTCTTTATGTTCTTTCGAAATCCAGTGCCACGCGGTAAAACAACCAACCAGTAAGCCAATTATTAATAAGCTGAGTGTCCATGAAAATGTTGCAGCGTGATTTTTGTCAAGCCAAATACCCAATGCTGCTCCAAATAATGTAGGCACTGTAATCGTCCACCCAACTAAGCCCATCATTCCCAATCCAAACCAAACAATTTTATTATCATTATGCAGTGCTTTTTGTTTACGACAAGCTTTTTCTTCAACCTGTTTGCTAAACAAGTCCTGATTATTTTTACCGGCAGGTTCCATTTTTATTCTTTTCGAAATTTTTCCAGATTATAAAGGAATCCGCTTTCTATCCTTGCCATAGCAGAACGGAGATCCTTTTCACTATCATCCAGTTCCTTAAACTCTTTTTCTACCGAGTCGTGGAGCTTCCCAAGGTCGGTACCACCAAAAGCATTTCGAACCGATACCATTACCTGTGATCCTGCTTTTACCAATATGCCTTCATCAACGGCTAAGTAATGAACGGTTTCTGAATCTGTTTTATACGTTAAGATGCAGGGAACCAACGCTGCAACACAATCGAGTCTTTGTGGTAACAAGCCAAAGGAACCTTCGATGGTTTCTGCAACTATGCTGCTGACATTTTTAATTTCAGCAAAAATCTGATAGGGAAGAAGAATTTTTAAGTCCATGGCTGTTTTTAATTAGGTTGCAATTCGGTGGCCTTTTCAGGTTTTTCTTTTAATTCAGTATCTGTTTTATCCTGTTTTACGTTACTATTTTCTTTCTTGCTGTCCTCTTTCTTATTATCTTCTTTTTTCTTACTATCTCCTTTTTCTTTTGCTTCGTCTATGCTTCCAATCATATAAAAAGCACTCTCCGGTAAATCTTTGAACTCATCGGATAGAATGCGCTCGCAGCCGTTAAGTGCATCATCCAAATCAACTTCTTTTCCTTTCAAGCCACTGAATTGCTCGGTTGTAAAAAAAGGCTGGGTAAAGAAACGTTCCAAACGTCGGGCACGGTTTACTAAATTGCGGTCGTCAACAGATAATTGTTCCAGACCAAGCATGGCAATAATATCTTTGAGTTCTTCGTATTGTGCGAGTGTATGCCTGATTTCTTGCGCAAGATCATAATGTCTCTCACCAATTATTCCGGGTGTAGCCATTTTTGAGCTGGATTGCAGCAAATCAATAGCAGGATAAAGGCCTTCGCTTGCTTTTTTTCGCGAAAGCACAATTGACGCTGAAAGATGGGAAAATGTATGTACCGCGGCAGGGTCGGTTAAATCGTCGGCAGGCACATACACTGCCTGAATAGAAGTGATAGCACCAGCATCGGTATTTGCGATTCGTTCCTCTAATTTTGCCAGCTCTGTTCCCATG
>JBBSDF010000140.1:0-1740 GCA_038249665.1 Chitinophagales bacterium
ACAATAATTGATTGTCGTTTCACGTCTGTGTCAAATTTAGGGAGTGTCACTTTATGGTGGCAGCTAACGATCTGGTATTGCTGCAGGCAGGGAATTCATTGCTGTGTCCGCCCCCAACCGCTGCTGAATAAAGATATAAAAGTAAAAGATAACAAACAAAAGTTCAGCGATGCTTGTCCTTTAGGTTTGCATTAGGATATTATATCAAAATAGAACT
The DNA here is from genome assembly GCA_038249665.1 of Chitinophagales bacterium. GTDB lineage: Bacteria > Bacteroidota > Bacteroidia > Chitinophagales > Chitinophagaceae > Ferruginibacter. The sequence continues at coordinate 218 of JBBSDF010000140.1, forward strand.
ATTACTACTATATTTCTTTTTTTGCTTCTTTTTTTCTTTAACAATCCACAACTTTGTGTGGATAACCTGTCCTGCTATGGCAGGAAAACATAACCAGCGGTAGCAGCTCATTCAATAGCTTGTAAGGGTTCAATACCCATGGCAGGATAAAATCTGCTGCCGTTTTTTCCCTTGGTGTTCATATAGTAATTAGGGTTTGTTACCCATTATTAAGGACTAGAACGTTGGGGCAAATCGGTTACGTTTTTACGGGTATTGTTAACCAGTAAATAATAAAATTATGCAAAAAAGTTATCTTGGCATTGATGTAAGTAAACTAAGTTTTGACCTATCGCTTTTGATTGTCAAAAAAGGTGTAAAACAAGCGGTGCTCACCACTAAATTTGAAAACAATAAAGACGGTCTTAAAGCCTTTAAGAAATACCTTGTTGATAACGGGGTAGGGTTTACTGAAAACTCTCTTTTAGTTATTGAGAATACAGGCATTTACCACCGCCTTCTTTGGCAGTTTTGTACCAAGCAGGGCCTTCCACTTTATATTGGTAATGCAGCGGACTTAAAGTGGAGCTTTGGCCTAGCCAGAACCAAGAACGATAAGGTTGATAGCATACGGCTTTGCGACTATGCCTACAAAAACAGGGAAGATCTAAAACCTACGCCAGCACTCAATAAGAACTTCATCATATTAAAGGATTTATTGTCCAACAGAAGCAAATTACTCAGACAGTTAAATGGTATCAGGCAAACAATTAAAGAACTCAAAACAAGCAATGATAAAGGCACTCAAAAGCTGATGGATAACATGAATAAAGCAGCTATTGAGGGTAGTAAAATATCTATTAAACTCATAGAAGTCGAAATGCGTAAAATGATCAAAGCAGATGCCGAAGTTTTGGCAAATTACGAACTGATGGTAAGTGTGCCAGGCATAGGTGAAATTACTGCAATTTTTATTCTGTGCTGCACCAACAATTTTGCTATCAAAATAAGCGGCAAACAACTGGCCAGCTATGCAGGTGTGGTGCCATGTGAACACAGTAGCGGAACCAGTGTAAAAGGTCGTAATAAAGTAAGTCACATGGCCAATAAAGAACTCAAATCAATCCTCACAATGGGAGCATTGTCAGCAGTGCAAGCTTACCCCGAATTTGGAGACTATTACGAGCGCAAAAAAAAGGAAGGGAAGCACCACAATAAAATTTTGAACGCCATAAAAAACAAGATGCTCCTAAGAGTAATGTCTGTTGTGAATAGCGGAACTTCATATGTTAATAATTATAAAAAAGCTAGTTAATAACTATGAAAAAAAAGTAAAAAAAAGATTTGGTAGAACCATAGTAATCCTGCCGAAACCGAAGCTGATAGAGAACTGCAGCCGAAGATAGAGGGTAGCTAAGGGCATTGCTGCCCTTTCGCCCCCTAAGAACCGGACGTGAAAGTTTCCCTTCATCCGGCTCAAGCCCATTTCAAGCCACCTCTTATTCCAGTAACCGGTTTCACCTATGCAATAAATACATAACATG
>JBBSDF010000141.1:0-1654 GCA_038249665.1 Chitinophagales bacterium
CTTTTACATGCCTGCCGAATTTGAAGAGCAGCAGGCTGTTTGGTTTGGATGGGAAACAGATGCCAGTTATTACCCGGTGATTGCGAACGTAATGAGCGGTCTAATGCCAACGGTACAAATAAAAATTGCTGCAGACTCTGACTCCCTTTTATCTGTTTGCAAAAAAGTATTGGCTAGTCTCTCAATCGACACAACAAAAATTCAATTCTATTCGATGAAGGGCGAGCGGTATTGGATTCGGGACCATGGTGCGGCTTTTCTGGTAAATGGAAAAGGTGAACTTGGTGTAGCTGATTTTGATTGGAGTTTGTACGGAATTGAAGGATGGTATAAGCAGAAATACGACAATAATACCGATAGTATAAAAAAATACATGACAGCGTATTTTGATACAAACACCGGAAAGGTAGATAGTCTCATGGCCGCTGCCGAAAAAGCAATTATCATAAAATCGAATATTGTGATGGAAGGCGGAGCGATTGAAGTAAATGGAAAGGGCACTTTAATACTGTGCGAAGCTGTGGCACTGCAACGCAATCCAGGCAAATCAAAACCAGCACTGGAAGAAGGTTTTAAAAAGGCGCTTGGTGTTACCAACATCGTCTGGATGAAAGAAGGATTGATTGATGATGCGCATATCCAACAAATTCATTTTAAAAAATATGTTACGATGGGAACCGGTGGGCACACCGATGAATTTGTTCGTTTTGCAGACGCTAACACTATCTTATTAGCATGGGTAGACGAAAGTGAAATCAACGATCATCCCTTTAATAAAATAAATTTTGAAAGAATGTCGGAGAACCTTCGAATACTTGAGCAGGCTACCGATCAGGATGGTAAACCATTTAAGATAATCAAAGTGCCATTGCCTGACCCCATCGGGCGAAAAATAGTAGTGAAAGCACAACTCAATTCTACCGATAGCATCAATGTTACACCGAAATACTTCATTCAAAGAGATGCCCCCCAGATAGGTGACACGCTCATGAACGTTTCTGCTTCAAGCTATATGAATTACCTGGTTAGTAATGGGGTGGTTATCTTACCAACTTATACTAAACAAGGATCATCTGCTGAGAAGGAAAAACGGGTGAGTGACATCATTCAATCTGTATTTCCAAAGCGAAAATTAGTTTGGGTTGAGTGCATGCCGCAGAATTGGGATGGTGGCGGAATACATTGTTCAACACAACAACAACCTAAACGAAAGTGATTGGCTTTACAAAAATTCGCTGGCATTTAACTACCAGGTTCTTATAGCTGGTTATCATTAGTTTGCTACCCGTGTGCTGTATGTCAAAAAATACCCGAACGTAATTTTATATCCATGTTCATGGAACTGATAATCACGTAGCTCAACTAAATTTACTAACTGATGCCGGTGGTTTTTTTCAGTTTTAGTTTTGGGTTTAATAAAAAATTAAGTCGAATGAAAAATGACAGAGTTTTTTATAGTTGGATATAGTACGAAGAAACAAGGCCGGTAGATTTTCCAAAACCCAGGCGGTGAGTTGTATACAACCTTAAACCCTTAAACCCTTAAACCTTTAAACTTCCCCAATCTCCCCCATATTCGCTATTGTTTCCCCTACTTTAAATTTTCATCTTTGAGTTGTAATAAAAAACAACTGAAATGAAAAAGCTGTTTATC